>NZ_JBHUMD010000007.1:0-603078 GCF_042684765.1 Flavobacterium suzhouense | reverse complement strand
AAGTTCAGACAACTTGAAAATGCCTGAACTTTTATCAAATTTGTATAATCAAAAAATAGTCAACCTATTTTAGGACTAGTCACGTTCTCTAAATCTTCCTGAACCTGTTCCCAATCTTGCATGAGTTTTTCCAGTTCTTTTTTCTTATTTTCATAAGCAGTAAAAAAAGCGGCATCAGCCATCAGCTTTTCATAATCTCCTGCTAAAAGCTTATCATCGTGCTGAATTTGCTTTTCCACTTCGGCAATCTGGCTTTCAATTTTACTTAATCTGTTCTGAAGAGTTTTATTCTTCTTCTGGTCCTCATAAGAAACCTGCTTTTTTGGAGCTTCCTTTTCTTTTTCTTTTACCACTACATCCCTTTTCTCAACTTCACGCATATTCTGCATATTGCGCTGCTCAAGATAGAAATTGATATCCCCAAGATATTCCCTTATTTTCTGATCTTTGAATTCATAAACGATATTACTCATCCCCTGAAGGAAATCCCTGTCGTGAGATACTAGCAACAAAGTACCCTCAAATTTCTGTAATGCAGCTTTCAGAACGTTCTTAGATTTAATATCAAGGTGATTGGTAGGCTCATCCATTACAAGTACGTTGATTGGCTGTAGCAATAGCTTACACAATGCCAGACGGTTTCTTTCACCTCCCGAAAGTACTTTTACTTTCTTTTCTACATCATCTCCTCTGAAAAGGAAAGCACCAAGCATATCGCGCACTTTAGAACGGTTAGTGTCAGTTGCAGCATTTTCCATCGTTTCAAGAAGCGTTATTTCGCCATCAAGATATTCGGCCTGATTCTGGGCAAAATAACCTAACTGCACGTTATGTCCTAACTTAATCGTTCCCTGATAATCTATATCCTTAGTAATGGCTTTGATCAGTGTAGATTTACCCTGACCATTCTGCCCAACAAAAGCAATCTTGCTTCCGCGTTCAACAAGCAAACTAATATCTTTAAGAATGGTTTTTTCACCATATTTTTTAGTTACGTGTTCAGCTTCAACAACCACTCGCCCGGGCGTAATCGAAACCGGAAAAGATATATTCATTACCGAATTATCATCTTCATCAACCTCTATACGCTCAACTTTATCGAGTTTTTTGATAAGTGATTGCGCCATCGAAGCCTTTGAAGCCTTCGCCCTGAATTTCTCGATCAGCTTTTCAGTCTGTTCGATTTTCTTATCCTGATTTTTTTGCGTAGCAAGTTGTTTCTCTCTAAGCTCCTGCCTTAATTCAAGATACTGCGAATAGGGTTTACTAAAATCGTAGGCTTTTCCCAACGATATTTCTATAGTCCTGTTGGTAACATTGTCCAGGAACATCTTATCGTGCGATACGATAACCACAACCCCGGGATAAGTCCTCAGGAATGATTCAAGCCATATGATACTCTCAATATCAAGGTGGTTGGTAGGCTCATCCAGAAGCAGTACATCATTATACTGAAGTAGCAGTTTTGCCAATTCGATACGCATACGCCATCCTCCTGAAAAAGTATCCGTTGCTTTATCAAAATCCTCACGCTTAAAACCAAGACCTAATAATATTTTTTCAGTATCGCCAACATAATTATATCCGCCTAAAATCTCATAATGATGCGTCACATCACTCAGATCTTCAATCAGCTGAGAGTATTCAGCACTTTCATAATCGGTACGGGTAGCCAACTGATGATTTATCTTATCGATTTTCTCCTCAGCTTTTTTTATTTCAACGAATGCCTGATATGCTTCCTCAAGAACAGCACGCCCTTTGATGAAATCGATATCCTGTTTAAGGAAACCTATTTTAATTTCCTTCTCAGTAGCGATCACACCCGAGTCATATTGCTGTTCTCCTGAAAGTATTTTTAGCATGGTCGATTTTCCTGCACCATTCTTCCCAACAAGACCAACCCTGTCTCCGGCACCAAGCCTGAAAGTAACTTCCTCAAACAAATATGTCCCTCCGAAAGAAACTGATAAATTATGTATGTTAAGCATTATTCTTTATGTCTTATTAATCGTAAATTTGTGTATCAACAAATTTTTTTGCAAATGTTAAAAAAAGGATCCAAACTATATAGCATTTTAACAGGAACCTGTCCCCGATGCCACGAAGAAAGTATGTATATTGATAAAAACCCCTTCAATCTGGCTAAAATATACAAAATGCACGAGCGATGCAGCCATTGTGGGCAACCGTACAAAATTGAACCATCATTTTATTTTGGTGCCATGTATGTAAGTTATGCACTTGGTGTGGCTATCAGCGTTGCTATATTTATTATCTGTTTCTCATTTATAGGTACCGACTTAAAAACAGCATTCATCAGTATAATCGCCGGACTCGTACTACTCATGCCCTACATTATGAGAATATCCCGAAACATCTGGATAAACTTCTTTGTAGGCTATGATAAGGACTGGAATAAACCTAAAGATTCTTAAACCTCTGAATTCCAACTTCTCTCCTTACCGGGTTACCGGTAATTATGGAATCATACAATTCTTTGGCCATAGAAGGCCCCAGCATTACACCACGAGTACCTAAACCATTCAGCAAATGGACGTTCTTGTATAGTGGATGCGTACCAATAAGCGGCTTCCTGTCTTTAACAGTTGGGCGAATTCCTGCAAAGTGTTCAATAATTTCATAATCACAGTTAATAAGCTCGTTGAGTTTTTCAACCAACTCATCCCTACCCGCCTGTGTAGGCAAAGCAGTCTTATCATACCATTCATAAGTTGCACCTACTTTGAAAAAACCATCGCCCATAGGTAATATAAAGATACTTGCATTAACGGCAACATCCAGTTTTAAGCTAGGAGCTTTTATTAGCAATAATTCCCCTTTAGTCCCATCAAGTGGCAAATGCTTAAAATAAGGATTCGCATGAATTCCGAAACCTTCAGCAAATATAATTTGGCGAGCTTCAATTCCCTTATAAACTACATAGTCTTCTTTAATTTCAAGCAGATCATGCTCAAAAGTTTCCTCAACTAACCACCCATTATCACTTAAAAATTCTTTATAAGTATTCAATAAGGTCTCCGTATCTACATAACCTGTATGCATAACTTTACCGAAACCAAACTCAGCAGGCAAACCTTCATAATCAGTATGTAGAACTTCTGGTGATAGAAAGGGCTCAAGAGCGGGTTTATCAGCAGCCTGAAACCAGTTGTTTTGTTCTTCAACAGAAGCAAATTTTCTGTAAACAGGTAAACTTATATCAAACTTAACTCCAAGACGCTCCTCAATTCTTTTATAAAAAGGCACCATATAGTCTAAATGTACTGCAGCATCCTGCGGAAGGCTAAACCTTTTTAATATTACAGGATTGTATAACCCTGCCGCAACATATGATGAATTTTGAGAATTGTCACTAATAACAACAAACGACTTGTCATTAAGCAAAGCGGTTTCCGCAAAACTAATACCGGCAAGACCAGCTCCAACGATTAAAAAATCTTTCATAGTGTAAAAATAAAAAAACTCTTACCACTAGGGTAAGAGTTTTTAATATTATTAGAAGAATAACTTCTTAGTAGTTCCACATGTCCTGCTCAAAGTTACGTATCTTATCTTTGATACGCTCAGCTTCAAGAAGCTGCATTTGAGAGTTATCTTTCATGTAGTCTTCGATAAGTCTGTCTCCATAAACGTTCTCTTCTTTAACAATCACAGCAGTGAAACGTCTTGAGTTAAGTAAGTGGTCAAAAGTGATAGGCTGCGCAGAGTTTTTCTCATTGAAAGCCTTCGCTTTGTGAAGCACGTCTCTCGCTCCTGGATAGAATACCCAGAAAAGCTCGATTGGTTCTGCTTCAGACCCTTGTCTTAACTTAGTAAGAGCATCTACAGCCATTGGACAAATTCCAAGGATTCTGTATTTCATCTCACCCTGTCTCTTATCAAAGTACCAGGTACCAACGATCTTATATTTAGATACGTCTGCACCGTTTAGCTCAGAAGTTGTATAGTGTTCAGCAGTAAGAGTACCATTAGCTTTAAGCTGCTCCTCTGTTTTACCCGGGTTCTGATTCATAAGCTCACGACCATAGTCGTTAAGCTCTTTGAAGTAGAATGAAGACTGGATATCATCACCTGTCTTTTTAAGGGTAAAGTATGAATCATCATATACCTCCGTAAGCTGACCGTCTTTGATAGCTGTCATTAAAACACTGAATAGTGACCTTCTATCATCGCCTATATTATCCTCAATAGGAAAGTACATAGGAAAGTTAATTCTTTGGTCAAGATCAATTACTTCCCAAACTTTTCTGGCAAGCAAAACATCCCTATCTCCCACATAACCGTAAGGTAGCGGCTTGTCATTATCTAATGAGTCCTGCTCAGCTGTTTTTTTACCTATTTCATCCGGCGTCTTTGCATTAAGCAAGTTTGACTGGGCAAAAGATGTAGTTACACCTGCAAAAAATAGAGCCGCTAATAAAAAATTTCTGCTATTCATTATTTTAATTTTATACTGTAAAAGAAAAACGTTCTTTTAAATCAAATTATTGTATCTCCCAAGTGAAAGACCCTGATGGCGGTGGAGTATATCCTGCTGCACCAACAATAGATGTTTCGATACGGCTGATAACTACTACGTCACCTCTTTTTGTTTTACCAATTGCAGCTAGCGCCTGAGGGCTAAATCTGTTACCCTGACAAACCATAGTACCTGAACCAGATACAAACACCTCAAACGACTTAACTGAAGTTTTAACATCGAATACGAAGTCAGGGAACGCTACGTTAATTGTAGAAGATGAAAGGTCATTTTTATTACCTTTTGCCGAAGTTCTCTTACCTCTAAGTTCCGGTACCGGAGCAGGGATAGGACGAACATTGAATTCTTTCATATCAGTAACTGTCTTACCATCAGAAAGCTTAGCTGTAACCTGAATTTTAGCTGTTGTTCCAGAAACACCAGTTACGTTCCAGTTGTATTTACCTTTAGCTCCCGCTGATCTCCAAGCACCAGGTGCCGAAGCTTTAACGTCAGTATCAGGAACACCTGCAAATGAAACTGTCATAGGGTTATCAACCCCACGGTAAACAGAGTTCATCTTATCAGCTGAAATAGTAGCAGAATTTGGTCTTGGAACAACCACATATTTACCCTCAAATTCTAATGGAATATTTTTACCATCTTCAAGGAAATTAAATTTACCTTTAATTGTTTGTTCACCAACAGAACCAGCAGTCATATCAATAACAGCCTGACCAGTAGCTGGATCAATTTTACCAGGACCTTGGAATGATGTAGGCTTAGTATCCTCATCATAACGACCAAGAACTACTTTACCTGTAACTTTTTCACCCTGGAAGTAAGCGTTTTTATCAAGAACAATAATCGCTTTATACTTACTCATTGAGCTCATTTCAAGAGCAGCTTTACCTAATGCAATGTTATAAACATTAGCCTCAATTGTCTTAACATTATTCTGTAATGCAGATAATTTTGTTAATGATGCAATCGAAGGGAAACCTTTATAATGATAGTCAAGATACTTTTTTGTAACTCCTTCACCATCTTTTACATCAGCAGTACTGAATTTTGCATCTAGCTCTTTACTTATCGGAAGGTATTTAACGTCATTACCAATAGCTGCTTTCATGTCAGCTTTATATTTCTCGATAGCAGCAACAATTTCTTTACCCTTTTTAGAGTAACCGTCACCTTCAAACCAATGCTCATCGATTTTATCACCTTTATCCATTGCTTCGTATGGTAATTTACCATTCTCTCTCTCAATGTCTTTAGTGATATCACCTTTAAGGCTTTCAATATAGCTGTTAAATTCTGCAGAAATACCTTTAACTTTTTCTGACACTGCTTTCGCAGCGCTAAAAGCTGGATTCTCAGCAGCCTTTGCAACTAAAGCATCATAAAGTCCTGTATTATTTTTAGTAGCTTCTACGTTAGAAGACTCAAATTGTTCGTTCATCAAGCCGAAAGCTGAAAGTACTTCTTTCGACATGTTTAGGGCCAACATTGCGATGAAAACCAGATACATCAGGTTAATCATCTTTTGCCTAGGGGTTAATTTTCCTCCTGCCATTTCTAATTAGTTATCTTTTGGTTTTTAGTGTTAAAATATATAGTAACTAATTATTAAGCTCTGTTACCCATAGCAGAAAGCATACCACCGTAAACATTGTTAAGAGAAGCGATGTTTTGAGTCATGTTAGCCATCTCTTGTTTTAGTTTAGCAGCGTTGTCAGCGATTTCTTTGTTAGCTTCAGCGTTACGAGAAGCGCTCTCTAACTGAACTTTGTAAAGACTGTTTAGAGACTCCATCTGAGCTGCAGCCTGAGACATTTCTTCGCTGTATTTTTTCTGAGAAGCGATTGAATCAACTGTTGGAGAAATTCCTTTGGCAGCAGATTCGAAGTTTTTGATACTGTTTCCTAGGCTTTCCATAAGAGCACCATCAATTTTAGCTTCTTTTAATAGGTTGTCAAGTTTTTGAGATAGAAGACCTTGAGCTTCAGTTGGGTTTTCTTTCTTCACGTCTTTTTTCTTAGCCTCACCACCAGCTAGTTCAGGGTAAACCAGAGACCAGTCAAGATCTTTTTCAGGTGCATCAAATGCAGAGATTGCGAAGATAAAAGCCTCAGCTCCCAGACCGATGATAAGCATCGCGCTCGCTCCAGGCCAGTGCATCAATTTGAATAGAGCTCCAACGATTACAACTGCCGCTCCAAGACCATAGGCCATGTTCATAACTCTTTTAGGTAGTGCCATAATAAATAATTTTTAGTTTTTAGTTAAGTTAATTAATTTAAATATTCAAAAAAAAATTCGAGTTGGTTAAAATTATTCGTTTGAGGTATTTTGTGTACCCATGTAATCCTGTACAGTTCTGAAACCAATGTAGCTTCTTGCAGAATCAGCATATTCCCAATCCCTGCTGCTCACCTGAAGGAAGTAAGCAACGTCTTTCCAAGAACCACCACGAACAACTTTACGTTTGTTAGCCTGATCTGGAACGTTAGGGTTCATAGTAGAAACATACTCATATGAAGATGCATCATAAGAAGAGTCAGTCCACTCAGAAACGTTACCTGCCATATTGTAAAGGTTGTGATCATTCGGATCGAATGAACGAGCCTCTACAGTATAAAGAGCACCGTCAGCAGCGTAGTCACCTCTGTTTGGTTTAAAGTTTGCAAGGAAACAACCTCTGTCGTTTTTAGCATAAGGACCACCCCAAGGGAAAGTAGCTGATTGCAGACCACCTCTTGCAGCGAATTCCCACTCAGCCTCAGTTGGCAAACGGAAAGAGTTTACAAATTGTCTCTTTTTATCTTTTTGATAAGCATTTTTATAAAGAGTTCTCCAAGCACAAAATGCTTTAGCTTTCTGCCATGTAACACCTACTACAGGATATTCTCCGTAAGCTTCGTGCCAGAAATAGTCATTATGCATCGGCTCATTATATGAGTAAGCAAAGTCTTTGATCCATACAGTAGTATCCGGATATACCTGAACCTGCTCATGTCTCATATATTTACTTCTCTTCGCCCTTGTATTTTTAGTAGACTTGTCTTTTGCAGCAGCCTGAATATCCATCCAAGAGTAACGGAATACCAATTTAGAAACATCAATAGTTCTTAAACCATTGTATGATTCCGACTCAGGCAGATACATAGAATCCATAACCTCTACATAGTACTCATCCGGATATTTCTGAGGATCAGTAATAAGCTTAGCTTTATGATTAAGCTTTCTTCCCGCATACATATCATCATCTGTACCTAAACTATAGTAGTTCTCATACATATATTTATCATACGCAGACTGATCTTCCGTAGCCTCCTGATCTTTGAACGCAAATTCTCCAATACCACCTGCACCAGGCTTCTGTCCTTGCTCATCCGCAAGAATAGCCAATCTGGTTCTGATTGTAGAATCTTTAACCCATTGAACAAACTGACGGTACTCACTGTTGGTAATCTCTGTCTCATCCATATAGAAAGAACGAACAGTTACCGTTTTTGTAGGAGCATCCTGAACATTTGCTAAGTCGTCATCCGACTTACCCATAATGTAAGCGCCACCAGGAATCAAAGCCATACCATAAGGCTTTTCAGGCCTCCACTTTCTGCCTTTAACTCCTACCAGTTCCCCTCGGTCACTGGAACCACAGCTGATTAAAAATGATAAAGTTGCTGTTAATGCAATGAACTTCTTCATAAAACTTGGGTTATTAATGTAATTCTATTTTTAAGGGCGTAAACCTATTTATTTATTTTTAAAAAAACAATTTTTTTATTAAAAAAACCTAAACAAAAAGCAAACAATTCAACACTTCTTGTAAAACATGCCATTTTTATAGCAAAAAAGTTAAATTATGTTCTTTCTTTGCGCTTTCCATAATCTTTCAGGATACTCACCGTTAGTTGCACTAAGATAATCCTGATGATTACATGGTAATAACGTGTTCCTTTTTAATTTATTGCTAAAATCCGAAACAAAAGGAACTTCAATCCACCATCTGTCGGTCTTATCACTCTTATAAAAAACGAGCTCTTCATCCTCCGACGGCACTATATATTTAATATAAGCCTCCTTACTTCCGAACGGGTATTCATTCGAGCGATAATGCACCCCTTCGATGAAATACCATATAATCTGCGCAATAAGAGCCGCTTCCTGAAGACTGTCTCCGTGATTAAAAATCCCAAAAGAACTCACCTTGTCGCTTATCCCTGCATAGCGTGCTAATGTACAAATTTCTTTGCCATCAAAACCATTTGGTATAAATTTAACAATATTTCCGGAATCACCTGACTTAACTGCCATCATATCAACACTTACAACATCAGCATCTCTTAACACAGGCTCAGCAATTACGGGGTTTCCGCACACTTCTCCAAGCCGGTAAGCATCAAAATACAGCTTTTCAATCAAATCAATCTCTTCCTGCGGATTGTAATACGTCTGATATCCTAAATTAGAATAATTGAAAAGATTATTAGGTTCATCAACAATCATTCTCGTAAGGTAAGACACTGCTGAAAGCTCATCATCCTGCTTACCAAAGTCAAACCTACTATCAATTGAAACAAAATTCACCATTTGCTCCAACTTATCGTAAGCCCTGTACATCGCATAAGATAAATCCTGAGAACCACCGATAACAACCGGCAATACACCATTTTTTATAAGCTCTTCTGCAATACTTTTGAGCGCAAAGTAAGTATCCTGCTGTGAATTCCCTGCAGGTATATTACCCAAATCTACAACCTGTTTATCCCAGTTACCCGGGAAAAGACCGTAAAGCTCCTTTCTAACATAGTTAAGATGAATGTGGTGCTCACGCTTGTTACCCGCCCCTCTGTCATCCAACACGCCAATAATAGCAATTTTTGCGTTTTCAAGATTCGGAAATCGTCCATCGGCATGAAAATCTGTTTTATGACCTAACGCCTGCGCTGAACCTTCAGAAATAAAAGTAAGAAGTCCCTCATCTAAAGGCTGTAAAAAATCGAATATCATTTATTATTTCTTTTTAGCTGCAGGTTTTTTAGTTGTAGTCTTCTTAGCTGCCGCCTTTTTCTTAGCCGGAGCTTTCTCCTCTATCATTGCCTTAACCTGATCAAGTGTCAGTTTAGAAGCATCAATATCTTTATTCAGTTCGATCTTGGTTTTTCCTTTAAGGATTACCGAACGTCCCCAGCGTGCTTTTTCCACACGGATACCTTCGTCCTCCCAGTTATGAATAACCTTATCGATGTCTTTTTGTAATTTATCTTCAATCAGCTCCACAATATCAGATTGCGAAAGCTTATCAAAATTATATTTTTTGCTTACATTGATAAAGATGCCATTCCATTTTATGAACGGACCAAATCGGCCAACACCTTTTTGCACAGGTTCATTTTTATACGTTCCTATCGGAGCATCGGCCTGTTGCTTTTCATTAATCAGCTGTTGCGCTCTTTCAAAAGTCACATCCAGCGGATCTTCTCCTTTTGGAAGCGAAATAAACACTTTTCCAAAACGCACATACGGACCAAAACGACCATTATTTACCTCTACTTCTTCTCCCTGGTAATTACCAAGATTCTTCGGCAGCATAAACAAACCTAAAACTTCATCAAGTGTAATAGTACCAATATTTTGCTCCGGAAGAAGGCTTGCAAACTGTTTATTTTCGTCTTCGGCATCACCAATCTGAGCCATTGGGCCAAATTTACCCAAACGAACACTCACCGGCTTACCTGTTTTTGGATCAGTACCCAAAATACGCTCACCCGATTCCCTCTCAGCATTTTTCTCAACATTGATCACAGTAGGATGGAAATGACTGTAAAATTCACTCATCATTTTCGTCCAGTCTTCTTTACCTGAAGCGATTTCGTCAAAATCCTGCTCCACCTTAGCGGTAAAGTTATAATCAAGAATGGTTTCGAAATGATTTACAAGGAAATCATTAACAATAATACCTATATCTGTCGGCACCAGTTTCCCTTTATCAGAACCAACATTTTCATGAAGCTCCTGTTCAGAAACTGCTCCCGCTTTTAACACCAATTGCTTATATCTTCTCTCCTGCCCTTCAAAACTTCCTTTCTCAACATAATTTCTGCTGATAATAGTAGAAATAGTCGGCGCATACGTAGACGGACGCCCGATACCCAGTTCCTCAAGTTTCTTAACCAGTGCCGCCTCAGTATATCGTGCAGGCGGTCTTGAGAAACGCTCGGTAGCAGTTATATAATTATTAATAAGTTTCTCACTCACTCTTAGTGCCGGAAGCATCCCTTCCTGTTCTACATCCTCATCATCATTCCCTTCAAGATATACTTTAAGGAAACCCTCAAACATCAACACCTCACCGGATGCTGAAAATAATTCTTTATGATTATTAGCTTCAATCTTTACATTGGTACGTTCCAATTCGGCATCACTCATTTGCGAAGCTACTGTTCTTTTCCAGATAAGATCGTAAAGCCTTGCCTGGTCACGGTCGATATTCACGCCATGTCGCGACATATCTGTAGGACGGATAGCCTCGTGAGCTTCCTGCGCCCCTTTACTTTTGGTTGCGTAATTTCTCGGCTTGCTAAACTCTTTACCATAAGACCTGATAATTTCAGCCTCGGCAGCAGCCATAGCCTCCTGAGAAAGGTTAACGCTATCCGTTCTCATATAAGTAATAAGTCCGGCCTCATACAGTCGTTGCGCAAGCATCATGGTAACACCAACCGGAAAATACAGCTTTCTTGCTGCCTCCTGCTGTAACGTAGATGTAGTAAATGGTGCTGCAGGCGATTTTTTAGCCGGCTTGGTCTCAAGATCTGACACCTTATATATAGACCCAATATTTTTATTCAGGAAATCCTGGGCTTCCTGCTTAGTTGTAAAATTTTTAGGCAGCTTCGCTTTAAAAGATTTACCGGCTTCGTTTACAAACTCAGCTGTTACACTATAAGAAGCCTCTGCGTTAAAATTTTGTATCTCGCGTTCGCGTTCAACAATTAGACGTACAGAAACCGACTGCACCCTACCCGCCGAAAGTCCGCTTTTTACTTTTTTCCAAAGCACAGGAGACAACTCATAACCTACTAACCTGTCAAGCACGCGGCGAGCCTGTTGCGCATTTACAAGATCATAGTTGATATCCCTTGGATTTTCAATTGCTTTTTGTATCGCGGTTTTGGTGATCTCATGAAAAACAATCCTTTTCGTTTTAGACTTGTCCAGTTTCAGTTCTTCCGCCAGGTGCCATGCAATAGCCTCCCCCTCGCGGTCCTCATCGGAAGCCAGCCAAACGGTCTCGGCCGATTTAGAAAGATCTTTAAGTTTTTTTACCAGTGCTTTTTTATCGGGAGACACTTCATATTTTGGCTTAAAGCCATTATTAACATCCACCCCTATTTCCTTAGCCGGAATATCAGCTATATGCCCATAACTGGACTCCACCTGATATCCTGAACCCAGAAATTTCTCAATGGTTTTTGCCTTCGCAGGCGACTCAACGATCACTAAATTCTTTGCCATATTGCTTTTCTTTGTGTCGCAAAAGTATTGGTTTTTTTTAAATATTGGTTTTTTGTCGATTTTTTTAAAATCATTTTTATGAAATCTGCAATATATATTAAGGAGTAAAACATAACAATGAGCGTTTCCTAAATCTTATCAACTAAGGCTGTCAACTTGTCATAATATTGAAATTAATGCTATCTTTGCGACCTGATTAAGCACTACAGGAGTGAATTATGGAAAAGATTATTGAAGAAAACAAACAGGGACAAAGTCTTGTTTTAGAACAGAAAGAAGGAAATACTAAAAAACTTTTCATCGAAAGCTATGGCTGCCAGATGAATTTCTCTGATAGCGAGATTGTAGCTTCTATTCTTGCCAATGAAGGTTTTAACACCACCCAAAATATTGAGGAGGCCGATCTTGTATTAGTAAATACTTGTTCTATCCGTGATAAAGCGGAACAAACTGTGCGCAAAAGACTGGAAACTTATAATGCCGTAAAAAAGATAAATCCGGGAATGAAAGTGGGCGTACTGGGCTGTATGGCCGAGCGTCTTAAAAGTCAGTTCCTTGAGGAAGAAAAAATTGTAGACATGGTTATTGGACCCGATGCCTACAAAGATCTTCCGAATCTTTTAAAAGAGGTTGAAGAAGGCCGTGACGCTATTAATGTAATCCTTTCCAAAGAAGAAACTTACGGAGACATTTCACCTGTACGTCTTAACAGCAATGGTGTTACTGCATTTGTATCAATAACCCGCGGATGCGACAACATGTGTACCTTCTGTGTGGTTCCGTTTACCCGAGGAAGAGAAAGAAGCCGTGAGCCGCAAAGCATCATGGAAGAAATTGCAGACCTTTACGACAAAGGATTTAAAGAAGTTACCCTGTTAGGACAAAACGTAGACAGCTACCTTTGGTATGGCGGCGGACTTAAAAAGGATTTCGTAAAAGCTTCTGAAATGCAGAAAGCTACTGCTGTAGATTTTGCACAGCTACTGGATATGGTTGCTAAAGCATTCCCTAAAATGCGTTTCCGTTTCTCTACTTCAAACCCTCAGGATATGCACCTTGAAGTAATTGAAGTTATGGCGAAACACCATAATATATGTAAATATATTCACTTACCTGTACAATCAGGAAGTACACGCATACTAAAAGAAATGAACCGCCAGCACACCCGCGAGGAATATATGGAGTTGGTAGACAACATATACCGTATCATCCCTGAAATGTCACTTTCTCAGGATATGATTGCCGGCTTCCCTACCGAAACAGAAGAAGATCATCAGGATACGCTTTCGCTTATGGAGCATTGTAATTATGACTTTGGTTTCATGTTTGCTTATTCTGAAAGACCGGGAACACTCGCTGCCCGTAAAATGGAGGATGATGTCCCTGCCGATGTAAAAAACCGCAGACTTACTGAGATCATCAACCTTCAGCAAAAAATGGCACTTGAAAGAACACAGCGTTTCATTGGTCAGGTAGTTGAAGTATTGGTAGAAAAAGAATCTAAACGTTCTGACGCACACTGGAGCGGAAGAAACTCTCAAAATACGGTGGTGGTATTTCCTAAAGGAGACTATAAACCGGGCGACTTTGTAAATGTATTGATCAGCGAATGTACATCGGCCACACTTATAGGTGAAGCTGTTGGGTACAACGAAATCATGCAAGCTTAATCTTTGTTTGCTACGAATTACAAAAATTTTCGCTAATTTGAGGAATAGCTAAGAATAATATAATGGAAAGTGTACAAGCCATAAAACAACGGTTCGAGATTATAGGGAACGACCCTAAGCTTAACCGTGCTGTAGAAAAAGCCATTCAGGTCGCTCCTACCGATATTTCGGTACTGGTTACCGGTGAGAGCGGTGTAGGTAAAGAAAACATTCCGAGAATCATCCATGCCCTGTCACACAGAAAGCATGGTAAATATATTGCCGTAAACTGCGGCGCAATTCCTGAAGGCACGATTGACAGTGAGCTTTTTGGCCACGAAAAAGGTGCCTTTACAGGAGCAACATCAACACGTGAAGGTTATTTTGAAGTAGCCGATGGCGGAACAATATTTCTTGACGAGGTTGGTGAATTACCTCTTACCACTCAGGTAAGGCTGCTTCGTGTACTCGAAAATGGTGAATTTATAAAAGTAGGTTCGTCGCAGGTGCAGAAAACGAATGTGCGCATTGTAGCTGCTACAAACGTTAATATGTTTGATGCTATCGAAAAGGGCAAATTCAGGGAAGACCTTTATTATAGGTTAAGTACTGTTGAGATTTCGCTTCCTCCATTGAGAGACAGAAAGGATGACATACACTTACTGTTTAGAAAATTCTCTTCTGACTTTGCGCACAAATACAAAATGCCTCCCATTAAGCTTGAAGATGACGCTATCCAATTATTACTGCGTTACCGCTGGAGTGGAAACATCCGCCAGCTACGTAATGTAGCCGAACAGATATCGGTTCTCGAAACAAACAGAAATATAACCCTGGCCACATTACGTGGCTACCTTCCTGAAGAAGGTTCTAACCTGCCGGCTGTAGTAAGGGATAAAAAACCGGAAAGCGATTTTAGTACCGAAAGAGAGATATTATATAAGGTGTTGTTCGATATGAAAAGCGACCTTAACGACCTGAAGAAGCTTACCATGGAGCTGATGCAAAACGGCAACACCTCTAAAGTTCAGGAAAGCAACAAAGGCCTTATCCAGAAAATATACGGATCGCAAAACGGAAACGCAATAAACGAGTACGAAGAGCTGCACCGCGCTGAAGTTTTCCCTCCTCAAAAAACAGTACATACCGAACCTGCTGTAATTGATCATCATGACGAAGATGAAGATGATGACAATTACCTTTTTGCCGAAACTGTCGAAGAAGAAGAAACACTTCGCCTTGACGAAAAAGAAATAGAGCTTATTAAAAAAGCACTGGAACGCAACAAAGGAAAACGCAAAGCTGCTGCTGATGAGCTTGGCATATCTGAAAGGACTTTATACCGAAAAATAAAACAATACGACCTATAGCCATTGCAAACACTATGAGATATTTAAAATTTATAATGGCGTTTGCCGTACTTTTATCTTTAGGCGGATGTACTGTAGCCTATAACTTTACCGGAACTACGGGGGCGATTAATGCCAAAACGTTTCAGGTAAACCATTTTCAGAATAATGCCGATCTGATAGAGCCGGGAATTGACGTTACGTTTACAAGAAGGCTTCAGGATCTTATACAGAACCAAACCAATCTGAGCCTTACCAATTCAGGAGGTGATTTGCTTTATGAAGGAGAGATTACGCAATACCGCATCTCTCCTATGACAGCAACAGCAGACCAAAGGGCAGCGCAAAACAGACTAAGCATTACCGTAAACGTGAGGTTTACCAACAAGAATAACGAAAAAGATGATTTTGAAAAACCTTTCAGCTTCTATCATGACTTTTCCGGAACTGACCTACCTACAGGAACTGTTCTAAATGAAGCCCTTGAAGCTATTTTTGAAAGGATAACTCAGGATATATTTAACGAATCGCTGGCGAAATGGTAAAATGAGTTTTCAGCATGCAGTCACAGTTGGCAGTTGCCTTCTGAGCACTGAACACTGAACACTGAACACTGAAAAAACTGAACACAAAAGACTATACATACCTGCTCAACAAGCCTTATTCATTAAATGAAAGGCAGACGGCCGAACTGGAGAAAATCCTTTCGGAATTTCCGTTCCTGCAAAGCGCGCGCGCCATTTACCTGAAAGGGCTATACAATCAGGACAGTTTTCGTTACAACACTGAGCTAAAAAAAACGGCTGCCTACACAACAGATCGTTCAGTTCTTTTTGATTTTATTACATCAGAACAATTCCAAAGCATTGAAAAAGACGTGATGGCTCAGCAGGAAAATGCTTTGCAGTCTATCACCGTTGCTGATAGCGAAATCTTAGAAATTGAACCTGTAGAGGAAACTATCACTCAAGCTGAAACGGTAGAACAATCTCCTGTTGACAAAATAGAGGAATCTATTAAACGCTCGATACAGGCTACAGAAGAAGCTAATAACACTACTCATGTTCAGCCTCAATCCTCAGACAAACTTGAAGACTCCATAAAACGTTCAATACAGGCAACAGAAGAACTTAATAGCTTTCAAGAAGAAGAGGTAACACCGGAAGTTGCAGAAAACACTATTGAGACAACAGAAGAAAAACTCAGCATAGGAAAACCTTTAGACTTTGATAAAAATGAAACTCATTCTTTCGCCGAATGGCTGCAATTATCAAGACTTACCCCAATAAACAGGGATAATGAAGAAAAAGCAGAGCCAAAAGAGGAAGAAAATGAGAGTCCTATCGCAAAAAAAATGGAGCTTATTGATAAATTCATTGAGACAAATCCAAAAATTGCTCCTGTTAAAAACAATACGCCAACCCCTGCAAACGTTGAGCGTAGCACGCAGGACAGCTCAATGCTGATGACTGAAACTCTGGCAAGGGTTTATCTCGAACAAAAAAAATACAGCAAAGCAATACAGGCTTATGAAATTTTAATTTTGAAATATCCGGAAAAAAGTGTTTTCTTTGCAGACCGTATTTCAGATATAAAGATAATTCAACAAAATAACAACTTAAAGAACGATGCTTAACTTTTCAATTTTTCTGGTACTTATAACAATAGTAAGCTTTTTGCTTGTAGTGGTAATCATGGTGCAAAACCCAAAAAGTGGAGGCCTTTCCTCTTCTATTGGAGGTTCTCAGATGATGGGCGGCGTTCAAAAGACCACAGACTTCCTTGACAAGAGTACATGGACACTTGCTGCTATCCTTGTAGCACTTATCCTTTTATCTAGCATTAGCTTCTCTTCAATTGGAGGTAATGAGTCATTCATTGATGAGTCTGCTGTACCGGCTGCTCAGGCTCCGGCTGCTAAACCTGCAGGTGAAGCTGCTCCGGTTGCTCAACCGGCAACAACTCCGGCTCCGGCTACACAACCACAACAGTAATTTCTTCGTAAATAACGATATTAAAATGCCAGCCTCATTAAGCTGGCATTTTTTCTGAAAATATGTCAGGTTAGTTCCGAATGGCATAATTTCTGAAAAAAAGGAAACAGCAAATATTTACAATAAACAAAATAAAATTTACCAATATGGCTTTAAACATCAAACCCCTTTCAGACCGCGTACTTATTGAACCGGTAGCTGCAGAAACGCAAACTGCTTCAGGGATTTTTATTCCTGACACCGCTAAGGAAAAACCACAAAAAGGTATTGTAGTGGCAGTAGGCAATGGCACTAAAGACCATGAAATGACCGTAAAAGTAGGTGACACTGTATTATACGGAAAATATGCCGGTACTGAATTGAAATTCGAAGGCAAGGATTACCTTATAATGAAAGAAGAAGAGATTTTTGCTGTAATCTAATTTTAGGTTAACATATTTAAAAACATATATTAAAGACACAATGGCTAAAGAAATAAAATTTGATATAGAAGCACGCGACGGTTTAAAACGCGGTGTTGATGCATTAGCAAATGCTGTAAAAGTAACTCTTGGTCCTAAAGGACGTAACGTAATTATCAGCAAATCATTTGGCGGACCAACTGTAACTAAAGACGGGGTATCTGTAGCTAAAGAAATTGAACTTGCTGACACTCTTGAGAACATGGGCGCTCAGATGGTTAAAGAAGTAGCTTCTAAAACCAACGATCTTGCAGGTGATGGTACTACTACTGCTACTGTTCTTGCACAGGCTATCGTAAAAGAAGGGCTTAAGAACGTTGCTGCAGGTGCAAATCCTATGGATCTTAAACGTGGTATAGACAAGGCCGTATCTGCAATTGTGGGCGACCTTTCTAAACAATCTAAAGAAGTAGGTAGCACTTCTGAAAAAATAAAACAAGTAGCTTCTATCTCTGCTAACAACGACGAAAGCGTAGGAGAACTAATCGCTACTGCTTTTGAAAAAGTAGGTAAAGAAGGCGTTATCACTGTTGAAGAAGCTAAAGGAACTGATACTTATGTTGATGTTGTAGAAGGTATGCAGTTTGACAGAGGATACCTGTCAGCTTACTTTGTAACAAATTCAGAAAAAATGGAGGCTGAACTTGACAGACCTTACATTTTATTATATGACAAAAAAGTGTCTTCAATGAAAGACCTGCTTCCGGTACTTGAACCGGTTGCACAATCTGGCAAACCTCTACTAATCATCGCTGAAGATGTAGATGGCGAAGCTCTTGCTACTTTAGTAGTAAACAAACTAAGAGGTGCGCTTAAGATTGCGGCTGTTAAAGCTCCGGGCTTTGGTGACAGAAGAAAAGCACTTCTTGAAGACATTGCTATCCTTACAGGTGGTACTGTAATTGCTGAGGAGCAAGGTTACACACTTGAAAATGCCACTCTTGATATGCTGGGGACTTGCGAGAAAGTAGTTATTGACAAAGACAATACTACAATCGTAAACGGTGCAGGTGATCAGGATAACATCAAAAACCGTGTAAACCAAATTAAAGCTCAGATGGAAACTACAACATCTGACTATGACAGAGAAAAGCTTCAGGAGCGTCTTGCAAAACTTGCAGGAGGTGTAGCTGTACTTTATGTAGGTGCAGCATCGGAAGTAGAAATGAAAGAGAAAAAAGACCGTGTAGATGATGCCCTTCACGCTACCAGAGCAGCTGTTGAAGAAGGTATCGTTGCCGGAGGTGGTGTTGCTTTACTAAGAGCTAAAGCTACCCTTTCTTCAATTCAGGCTGAAAACGCTGATGAAGCAACAGGTGTTCAGATAGTGGCTCGCGCTATCGAAGCTCCACTAAGAACTATTGTTGAAAATGCTGGTCTTGAAGGATCTGTGGTTGTTGCAAAAGTTGCTGAAGGATCTGGAGATTTTGGTTACAACGCTAAAACTGACGAATATGTAGATATGCTTGCAGCAGGTATTATTGACCCTAAAAAAGTTACACGTGTAGCTCTTGAAAATGCTGCTTCGGTAGCAGGAATGATACTTACGACTGAGTGTGCCTTAATAGATATCAAAGAAGATAATGCCGGAGGCGGAATGCCAATGGGAGGCGGAATGCCGGGAATGATGTAATACATTATCTTATAAAACTTAAAGGGAGCGTTAAAAATAAACGCTCCCTTTTTGCGTTTATTTTACAAATAATTTAAACCCTTTTATAAATGTACATTTAATTAAATCGCATATTTTTACGTCCTAAATTTGAAAGAAAATTTCTACCAACCATCCAACCATGAAAAAAATACTCTTAACCCTTTTAGCAACCATCCCATTGCTAAGCCTAACTGCGCATGCACAGCAAAGCCGTAGTGAAGAAATCATGAAACTAGTAACCGATTATTATCTCCTGGAAAGAGAAAATATTCACGTTCAGTTCGACAAAAACGCCTTTATGACCAACGAGACCATCTGGTTTAAAGGATATGTATTTCATCGCAAAATAAACGCCCCTTCACCCAACACAACTAACATTTACGCATCATTAATGGATGACCAGGGGAAGATTATCGAAACAAAGCTTCTTTTTGGCAACAGGGGTGGATTTACAGGTTTTTTTAAACTTAACAGCAAATTCAATTCAGGCAAATATTACCTACAGTTTTACACCAACTGGATGAATAATTTTTCGGAAGACGACTCCGCCGTTTACGAAATAGCTGTTATTAACCCTCAACAAGGATCAGGCACAGCTTTAGCAAAAGCTGACCCCTCTAAAATCAATATTGACATAAATCCTGAAGGAGGAAAAATAATAAGCGGCTTATCCAGCACTATTGGTATACATGTAACAGATTGCAATAATAATCCGTTAGCCATATCTACAGTTGATATAGTAGATGGATCCGGAAAGATCTTTAAACAGGTACAACTTAACAAGCTTGGTTTTGGAAAATTTGATCTTCCTGCAAATGCATCTACAAACTATAAAGCTGTCGTAACAATTGAAGACATTAAGCACGAAAAAACTTTTCCTGTTGCTGACTTAACCGGTATATCACTCGAAGTGAACAATTATGCGATCGCTGATAAAACAATGATAAAAGCTCGCACTAATAAAGCCACTATTAATCTACTTAATAAACAGCCGGTATACATGTTGGTGCATCAGGATGCAAAAACAGTGATAATGGAACTGAACCTGAACAATGCCAATTTTGAACAAACACTTGTTATCCCTAATGCAGATTTATCACCGGGAATGAATACCATAAGGATATTAGACAGTAACCTCATACAACTTTCTGAAAGGTTATTCTTTAATTATCCCAAAACAGGACTTACGGTAGATATTACTAAAACAGAACAATCGGCTAACAAGCAAAAATACCAGGGAAAAGTTAACCACTCTAATATGAACTTAAGTCTAACAGTGTTACCTGAAAACACAATAAGCTTTGATGACACTAACGACATCTATGGTTCATTTCTGTTATTACCCTATATACAAAACCAGCATAAAGCTTCCGGAAGACATTATTTCACAACACTTTCTAAGAACAAACTCTATGAGCTTGATTTATTTCTGATAAATCAAAAAAGTAAATACCAATGGATAAACATTAAACAAAATCCACCTAAAAGCAATTATCCTTTCGACCTTGGTCTTACTCTTAAGGGAACAATACCATCCACTATAGATAGTAAAGGCGGTCGTATAAGACTATATTCACTTACTTCAGGCATTGACGAAAATACTGAAGTAAATGATAACAGAGAATTTGAGTTCAAAAATCTTGTTATTGACGATTCTTCTTACGTAAACTTTACATTGATAAAGCGAGGCCTTAAGCCTAAGGAAATTACAATCGCACCGCAAATTTTGAATGGGTCACGCAAATTTAACAAACCATACAAACCGGAGCCTCATTTCTATACACCTCAGTATAATGATGAAACATTTAAAAACCCGAATATTTTTAGCGACAATACATCAATAGAACTTGAAGAAGTAAAGATTGAAGGTAATGCCTTAAAATACGCCAATAGCTATGGTAATGGTGATTTAAGGGGATACAAAATATCCGATTCTAATGCCAATTCATATCAAACCTTACTCCAGTTTATTAAAACCTATGGTGGCTTTTATATCAATGAGAATCATGCAACAGGGCAATTAGACATATACACCCGTACAATTAACAGTGTAAATGCGGCACAGGCAAAACCTATTATTTATCTTGATAATTTTCAGCTGATGGATTATTCCATGCTTAGTCTTATACAAACATCAGAAGTTGATGAGATTTACATGAGCTCAACCGCCATTGTACCATCAATTCGAAATTTTCAGGGTATGATAAAAATTTACCTTAAAAAGGGTGTCAGACCAAGATATTTAAAAAACAACACTCCCGATATTGTTGTCAAATCCGGGTTTGAAAAACCTAAACTTTTTCAAAATGTAACCTACAACAGCGTAGATGATAAAGGTTTTGAAAACTTCGGCATTATTGACTGGCAACCCAATGTTTGGAGCGACAATAAAGGTGAATTCAGCATTTCGATTCCTAAAATGACTTCGAAACCCATGAAAGTTTTAATAGAAGGCTTTAGTGCTGACGGAAAACTAATATCCGAAATAAAGACAATAGACCCTAAAAGCTAATATATAAAGGGGCCGTTTTAAAAAACGGCCCCTTTTCTTTTAACGATTCTCTATTATATATACTTCATCTTTTCCATGATTTTTTGAAAGCTGAGAAGCTTTTTTGGTCATATATTCTCCATTTTTTACATTTTTGATATAATACTCATTCGCTCCTCCAGTTGGAATAAGCGACCATCGCTGACAATCATCGTTAATTGTTGGCGACATGGTTGAAATAGTACAATCAAAATACTCTTGGGTTTTATAATTCTTAATCGCATAAATATCTCTTTCCGGATCTTGCTCAAAAATAAAAAGACATGTATTGCTGTCATAATGAGCTGTCATATGTGTAGCTCTATCTGTTCTGTACTCATTATTAGATTTATTACGTAAAGAACGTTTAGATATTCTGCTTTTTTCTTTAATCGGACTCGTATAATGTATTTCAGCCCATTCATGGTTTCGAACTGCGTTTGTAGCGATTTCACTAAAATTAAGATTCTTGGCAAGGTTCCATAACGTTGCATCATTAGCGCCATACCCTCTTGTTATGAAGTTTTTAAACTGAAGATCAATAAGCCCTTGCTGCATTCTCGCATTAATGAAAGGAAAAATAAAGCCTGATACTTCAGCATTAAAAAACACGATATTTGGATCAGTTGAAGGTAAATTACCTGTGTCACTAAAACAAAAGCGTTGCCTTACCCCTTTGGCATATTCAGTTTTCCAGTCTTTATTACCGCTAAGACAAAATATAAATTTACCTCTCATATCGGCTATTTTAGGCCATCCATGATTACGAATATTATCAACCAAAGATGCATTAGGGTCATATCCCCTGTTCTTTTCAAATAACTCCCCAGGCTTAAAAATGAGACTTTCATCAAAATAACATTTAAGATAGGTATCAATTTCGTTATTAAAACCATCATAGCCACCTTCTTTACTTTTTATATCTAATGTTATTAAAACAGGATAATGGTTTTTGTTAGCCAGCCAGTTATGCCAATTCTTAAGCTCAACAAGGTATTTTTTCAAAATTGTTTTACCCGGCGTAACGTGACTTACCGTAAAATACGATTCCGGAATACTTTGAAATGGTGTGTAATTAGCTGAATGTCTCCAGATATCAAATTCAAGGCCCAAACAGCCTGAATTATAGGGTTGATCGGGATGAAAAGTAAGTTGTTCCCCAATAGTCTCATTACGTTCATAGCTGTTATGAGAAGCCTTGAACATAATCTGATCGTACCTTAAGTTGTCATACATAAATTAGTAATTTAATAGTTAGGATTTCAAAATTATCTCATTTTAAAACACTGACTACAAGTACAATTACCTGATTTACATATAAAAAAACAGAAGCAACTAAAAGCTGCTTCTGTTGAAAATTTATTTAATCTTATAATTTCAATGCTATATTGGTAATACCCAATTATAGCCTTTCATATTGACAACATCCGTGAAGTTTTTCAAAATCTTCGTCTTTTGCTTTTACTTTATCAGTATCATGTCCTGCTTTAGCAATTGCTGCATGAACATCATCAATACTGCATTTGTTTTCATCTATGATTAAATGCATATCGTGATGATCCTGGTGCCACTGAGCCGATTTAACTCCTTTAACACTATAAGCGGCAGCTTCAATTCGTTTTTTACACATCCCGCAATTACCATTTACAGGAATTTCATAAGTAGCATTCTTTTTCTTTTCCTGTTTTTTCTCCTGTGCCTGCACTGCAAAACCTACAAGTGTTACAAGCATTACTAAAATTAATTTTTTCATGTTAAGTGGTTTAGTTGTTATTTTATTTTAAATCGAATTCCCGCATAATACATTTGTCCAAAAATAGGCGCATAGATAATTGAAGTGTCAAAATATGAGCCAAAGGGATCATCTGCTCCTAAAATAGCTTTCTTTTGCTGATAATTACCTAAGTTTTCTGCCCCTACATAAGCCTCAAAAACACTTGAGAATGTTCTGGTTACCTGTGCATTCATTAACGAGAAAGATGGAGAATAATTGTCCATTTGCTCATCTACAGGATTACTGCCCGTATAAGGCAAACGCTGTTTACCCATCCAGTTATAGGTAAAATCAAACTTCCATTGTTTTCCTCCGTCAACTATATGTGTTTCATAAGCCAAGTTAGTAAAGAAACGGTGTTTAGCCTGCAGTGGTCTTTCCTGCATTCCGGTTGTATATTGCGTCTCAATATCGTAATATTTATAGGCTGTACGAACATTAAAATGATGTGTTATCTCATAGTTCAGCTCCAGTTGAAGACTGTTTGCATACGACTTCCCATCAAGATTATAGAACAACACCTGTTGTGGTGAAGCAAAAAGATCGACAACTGCCTGGTTCTGAAAGTCGGTACGATAAAAGTCAATAACAAATTCGGTGTTTTTACCAAACAATGTAAAGCCCTGAATAAAACTCAGACCGTAATTCCAAGCAATTTCCGGATTAAGTCCGTATAATTTACCTCCATTGTTTGCAATGGTAAATGTTCTTGAGCTACCGAAAAGTGACTGATTTTCAGCAAAGATATTCGCTGCCCTTTTACCTCTTCCGGCCGATGCTCTGAAGGTTCCTTTTTCCCATGGATTGTAACGCAAATGCATTCTTGGTGTCACAAAAGCCCCAAGACGGTTGTGCACGTCAAAACGCCCGCCAAATACCACGGTAAAATCGTTAGCATTATCATAGGTATACTCAAAGAAAGCACCAACAGAATTATCTATCCTGCTATAATCAATAGCATTAACGAACTCGCCATACTTATCATAAGTAAAGTTAAGGCCGGTAGCAAACTTATTTCTTGTATTGGTAATGATTGAATTAAAGATAAGGTTTGAGTAAAAGCTCTTCTGATCGATATCGTACGTCCTGAAGCCAAAATAAGACTCCTGTTTGTGCCAGTTGAAAGCTGATTGTAAACCGATACTCTGAAAAGGCATATCAGGAAACACATAACCCAGTTTTCCCGAAAAATCTACTTTATCAGTATTGATTTCTGAACCCCAGTGATTAGTCGTGAATTTGTCGGTATCAGGATCGAAGCCAAGTTCTCCGGTTTGCTTTTCATCACGCATGTATCGCGCGTTGATGAAACCAACCCAGCCTTTCTCCATATCGTTGTATTGCCAACGGTTCATGATATTAATTTGTTTTCCAAGCGGATTATCCAGAAAACCATCATCATTCATATCATTTTTACTTACTCTGGCATTGCCGTGAACAAAAAGGCTGCTGCTCCATTTATCAGAGAATTTCTTGTTGAAATGGGTATTCAGCTCAAAACGGCTATCTGTAGAACCATAGGCATTCAAAAAGAAAGGTATATCATTAACAGGCTTAAGTAATTCATAGTTTATCTGCCCTGAAATACTTTCATAACCATTAACAACCGGACCGGCTCCTTTAGTAATCTGGATACTTTCAACCCATGTACCAGGAATAAAAGAAAGTCCATAAACCTGCGAAGCACCACGCACAGCCGGAATATTCTCTTCTGCAATAAGAAGGTACGGACTGGTAAGTCCCAGCATTTTTATCTGACGTGTACCTGTAAGCGCGTCTGAAAAGCTAACATCAATAGAAGGATTGGTTTCAAAAGCTTCGGCAATATTACAACAGGCAGCTTTAAGTAATTCTTTACTACCCATAGTCACTACGTTTGTTGCTTTAACATGGCTCCGCTCAAGGCTTTTACGGGTCTTATCTACCACAACCTCATTAAGATCGCTGCCCTTAGCAGGTTTCATTTTGTGGGTAATATATTGAGGCGAAACTATATCAAGCGTATCGGTAGGAAATCCTAAATAGCTAATTAAAAGTTTTTTGTGTTCCGGAGAATATGGAATTGTAAATGTACCGTCTTCTAAGGTTGATGAAGAAATAGTAGTATTAAGCCAGTTTATGCCGGCTCCCGGAAGCGGAAGATTCTGCTCATCAAGAACTTTACCGCTTAATGTTTCCTGTGCCTGTGCAAATGATACGCACACTAACAGCAATAAATATATTTTACGCATAAAAAAAGTTATATCATTAATAATCGTTCGATTCCTCCCAAAAGGAAACTAATTATAATGTATAACTCAGGCGTAGAAAATGTATTGGCAGTATAACTGGAATAAAGGCGGTGCATGAGCCTCACAATAGAAAGAAGGTGACTCATGGTTAATTACAGGAGTATATGTAGCAAAATGAGCAGGTTTCCACTCCTCTACCGTATAAAAAGCGCTAAGGTCTAATTGCAGCGATTTAACTATAATGTTATCAGCTTTGTCGTCCTGTAGTTTTACAAGATCATTTTTACAGCATTTTTTATGGCTTTCTGAAGCTTTAGCACAACAGCTTTTTGACTCTTCCTTATGATGGTCGTTACAAGGTTCGTCTATTTTATAAGCTAACGAAACTGACGAAACTTCATCATGACAATAATGCACATTGATAGCAAACCCCATATTGGAAGCCAATATCAGGAACGCTAAAAGTATACCTATGTGCTTATTAAATTTCATACCGTGACAAATGTATATATTTTCTATTAAAAGCGGACAGCCTGACAGCCAATAAAATGCATAATGTGGGAATTTTATATTTTCCAACCATAAAAACATAAGTGGAATAGTGTTTGTCGTAATTTTGTATAAAATAATTATACATCATGACATTCGAAGAATTAAAACCAAAAGTTACCGACATACTTCACCACGACAATACGCTAAGAGAAGAGAAATTACTACAGCTTTGCCATCTTTTACGTGATAACATTGACTACTACGACTGGGTAGGCTTTTATTTTGCCAATGGCGATAAACCGGAACTTTTATTGGGGCCTTATGCCGGCGAACCTACAGATCATACCGTAATACCTTTTGGAAAAGGCATTTGCGGACAGGTGGCGGTTTCTAACCAAAATTTTGTAGTGCCGGATGTTAAAGCACAGGACAACTATATAGCGTGCTCTTTTACGGTAAAATCTGAAATCGTAATTCCATTATTCGTAAACGGAAAGAACATAGGACAGATAGATATCGACTCTAATGTACTGGATCCGTTTACCGAAAGGGATGAACGCTTCCTTGAGTTTGTAAATGAAGAAGTAGCGAAGCTTTATTATTAGTTATAAAGTTGAAAGTTGGAAAGTTAAAATTCGCTGAATCACATAGTAACAAAACTTTATAACATTAAAACTTTACGACTTTCAACTATACAGGGTTGCACGTAAAAAAATATTGATTACCTTTGCAGCCGTATAGGATAAACTTATACATACATAATAATCATTTAAATAATATTAGCATGTACTTAACTAAAGAAGTTAAAGCGGAAATTTTCGCAAAACACGGTAAAGCTGCAACTAACACCGGTTCAGCTGAAGGTCAGATTGCCCTTTTTACATTCAGAATCAACCATCTTACTGAGCACCTTAAGAAAAATCGTCATGATTACAACACTGAGCGTTCTCTTGTAAAACTGGTAGGTAAAAGAAGAAGTCTTCTTGATTATCTGAAGAAAAAAGATATCAACAGATACCGTGAGATTATCAAAGAACTAAACATCAGAAAATAATCGAAATGAGAAGAGGTGCCCGCGCGCCTCTTTTTATTTTTATATAATGCAGAAAAAGTTTTGGTTTTTCATTGGGTACTAAACAACTACACGACAACAACACACTAAACAACCCATTGTTTAATCAAACGAATTAATTTATGATTCCTAACGTAATTAAAGAAATCATCGATCTGGGAGATGGACGAAGCATCTCGATCGAAACAGGTAAATTAGCGAAACAGGCAGACGGATCTGTGGTAGTACAGATGGGCAACTCTATGTTGCTTGCTACTGTAGTATCAGCAAGAACTGCTGCTCCCGGTATCGACTTTTTACCACTTACGGTAGATTACCGTGAAAAATTTGCCGCTGCAGGGCGTTTCCCTGGCGGATTCTTCAAACGTGAAGCAAGACCAAGTGATGCAGAGGTATTAACCATGAGATTGGTTGACCGTGTATTGCGTCCGCTTTTCCCGGATGACTACCACGCTGAAACGCAGGTAATGATCCAGCTTATGTCTCACGACGAAGAAGTAATGCCTGATGCACTTGCAGGTCTTGCAGCTTCTGCCGCACTTGCAGTGTCTGACGTTCCTTTCTACACACTTATCTCTGAGGTACGTGTAGGACGTGTAAACGGACAGCTTATCATCAACCCTAGCAAAGCTCAGCTTGCTGAATCAGACATCGATATGATCATCGGAGCTTCTGCTGATACTATCGCGATGGTTGAGGGTGAGATGAAAGAGATCTCTGAAGCTGAAATGGTTGAGGCAATTAAATTTGCTCACGAAGCTATTAAACTTCAGGTTGCTGCTCAGGAAAAACTAAGAGCTGCTATCGGAAAAGAATTCAGAACATACGAGCCTGAAGCTAATGACGATGAAGTAAAAGCTAAAGTTTACGAACTTGCTTACGATAAATTCTTCAACATCGCTAAAGAAAGTTCTGCTAAGCATGAGCGTTCTGAGAAATTTGCTGAGGTGAAAGAAGAAGTTAAAGCTGCCTTTACAGAAGAAGAACTTCTTGAAAAAGCGGAGCTTATCTCTAAATACCTTTACAAATCTCAAAAAGAGGCTGTAAGAAACGTTATCCTTGATCTTGGTATCCGCCTTGATGGAAGGAAAACAACTGAAATCCGTCCAATATGGTGTGAGATAGATTATCTTCCATCTGCACACGGATCATCAATCTTCACAAGAGGTGAAACTCAGGCGCTTGCTACTGTAACGCTTGGTACATCTCGTGAGGCTAACATCATCGACCTACCGTCTGAACAAGGTGAAGAGCGTTTCTACCTTCACTATAACTTCCCTCCTTTCTCTACAGGTGAGGCTAAACCACTAAGAGGAACTTCAAGAAGAGAGGTTGGACACGGTAACCTTGCACAACGTGCACTTAAAAACATGATTGCTGACGAGAACCCATATACTGTACGTGTAGTATCTGAAGTACTTGAATCTAACGGTTCATCTTCAATGGCTACTGTATGTGCGGGTACGCTTGCACTTCTTGATGCTGGTGTAAAAATGAAAAAACCGGTTTCCGGTATCGCTATGGGACTTATCTCTGACGATGCTACAGGACGTTGGGCTGTACTTTCAGACATCCTTGGTGATGAGGATCACTTAGGAGATATGGACTTTAAAGTTACAGGTACGGCTGATGGTATCACTGCTTGTCAGATGGACATCAAAATCGACGGTCTTAACTACGAGATCATGGAACAAGCCCTTAACCAGGCTCGCGACGGACGTCTTCATATACTTGGTAAACTTACTGAGGTTATCGATACTCCAAGAGAAACTGTTAAGCGTCATGCTCCAAAAATTGTTACTGTTACTATCCCTGGTGCATACATTGGTGCACTTATCGGACCTGGTGGAAAAGTTATTCAGGAACTTCAGAAAGCTTCAGGCACAACTATCGTTATCAACGAGGTTAATGAGCAGGGAGAAGTTGAGATCCTTGGTACAAGCCCTGAAGGAATCGATATGGTACTACGTAAAATTGACTCTATTATCTTCAAACCACAAGTTGGCGAAACTTACAGCGTAAAAGTTATAAAAATGCTTGACTTTGGTGCTGTAGTAGAGTATATGGATGCTCCTGGTAATGAAGTATTGCTTCACGTATCTGAGCTTGCATGGGAACGTACTGAAAACGTAACTGACGTTGTGAATATGGGAGACGTATTTGATGTAAAATACATCGGTATCGATCCTAAAACAAGAAAAGAAAAAGTTTCAAGAAAAGCATTACTGCCTCGCCCTCCAAGGGATGAGAATGCTCCTAAACGCGAAGACCGTGGCCCTCGTGACAACAACCGTGACAACCGTGGCGGTGGAAACAGAGACAACCGTGGATCAAGAGATGACAGAAACTCTCGTGACCGTGGCCCAAGAGAAGAGCGCAGGAATGACGCTCCGCAAAATGAAAATAATGGTGAAGCTCCTCAGGAGTCTTAATCATCCTTATAAAAGGTTAATTATAAAAACCCTGTTACTGAAAAGTGACAGGGTTTTTACTTTTACCGTATTTACAAAAAAGTTGCATCTTTGCAGCCTAATCAAATTATAATGTCTGCTAAAGCTGCCGCTACCCGACTCAACATACTGCAGAAAGCCTTTGGGCTTGTGTACCAGAACGGCTACCGCAGTACCAGCGTAGACGAGATTATTGCTACAACACAGGTTACAAAGGGTGCTTTCTTTTATCATTTTAAAAACAAGGACGAAATGGGTCTGGCGATGATAAATGAAGTTATAGTTCCCGGTATGCAGGGAGCATTGATAGGTCCGCTTTCTGATAGCGACGACCCTGTTACCGAGATTTATGCCATGATGCATTCGCTACTCATGGAAAACCCTTTTTTCATTGTGAAATATGGCTGCCCTGCCGTTAATCTGGTTGAAGAAATGGCTTCTCACAATGAGGCCTTTCAATCGGCTTTAATGAAGCTTAACAACCAATGGCACGAAGCCATAGCTATTTGCCTGGAAAAAGGCAAAACTTCAGGAAAAATAAAAAAAGACACTGACAGCAAGCAGGTTGCCTACTTCATTATGGCAGGTTATGGGGGCATCAGAAACCTTGGTAAAATCTATGGAAAAGAGATTTACAAAGGCCATTTGGAACAGCTTAAAATTTACCTTGAAACACTGATGTAATTTTTTTTTATAAAAACATACTAATTGGTATGTTTTTAATATATCTTTGCATCATCAATCAAAAATCACAGTTATGCATCAATCACTTCTTGCCGCCCATTCCCTCTTCAGGTGGGCGGTTCTTTTCGCTTTGCTGTTTTCAATTTATAAGGCATGGCAGGGACATAGAAAACTATTGCCCTTTACTAAAACAGACAATTCCTTACGCCACTGGACAGCAACTATTGCGCACATCCAACTGCTATTGGGAATTATACTATATACCCAAAGTCCGGTTGCCAAAGCAATGGTTTCTGAAATAAAAAACGGCTGGAGTGATCCTGTTTTCTTTGGGTTGCTGCATCTATGCCTGATGCTTACCGCAGTTGTTTTTATTACAATAGGATCAGCGAAAGCTAAAAGAGCAGCAACAGACAGCAGTAAATTTAAAATTATGCTGACATTCTTCTCAATTGGGCTATGCATCATCCTGATAGCTATTCCATGGCCTTTCTCACCTCTTACGCAACGCCCTTATCTAAGACATTTTTAACTATGACACATTTATTCAAAACCAATATTGGCCGTCTCAGGATACTGGGATTTTTAGAAGGCCTGTCACTATTAGTACTTGTATTTATTGCTGTACCCCTTAAATACTTTTCGCAGGATCCATCACTTGTAAAAGCAATGGGACCTATACATGGTGGACTTTTTTTGTTGTTCATTTTCAATGCGCTGAGTGTTGGCGTAGAGCAGCAATGGAAATTCAAAGAAACAACATGGAAAGTATTACTTGCCTGCTTTATACCTTTTGGCACATTTTACATTGACCATAAAATATTGGCTAAAATCGCAACACCTAAACAATGAAATCAGGAATAACATCCCTTCTCTTCTGTTTTATTTTAATAGCGTGTTCATCTAATAATGGAAAAGAAGGCTTTTCAAAAAACAATATAAAGTTCCCCGATTCATTATCATCCTTCCATTTGTTCAAAGGAAACATGGCAGATTTAATTCCGGCGGACAGTGTTCAGGCACTTGAACTCTCCTCTACCCTGTTTACAGACTATGCAGAAAAACAGCGACTGCTAAAGCTCCCAACAGGAACATCAATAAAGGGAAAAGGTGACGGCCTTCCTGATTTTCCTGACGGAGCTATACTTGCCAAAACTTTTTATTATACTGCAAAACAGACAGAAGGGAAGAAAAAAATTATTGAAACACGAATATTAAAAAAGCATAACGGCTTATGGAATGTCGCTACTTATAAATGGAATGACAATCAGACTAATGCTTTTTTGGTAAATGATGGCGACAAAGTCCCGGTAACTGTTACCCTACCGGATGGCGAAAGAAAACAGATAAATTATAAAATCCCTACCGTATATGATTGTTATGATTGCCACAGAAGCAATAACGAACTGACACCCATTGGCCCAAAACTCCATAATCTTAATGTGGATATTTTCATTCAGGGAAAAACGATCCCTCAATTACAATTACTGAGCAATAAGGGATTGCTTTCGTTAAAAGGGCATGAAAAAATAGCAAAGCTGCCATCCTATAAAAATGGCAACCTCACTACAGAAAAAAGAGCAAGGGCCTATTTTGAAATAAACTGTGCCCATTGTCATAACCCTAACGGCTTTGCCGGTGCATATAGTCTTGATCTGCGGTATGAAAATGAGTTTGAAAACACTGGCATTTTCTTCAACAAATGGAATATAGAGCACCGAATGACCGTTAGGGACATGCCTAAGCTAGGAACAACCATAGTTGACAAAGAAGGCCTGAAGCTTATTCAGGACTACCTTAAGACCCTAAAAAAGTAATCAGGTTTTATGGCTAACCCAGTAAAAAACCCTCGCTGCAAAGTAACAGGCATCAAAGTAAAAAATGGAATGCTGCCAAAGCCTGATTATAACGGGGAGCATACAGCTATCCGTTAAAAAGACTGTTCTTTTTAAAGCTTTTCCCTTTTCTGATAAGCCAGGCGTGGTAGCAGCTGGGCACATCATGCGTCCATTTGGGCAGGAACAGGATTATGAGGTAAACATCTATATGGGAAATAAAAGCAAAAACTATTGCCAGCGCAAATGCCCAGCCTGCCTGACCAAAACCTATAATAGACACAAAAGCCATAAACAAAGTTATTCCCCATAATTTTGAAAGAAAGGCATGGGTACAGGTTTCCTTCCCAAACTTCAGTATACTGAACAGATAGGTAAGGCCTTCCATAACAAAGATCATGATGATCGCATATTTATTATGGATTACAATTTCAGGATTGAGCAGCCAGGCACACCATCCGGCACTCACCCAAAAGACTAAATCAGTCTGACTATCCATTCTTCTCAGTTTTTCAGAAGAAACACCAGTTTTGCGTGCAATGATGCCATCGAAAACATCAGACAGTATACCTAACAACAGTAATATCACCAATTCACTCCTAACAGCATCATGATACGTATAAGTAAGCAGAATCATTACCGGAGCCAGTAAAAAGCGGAATCCAATCAATAAATATGGTACAATTTTCATAATAAAGTGGTTAAATTTCATATCAAACTTATTGTGATTAAAACAATTAAAGTTGTGGAAATGAATAATATTAAATATTATATTTGTGAAAATCGCAAATATGGATAACCAGGATAAATTGCTGAAAGCCATACGGCAGAAGCTGGAAAAATCAGTTTCATTAATTGATGAGATTGCTGCAATACTCAACATCAGCTATGATGCTTCGCACAGGCGTGTATCACAAAAGAGTAAGTTTTCTATTGAAGAAACCATAGCGCTATGCAGGCATTATTCGTTATCAATGGATTCGCTTTTTACCGGTGAGGAAAATGTAATAGTGCAAAAGACAAGTGAGATACGCTCCATGCAGGATATGGAAAACTATTTTAAAGAGTCGTCCGAAAAACTGAAAGACTACCTTCATATGCCTGATACCGTTATGTATTATTCAGCGAAGGACATCCCTCTATTTTATACCATAGGCGGAACACTGCTATCTAAATTCAAATTATATGTATGGCTCAACCTGCTATCGGGTACGCAAAACCAGGACAGCTTTGAGAATTTTTCCATAAACAGTTCACTAATTGAATATAGTTCAGGACTTAAAGCTGTTTACGACAAAGTGGAAGTAAACGAGGTGTGGAACGACACTACCATAAACAGTACACTGCAACAGGTATATTATTTCTTTCAGTCGGGGCTGCTCTCCCTGCCCAATGCCATAGCCTTGTGCGAAGACCTGAAAAAGATTCTTACTACCGCTGAAGAACGTTGCAGTAAAACTGATACAGGCTTTAACCTTTACTACAATGAACTACTGATTTTAAATAACAATGTTTTGCTTTCTGCGAAACAACAGCAATCTTTATTTGTGCCCTACACCATGTTAGGTTATTTTATAACTTCCGATATAACAACCTGCCAAAATGCACTTGACTTTTTTAAGCATCAGGTTCGCAGTTCAAAATCGCTGAACCAGTCGGGTACGCGCGACAGAAAATTATTCTTTAACCGCGGACATCAGAAGGTTGAATTTTACCTTCAGAAAATGCAGAACGAAGTAGAAATCAGTTTTTAAATTTTGCTTCAAAATAATGGAACAAAAAAACCTGCTCAATCTAATGAACAGGTTTAGTATAATTTTTTTAATTAAGAGTCATCTTTTAGATGCGCTCATTCTAATAATTAATCTTTTCAAGCCTATATTCTAAAGGTTTTTGTCCTTCAAAATCTTCTACTAATAAAATATAGCCTTGTTTAGCATTATAAGCACTTATTGTGCTTGTCTCTGTCTTAAGTTCTAATGTTTGCTTTTTAAATTCCCCATCAGAGTAGGATACTATACCATAATGAGTGCTTTTTTTCTTTTTATTTGATTTCTTCTCATTATCATTAAAGAAAAACAAATACTCATTATCACCCAAATCCTGATAGTCTATAAAATCGAATGCTCCGGCCCTCTTAATTGTTCCGGAAAACGCATTAGACCCTGATAATTTATTCCTGAATTTAGACACTTCAAAAACCTCTTTAAAAGCCAGCTTATTATCGAGCTTAAAAAAATACAGATTATTTGTTGTTACGGGCTTATTAATGAATGCTTCTGTAACAACTATTACGTCTCCATTTTCCTGCAAGAGCATATTATGAGTATATAAATACCCTTCTTTTTTTACGTATCCTTTTTTAGTGATGTCCAGTTTGCCTGCAAGACTCTCCCATTTTAAATAATCCTTACTTAATAAATTTCCGGTTGACTTATCCAGCACAAAACAATACCAGCCAATATTCTTAACATCGTCAACCAGCTTCCCTGCATAATAATTCCCCATAAGATATATCTTATCTTTTGTGAGCTTACATTCCATGGTATAGCTGTATTTGTCAATTTCAGGATAGACAAATTCACTTTGTTGTTTTCCGGTTTTAGAATCAACTAATAAAATAGAAAATCCACGCTTATACTCAACATATATTTTTCCTCTCACCTTTGCTTTTTGATTAAGCATCACTATAACATCCTCATCTGATTTAAGGTAAATCAGTCTTTTTAAGTCATTTTTCGGGTTAACCTGATATACATATTTCCATTTTTCTTTTAAATCGCCATCATAGCACTTTAAATACCTTTCCGTAACATCTTCTTCGTTTAAAAGGCCTTCTACATTAACTACCAGACCAACTTTATCATAAGGTTGAAAATACTCCGTTTGATTTTTTTTCCAATTTGTATTTTTTCTATCAAAAACAGGATTAACAAATAATTCGTTGTTGTTAAAAATAAACGGCTGACTTAGTTCATTGGTTTTAAGATCAAGAATCCTATATCGCCCAAAATCAAATCCATATGCAGATATAAAACCATCAGATGTTACATTATCCCTGAAATCAAGTAATAACTTGTTATCTTCGCTCAAAGTTGCATTGACTTTAACCCCCTCTGCTTTTATTAGCCACGATTCATATTTCATTTCTGAAATAAAGCCGTTTGTAACTTTTACCAGATTTTCGTCAAGAACCACATATTCAAGCTCATAAGTTTCTTTAGCTATCTTATCAGACATAAAAAGAAGAAAATACCCTTTTATATTATTTCTGCTATCTTTAATAATAGATGTAGAGTATAGTTTGCCTTTAGAAAACTCATTAAGTTTAGCAATTTGTCCATTCATGGAAAAAAGGCAAAACAAAGAAAACACCAGCAAGTATATCTGTCTCATTTTAAATATTTAGTTTAGTAATTTATCTTTTCAAGCCTAAACTCTGAAGACTTATTGCCATCAAAATTTTCTATAAGTAAAAGATATCCTTTTTTTGCACTGTAAGCACGGATAGCACTTTTATCTGTCTTTAAGTTAATTGTTTGTTTTTTAAATTTCCCACCTGAATAAGAAACTACACCATATAATGTAGCTGATTTTCTGTTTTTTACATTCTTTTCGTTATCATTAAAGAAAAACAAATATTCATCATCGCCAAGATCCTGACAATCCATAAAGTCAAAATAACCACGTGCCCTTATGGTTTCTGCCGTAATGCTTGCTCCTGAAAATGAATTTTTAAATTTACTTACCTCAAGCATATCCTTAAGTCCCAATTTGCTGTCAAATTCAAAGAAAAACAAATCATTAGTAGTTATGCCATCAGTAAACGCCTCTGCTACCGCTATTATTCCCCCATCCTCTTTCAACAACATACGATGCGTATATAACAAACCTTCTTTTTTTACATACCCATTCTTTTTTATATCCAGCTTGCCCATCAAACTTTCCCATTTAAAATAATTGCTTTCCAACAATTTCCCGGAAGCTTTATCAAAAACCAGTTCATACAAACCAAAATTATCCTCATCCCTCAACAAACCTATCTTATTACCATCTCCATATTTCCCTAACACATACACTTTGCCTCCTTTAATATAACAGTCAACGATTCTGTAACTAAACTCTTCTCTTTCAGGAAATCCGGTTTCGACTTTAAGTTTACCCTTTTTTGCATCAATAAATAACAATGAAAGCTGATTCGTAGCCTTATCATATTTAGAATATTGATTAAACAAAACCAAAACGTCTTCATCTGATGCCAGATATGAAATATTTTTAGTTTTTTCCCTATTGTTTTTATCGCTATACTCATACCTCCAAACTTCCTTAAAATTATCATCATAATGAGCCAGATACCTTTTAGGAGAGTTTTTGCTAACCTCGTAATGGTTATCTACAACAAGTCCAATCCCATCAAAAACACCAATACGTTCAGACTCACGCTCATAAGCCAGAGACATACGGCTGCGTTTAAACACAGGATCCATATCCATTTTATTTTTTTTATAAACAAAGGGCTTGCTTATTTCATAACTTTTCAAGTCAAGCACTCTGTAGCGTGTATAAAAATCAATGCCTTCAATTTCATCAGAAAGTTCAATCAATAACTTATTATTATACACGCCCACAACATTTACATTAATTCTTTCAGAATCCAGTATCCAAGATTCATATTTCATTTCTGTAATATAGCCATTTGTAACCCTGGTAAAATTTTCATCAAGCACTACATATTCAATACCAAAAGTTTGATTCGCCACCTTATCCGTCTTATACAATAAAAAGTAGCCTTTGATATTATTTTTTTCATCCCTGATAACATCTGACGAATAAAAATTTCCTTTAGAAAACTCGTTCAGTTTAGCAATTTGCCCCTTCATTGAAAGACAAAACAAGCAAAGCAACAATAAGTATATGTGTTTCATTTTAAATATTAATTTAATAATTTATCTTTTCCAATCGAAGTTCAGATGATTTATTGTTTTCAAAATTCTCTACAAGCATTATATATCCTTTTTTTGCACTGTAAGCTTTAATAGAACTTGTTTCCGTCTTTAAATTAAGCGTTTGTCTCTTGAATTTCCCTTCTGAATAAGAAACTATACCGTATAATGTAGAAGCTTTTCTGTTTCTGGAATTCTTTTCGTTATCATTTAAAAAGAAAAGATACTCATTATCTCCTAAATCCTGAAAATCAATAAAATCAAAGAGACCATATCTATCAATATCGCTCGAGTGTGCAGCAGTTCTGGGAAATTTGTTTCTAAACTTTTCAACCGTAAAAATCTGGTTTATAGAAAACTCTTCGCTAAGTTCAAAAAGATACATGTTATTCGTAATAATAGGTCCGGATTCAAATGTTTCAGCTACAGTCACTATCTTTCCGTTATCAAGCATTAACATATTATGAATGTAGATATAGCCTTCCTTCTTTACTTTTCCTACTTTATTAATTTCAAATCCATCTCTCTTAATCGTTTCCCACTTAATAATCTTACTTTCTTCAACTTTTCCGGTTTGTTTGTTTAGCACAAACTTAAAAAGTCCTAAATTATTAGTATCGTCAAGCCACCCTGTTTTAGACCTCGCAGAATAATTCCCCATAAGATAAACCTTATCATCAGTAATCTTACAGTTTACTACCCTGTACGTATTCTTATCCATCTCCGGAAAATTAAACTCTGTTATAAGTATACCCTTTTTAGAATCCAGCATAACTACAGAATGCCCTTCTTTCCAGTCTAACATCGAATTATTCTTAGTCTCATGATTAAAAAGAAGAATAACGTCCTGATCAGAATTCAAATAAGTAAGATCTTTTAATAGCTTATCTTTAATATTATTATAGGTGTAGCTCCAGACTTTATTGAATTTATCATCATAGTGTACCAGCCTGCGTGATGTAACATTTTCTTTTTTAAAAAAAGCTCTGGAATTCACAACCATCCCAACCTTGTTGAAAAGTAAAATTCTTTCAGATTGATTATCCGAAAAATTAGACAACTTACGGTCAAATTCAGGATTTAGCTTTATGGAATCTTTATTAAAAATAAAGGGCTCGGTCAAATCGTTTGTTGATATATCCAGCATCCTGTATCTCTCATAATATTCTACACCATTAAAACTATCTGTAAACTTTAGCAATAGTTTATCTTTCTCCAGCGAAGCGCGTACACGCACCTTATCAGCTTTAAACATAAAGCCTTCATACTTCATTTCTGTAATAAAACCATTGGTAACTTTTGCAAGATTCTCATCAAGAATTATATATTCCAATTCATAAGTTTCTTTTGCAATCTTATCAGTTTCAAACAATAAAAGATAACCTCTTATATTATTATTTACGTCTTTAATAATATCTGAAGAATAAAATTTCCCTTTTGAAAGTTTACTCAAGTTAGTGATCTGAGCACTCATAGAGAGGTAAAAGAAGCAAATCAACAGTAGAAATTTAGGTCTCATTTTTAAGATTTAAAATTGTTAATGATAAGTTCCAGGTCGGTGGTTTTTATGTTATTTATAAAAGAAATAAAGCGGTTGAGACTTGAGGTATTATTAAGATTATCCCGCCTAGGCACATATCTGTTTATTGTGTGGTTTTCTCGTGAATTGCGAATCTTTACAAGATTTAAGTATATGATATTTCTCAAAACCTCATTTTGAGTATCTTTCTTATAGAGCTTCAGCCCCTCATACAAAGAAATCCCATACCTCTGAAGTGCAATTAAATTAAGCAAGTTTTGATAATCGCTATTCTTTTTTATTTCAGAAAAATTATCTGAAACGCTGTAGTTTTCAGATAATTTAACATCAAGATTATTTTTTATCAATTTAATGCGTGTGGCACAATCAGGATGCGATTTTAAAGAATCAACATCCATTCCTTTATCCTTGTCATATTTAACAAACAAACTTTGCTCCTCCTCAAAGTATTTTTGCTTAACTAAAAAACCATTTTTCTCAAAAATCAATTTATAGTCTGCTATTGTTAGCGAATCCTTTTCTCTATCTGAAACATTTAATTTCTCTAAAACACTTATGGCAGCTTTAGGATTACGAAGTGTTTTTTTGTAAAAAACAAAGCCCAATGAGTCCGCTTCAATTTCTTTTTTTCTGCGCACATTATAATTTTGGTATGTTATATCTTTTAATAAATCATTTGCTTTAGCAGCTTTCCCATACTTCTGACGTTCAATGGCTTTAGTTTTAGCTTTAATTTCATCTGAAGTTGTGACTTTTACGTAGCTTTCAATACCTTCTTTTACATGATTCAGATACTGATGCCCAATTTCATGCGAAATGACAAAAACTAATTCATCTTCATTATCAAGACTCAAAAAAAGACCATAATGCACCACTATGGTACCGTCACCAGTATTATATGCATTTTCGGTAGAATTTCGTGATAATAAAATTCTGTAATCTTTTTTATTCACGCCATTTTTCTCAAGTACTTCATACATTAGCTTTTGCAGATAAGGATTAACCTTATCATCGCAAATAAAATTGTTGCTATCAATTTTATCAAAAAAATTATTCTGTACATCATTATAAATCTCCTTGATAATATTCTGCTGCGAACTGGTCAACGTCCCCATATTTGTGTTGAGACTTTGAAACTTAGATTTATATTCATTATGTAATGTTGTTCTACAAGCAGCGGATGTATCAATAGAAATGATATTAATTTGTCCAAGTGAACACAAGCTATTAAAAAATAACAACAGACATATTATTCCTTTCATAATATTGTTTAAAAAAAAGTTAAATATACATTTTTTTAACAAATTGTTGTTTGCCAAAAATATTTATTGCCGACACAACATAGTCTTATGTAAAAATTACCTTTTTTTATGTTCTGATTTATTTCTATAAAAAATTATCCCGAACTTAGAATCTTAAATAAACAATACTACAATGGCAGATACAGCCCGCTTTTTAGAATCCATTACTTCAGGTTATCAGCCTAAAGGCTCATCAATAACGCTTGGTACGGCAATGCTTAACGAAACCCCTGTTGAAGGCGCATTCGTGAAGATCCCGCTTAAGACCATGAACCGCCACGGACTGATTGCCGGAGCAACAGGTACCGGTAAAACAAAGACTCTGCAAGTACTGGCAGAACAGCTTTCTGAAAATGGCGTTCCTGTACTGATGATGGATATAAAAGGCGATTTGAGTGGTATTGCCAAAGCTGCCATAGAACAACCATTCATTACTGAAAGGCATGCTAAAATTGGTTTGCCTTATGAGGCAAAAGCTTTTCCTGTAGAGCTGATGTCATTATCACATCAGGATGGGGTAAGACTACGCTCTACAGTGTCTGAATTTGGCCCCGTACTGTTTTCAAGAGTATTGGGATTGAATGATACCCAGACCGGTGTTGTAAATGTGATCTTCAAGTACTGCGACGACAATAACATGCCATTGCTTGATTTGAAAGACATTAAAAAAGTACTGCAATACATTACCGATGAAGGCAAAGCCGAAATTGAAAAAGAATACGGAATGATCTCGACGTCTACATCGGGAGCTATACTTCGCAAAATAATTGAGTTGGAACAGCAGGATGCCGACTTATTCTTTGGCGAACTGTCATTTGATATTCATGACCTGATGCGCATGGACGACCAAGGGCGCGGTTATGTAAACATCATCCGCCTTACTGATATCCAGGATAAGCCTAAACTGTTCTCTACATTCATGCTTTCGCTATTGGCGGAAATTTATAACACCATGCCCGAAAAAGGCGATGCCGACCAGCCGGAGCTGGTAATATTCATTGACGAAGCCCATCTTATCTTTGATGAGGCAACTAAAACATTGTTAGACCAGATCGAGACCATTGTAAAACTGATACGTTCTAAAGGTGTTGGTATCTTCTTTGTGACCCAAAACCCTACCGATGTACCTAACGGTGTACTAAGCCAGTTGGGGCTTAAAATTCAGCATGCGCTTCGTGCCTTTACCGCTACCGACCGAAAAGCTATTAAGCTTACCGCTGAGAACTATCCACTATCTGACTTTTATAATACGGATGAGATAATTACCCAACTGGGAACCGGTGAAGCCCTTGTTACCGCACTGAGCGAAAAAGGAAATCCTACCCCACTTGCGGCTACGATGCTACGCGCACCCATGAGCCGTATGGATATTTTAACCGCTGATGAAATCTCACAACTGAATGCTTCCTCAAAACTGGTTAAAAAATACAGTGAAGTTATAGACCGCGAAAGCGCCTGCGAAATCCTGACCCGTAAGATGGAAGCCGCATTGCAACAAGAGGCACAGGCAGAACAACAGAAAGCAGAGGAAAAAGCCGCTAAAGCAGCTCCAAAACAATCAACTTCCACTATGGGAGGCACTATTGAAAAACAAATTATTAAAACTGTAACCAGTGCTACGTTTATAAGGGGTGTGTTTGGGGTATTGAATAAAATGTTTGGGAAGTAAAAAACATTAAACATAGATATAAAGCTCCTATCCAGGGGCTTTTTTATTTTACCTGAAAATATTTTTAATACCATACGCAACCTTTTTCATTTTCAATTACTAAAGAGTAAATCAAAAAAGTAATTATTATGAAAAAACATTTCCTTGTGGCTTTTACAGCCTTATCAGTTTTAGCTTCATGCTCGGATAGCGATACCGAAAACATGAGCCCGAATGAGTCTCCGGTGACACTTCAAAAAACCATTACTTATTTTCCTGCCCTGGAAAATTTTGAAACCCGTAATGTAAAATACTATGACAGCAACATGCACATTGTTGCGGATAGCACCTATGATGCCAGCGGTAATTTTATATCGCGTAATGTACATACCTACAACACGAGCAACTATACCATTGATAAAAAAGATCCTGAGGGAACAATCATTGCTTCGGCCGCTGAAGAATATGACACACAAGGCAGGCTAATTGCCTTTTTTAATTATGGCGATCATTATGAATACACGTATGAAGACAATACCGTTTCAGTAGATTATTACGATCCGGCCGGCGCATTTATCAACATCGGTGTTTTTATGATAAACAATGATGGTAATATAGAGTCGCATAGTGAATTAACGGGCGACATTATCAGCAATGCTACCGCCCTGCAATTTAGCGGTAACACCAAGCCGGTTGCGCTAATGGCTCAGGGAATTACAGGCCCTATGGAACAGATAGGGACTTTCACGTATTATTCTAATAGCATGCCGGCTATGCTTCAAAAGTCTACAGTGCAGATAAACAACGAAGTCCTTAAAGCCCTTAAACTGGAATCTTCAGCATTATTAGGCAATTATTTTTTACAGGATTTTACAGTTGCAGGTAATCCTTACTACCATTCTGACATAGTATTCAATCCGGTTTCAGGAATGGAAGGATATCCGCAGAACCAAACTGTATCTATCCAGGGACAACCATTCTGCTATATTGATTATTTTTTCCAGAATTAAACCCTAAATACTTAGCTTTAACACTTTAAACTTCATTCTTGGACTTAGAGCAAATCATAAAAGGCTGCCGAAATTATAATCGCGCTTCGCAGGAAGAACTGTACCACCTTTATAAAGGGGTACTTTTCTCTCTGTGCCTCAAGTATTGCCGTAACGAAGCTGAAGCTGAAGACAACCTGCACAATGCATTCATCGAAATATTTACTACCATCGATAAATTTAAGGGAACAGGCTCCTTTGAAGGCTGGATGAAGCGTATCACTATAAATAAAGCCATAAGCAGCTTTAAAAAGAACAAACAACTGACACCTATAAAGGATAACTTTACAAGCGACACCGATGTGGGCGAAGAAGAAATGAATATTCCGGCAGATATAATACTCGAAATGGTACAGCAACTGCCCGATCAGTATCGGCTTGTATTCTGCCTTTATCAACTGGATGATTATCCGCATAAAGAGATTGCAACAATGCTGTCGATATCCGAAAGCACATCGAAATCGAACCTGCATAGGGCAAAAGCCATATTAAAAGAAAAAATTACAGCACTGAAAAATGCTGAGCATACCCAAAGCCATGGAAGCTAAAAAAGACATAGGAAAAGTAATTCGTGAAAAACTGGACAGCCTCGACAGGCAGCCCAACGATGCTATGTGGGGTGCTATCAGTGCCGACCTCGACAAACAACAGAAAAAGAAAAGAAAATTTTTCCCATTCTTCTGGTTGTATATCATCAGTTGTACCGTTGCAGGTATTACGGTAGCAGCATATGTGCTTTTTAATACGGAGAACACTGATAAAAAGGACAATTCTCAGCGTAAAGAAACTATAAATACTACTGTTACTTCTGAGGACTCTAAAAACGCTGAAAGTAATACAATAAGCACTCCTACCCCATCTGGGAGCAACACAAGCGAAAATAGAATTGCTGCAGAAAATAATACAGTTTCGATTTCGACAACAAAAACGGAAGGAAATACAACTATGCCTTCTAAAAACGTAAAAAACACTGTGAACGATTCTAAAGCTTCTCATAAAAATTCCGCGGCAAAAGTCACAATACAATCCTCATCAGTCAAAACCAAACAAAAACAGGCACGAACAAATAACAACATCAGCAATAAACATTCGCAGCCTGAAACAGCTTATACAGAAAAAAACAAACCTGTAAAATCTAAAAAAACATCAAAAACCGATACAGCCGCGACAGATCATATAGCCACTTTAGGAAACAAGTCTAAAAATGCTAATCGCTCTGATGCTTTAAATAAAAATACTACTGCAAAAAACAACCAAAGAACTGAAAAAACGGACACTATAAATGATTCATCATTAGCTGCCACCACTAACAACGATAATGCTGCTACAAATGATAAAACGAGTTCATCGGCTATAGAAACAAAGAACATTGGAAATGGAAATATTGAAAGCATAACCGATACAACAAAAGTTGCAGCAGACAGTCTTAAAGTAACTGTTCCCACAGAAGAGGCTAAAAAAGAAGATGAAAACAAAAAAGACAGCATACCACCTGTGCCCTACACAAAATTCTCGGTATATGCTTATGGAGGCCCGTCGTATTTTAGCTTCCCGAACAGAACGGTTGTAACCGATTCCACGACTTCTGACATCAATACCAAATCTACAACACGTTTTGGTGTGCTTTTTGGCTATCATTTTAATCATAAGCTAAGCATTCGCACCGGTGTTTCAGTGTATAAACTGAAACAATCGGCTAATGGCATTAAGCTAAATTATACAATGGAATCCACCGGTACAGAAATCGGAATAATGCCACCTGATAATTTTACCTGGATAGACTACTCTGATGGAGTAACCAATGGTTCCGTAATTGATAAACTTGCTACTGTTTCTGTTAACAACTATGACGCTATAATAAACATTGACCGCGAACTAAGTTACCTTGAGATTCCCCTTGAAGTGAATTATAACCTGTTTGATCGTCGTTTTGGTGTAAATCTATTTGGAGGAGGCAGTATGCTTTTACTAAACAAAAATGAAGTGACCGCTTATAATGAAAATGGAAAAATGTATTTAGGAAAATGGAATGCAGCTGAAAAAACAAGCTTTACGGGAACACTGGGACTTGGATTATACTATAAAATAAGACCCTCTTTCCTGGTGAATACCGAACCGGTATTTAATTATTATTTCAATTCGTATAGCGACAGTAAACCCTATTCCTTCACTTTCAGAATTGGCCTTCAATATAATTTTGACTTCTAAAACACTAACCCACAAACAAATACATCATATACAAAATTTTATCTTTCCTTATGAAAAGTTAAAATCAAAAAATAATTACACTATCGTGTAACTTTTTGCCTGCTCGCTACGTATAATATATACATACATAAAACTCAGGAAACGTTACATGAGACAATTAAAAATTACCAAGCAGGTAACCAACAGGGAGACTGCTTCATTAGACAAGTACCTTCAGGAAATTGGAAAAGTGGATTTGATCACTGCAGATGAGGAGGTAGAGTTAGCACAACGTATAAAAGCCGGAGACCAGAGAGCACTTGAAAAACTGACAAAAGCTAACTTACGTTTCGTTGTATCAGTAGCTAAACAATATCAAAATCAGGGTCTGACACTTCCCGATCTTATTAATGAAGGGAATTTAGGACTTATTAAAGCCGCACAACGTTTTGACGAAACACGTGGTTTTAAATTTATATCCTATGCTGTATGGTGGATTCGTCAATCTATACTTCAGGCTCTTGCAGAGCAATCACGTATAGTACGTTTGCCACTTAACAAAATTGGTTCTATCAACAAGATCAATAAAATGTATGCTTTGCTTGAGCAGAGCAACGAGCGTGCTCCTTCAGCTGAAGAGATTGCAAAAGAGCTTGACATGACAGTAAATGACGTTAAAGAGAGTATGAAAAACTCCGGTCGTCACCTGTCAATGGATGCTCCGCTTGTAGAGGGTGAAGATTCTAACCTTTATGACGTACTACGTTCAGGTGAGTCTCCAAACCCGGATCGTGAACTTATCCACGAATCGCTTCGTACTGAAATTGAGCGTGCACTTGAAACATTAACGCCTCGTGAGGCCGATGTTGTTAGACTTTACTTCGGTTTAGGTGACCAGCACCCAATGACACTTGAAGAAATTGGAGAAACTTTTGACCTTACACGTGAGCGTGTTCGCCAAATTAAAGAAAAGGCAATCAGAAGGTTAAAACATACTTCGAGAAGCAAGATACTTAAAACCTATTTAGGCTAATTACATATTACTACAAAAAAGACTGCCCGGATTTCATATTTTAAATAAAATTTGTATTTTGGCAGTCTGATTTTGTATGTAAAAACTAAAAATATTTAAAACTACAAACAGTTCAATAACTGTTCGTTTTTTGATTGATGATTGAACTCCGGCTGATTACCGGAGTTTTTTTTGGTCTAAACCTTCCGTTTTAGCATAACTCAAATTAATTAAATACGGAAAATCTTACATCATAACGCAAACAGTAAACAATAAATTGTACGATTTATCTTTTATTTTACTCAACACTTCTTATCACCACTCCAATATAGATTAATAGAAATTCGCTAAAAAATACATTATTGCGATTTTTAGAATGGTAATTTTATGACATTGGCATTTTGTAGCTTAGGCAGTTAAGGTTATCTTTGCCTAAACATACAAATTCACGATGAAAAATACTCTAATTGCACCTTCTGTGCTTTCGGCTGATTTTGCCAACCTGCAACGCGATATCGAAATGATTAATAACAGTGAGGCTGACTGGTTTCACATTGATATCATGGATGGTGTTTTCGTACCAAACATCTCTTTCGGTATGCCGGTACTTGAGGCTATAACACGTCACGCTAAAAAAACAATTGACGTACACCTTATGATCGTTAATCCTGATCAGTACATCAAAACATTTGCTCAGCTTGGCGCTACTAACCTTACCGTGCATATTGAGGCTTGCACCCACCTTCACCGTACGCTTCAGGCTATCAAAGCTGAAGGCATGAAAGCAGGTATTGCAGTTAACCCGCATACTAACGTATCGCTTCTTGAAGACGTTATAAAAGATGTTGACGTAGTTTGCCTTATGAGTGTTAATCCCGGATTTGGCGGACAATCTTTCATTGAAAGAACATACGACAAAGTAAAACAGCTAAAAGAAATTATTACCCGTAACGGTGCTTCTACACTTATCGAGATTGATGGTGGGGTGAGCGACAAAAATGCAAAACAACTGGTTGAGGCAGGTGCCGATGTGCTTGTTGCCGGAAACTATGTGTTCAGGGCTGAAGACCCGGTTGCAACCATAGCGGGACTTAAGAAGCTGACCTCTTTTTAAATTTCCAAAACCCAAATAAACATCCAAACCGGCCGAAAGGCCAAACATCTATTCAACATTCTATGAAAAAAATTCCATTATTAATCCTTTTGGCTTCAGGCAGTGTGCTTTGGGGTCAGAACAAAAATCCTTTTGCTACAGATGGCAAAAAGGTAACAGTGTACACCACTGCCGAAAAAACAGGCCAAAAGCTAAGCGCCGAACAGGGCACGCTTTCGTTCACCGAACTGAAGCAGCCGCTTGAAACGCAAATTTCTGTATTTGTCGACCCGAACAAGACTTTCCAAACGATTATGGGTATAGGTGGTGCGATTACTGATGCTTCTGCGGAGACTTTTGCAAAATTGCCAAAAGACAAACAGAAGGAAATCATCGAGGCCTACTATGACCCGAACAAAGGTATTGGCTACACGCTGGCAAGAACTACCATCCACAGTAGTGACTTTTCAAGTGGCAGCTACACTTACATCAAAGAAGGTGATAAGGAACTGAAATCGTTCAGCGTAGACCACGACAAGAAGTACCGCATCCCGATGATCAAGCAGGCTATTGCTACTGCAGGAGGCAAACTGACGATGTATGCTTCTCCCTGGAGTCCACCAGCTTTTATGAAGGACAACAAAAATATGCTGAAAGGCGGAAAATTGCTGCCTGAATTCTACCAACCATGGGCAACCTATTACACTAAGTTCATTAAAGCTTACGAAAAAGAAGGTATTCCAATCTGGGGAATCTCTATCCAGAATGAGCCAATGGCAACCCAAACATGGGAGTCTTGTATCTTTACAGGTGAGGAAGAGCGTGATTTCCTTAAAAACTACCTTGGGCCAACAATGAAAAAAGAAGGTCTTAGTGATAAAAAGATCATCGCATGGGACCACAACCGTGATATGCTGTTCCAAAGGGCAAGCACTGTGCTTAACGACCCTGAAGCTGCAAAATACGTTTGGGGTATCGGTTACCACTGGTATGAGAACTGGAGCGGTGGTGAACAGATGTTCAACAACCTGAAACTGGTTCACGAAACATATCCTGAAACCAACCTTATCTTTACCGAAGGCTGTAAAGAGAAATTTGACATCAACAAAGTATACGACTGGAAACTGGGCGAGCTTTACGGAACGAACATGATCAACGATTTCAATAATGGTATCGTTGCATGGACAGATTGGAACATCCTTCTTGATGAAACAGGGGGACCTAACCACGTTTTCAACCTTTGTTTTGCACCAATACACGCTAATGTAAAAACAGGAGAGGTTATGTACACCAATGAATATTACTACATCGGTCACTTCTCTAAATTCGTGCGTCCGGGTGCTAAACGTATCGCTGTTTCACCAAGCCGTAGTGCTATCAGTGCAACAGGATTTATTAACACTGATGGTAAAGTTGCTGTTATCGTAATGAATAAAGGCGACCAGAAAGTAAACTACAACCTTTGGATAGAAGGTAAAGCCGTAGAAGTTGCGAGTGAACCTCACTCTATACAGACACTGGTTTTCTAAACTAAATTCTCTTATAAAACAAAACCTCCAAAGGCAGCTTTGGAGGTTTTTTGTTTATATTTACAACTTAAAATATAGTATTATTATTGTATTGTTTCTCAACCCAAACCACTTCCAATTTAATGAAGAAAATTATCATCATGGCAGTTTGTTACTGCTTAATCTCTTGTGGAGGCATAAGATCAAATCCTGTTAAATCATATCCCTATTCAAACGACCTTTTAATAACCGATAAGATTTATGTAAAAGAGATTGGAAATCCTTTAATTGAAAAAACAAGTGGATATCAATCAAAATCCATATTAATCACCAAAGGAAGTAGAATAATAAATTCAAGATCAAAGATTGAACCGGGTGATGTTTATGCTCTTAAAGGGGATTCTGAAAAATATGATTTTTATTACTCTATAACAACTGGAAGTACAAGGGGAATAGCAATCCCAAAAGATGGAAGCAAACCAAAATATTTCTATGCTCTTTCAGGCACAACAAGTTTGACTTTGGAGACAATAAAAGAAGATATAGAATATAAAGCACAAACAACTCCTGACGCATCCAAAGATTATTTTAAACAGGAATTTATATTTAGTGGAAGGTTTGGAAATGAAGCAAGATTCACATACAGAGAATACATAAATGGTTTAGCTCGCAATTCTTTTTCTCAAGATCTTCAATATGATTTATCTCAGGACAATGTTGTTGGATTCAAAGGACTCAGGATTGAGGTAATTAAAGCCAATAATACTTCTATAGAATATAAAATATTAAAAACATTTGATTAAAAAGTAACATTTCCTGCCAGTTGCTTTAATGTAATCTCCGATATTTTTGCCTGAAACTGCGCTGTACTACTACGTACACGGGCATTTACATAGTTAAGCTGTGCTGCACGAACTTCTAACTGCGTTATCGTTCCTATGCGGTATTTTTCGAGCGTAATATCAAGGTTTTGCATGGCAATATCTTCGTTGGTTGCCTCAAGCTTTACCAATTCTATATTCGTTAGATATGTCTGAAAAGCCGAGATCAATTGAGAATTGATAGTCTGCGTTTGCTGATCGACAAGTACTTTACTGTTATCAATCTGTATTTTAGCGATCTTCTCGTTACGGTTCTGCAAAAAGCCATTAAAGATATTTATAGATGCAGAAACACCATAGTTAAGTCCGCGGCTGTTGCTCTGCTGGGTAAATCCAAGGCTCGATTCACTGTTATTAAAAACATAACCGGTATTTACCGCTACCTGCGGATAACGTGCACCCTTAACCTGTTTGAGGTTTAGTTCTGCCACCCGTTTATTGATGAGTGCCAGTTGTATCTGCGGATTTTGCTGTGAAGCGATATTCATCAGGTCGGCAAGCTTTAGTTTATCATCGATATTAACCGAATCGATCACCATAAATTTTGTTGTCAGGTCGCGCGCCAAAAGTTCATTCAGGTAGGTTTTTGTATTCTCATACAATTCCTTCTGTCGAAGCAGGTTCGTTTGGTCGGTATTCAAATCCACCTGTGCATTCAGCACCTCGAGTTTTGCGGCTTTACCAATCTTAAATCGGTTGTCTGCTGTGGTTACCCTTTGTTTTGAGATTACAATAGCCGTATCCATCACGGTAAGATTCTGCTGTTGCTGCACCAGGTCAAAGTACGTTGTCATTACATCGCTAACCCTGTTCAGTATCATCAGCTTTAATTCAGTTTCTCCCTGCTTCTGTAATTCCTGTAATTGGTCATAACGGGCAAACATCTTAAAACCATCAAAAATGGTCCACCCCAGGTTCACACCATAATTCATACTGTTATTATGTGCATTATCCTGTTCCTGAACTGTACCGTCACTACGTGTCTGTTTCAGGTGCTGAATATTATTATTCTGCGTAAATGTACCTGCTACATTGGGTAACAAACCGGCATTCGCAAGGCTAACATTCTGCTCATCAATTTTCAGGTCATTTTGAGCCAGTTTGATGTCGTAGTTATTTTCTAACGCAATAGCTATGGCCTGTTGCGGCGTAAGCACTTCCTGTGCCTGCGAAAGCGTTGTGATAAATATAAATGCTATATATAAATAAAACCTCATAGGTACAATGGCTTTAGTCTTCAAGATTATCAAATTCAGGTCGGTGCTTCTTAGGGCGCGACCACATAAAGTAAATTGCCGGAATTATAAAAAGGGTAAGTACAAGTGAAAATACCGTTCCTCCAACAATTACAACCCCCATACCAATACGGCTTGTAGATGCTGCCCCTAATGACATCGCAATTGGTAAAGCTCCAAGAGCAATCGCCAAACTCGTCATTAATATCGGGCGAAGGCGTGATTCGGCAGCCTCCATAATGGCTTCATATTTTTCTTTTCCTTCTTCACGCAGCTGATTGGCAAATTCCACGATAAGGATACCATTTTTAGTTACAAGCCCAATAAGCATAATGGTACCAATCTGGCTGAAAATATTCCATGTCTGCCCGAACAACCACAATGATAATAATGCCCCGGCAACTGCCATTGGCACGGTAAGAATAATAATAAAAGGATCTATAAAACTTTCAAATTGTCCTGCCAGTATCAGATATATTAGCAATAATGCCAATCCGAAAGCAAAAAGGGTGTTCGAGCTACTTTCAACAAAGTCACGCGACTCACCACCAAGATCGGTAGTAAATGAATCGTCCAGCACTTTTTCTTTGGCACGCTCCATCGCATCAATACCGTCGCTTATACTCATACCCGGCGCAAGCCCGGCCGAGACGGTAGCCGACATATACCTGTTGTTATGGTATAACTGCGGCGGACTGCTTTGCTCATCTACCGAAACAAGGTTATCCAACTGTATTAATTGTCCCGTATTGCTCTTTACAAATGTTGATGTTAAATCGATAGGTGCTGCACGGTCATCCTGTTCAAACTGCCCGATAACCTGGTATTGTTTACCATTCATCATAAAGTATCCAAAACGCTGCCCGCTTAAAGATAATTGTAATGTCTGCGCAACATCAAGCAATGATACGCCAAGGCTTTCTGCCTTTTCACGATCTATGGTCACATTGATTTCAGGCTTATTGAACTTAAGATTAACATCGGTCATAGAAAAAGTAGGATCTTTAGCTACTTCATCCATAAATACCGGAATTTTTTCCTGTAGTTTCTCAAAATTCTGTGCCTGTATAATATATTGAATCGGCGGGCCTCCCCTACGGTTTACGGCAATCGTAGGCTGCTCAGACACCGCTGTTTTGGCCTCGCTGTATTTTTTTGTCCATTTGGTAAGGTTAGCAGCGATTTCTTTCTGTGAACGCTCCCTGTTTTCAGGTTCTGTAAGTGCAATTCTAATACGTCCGCTATTTACAGAAGCAGAACCAAAGCCCGGAGATGTAATTACAAGACTCGCCTTTTTCTCAGGAACAGAATCCTTTATCAACTGCTCCATTTCTTGCATAAAACGATCCATATATTCATAGGAAGCACCTTCGGGTGCCGTAATATTCATCCCTATAAAACTCCTGTCGTCGTATGGTGCTGTTTCTTTTTGAATGATAGTGTAGAACAATCCAATAAAACCAATACAGATGATAAGTATAGGGAAACTCACCCATTTCCTTTTCATAAAATTGGTAAGCATTCCTGCATAGCCTTTGTTCATCTTTTCGAAATAAGGCTCGGTAAATTCGTAGAACCTCGATTTTTTATGCACTCCTTTTATCAGGTAGGCATTAAGCATTGGTGTAAGTGTAAGTGATACAAATGCCGATACCAGTACTGCTGCCGCGATTACGACCCCAAACTCCCGGAAGAGTCGGCCTACAAAGCCTTCAAGGAAAATTACCGGAAGGAACACTGCCGCAAGTGTTATAGAAATAGAGATAACTGCAAAGAAAATCTCGTTAGCACCTTTCATAGCTGCCTCAATAGGCGTCATACCTTCTTCCACCTTTTTAAAGATATTTTCGGTAACAACAATACCATCATCTACTACAAGCCCGGTAGCCAGTACAATAGCCAATAGCGTAAGTACATTTATGGAGAATCCGAAAATATACATGATAAAGAATGTAGCAATAAGTGAAACCGGTATATCTAATAACGGGCGCAATGCTATTGCCCAATCACGGAAAAACAGGTAAATAATCAGGGTTACGAGTATAATTGATATTGCCAGTGTTTCAGCAACCTCGAGTACCGACTTTTTGATGAATCTGGTATTATCAATAACGATATTAGTAACCAGATCGGCAGGAAGGTCTTTCTTCATCTGGTCATACTGTGCATAGAAAGCATCAGCAATCTCTACATAGTTTGTTCCCGGCTGCGGAATAATTGCAAGCCCTACCAGCTGCTGGCCATCATTGGTCATTTTAGTTTCTGTATTCTCAGGCCCCAGTTCGGCATTACCTACATCACTGAAGCGTACTATCTTCTCCCCTTCGGATTTTATTATGATATTATTAAACTGCTCAGGTGTTGCAAGGTTACCCAATGTTTTAATGGTCAACTCTGTATTAGCTCCTGTAAGCTTACCTGTTGGCAACTCTACGTTTTGGCTATTCAGCGCATTGCGAACATCACTAACAGTAACTCCATACGAATTTAGTTGTATAGGGTCAAGCCAAAGCCTCATGGCATAACGTTTCTGCCCCCATATCTGCACGCTACTCACACCGGGAATCGTCTGTAACCTTTCGGCAATTACATTCTCGGCATAATCACTCAATTCCAATGGATTTCTTGTAGCACTTTGAACGGTCATTGTAATGATCGGTTCCGAATCGGCGTCAGCCTTAGATACTACGGGTGGAGCATCTATATCCTGCGGAAGACTGCGAACGGCCTGCGATACTTTGTCACGCACATCATTAGCAGCTTCCTCAAGGTTCTTTTCAAGTTCAAATTCTATGGTAATATTACTAGAACCCTGGTTACTCGACGAGGTAATATTTCGGATACCATCAATAGAGTTAATGGCTTTTTCGAGTGGCTCTGTAATTTGCGATTCAATAATATCGGCATTAGCACCGGCATAACTTGTACGAACAGATATTTGTGCCGGATCGATTGAAGGAAACTCCCTTACTCCAAGAAAGGTATAACCAATAACCCCGAAAAGGATTATACCCACATTCATTACAATGGTAAGTACGGGGCGTTTTATGCTTAAGGTAGATAAACTCATCGCTACTTCGCTTTTTTAGTTAGCGATACTTTTACCGGAGTCTCTTTCTTCAGGGTTAGCACACCAGTAGTTAGCACAGTATCTCCGGCTTTTAGTCCTGAAAGCACTACAATATCCTTATCAGTACGTGTACCTGTTTCTACAGTAGCTTCCTGAGCCTGCCCATTCCTTACAACAAATACCTTTTTACCTCCCTGTACAGGAACAATAGCCTCGGTAGGAATTACAAAAGCATCCTTAACCTCATCAAGCGGAAGGATAACATTCGCAAAAGTACCAGGTAACAATTTACCCTGTGCGTTTTCAGCAATAGCCCTAACCTTTAGGGTACGGGTAGTAACTTCTACCGAAGGCTCTAATGCATATACTTTAGCCTGGAATGTCTCGTTGCTTCCTGATACAGTAAAAGTAATTACTGAATTTACCTTCATTTGTGATGCATATTTTTCAGGAACAGAAAAGGTAATCTTAATCTGGCTGCTATTTACAAGATTTGTAATAAGCGTAGTAGGCGTTACATAAGTTCCGGGCGAGATATTACGCAAACCAATAGTCCCTGAAAACGGGGCCCTTATTGAAGTTTTTCCTATTTGTGCATTAATAAGTTCTGTTTGCGCCAAAGCTGTTTTATAATCAGCACTTGCTATATCATATTCTTCCTGGCTTATGGCCTCTTTTTGCAGCAGCAATCGGGCGCGTCTTTCATTTTCAGCCGCAAGGGTTTGCCTTGTTTTTGCCTGACCTGCCTGAGCACGCAATTCTATATCATTAATTTTTACCAATACCTGGCCTTTGCTCACCTTAGCACCTTCGGTAAAAAATATTTTCTCGGCAATACCCGACACCTCTGAATGCACTTCAATCTGTTCATTAGCCTCGATTGAACCTGAAAGCGAAAGTGTATTGGCAAATTCCTGAGGAGCAACAACTACTCCGTTTACAGCCATAGGAGGCTTTTTACCATCTTTTCCTCCACCTCCGGCAGCGTCCATTTTTTGTTTTTTATTTTCAGATATCCTGTAAAATACAAGGGCTCCAACGCCCGCAATCAAGAGTGTGTATACGATGTATTTAACCTTCATAATTATGATATAGTATAGCGATTCGCAAATCTACACGAATAGCATGCCATTGTTATTACGAAACTGTAATAAATGACCAATTCAATTCGTCAAAGGCATAATATGCAGTTGCTTTGCAAAGCTAAGTCAATATACTATTGAATAATAAAAATCAGCCAATACTTTAACACAAATATTCAGACTTATTTTCTTACATAAAACAATAATTATCAAACAACTACATATTTTTCCATACAGGAAAAATGAAGCTTTTTATAAAAATGCTAAAGAAAAACACGATAAGATGGCAGAATATCAGGACAAAAGGTAATTTTTAACCGCTTTTTAATGAGCTATGTTTTTTTTAGGTAAATTGACTCATTGTTAGTTAGTTAATTGCATCACAAACAGTATTTGCGGTCCCAAACAGATACTTAAAGATAATGTGTGTGCTTATTTCAGAAAAAAGGCTTCCCGTTCCTTGCGGGAAGCTTTTTTAGCAAAATATACTTATGAGAATTTCCTGTATAAAGGTAATAATCATTATTATAAACTGTAACATAACTATTGTTTTTTAATTGTGGTTTTTCTTTGATTAAAGAACATTGTAAACGTGATAATAAAGCCAAATAGTATGGGCTTTACAAAATCGATCCCAAAAATAATGTGACCTAAAAATCCAAGAGCACTAAAAATAAGCAGTAGTACTAATATGCCTATCCCAAACCTTAAATAAGGATGAGCCGTCTCCATGAAAGGCTTTGGCTGGCTATTGATGTACAGAAAACAGCTTATTGCTGCTCCCACTGCAAGGTAACCATACCATCTTACATCAAATAATGTATCGGCAAGATAACCTATAACCATACTAATGAATAGTGTAGTGCAAAAAATTAAAATATGCTCGAAGGTAATTTTCATTTGGATAACTATACCTGAGGAAGTTGTTTTTTCCTCATATTATACTGAATAGCTGTAACTGCTGCAGCGGCACCTAAAAGAGGGGCAAGAATTCTTATTCCGTCAAAGTAAAACAGTACTGCTCCAATAATTGAAAAGACAAGAAGGTTTACAAGAATCAGGATGGCAAGCAATTGTTTTTTAGTTGTAATTTTCATATTCGGTTGATTTATCTGATTTATAATACAAACTTACCAAACCTCTAAAACAGAAAATTGTAAAATTGGGACATCCCGTTTAATCTTCAAAATACCAATACGTTTCCTGGCTTCCCAATTTTGTAAGTTTAGACAGCAACGCTTTAGGTGACTGATTCGTAACCGATTTAAAATGTTTAATGTAATGTGCCTGATCGTAGTAAAGACTGTAAAGAGCAACATCGGTTAAAGATGCTTCTTCTCCCATAGCCTGAGAATAGTTTAATGCATTACGGAACATTACCAACTTCTTATACTCCTCCACACTACAGCAAAGATGCTTTTTAAAAAGGCGCAATAAAGTTTTACGGTTCACATTCAGAAGTTCCGAAAGTTCATCAACCTTAACCGAACCATTTGAATTTAAAATTTCCTGCACCGCTTTCTTTACGACCGGCTCATTAAATCCTGAAAAAGCATCGGCAAAAAAAGTATCCAGCACTGTACCTTTAGCTTCAGCATCTCTTTCGGCAAACACACTTTGCAAAGTTTTTACAAAAGAGGCTCCAAAGCAATCGAGCTTATTAGTTGCCTGATCGAAAAAGTTTCCCAGGGGTTCTTTTAGGAAATGATTCAATCCCAGAGGATTGAAAACAATACCCACCTTATTGAAAATGCCGTTAAGCTGTACTTTAAAATTCTGGTCTGTATTAATTGAGTAAAAAGAAAGTATAGTATCGTCTGCTGAAGGCAGGACTACAGATCCTTCTTCGGTAAGACTAACGTCGGATCCTTTGTAAACCGTAATTGCATGCTTGTAATTAGGATAAAAAAAGAATCTTTTAGTGAATAAAGGATCGTCAGACACATGAAAATAGTAGTAGTCAATATATTTTGCTACTACCTCATCTTTTGGTTTTATAGTTATGAAATTACCCGTCGAATCCAAATTTCATTTTCTTTTCTGTCCTGTAAAAATAAGGAATTAGAAAATATAACAGAAAAATAACCTAAGATATTACACATAAAAACATTATTGGAACAGCAATAATAATTAGCCTTCCAAAAAATTATTTTAAAATAATATAAAAAATAATTTTTAGACTAATCTAAATTTATACTTTTGCAATACTAACTATTAGTTTAGATAATGAAAAAAAATATACTTTTTATATTATTATTTGCTACAATACCCCTGTTTGCACAAACCGGAAGCATAAAGGGAAAAATTACGCAAAACAATGAACCCGTTCCCGCAGTAAGCATTGTTCTGCTTCCTACAGGACAATCAATCGCCGCCGATAATGACGGAAAGTATGAAATAAAAAACATACCGTTCGGCACCTATGAGGTTATATTCAGTTCGGTTGGAATGCTTAACGAACGTAAAAAAATTACCGTAAACAGTACCACACCTATAATCCTGAATATTGTTATGCAGGACGAGAATAAAGCCCTTGATGAAGTGGTTATTACCGGTACCATGAAGGAAGTAAGCCGTAGTGACAGCCCTATTCCTGTAGAAATAATAACACCAAAATTGTTTAAAAAGAATCCCACTGCCAGTCTTTTTGAGGCTGTAGGAATGGTAAACGGTGTTATGCCACAACTTAACTGTAACGTATGCAATACAGGTGACATCCATATTAATGGTATGGAAGGCCCATACACTATGATACTCATAGACGGTATGCCGATAGTTAGTGCCCTGTCCACCGTCTATGGGCTTAGTGGCATTCCCAACAGTATTGTAGAACGCATTGAAGTGGTAAAAGGCCCTGCATCATCATTGTATGGTTCTGAAGCGATGGGCGGCATTATTAATGTGATAACCAAAAGTCCAACTAAAGCGCCTGTTGTAAGCGCCGATTATTTTTTTACAAGCTGGGGTGAACAAAGTCTTGATGCCGCAGTAAAGCTTAAAGCCGGAAAAGCTACTTCACTATTAGGGGTAAACTATTTTAACTATAGTGTACTTGCCGATAAAAACGGTGATAATTTTACCGATGTTACCCAACAAAACCGTATCTCAGTATTCAATAAGTGGAATTTTGAACCTAAAGAAAATCGTGCTTTTAGCCTGGGTGCGCGCTATGTATATGAAGACCGTTGGGGTGGCGAAATGAACTGGACCAAACAATGGCGTGGCAGTGACAGTATTTATGGCGAGAGCATTTATACCAAACGTGCAGAACTTATAGGATTGTATCAGCTACCTACAACCGAAAGGATATTTACTCAGTTCTCCTATAACTGGCATGATCAAAATTCGTATTATGGTTTTACGCCTTATATGGCCAATCAGCAGGTAGCCTTTATACAAACCTATTGGGATAAGCAGTTTGGAGCTAACCACAATTTCCTTTTAGGCGGGGCTTTCCGTTACACTTATTATGACGACAACACTCCGGCTACCTCCAGTACAGATGGTTTAGCCAACAGGCCACAGGAAACACCACTACCGGGATTATTTGTACAGGATGAATGGACACTTAATGAAAAACACAAGTTATTGGGAGGTTATCGTTTTGATTATGACAAAAACCACGGTGGCGTGCATTCGCCAAGGGTAGCTTATAAATTTGCTCCTAACCACAATAATACTGTGAGAGCAAGCTTTGGTACAGGCTTTAGAGTGGTAAACCTTTTTACCGAAGACCATGCGGCGCTAACAGGTGCACGCGATGTTGTAATTACCGAAGCACTGAAACCGGAACGCTCCTATAATGGTAACCTGAACTATATATTAAAAGTTCCTTCAAATTTTGCCTTCCTTAATTTTGACATTACAGGCTTTTACTCCTATTTTACCAATAAGATCGTAGGCGATTTCGATACTGATCCGGATAAGATTATTTACGACAACCTGAAAGGGCATGCCATATCGCAGGGTGTATCCTTAAACACAGATGTAACTTTCAATTTTCCGTTGAAGATGATGGTGGGCGTATCATACATGGATGTTTTCCAGATAGAAAACAAAGGTAATGGCGAAGAAAGGTCACAACAGCTTCATGCGCCTAAATGGACCGGTAATTTTGTTGCTACCTACAGCTTTAAAAACAATTACAGCATAGATGTTACCGGCAACTGGTATGGCCCGATGCGGCTACCCATATTACCTAATGACTACAGACCGGAATACTCACCGTGGTTCTGCATTGCCAATATTCAGTTTACCAAAAAATTCACTTACGGACTTGAATTGTATATGGGAATGAAAAACCTGTTTGATTTTGTACCGAATGCGCCGTTAATGCGTCCGTTTGACCCTTTTAATAAAACAGCCGATGATCCGGTAACCAATCCTAACGGATACACTTTTGACACCAGTTATAATTATGGATCGCTACAGGGCAGAAGAATTTATATAGGGATGCGCTATAACCTGTTTTAAAACAGGAATAATTTTTAATCATTGCGAGTGAAGTGAACGTAACGCGACAATCCTTGAGATTACCGTGCTATACTTCCACGCAATGATAAAAAGGGAACAGGTTACTTATTAATTGGGATTGGTTCTTTCTGTTCATTAATAGCCACAAAAGTAAAATCGCCTGTTATGGCTTTTTCCCTGTTATCAGAATACATATTCTCGACATATATCTCAACATGTACCTTAAGGCTGGTATTACCAATATGCGTAACCTTGCCTATCAGTTCAGCAAAAGTACCCGCCGGTATGGGCTTTTTAAAATCAATACGGTCACTGCTTACGGTAACCATTCGCTGTCTACTGAAACGTGTAGCAGTAATAAAGGCTACCTCATCCATAAGATGCATGGCCATACCTCCAAAGAGCGTATCGTAATGATTGGTAGTATTAGGAAATATTGCTTTAAAAATGTGTGTTTGAGCAGCGTCTATTTTTTCTTGTAAAGTCATTATTAGTTATTGTTTCTAAGGTCTCCCCACACTACGCAGGTACTCCCCCATGTGAATCCGGCACCAAAAGCGGTAAGCAATATTTTATCGCCGGGTTTAAAATCATTATGAAAATCCCACAGGCAAAGCGGCAATGTCGCTGCAGTGGTGTTGCCATAGCGCTCAATATTTACCTTTATCTTTTGTTTAGGAATACCAAGGTTTTGCCCTACTGAATCGATAATACGCAGGTTAGCCTGATGTGGCACTACCCAGTCTATGGTTTCGGTCGTAAGGCTCAGCTTTTGCAAAAGTTCATTGCTGGCTGTAGTCATACCATTTATGGCGTTCTTAAACACTGTGCGTCCATCCTGTTGTACATAATGCCTTTTCTCATCGAGTGTCTGCTGACCTGTTCCTTCTGCCGATCCTCCTGCCGGAACCGAAAGAAACTGTATACCGCTTCCGTCAGATTTATAGACTGTATCTAAAACTCCTGTCCCGTCCTGAGCAGGTTCCAGTAATACCGCTCCTGCCCCATCTCCAAAAAGCACACAGGTATTACGGTCTTCGTAGTTTACAATAGCACTCATTTTGTCGGCTCCAACTAAAAGTACTTTTTTATGCCTGCCGCTCTCTACAAGTGACGCTGCTACGGAAAGCGCGTATAAAAACCCACTACAGGCAGCATTCAGGTCAAAACCCCAGGCATTTTTGAGACCTGCTTTTACACAGGCAAGCGGTGCAGTAGGCGAAAGTATCGTATCAGGTGTAGAAGTAGCCAGTATAAGTACTTCTATTTCTTCTGGGTCTACTCCTGAATTCTCAAGCAGGTTTTGTATTGCAAAAGCAGCCATATCTGAAGTTGCTTTGCCCGGTTCGAGTATTCTGCGTTCTTTTATTCCGGTTCGGGTAATAATCCATTCGTCTGATGTATCTACCATCTTCTCCAGAGTGGCATTATCAAGTATGGTTTGGGGTACATAACCACCAACAGCAGTAATTGCTGCATTCATTTTGGTATTCATAAAATTAAATTGGTAAATAAGTAAGCCTTAGGCCGCAATTGTTTTGCCCGACTAACCCGATGCCGTTACTACGGCAAATGTTGCTTTAGGACTCAGGCGTTCACCAAAGTAACATTTCTGAATGTGTCTCATGTTTACTTGCTTTTAAAAAATTAATAAATTAGTTAAAAGCCCTTTTGCCCATTTCACAATGCCTTAAGAAGCTTAGGTTCGGGCACGGGAATACCATGAAATAACCGAAAACCAATTGCTTCAAACCGCGAAAGCATTGTCAAGTAAGTAATGGCAGGTCTCCTGACTTATGCCGTTTTTACGGTCCTTCCCATCCGCCTATTGCGAACAGTGGACATGAGTAGTAAAAACTGTGGTGTGGCATTTACAGTTGCGCGACAGTTCGTGATTTGCACACGATTCCCTTTTCATTCCGGCTAATGCCGAAAACCATTCCTGTTTGAAAAGAAATTAAGTAAAGAACTTATGGCTGCAAATATACCAACAATAATCTATACAAAAGTCCTGTCCCGCCAATAATGACGGGGTAGGACAACTAACTCAAACGTTATTGTTTATAAACGGTTCTGTTCTTCGGTTTTTTGTACAGCTTTTCCATCCTGCAATTTCTGGTTACCAAAACGGTACCTGAACTGAATCCTGAAACTTTGTGTATCTCCATAAGACCTATAGCTACTGTACTGATTGGCATAACTTGTAGTGGTAGTTTGGCGTTCCCCTCTATAGATATCAGAGAATATAAGTGAGATTTCGCCATTTTCCTTCCAGAATCGTTTCCTGAAGCTTATAGAGAGACTCGAAATATCTCCTAATTTGTAAGCACCATATACCGTTGGCGATGAGTAAAAGAAACTAAGCTCTGCAAAGAAGTCCTTCTTTTTATTCAGCATAAAACGGTTGTTGGTATTGCCGTAAAATGTCCACCTGTCTATTTCCCGAATAGCTCCATCTGCCCCCTGAAAGCTGTTTTGCTGATAGCCTGCCGTTAAAAAAGTCCCTGCTTCCCACCACGGAAACAATTCTACATTAGTATTGAATTCAGCTCCCACTGATACATTGCTGCTGATATTGGTATACTCTGTTATTATGGTACTGGTTTCATAGTCCTGATAAGTAATATTAGCAAAAGGATCTTTTTCGTAGCGGTAAAACGCACCAAACATATATTTGCCTTTTAGCGTATACTGCAGCCCAAAATTATGGGCTATGGTAGGCTGTAGTTGCGGATTTCCTGTTGTATAGGAAAAAGGAGTACTGTAGGACCTGAACGGATTAAGCATCCCATACTGTGGCCTTATGATGCGCTTGCCATACGAGAACCCAATCTGGTGATTGTCGGAAGCTTTATAAAGCGCATACGCCGACGGAAATAATTTAAAGTAGTTCTGACTGTTTACCTCTCCGGTAGTTTCGAGATCGCCCTCAAGCTTGGTGTGTTCGCCACGAAGCCCCAACTTAAAGCCCCATTTACCAAACTCCCTGTCGGCACCAATATAACCGGCCATGATGGTTTCATCATACAAAAACATATTCGAGAGGTTGCCCGGAACCGGTACACCGTCAATTTCGCTATAGTAATCAAAGTTATTTTCGGCATCAACCTTGCCATAACGCATTCCTCCTTCAATTCTGGTGGTTCCTAACTGTCCGTTATAATCCGCCTGAACGGATAACAAATCGATACGTCGGGTGTCATCACTCTGAATATTCTGTCGTCTGTATGGCGCGGCATCGGGCAGTGAAAAAGCAGTATTTATATCCTGATCCTGATTAGTGTAATATGATGTATAATCGGACGAAAGAACCAGCACGTGCTTAGCATTAAACTTATGCTCAAAAGACCCTGTAAAAGTGCTGTTCTTTTCCGGATAGTCCCTGTGGTTATAGCTGGTAAACAATGAGTCAAGCTGCCCGGATGAATTGTAAATATAGGTTGGCGTATCTACAAGCGCAGTGCTCTTAAGACTTTGAAAACCGTTGAATCCTGCCGAAAAGGCATTAAGTGAATCGATGGCATATTCAGCAGTTATGTTATAGCTGTTTTGCTGTTTTGCACGGTAATGCGATATCTCTATGCTCTTCCATGTAGATGAGACATCGCCTTTGGCATCAAAGTATTTTACATCACCTTTGCTTTCGCCATAATAATGCCCCGACCCAAACATATACCCACCAAAAACCGTAAGCTTCTTACCTTTATAATAATGGTTGGTCGCAACCACACCTTTAGGATACATTGACTGTACATAGGCACCCGTTACCATACCTTTATAACCCCCTCCAATATTCTTTTTCATTTTAATGTTTAGCACAGCACTACCCTGGGCTTCATATTTAGCCGGCGGAGTGGTTATTACCTCAACCGATTTTATATTGCTGCCATCTGTATTTTCAAGAAGATTTTTGAGTTCCGTTCCTGTAAGGTATACTTTCTTGTCGTTTATGGTAACCAGTATACCGCTGCTTGCGCGAATGGAAAGTCCGTCGCCCGAAGCAATCACTCCTGGAGTTTTCTTAACTATTTCCCATGCATTATCAGATGACAGTATCGAATTTTCAACATCAAACTCAAGACGGTCTATCTTACGTATTACCACAGGCCTTTTTTGATCTATCACTACACCATCAAGCTCTTTAGCCGATGCCTGAAGCACAATATCCGGCAGTTTCAAATTTGCTGTTATCTCAAGTGCGGCACTATAACTCTCGTAACCTATAGTATTTATCTCTAATGTATATTCTTTCTGATTTGGATCGGATGCAATTTCAAAACGGCCATTTTCATCTGTAAACGATGTCCTCATAAAAGTACTATCCTTTACTACTGCTTTCAGTATTACATTGGCAAATGCAACCGGCTGTTTATTGGTATCTATTACTTTACCCGATACGGCGGGGTTCTGCGCCGCACAGGCAAGTGAAATGAAAGTGATTAAAAATGAAAACAAACGTTTTTTGTTGATGATTGAACCCATGATGATGATTTGATGATTATCGCAAAGCTCAGTAAATGTTCTCTCCTTTATGGTTAATGCTAGGTTAACTAGAGGTTAATGGGGTTATTCACTTACCATCGGAATAAAGAAAACCTTAGTTTTGTATCTTGCAGATAGTATACCTTAGTATGAAACGAAAGATTCTTTTCCTTATCATCGGATGCATTGTTACTGTATCGGCTCTTGCCGTAATACAGGGCTATTTTATTTATAACACCTATAAGCTTAAAGCCAAGGAGGCTAACGCCGAAATAACCAGTCAGTTCCTTGCTCTGGAAACTTCAGGAAAACTGGATACCCTTAATAGCGTATGGATGATGCGCACTGGTAAGTTCATCGAAGATTATTACAATCAAAAAGCAAGCAAAGACGAATATGAGGATATGATTGCTAAAGTTGCCGATTCACTTTCCGGCATTATGGGTAATTACGTCAATAGCAATACGATATTTCAAGAATATGAAGTAAACTATATCGACTATCTTAAAACGATAGTACTATTTAGGGAAAGTAGTAAAATACCGGATACCATATTTAAAGGCAAATTGATGCTTTACGGTAATAACGAAGCAAGAACGCCCGAAACTGCAGCATCACAATCTACATGGCGTGATGGTAAATATACCGACAGCTCACTAAAAAAGACCAATTATACTTTTGAAGTGGTATCGCAACGCTATTATAGCATTGCTAACTGGGAACGACAGGTATATATAAAAATGGCAGGCCTGCTTATATTTTCAGTGCTGCTGCTCAGTTTTGTAGTAATCCTCTTTTACCTCTCGATAAAGAATCTGATAACCCAGAAAAAAATTGCCGAGATAAAAACCGACTTCATAAACAATATTACCCACGAGTTTCAAACACCTATAGCCGCACTTGATATTGCCGTAAAGACCCTACGTAAAAAAGAAGGCGAGCTTACCGAAGAACATTTCAGGCATTCGCTCGAAATTATCGACAGGCAAAACATTCGTATGCAAAAGCTCTTTGGACAGGTAACCGAAGCTTCCCTAACCGAAGGAAGCATTACCGCTGCAAGAGAACAAAATATTGACAGGAATTGCATAAATGAGATTTTAGAAGACTTTATGCTTTCGCATCCAGACATTAAAATAGATAACAATGTAACTGCTACTACATTTCGAATGGACAGGTTTCACTTTTCGACCATGCTCATTAATCTTCTTGATAATGCTGTAAAATATGGCGCCAACTGCATTACCATAAACCTGAAGGAAGACAATGATAAAGTTACATTAAGCGTAAACGACAACGGTATCGGCATTGCTAAAAAAGAGCAAAAAGCAATTTTTGAAAAATTCTACAGGGTTCAGAAGGGAAACATACATACATCTAAGGGATTAGGACTCGGACTGTTTTATGTTCAGCAGCTTGTAAAAGCTTACAAGGGATATATAACCGTTAACAGTGATGAAGGCAAAGGTGCTGAATTCTTAATTTCAATACCCCAGCCATGAAGCATATACTATTAGCCGAAGATGATTTTGATTATGCCAGCATCCTGAGACAATATCTGGAGATATCAGGATTCACGGTTACCTGGGCCAAAGATGGCGCTGAAGCATTAGCGTTATTTCCTGACACAAGTCCCGACATATGTGTATTTGATGTAATGATGCCCAAAATGGACGGCTTTAGCCTCGCAGAGAAAGTAATTGCTATTAAGCCCGAAATCCCATTGGTCTTCCTTACAGCAAAAGGCATGAAAGAAGACAAGATAAGAGGCCTGAAATTGGGTGCTGATGATTATGTAGTAAAACCTTTTGAGGCTGACGAACTTATTTTACGCATTACCAATATACTGAAGCGTTCGCAACGCAGTTTTGCTTCCCAAACTTCAGCTGACAATATTATCGCTATAGGGCAATATAAGTTTGACAATGCCAATTATACCCTGACCATAAACGATCTGATACATCGCCTGACTGAAAAAGAAGCCCATCTTATAAGCTATCTGTTTACCAACAGGAATCGAATGATTAAACGTGAAGATATACTCACTGAGGTATGGGGTAACGACGACTTCTTCTCCGGCCGTAGCATGGATGTATTCATCAGCAGGCTCAGAAAGTATTTTGGTGAAGATGCTTCAATTGCAATCAACAGTTACCGCGGACTTGGCCTTGAGTTTAAAATTAAAAACTGACAATCAATATTTTAGTTACATTTACACAACCAACAGTAAAATCATGGCACGAATATTACTTTTAGCACTTTTGTTTTTCTTTTGCGTATCGGATGCTTTATCTCCCGATTCATTAAGATATGATTTCAACAATGAGATTAGTCTGAATTTACCCTTTAACAGTGCTGTGACAATAGTTGATGCTTCAGAAATGTGTAAACCTACCGGGGTTGAAACAGTTATTTACACTGATGGCAAAGCAGAACCAGCTCCTGAAAAAAAGAAGCCTGTGGCCAAAACACCTAAAAAGAAAGCTTCTAAAAAAACACAGCCCAAAAAGGCATGAGTTTACACTAACTGCCCACTAAATTTTTCCCTGTACATTTTAGGGGTCATGCCCACATTCTTTTTAAAAAGTGTCCTGAATGTTTTAAGGTCATTATACCCCGACTCGAGCATTACTTCAAGTATACTATAGCGTGACTGCTCTAACATTTGTTTTGCAGCTTCAATACGGGTTTTTTGTAGGTATTCTATAGGCGTTATACCGGTAACCTGCTTAAAACGACGCACTAAATTACGTCTGCTTGCAGGCACATCGGCAATGAGTTCTTCAATAGTATTTGCCGTATTAAAATTCTTTTGTATCTCTTCCTGAGCCTTTTTAACCAAATCATCTCCATGATCTTCGGCAGGGGCAAATGTTCCAAAATAAGTTTGCCTGTTACGATCCATATCAATAGAAAAAACTTTGGCCGCTTTTACCGCTACCTTTCTGTTGCAATAAATTTCCAGCAGACGCATAAGAAGGTGAAACGTATTAGTTGCTCCACCACTGGTAAACACCCTGTCCTTTTCGGTAACCACGGCTTCAGCCTGCACCTGTACCAAAGGGAATAGTTTTGCAAAAGATTTTTCGGCATTAATATGTGTAGTTGCAGGTTTGTTATCCAGCAGTCCTGATGCTCCCAGTAAAAAAGCACCGGTACAAAAACTTGCTACCGCGGCACCCGATTTATATTGTTTTTGCAGCCAGGGTATCCAGGCCATATTGGCTTTTAACGACCCTGACAGGTTATCTCCTGTAAAAGCAGGAATGAGTATTAAGCCGTATTGCTCCTCCTTTGCCGCTGTTTTTGAAAGATACCCTGAATAAGATACACTTTCATCTCCTGACTGATGAAGCAGGCTTATAGCAAAAGGCTCCTTATCGCCTTCATTCCGATAAAAACGATTAGCCGTTTCAAGTACGTCAAGTAGTGCCGCCACACTTAGCAGACGGTGGTCTTTAGTCAATAGAATTCCTAATTGCATAGCGATAAGATTAGAGGGGAGTAACAAATATACTGTTTTTGTCTCAAACACCCCCTTTGGTTGACTTTTATAACACCATGCCTATAAAATGTTTAACTTAACTTTGTGTAAGTAACTCAAAACAAACACATTTACAATTCAGATGTTAATTTTTTAAAAATACAACATCTCACTAAAAATCAGTAAAATTGAAAAAATCATGAGTGCAAAAATCATACATAAAACAGTAAACCTTAAAGCCTCTCCAGAGAGAGTATGGCAGGTATTGCTTGAATCTCCTTATATAGAAGAATGGTATGCCGAATTTGGCGAAGACCTTAAAGTAGAAACCGACTGGTCACCCGGAAGCAAATACAGGGTTGTCGACAAAAATGGTTTTGGCATGATTGGGAAGATAGCTGAAAATGTACCTATGAAAACCTTATCTATTGAACCAGAAGGTATGGTAAAAGATCATAAAGACGATTTTGAAAGTGCCGAAGCCAAACAATTAAAAGGCAATCGTGAAACCTATTGGCTATCAGAAACTGCTGAAGGGACAAAACTTGATATCGAATCAGCCTGTTCTGAAGAGTATGCCGGGATGATGGCCGATATGTGGGACAAAGCCCTTGTTACTATTAAAAAGCTTGCTGAAAAATAAACCTGATAATATAAAACCCCTCTTATGAAAATACTTAAAAGAATCCTTATTGTAATTGTAATTCTTGTGGCACTGCCATTTGTCGTTGCTTTATTTATAAATAAAGAATATGATGTTACCCGCGAAATCGTAGTTAACAAACCCAGAGCCGAAGTATTTGACTATGTAAAACACATTAAAAATCAGGATTACTATAGCGTTTGGAATATGGCAGACCCAACAATGAAAAAAAACTTTACAGGTACTGATGGCACCGTAGGTTTTATATACCACTGGGATGGTAATGATGAGGTAGGTGAAGGCAAACAGCAAATAACGGCAATTAGCGAAGGTGAGCGTGTAGATATGGATCTTAAATTCATACGTCCGTTTGATGGAGATGCACATACCTACATGGCCACAAAAGATACCACTGGTGGGACTAAAGTAATATGGAACATGAAAGGTTACAGCAACTATCCTATGAATATCATGAACCTTTTTATGAACAAACAATTGGGTGGTGCCTTTGAAGAGGGACTTACTAATTTAAAAAACAATCTTGAAAAATAATTCGATATGATCGTAATCTGGATACTACTTATCATACTGGCAATTCCTGCCATAATAGCCCTTTTTATACCTAAAGAATATGTTGTTGAAGCCCTGACAATAGTAAACAAGTCAAAACACGAAGTATTCGATTATATTAAATACATAAACAATCAGGAAGAATACAGCAAATGGGTAAAAACCGATCCTAATATCAAAAAGACCCTTACAGGAGTCGATGGTACTGTTGGCTACATCTACGCCTGGAACGGGAACAGTAAAGCAGGTGAAGGCGAACAGGAAATAACCGGAATTATTGATGGCGAACGCATAACTACTGAAGTTCGTTTTGTAAGGCCTTTTAAGAGCATCGCTCATTTTTATATGACTACTGAAGCAGAAAGCGAACATAGCACAAAGGTAGTATGGCACATGACCGGAAAAAGCCCGTATCCGTTAAACCTGATGACAGCTCTGATGAAAAATGCGCTGCGTAACGATATGTCGATTAGTCTTAATGACCTGAAAAAAATACTGGAAAGCAAATAAAGCAAACAAACAATTAATCCATAATATTATGAATTCTTTAAACCCGTACCTGAACTTTAACGGAAACACCGAAGAAGTTTTCAACTTTTACAAAAGCGTTTTTGGCGGTGAATTTGCCATGGTGATGCGCTTTGGCGATACGCCCGGTTGTGAAAATATGCCCGAAACTGAAAAGAACGGTATTATGCACATTGCATTACCAATAGGATCGAATGTTCTTATGGGTACCGATGTTCCAAAATCTATGGAGCAGGTAACTGCCGGTACTAATATGTCTATCAGTGTAAATGTAAGCAGCCGCGAAGAGGCTGACAGGGTATATAATGGCCTCAGTGCAGGAGGTAAAGCTACAATGCCTATGAACGATATGTTTTGGGGAGATTACTATGGCATGCTTACTGACAGGTATCAGATACAATGGATGATAAGCTATAGCGAAAAATATCAGTCGTAAAATCTCATCTTCAACCACAAGCAACGCAAAGCGTTGCTTGTGGTTGAAACAAATACCAAAGTTATGTTTAAAGACACTAAAGCATTTAGCGGATATTCGGTAGATGATACTGCCAGGGCAAAGGCCTTTTACAGCGATATTCTTGATATTAAGACAAAGGAGGGTGAAATGGGAATTCTGGAGCTCCACATCAATGGCAATAACCCAATAATACTATACCATAAGCCTAACCATAAACCAGCAACTTTTACCGTTTTAAACTTTCCTGTAAGTGATGTTGAAAAGGCTGTACAACAGCTTAAAGATAAAGGGGTGGTTTTTGAAACCTATGACTTTGAAAATCTTAAAACCGACGCTGATAACATTTTTCGCGGAGGCGGACCAAAAATTGCCTGGTTTAAAGACCCCTACGGAAATATACTATCAGTACTGGAGGAGTAGCCAGTGTTTAAAATTATGAGGCACTGATCCTTAAACTAAAATCATCAATCAAAAAACGAATTTATGTCTAAAGAAATCATCAATCAAATGGACGCTGCATTAACGGAAACTTTACAGCTTTTATCTTCTTTGAATGAAGAACAAATAAATAAAATCCCTTTTGCGGGCAGTTGGACAGCAGCTCAGGTTGTACAGCATCTCTATAAATCTATAAAAGGAATGGATGAGCTGCTGTATACCCCTTCGCAACAGGCCGACAGGAATCCGGAAGAGAAAGCCCAGTGGCTAAAAGATATATTCCTGAACTATGAAAACAAGATGAAATCGCCTGATTTCATCTTACCCGAAGACAAATACTACGATCAATCAGAGCTTAAGGATTCTCTTGAAAGTGCAAAAGATAAAATGACTGAAGCTGCAAAGAATTCCAAACTGGAAGAAATGGCTCCATTACCCGAGGGACATCCGTTAAATGGAATTACTAAGCTGGAAACACTTTACTTTGTGACCTATCATACCATTAGGCACAACCATCAGATGAAGAATATTCGCGAGAATCTTCAATAGTTTTCAGCGGCAGTAACAGCTGTAAGTAATTGATTGAAATTAACTGACACAGATAAATGATAACTAATTTTCCCTGTAATTAATCATCTTTTTTATCATCTCATACAATTCAGGCAGCCTTTGCCTGAATTCCTGAGGTGATTCAAAGAAATATTCAAGTGCCACAGCAATAAACTCATGCTCATTTGTAAAGGCATAATCCCTAAGGTAACCGGCATTAAGTATCTTATCACGGTTATAAGGAACGGCGACATATTGTTTTATACTTGTAAACATATCACTGTAAATTACAAATGCCGATCCCAGCCTTTTAATACCCATCGCGTTGACATGTAACACATGGCCAAACTCGTGTAATCCAAGGTTTATATTACTATTATCGAATTCTATACCTTCCTGAAAATCCCTCCACGAAAAAACAATAGCTCCCGCAGCCGGATTGAATTCGCCTTTGTGATAATCTCCGTTCGCTGATTCAAAAACATCGGGATAAACAATAATAACCTCAAAAAGATCTGGCAGGTATTCCCTCATACCAAATGTTAGCATGATGGCCGTTGCAGCTATTTTCACCTTCATTTCCTCAGTAACTTCAAGGCCTCCCCTACCTACAAACTTATAGTTATCAATAAAGGCATGGATGCGATGGCGAAAATACTTTTTGCGTTGTTCTGAAAGATTACGGTAAAATCTGAAGTTTTTTTCCAGCACTGCTTTCTCACTAAAAGACAGCTCTTTGGGAAACGGATAAAAATGTACATATACCGGCTTATTGAAAAGAAATATATAAGTAGGCTCTACAATTCGCCCGAATATAAAATATAACAGTACACTTATAATAAACGCAAGTAATGAAAAGGCAATAAAGGCTATTAATATTTCCATGCTCAAGGTTAAGAGTGCAAAATAGTATAAAATTATTAATTGCTTTGCTTTACAAATAATTGTTATTTTCTCTTTTTGAGTACATTTGATAACCAATTATTTATACAAACCTAAATCCATGAAACAATTATTATTAGCAGCTTGTCTGCTTACCCTTATGATATCCTGTAAAAAGGAAGATGAAATGAAAAACAAGGCTCCGCTTGCCTACACAGAAGTACCTAAGGAGTCCCATAAAGAACTGTATGGATTATGGACAGGAACTCTTCTGCCTGAATATGACAGTTATGTTTTGAATGAAGACGACACAACAGATACAGGTTATGATGACGGACCTAAAAAAATCACTCTGAAGATTAATCGAATACATAATGATTCTGTGTTTGGGCAGAGTATCGTTGGCGGAAACCAAAGGCCCCTAAAAGGAATCCTCACGAAAATGGGGGCTAATCTTTACATTACTCTGGATGAACCAGGGAAAGCAAAAGATGATGGCAGATTTGAACTCTCCTTTTCTAACGACACACTACAGGGAAGCTGGATAATTTACAAACCCAACAAGCAAATTATACCTAAAAAGAAACTAAAACTTTTCAGAAACAATTTGTATATAACCCCAACTTTATGCTGGCTAAAGATCTTGATGACGCTATAGTAGAATGGGATACACCTTTACAACGTCAGGACACCATCACAGACGAAGACGGTGAGGAGCATATATACCTTAAAGATATATATAGGGTAGCATCAGATGAAATATTCAACATTAATGCCTCAACCGATACACTAACGGAAGAATCACTCAAAAATCTGAGAAAGCTTGATCTTGAAATCGTAAGGAATTGCGTTTTCGCCCGTCACGGTTATTCATTTAAGAAAAGTTCCCTACGTTATTTCTTTGACTTCAGCGACTGGTATGTCCCTGTTTCTAATAATGTTGATAAAGACCTTACTGTGCTCGAAAAACAAAATATCGCTTTGCTAAAACGTATGGAAGAATACGCCACTGATCATTACGATACTTTTGGAAGGTAGTAAAAAAGGGAAGTTATAACTTCCCTTTTTTAATTCTTGTTTTCCTAAAGTCTATAAACGCTACAATCTTAAAAAAGTAAGATTAAAACTGCAAAACAATTTCAAAGACACAATAAAATAAAAATTTTAACGTTTTTAAAATCAACCAATTACCAACATCATGAATACAAATGTAATAAAAGCTTTTCCGTATTTATATTCCAGACGGAACCTGATTCTTACTTTGCTATTCCTGTATTTTTACTGGCTTATGGTAAAAATTACGCTGTATTATGTTCCGTTTAGCACTACAGCGGCATTTTTGAAGATAAAACAAACCGAAGTCACCACCCTACCCGAATATATTTATATATTCTACGCTCATGTATATACCAGTATTTTTTTACTGCTGTTTGGATTTATACAGTTTTTTAATTTCAAATCTAAAGCAGGAAAGCTTATTCATCGTTATTCAGGATACCAATATATCATTTTACTTTTAGTCTTTGCCGCACCAAGTGGCATCTATATGGGCTTTCATGCCAATGGCGATTTTTGGTCAAAGATTTCCTTTGTAATACTTGGCACTTTATGGTGGATATCTACCTTTATTGCTCTCATACGAATAAAACAACATCGATTTGTAGCGCACCGTAACTGGATGATGCGCAGTTATGCCTTATCTTTATCTGCTGTTACTTTACGCCTTTGGAAAGTAATCCTGGTGTATTGTTTTGAACTTCCTCCAATGAACACTTACCAAATTATTGCCTGGCTGGGCTGGATACCGAACTTACTGATCGCCGAATTACTTATTTATAACAAATCCACTCAAAAATCATGAAACACCTACTATTGGCAGTTTGCCTGCTTTCGCTTATTGTTTCCTGTAAAAGGGAAGTCTTCCAGTCAGAAGACGTGATGGATAAAAGCCTGTTGGCTTATGCAGAAATACCTAAAGAATCTCATAGGGAATTGTATGGATTATGGACCGGCATAGCCAAACCCGACTATAACCTTGACGAGGTTGATAATGTGGAGGATACTCCCAGCAAACTGACCATAAAAATAACCAGGATAATAAAAGATTCCGTTTTCGGGCAAAGTATTTCAAAAGGCAGTAGAAGTTCGTTTAAAGGCATATTAAGCAATAAAAATGGGCTGTTATTTTTTACGCTTAATGAAACCGGAAAAAACAAACAGGACGGCAAATTCGAATTGTCTATAAATAATGATACGTTACAGGGCAAATGGGCTATTTACAAACCTAATGATGAAACGAACCCAAGAAAAAAGCTGAAGCTGGTTCAGAAAGATTTTATATACGACCCGAAAGTTATGCTAGAGGAAGACTACAATACCTTTATAGATTGGGATAATCCTGTGGTAAAAGATTTTAGCTACACTACTGAAGAAGGCAAAGAAATACCATACAAAAGAGAGACCTACAGGATAAGTTCTGAAGATGTCTTTAAAATAAATGCCTCTACGGATGTTCTTACTGAGGAATCACTTAAGAACTTTAAAAAAGTAGACCTTGAAATTATAAAAAACAGTATCTATGCCCGCCATGGTTATGCTTTTAAAAAGAAAGCATTCCGCGACTTCTTTGAATCGAATGAATGGTATGTACCACTATCAGACAATGTAGATAAAGAACTAACCAAACTGGAAAAGAAAAACATAGCCCTGCTGAAACGCATGGAAGAATATGCCACAGATCATTACCAGACTTTTGGAAGATAAAAAATGGGAAGCAAGTGCTTCCCATTTTGTTTTATTTCTTATGCGACAAGATACCCTCTTTAAGTACCTGCCCAAACTCATACATGTCTTCAAAAGAACAATACAATGGTACCGGAGCAAGTCGGATAACGTTAGGCTCACGCCAGTCGGTTATCACTCCGTTTTTCATTAGGTACTCAAACAGCGACCTTCCTTCTCCATGAAGGAACACAGATATTTGCGAAGCTCTTTGTACAGGATCAGTTGGCGTTATTACTTCAAAGTTCCCGTTAACTTCTTTATCAACTTCACCCAAAATAAATTCAAGATAAGAAGTGATCAGGTCGCGCTTCTGGATAAGAGCCGGCATACCTACCTCATCAAACATCTCTACCGATGCCAGGTATGGCGCAAGCGCAATTACAGGAAGACAGCTTACCTGCCAGCCGTTTGCTCCACGAATTGGGTCAAAGTTTGGCTCCATAAGGAAACGACGCTCTTTGTTGTGACCCCACCATCCTGCAAAGCGGTTTAGATCCATATCATTGTGGTGCATCTCGTGAATGAACGCCCCAGATGCATTACCCGGTCCTGAGTTCATGTATTTATAGCTGCACCAAGCTGCGAAATCTACATTCCAGTCGTGTAATTCAAGTGCTATATTTCCCGCAGCATGCGCAAGATCCCAGCCTACATAAGCCCCGGCATCCTGACCTGCTTTAGTTATGGTTTTCATATCAAAAACCTGTCCTGTATAATAGTTTACACCACCTATAAGTACAAGCGCAAGCTCATCTCCAACCTCATTAATCTTTGCAAGAACATCTTCCAGACGGATGTTGTGTTCACCCGGCCTTCTTTTAAGTTCTACGATAGCATCTTCAGGATTAAGTCCGTGAAATTTCACTTGGCTTTTGATCATGTACTGATCGCTTGGGAAGGCTTTCTCCTCACAAATGATTTTGAATCTCTTAGCTGTAGGACGGTAAAAAGAAACCATCATAAGGTGTAGGTTAATCGTAAGGGTATTCATTACAGTAACCTCAGAAGGTAATGCACCTACCACTTTACTAAGCGGAGCTGCAAAACGCTCATGATAATCCCACCAGGGTTTATCTGCATAGAAATGTCCTTCTACGGCAAGTTTAGCCCAGTCGTCCATAATTTCGTCAACATAAGCTTTAGTCCTTTTCGGCTGAAGCCCAAGCGAGTTACCCGTAAAGTAAATAACCTGCTTTCCGTTTACGTGCGGGAAATGGAACTCGTCCCTGTATTTTGCCAGCTTATCTTTAGCGTCAAGCTGTTGTGCGAATTCGCGTGTATTTTGAAAATCCATTATAGTTTGTTTGTAGGCTGCAAAAATACTAAATAAAGTAACTATAACGTTATCAGGAAAAACGTATTTTTATATAAAAAAACTTTATGAAGTATCTTGCAAATACAATTGTCGCGGCTTTAGCAATAATTATTGCCGCCTACTTATTCTCAAATGCTTTCCAAAACCGTAATCGTTCTGCCGACACTATTAGTGTAACAGGATTGGGCAAACAAGATTTTATATCTGACCTCATTGTTTGGAGCGGATCGTTCACCAAAAAAAATCCCGTTCTGCGTGATGCCTATGCTTCTCTTGATCAGGACCGTGAAGTAATCCGAAAATACCTTACCTCAAAAGGTATAAAAGCGGAAGAAATTGTATTTTCTGCGGTGTCTATAAACAAGGAGTTTCAATATCAATATGACAGCAATGGCAATATGAGACAACAAACTTTTAGCGGATTTGCACTTACCCAAAATGTAACTATTGAATCTAAAGAAGTAGATAAAGTAGAAAGTATATCGCGCGAAGTATCACAACTTATAAATTCGGGTGTAGAATTTTATTCTAACCCACCAGAATATTATTACACGAAGCTAGCCGAACTGAAAATAAAAATGATCGCTGAAGCTACCAAAGATGCCCATGCACGTGCAAAAAGCATTGCTGAAAATGCAGGATCATCTTTAGGAGATCTAAAAAAGAGTGACATGGGCGTTTTTCAGATCATAGCCCAAAACTCATCTGAAGAATATTCCTGGGGAGGTTCGTTTAATACCTCAGCAAAGAAGAAAACAGCAAACATTACCGTAAAATTAGCCTACCAGGTTGATTAAAAAAGAAAATCCTGCCAATGGCAGGATTTTCTTTTTATTATTATCAATTACAGAATAAGCATTGCGTCTCCGTAAGTATAAAAACGGTATTCTTCTTTAACCGCTTCTTCGTATGCTTTTTTCATCAGATCATGACCCATAAAGGCAGAGATCATCATAAGCAATGTTGATTTTGGTGTATGGAAGTTAGTGATCATACAATCAGCAACGCTAAAGTCGTATGGAGGGAAGATGAATTTGTTTGTCCACCCAACATAAGGATTAAGCGTTTTAGCCGATGATACCGAACTTTCCATAGCACGCATGGTAGTAGTACCTACAGCACATACTTTATGTTTACTTGTCTTAGCTTTGTTTACGATATCACAAGCCTCCTGAGTGATGATAAGTTCCTCAGAATCCATTTTGTGTTTCGAAAGATCCTCAACTTCAACAGGATTAAAAGTACCAAGACCTACGTGAAGTGTAATTTCAGCAAAATCAATACCTTTTATCTCAAGTCTCTTAAGCAGGTGCTTAGAAAAGTGAAGACCGGCAGTAGGAGCTGCTACAGCACCTTCCTCTTTTGCGTAAATTGTTTGGTAACGTTCTGCATCTTCAGGAACTACCTCACGGTTAATATATTTAGGTATTGGAGTCTCACCAAGTTCAGTAAGTTTGTTACGGAATTCTTCATAAGAACCATCATAAAGAAAACGAAGTGTCCTACCTCTTGAAGTTGTGTTATCGATAACCTCTGCTACAAGAGAATCGTCATCGCCAAAATATAGTTTATTACCAATCCTTATTTTTCTTGCAGGATCAACCAAAACATCCCAAAGACGCTGCTCTGAATTAAGCTCTCTTAAAAGGAAAACCTCAATTCTTGCACCGGTTTTTTCTTTGTTACCATAAAGACGCGCAGGGAAAACCTTAGTATTATTAAGTACCATTACATCACCTTCATCAAAGTAATCAAGTACATCCTTAAAGAGTCTGTGCTCTATAGTTCCTGTTTTCCTGTTTACCACCATAAGGCGTGACTCATCTCTGTTTTCTGCAGGGAATTCGGCAAGAAGCTCTTTTGGCAGGTTGAAATTGAAGTTAGATAATTTCATGTTCTGTTTTTATTTTTAGGCAGTTACGGCTTACTTGCCGCCCGCTTTAATTGCGTGCAAATATACTATCGCCAAACAGGCGTTGTCAAGTGTTTTTGCATTTATTTATTCCAGTAATTAAAAAACAGCTATTTAGGAGAGCTTACAACGTATTTATTTCAAAACCCACCTTTTTTAAATCTTCCCAAAAGGCGGGATAAGATTTAGAGACTACTTCGGCATCGTTAATTTTTATCGGCACTTTAATTGCCAAAGGAGCAAAGGCCATTGCCATACGATGATCGTTATAGGTATTAATAGCTACCTCTGCATTTATTGCTAAAGAGGGCTTCAGAAAAAGTGTATCGTTGCTAACCTCAACTTCAGCACCAAGTTTTTCAAATTCTGTTTTAAGCGCCTCAAGCCTGTCAGTCTCTTTTATCTTTAGCGTATGCAATCCGGTAAGATTACAGCCAATTCCTAACCCAAAACAGCTCACAGCTATTGTTTGTGCTAAATCAGGAGTATCTTTTAAGTTTCGGGTAATGGATTTTGAGTTATGGGTTTTACTCAACGTTAAAGTACTTTCTTTAAATTCGGTAGTTACACCAAGATCCTGGTAAATATCTGCCAGGGCTCTGTCTCCCTGTAAGCTTTGTTTTTTAAATGACGATAATGTTATTGATGTACCTATTTCCGAAAGGGCAACTATGGAATAAAAATAAGAAGCTGAACTCCAGTCACTCTCTACAATAATGGCTGCTGGTTGTTGGTTGCCGGTTGCCGGACTTACTTTAATGACATTATCCTGAAATAATGATTTAATTCCAACTTCCTGCAATAGTGAAAGTGTCATTTCGAGATAGGGACGGGATGTAATTTCGCCTTCGAGAATTATCTCAAGTCCATTTTCAAATTTAGCACCGATTAAAAGTAAAGCAGTAATATACTGACTGCTCACATTAGCTTTAATCGTAACACTATCAACCGTAAGTCCTTTACCTTTAATTTTGAGGGGAGGATATCCTTCATTGTCCGTATATTCAATATCAGCACCAAGGGCTCGTAAAGCATCGACTAGCACACCAATAGGGCGTTCCTTCATTCGGGACGAACCCGTAAGCACCACTTCCCTGCCCAGATGAATGGCATAATAAGCAGTAAGGAAACGCATTGCAGTGCCGGCATGGTGTATATCAACTACAGAGTCATTGCCTGCAAGTGCTTTACGCATCGCTTCGCTATCATCTGATTCCGACGCATTTTCAATTGTAATCCCGGGGTAAAGAGATTGTAATAGTAAAAGCCTGTTGGTCTCAGATTTACTCCCGGAAATTTTTATAGTTTCAGAAATAATATTTTTTGATATATGCAGACGTATATCCATTTATTGCTTTTTCTTTTGCAATTCAGCTTTTCTTTTGGCCATTTTCATTCGCATAGGCTCAATAATAAGTACATGCATTAATGACATGCCTACAATCCAGATGCTGAGAAAAGTCCACTGTCCTTTAAACCCAACTCCTGATATCCATATCATTAATGCCCCAAATATTGAGTAAAGAATTATACCTCCAAAAAACTGGGCAATTTTTAATCGCATATTATTTCAGCTTTTCGTTGTTATGATGCCTGTCGTGATCGCGTTTGCTTTTTATATCCATCTTTTTATCAAAAGCAGCCTGAAGGTCTACCCCTGTTTGATTAGCAAGACAAAGAACCACAAATACTACATCGGCAAGTTCCTCACCAAGGTCTTTATTCTTATCGCTTTCTTTTTCGCTCTGCTCACCATAGCGGCGTGCAATAATACGGGCTACTTCACCTACTTCCTCTGTAAGCTGGGCCATATTGGTAAGTTCATTAAAGTAGCGTACTCCATGTTCTTTTATCCAGTTATCTACGTCAAGCTGTGCATTTTTGATATCCATCTATTCCTTATTTTTTGTATCTATGATTATTGTCACCGGTCCATCGTTAATAAGTGCCACCTTCATATCAGCCCCAAACTCACCTGTTTGCACTTTTTTACCAAGGTCTTTTTCCATTTGCAGTACAAATGCTTCATAAAGCGGAATTGCAATATCCGGTTTTGCAGCACGGATATATGACGGGCGATTGCCTTTTTTGGTAGCCGCATGAAGTGTAAACTGGCTCACCACTATTACATCACCATTAATATCTTCTATGGAACGGTTCATAAGCCCCTCATCATCACCAAAAATCCTAAGCTTTACTATTTTGGCAGAAAGCCAGTTGATGTCTTCCAGAGTATCGGCATCTTCAATTCCAACAAGGATAAGTAGTCCTGCTTTTATATCAGCAACTCTTTTTCCTTCAATAGTTACTGATGCCTCACTTACACGCTGTATAACTGCCTTCATTATTCCTGCTCCTCTTTGTTTCTGCCATCAGCATAGGCATCGGTACGGTAATGCTCCTCATCGCCTTCCAGCATTTGCAAATAACTATTGTAACGCGACCACGCAATTTCATCGTTATCAAGCGCTTCTTTTACGGCACAATGTGGTTCTTCCTTATGCAGGCAGTTGTTAAACTTACATTGGTCTTTCAGCGCAAAGAATTCCGGAAAGTAATCCCCAATTTCTTCTTTCTCCATATCAACGATACCAAAACCTCTAATCCCGGGAGTATCAATAATTTTTGCCCCAAAATCAAGATCAAACATTTCAGCAAAAGTAGTAGTATGCTGTCCTTGGCTGTGCTGTTCTGATATTTCTTTAGTCTTCAGGTTAAGATTGGGCTGTAGCGTATTGATAAGAGTAGATTTACCAACTCCTGAATGTCCCGAGAACATACTAACGTTATCCTGCATTTCTGCTTTAAGCTCATCAATACCTTTTTGCTGGGTAGATGAAACCCGCAGGCATTTGTAGCCTATATTACTGTAAATATATTGAAGATACAGCTGCTCATCGAGCATGGCGTCGTCAAACGTATCTATCTTATTGAAAACAAGGATAGCTTCAATACCATATGCTTCGGCGGTTACCAGAAAACGATCGATAAAACTTGTAGTTGTAGGCGGATTGTTTATAGTAACCAAGAGGAAAACCTTATCAATATTCGAAGCGATTATATGCACCTGTTTAGACAGGTTTACCGACTTACGGATAATATAATTTTTCCTTTCCTGTATATTATGGATAAGCCCCGTAGTGGTATCAGAAGTTTCATCAAGGTCAAAGTCAACAATATCACCCACGGCAACGGGGTTTGTACTCTTAATACCCTTAATACGGAATTTCCCTTTTATACGGCATTCGTAAAAAGTTCCCTCTTCTGTCCTTACAGTATACCAGCTTCCGGTAGATTTATAAACCAATCCTGTCATAGCGCAAAGATAGCCAATTATTATTGGCTGTTATTCTCATCTTTTTTACCTCCTATTATTTTCTCCTGATGCGCAATACTTTCCTGATGTATTGCCCTGAACAAATCCAAAATAAACTCTTCACTAAGGTTTTCAGGAAGCCCTTCGGCCTTCATCCTTTCCAGTATCTGTTTCCAGCGCTGGGTTTGCAATACGGCAACGTTATTTTCTTTTTTAAGCTCCCCTATCTTATCTGCAATACGCATTCTTTGCCCCAATACCTGAATAAGCTTCGAATCATACTCATCGATACGCAACCTTAACTTCTCAAGTTCTTCGTTAAAAACACTGTCTTCGTCAGTTTTTTTACGAACGATAAGACTGCTCAAAATTTCTTTAAGCCTTGCCGGAGTAACCTGCTGAGCGGCATCACTCCAGGCCTTTTCAGGGTCATTATGGGTTTCAATCATCAGTCCGTCATAATTCAGGTTCAGTGCCTGTTGCGCTACTTCCTGTATCATATCACGACGTCCCGTTATATGTGATGGATCACCTATCAGCGGCAAATCAGGGAAACGTTCGTGAAGTTCAATGGCAAGCTGCCACTCGGGTATGTTACGGTATTTTGTTTTTTCATATGTAGAAAACCCTCTGTGTATCACACCAAGCTTTTTGATACCCGCATTATACAAACGCTCCACACCTCCCAGCCAAAGGCTCAAATCAGGATTTACCGGATTTTTTATCAGTACAATTTTATCGGTACCTGCAAGCGCATCGGCAATCTCCTGCACCGCAAACGGATTCACTGTTGTACGTGCACCTATCCACAGTACGTCTATATCATGTTCAAGGGCTAATTTTACATGGGTAGCATTGGCCACCTCAATTGCCATAGGCAATCCGGTTTCTGTTTTTGCTTTTTGCAGCCATTTCAGTCCGATGGCACCAACACCTTCAAAACCTCCCGGACGCGTTCTGGGTTTCCAGATACCGGCACGATAAATACTAACATCTGAATCTTTTAACTGACGGGCTATATTCATAACCTGCTCTTCAGTTTCGGCACTGCAGGGACCCGCTATAATCAAAGGCTTAGACGCTTTAAATTCGTCAAGCCACGTTCTCATCTCTGTATTATTTTCCATTTTTTGAAATCTACCACAAATTTAATGTTTTCTTACTACTTTTGTTTCAAATTCAAAGGCTATGTCAATCGAGGTAAAGGATATTTCTAAGAGCTACGGCGAACAAAAAGCGCTTGATGCTGTTTCATTTTCTGTAAACAAAGGAGAAATTGTAGGTTTCCTGGGGCCAAATGGTGCCGGAAAGTCTACCCTAATGAAAATCCTGACCACTTATCTTAATGCCGATAGCGGCACAGCACTGGTAAACGGATCTGACGTAGCTACAGAAGAAAAAGCGGTGCAAAAATCGGTTGGTTACCTTCCGGAACACAATCCGTTATACTTAGATTTATACGTAAGGGAGTACCTTGAATTCAATGCTGATGTTTATAAAGTAAACAAATCACGCATTGAAGAGGTTATCCAGTTAACAGGCCTTACGCCTGAAGCTCATAAAAAGATCGGTGCACTTTCTAAAGGATACCGCCAGCGTGTTGGTCTTGCATCTGCATTACTGCATAATCCCGAAGTACTTATCCTCGATGAGCCTACTACCGGACTTGACCCTAACCAGATTGTAGAGATACGCGATCTTATTAAGAACATTGGTAAAGACAAAACCGTTTTCCTTTCTACGCACATCATGCAGGAAGTCGAGGCCATTTGTGACAGGGTTATCATCATCAACCACGGAAAGATCGTTACCGATAAAGAAATAGGCAATCTTGTAAAAGATCACAAAGAAGCTCAGGTTATCGAGGTGGAATTTGACCAAGCTGTAAACAAATCTTCACTTGAAAGCCTTTCAAACCTCTCGTCGGCTATTAATACTAAAGGTAACGTTTGGGAACTTACTTTTGAGTCTGATAACGATATGCGCCCTGCAGTATTTGACTTTGCTCAGGCTAACAACTTGAAAACGCTTCAGTTATCACTTAAGAGCAAAAACCTAGAAACGGTGTTTAGAGAAATGACGAAAAAGAAGTAAAGGTGAAATTACTTTACTATATTTATTATAAAGAGTCAAGGAACTTTAGACGTAGGTCTGATTTGTTATTCCTGTTTTTTCAAATAGTTGTCTTTATTGCAATGCCTTTATCAATTATCAATTGGTTATTCCCTTTTGATTCAATTGAACAAAGTACTAAAGTAATTATAACTATTATTTTTAGTGGCTTGTTATTTATTTATGATTATATCTATTATTTCAGACCAACTAAGAGAAAAGAGATTCTTGCAAAGTATACTGGCAAATATGAATTCATTGATCAAAGTACAACATTAGCATATTTACTCTTTTTCATGTTCCCTTTCATGTTATCAATGTTTATTTGTGTAATACTAAATGCTGACAGATTACCTTGGCAATAATAAAAAAGCCCAACGCTAACGCCGGGCTTTCTTATACAAACAACAAACAAACAATTATCTAAAATATCGCTGATGCGATAGCTTTTACATTTTCAGCTTTACCCATAGAGTAATAGTGCAGTACAGGAATTCCGGCTTTTACCAGTTCCTTACTTTGCTCGGTACACCACTCAATTCCTATCTGTCGTACAGCATCGTTATCTTTTGCTTTCACCACAGCCATAATAAGATCATCCGGCAAATCTACCTTAAAGCGGTGCGGAATAAGGTTCAGTTGCTTCTTAGTTGCAATAGGCTTTAGTCCCGGAATGATAGGCACAGTAATTCCTTCCTTACGGCATTTAGCCACAAAATCAAAGAATTTCTGATTATCAAAGAACATCTGCGTAACAATGTAAGATGCTCCGTTCTTTATCTTCTGTTTCAGGAAGTGTATATCACTGTCAAGGCTTGGTGCCTCCATATGTTTCTCCGGATAGCCCGCCACACCAATACAAAAATTCGTCGCCGATGTATTTTGTAAATCAGCATCAAGGTAAATACCTCTATTGAGATCAGAAATTTGTGTAACCAATTCCGTTGCGTAATGATTACCTTCTTTTTCCGGCTTGAAATAAATTTCACTCTTTACAGCATCACCTCTCAGCGCTACTACATTTTCAATTCCCAAAAAGTCAAGATCAATAAGGAAGTTCTCTGTATCTTCTTTGGTAAAACCACCGCATAGTATATGCGGAATAGCATCTACCTGATACTTATTCTGTATCGCCGAGCAGATACCTACCGTACCCGGACGTTTCTTTACGATTTTCTTTTCCAGCAGTCCGCTTGGCAGTTCTTTAAATTCGTACTCTTCCCTGTGATAGGTCACATCTATAAACGGTGGATTGAACTCCATCAGCGGATCAATACTGTCAAAAATAGACTGGATGTTCTGTCCCTTTAGCGGAGGCAGTATCTCAAAAGAAAAAAGTGGTTTGCCATTGGCATTCTCTATGTGCTCTGTTACTTTCATTATTTTGTTGTTGGTTGGCGGTTGATGGTTGTCGGCAGCTTCTCTATCCGGCAATTACTTTAATCAATCGGCAACAATTAATCAGCTATACTAAATTTTAAATCCAAAAATCAGGTGTGGTTATAAAATCCTGCAAATCCAGCAACTGACAACCATCACCCGACAACTAATCTGCTATGTTAGGATTGAGCCATTTTGTGGCTTCGTCTGTACTTATATTTCTTCGTTTGGCGTAATCAACAACCTGGTCTTCTTTTATTTTACCAAGTCCAAAATATTTACTCTTCGGATTCGCAAAATAATATCCTGATACCGATGAAGCCGGCCACATGGCAAGGCTTTCGGTTAGTGATACACCTATTTTATTCTCTACATCCAGCAGTTGCCAGATGGTCTTTTTCTCTAAATGGTCCGGACAGGCAGGATAGCCCGGTGCCGGACGTATACCTTCATACTGTTCCTTAATCAGTTCATCATTGCTAAGCGCCTCATCCGATGCATAACCCCAAATTTCCTTACGCATTTTTAAGTGCAAGTATTCGGCAAATGCCTCAGCCAGACGATCAGCGAGTGCCTTAACCATGATAGCGTTGTAATCGTCATGTTCCGCTTCAAATTCAGCAGCTTTTTCATCCACACCAAAACCGGTAGTTACACAAAAGGCACCCATATAATCGGTCTTACCAGTGTCTTTTGGCGCAATAAAGTCAGAAAGTGCAATATTAGGCGCACCTTTTGTCTTTTGCGACTGCTGTCTTAGTGTTAAGAATTTTACATTAGGCTTTCCATTCTCATCATACAACTGAATGTCGTCATCATTTACCTGCTGCGCCGGGAAAACTCCATAAATACCTTTTGCTTCAAGCCAGTTCTCGTCAATCATTTGCTTCAGCATTTTTTGTGCATCGGCAAATAACACCTTAGCCTGTTCGCCCACAACCTCGTCATTCAGTATCGCGGGATATTTACCGTGCAAATCCCAAGTTTGGAAGAAAGGTGTCCAGTCGATAAAATCAACCAGTTCCGACGGATGGGGTTCAATTGTCGCTACTCCTGTAAACTTAGGCGTTACCGGAGTAAACGCATCCCAGTCCAGTTGCAGCTTATTTCGGCGTGCATCTTCAATACTCAGAAAGTCCTTGTCGCGTGAGCGGTTCAGATACCCTTCACGAAGCTTGTCGTATTCCTCACGTATACTCTTTGAATAATCCCTTTTAGTGGCAGTATTCAGTAAATTACCTGCAACAGTTACCGCACGCGACGCATCGTTAACATGCACCACGGTTTCGCGGTATTCAGGAGCGATCTTAACGGCAGTATGTGCACGTGAAGTGGTTGCCCCACCTATCATTATCGGAATACTGATATTCAGCTTATCCATTTCCTTAGCCAGGTACACCATCTCATCAAGTGAAGGCGTGATCAGTCCGCTAAGACCAATAATATCCACCTGCTCCTTAACTGCCACTTCAATGATTCTTTCCGGTGGTACCATTACGCCAAGGTCAATTATCTCAAAATTGTTACAGCCTAAAACTACTGCAACTATATTTTTACCAATATCGTGAACGTCCCCTTTAACGGTTGCCATAAGTACTTTTCCAGCCCCCCCCGCCCCCGAAGGGGGAGCTTGCAACTCAGCCGTTAATTTGTTTGCAGCTAACTCGGACACTATTTTATCCAATACTTCATTTAGCCTGTATATAACCTCATCATTTGTAAACCTTATAACTCTGCAGCCTTGTTCTTCAAGCCATTTTGTTCTTTCAATATCGCTCGCAATATTATCAGGTAATTGATGAATTAATCCATCAACCTCAATAATGATATTTTCTTTAAGACAAATAAAATCGGCGATATAATTACCTAAAATATGTTGCCTTCTAAATTTATATCCTTCAAGCTTCTTACCGCTTAACGCCTCCCATAAAACTTTTTCAGCTTCAGTGGGTATATTCCTCATTGTTTTACAAAACTCTTTTAAGAGTCCGTAATTAACAGGATTAGCCGTTTTCCAATAGAGTTCTCCTTTGACGTCCTGCTTGGGAGTTCCCCCTTTGGGGGCGGAGGGGGCTTGTCTTTTTGCTTCTTCAATAAACGGAAGCAGATAGGCTACCGCTTTTTTCATTACACGTGCCGATTTTACCACCTGTGGCAGGAACATTTTTCCGCTTCCGAAAAGGTCACCCACTACATTCATACCATTCATCAGGTTGATCTCAATAACCTCAATAGGTTTTGATGCCTGCTGTCTTGCCTCCTCAACATCGATCTCGATGAATTCGTCAAGGCCTTTTACAAGCGCATGCGTAAGCCTTTCCTGTACCGGAAGCGAACGCCATTCCTGAGCCTGCTTTTCATTTACCTTAGCATCTCCGGTTACATTTTCGGCAAATGCCAAAAGACGTTCGGTAGCATCATCACGTCGGTCAAGCAATACATCTTCGATATGCTCCAGAAGGTCTTTCGGAATCTCGTCGTAGATCTCAAGCATTTCCGGATTAACGATACCCATATCCATACCGTGCGCAATGGCATGATATAAAAACGCCGAGTGCATCGCTTCCCTTACCTTATCATTACCACGAAAAGAGAATGAAACATTGCTCACTCCCCCACTCACGTGGGCATACGGCAGGTTTTCACGAATCCATTTGGCAGCAAGGAAAAAGTCGAGTGCATTTTTGCGGTGTTCTTCCATACCTGTTGCCACAGGAAATATATTCGGGTCAAAAATGATATCCTCGGGCGCAAAGCCTACTTTATCAACCAGTATATCATACGATCGTTTGCATATCTCGATACGTCTTTCATAAGTGTCTGCCTGACCTACCTCATCAAAGGCCATAACAATTACGGCAGCACCATAACGTTTTACTTTTTTAGCATGAGCTATAAATAATTCCTCACCCTCTTTAAGGCTGATGGAATTTACCACACTCTTACCCTGCGTAACTTTAAGCCCTGCCTCGATAATTTCCCATTTAGAGCTATCGATCATCACAGGAACACGGGCAATATCCGGCTCAGATGCGATGAGATTCAGGAACGTAGTCATGGCATGCACGCCATCCAGCATCCCCTCGTCCATATTGATATCGATGATCTGGGCACCACCATCTACCTGTGCACGGGCAATATCAAGAGCCTCCTCATATTTCTCTTCTTTAATAAGACGGAGGAATTTTCGCGAACCCGTAACGTTTGTACGCTCGCCTATATTCACAAAGTTGCTCTCAGGTGTAACAATAAGTGGCTCTAATCCCGAGAGTTTCAAATATCTTTCAGTCACTTTCATTTATACAGCAATCTCACTTTTTCGGGGTTTGTATTCAGAGGCTACCTCTGCTATAAGACGGATATGTTCCGGCGTAGTGCCACAGCATCCGCCAATGATATTGATAAGGTTATCGTCAAGGTATTCTTTAATGAGTACCTGCATTTCTTCAGCGGTTTGGTCGTACTGGCCAAAGGCATTGGGCAGTCCCGCATTAGGGTGTGCCGAAATACTGAACGAAGTATTATGCGCCAGTCTTTTCAGGTAAGGTTTCAACTGGTCAGCACCAAGGGCGCAGTTAAAACCAACACTCAATAATGGTAAATGCGATATGGATATAAGGAAAGCCTCAACCGTTTGCCCAGAAAGCGTGCGACCTGAAGCATCGGTAATCGTACCGCTCACCATAATAGGAATATCCAGACCTAATTCATCTTTTACTTCTTCTATAGCAAAAAGAGCTGCTTTGGCATTCAGCGTATCAAAAATGGTTTCAACCAAAAGCACATCACAACCGCCATCAATAAGTGCTTTTACCTGCTCTTTGTAAGCAATCAGCAAATCATCAAAGGTCACAGCACGGAAACCCGGATCGTTTACGTCGGGGCTCATACTGGCTGTACGGTTAGTCGGACCTATAGAACCTGCAACAAAACGGGGCTTATGAGGCTCCTTTGCCGTAAACTCATCAGCTACCTCGCGGGCTATGCGAGCCGACTCATAATTCAGTTCATACACCAGATCTTCCATATGGTAATCTGCCATACCGATAGTAGTTCCCGAAAACGTATTGGTCTCTACAATATCGGCACCTGCCGCAAAATATTGGGCATGCACATCGCGAATAGCCTGTGGCTGCGTAAGCGACAACAGGTCGTTATTACCTTTTAAGGGGTGTGGAAAATCTTTGAAACGCTCTCCGCGAAAATCTTCTTCCGAAAAATTATAGCGCTGCAGCATGGTGCCCATAGCTCCGTCGAGCACGAGTATCCTTTCATTTATGGCGTCTTGTATTTTTGACATTTTTACAGTTTCGGGTTTATGGTTTGGCGTTCAGAGTTACTTCTGAGCACCTTGAAAAAATCCCATAACAAAACAGCAAACGACCTCAGGGTTATGAATCCTGCGTTCATTACCGTTGTACTTAAATTATGTCATCAAAATTGGGAGTTGGAATATTGCGAAGAGCAATATTACGTGTGTTATCTATCCGCGCTGTAGCTTGGTAGAATTTAGCACCTTCTTTAGAGATAAAGGGTTGCTAAGGCTTCATCGGGTCTATTCCCTCTGCCTTTCGTGATAACATATCAGTGTGTTAAAGAACACTGCAAAGAAACAACATAAATTTGTGGTTTGCAAATTTGTTTTATTTTCGTAGGACAGATTCCAATTATCTAAACAACAATGAAACCTAAACTGGATTTTACAGGAGGAAATAATAGCTGGTTTGACTTATGGCACACTCATATAGATTTTGACGGTGAAGGAAATAAAAGTCCCGAGTTAAGAAAGATTTATTTGAATAAACTGCTTACAACATTCATAGAACTTAAATCAGAATTAAGAGATTACCCTTATAAATTTCAAATTTGGATCCTTCTTAATGAAAATGATAGCTCTGAAGATGGAGTTTATATACACACCAAAAATCCCAATGAAGATAATTTTCCTTTGAAGATAACTTCTGATAATAATTACCAACCGAATAATACAGTCATTAAAGAATTTATAGCACAAACAGGCTTAAGATCAATTAGTGTAAATCATAATGAGAATATATATTTTTACCTTTACGATGACACTTTTGGCGAAACCTTACTGTAAAAATAACCCTATGACCACCAACCCATTCAACCCCTTTCCTATCCTAACCACCGAAAAGCTCCTCCTCAGGAAAATTTCACCAGATGATGATCAGGCTATTTACCTGCAACGTTCCAGCCCGGTTGTAAACAAATATATTGCACGCACTCCTGTTGCTGATATTACCGAAGCTCAGGCATGGATCGCAAGGATAAACAATAATGTAGATTTAGGACTAAGCATCAACTGGGCGATTACCCTTAAAGATAGCGGAACTTTTATCGGACTCATCTGCCTGTGGAATTTCTCTGAAGACCGCACTATTGCCGAAACGGGTTATGAGTTATCTCCTGCATATCATGGTAAAGGCTATATGAACGAGGCATTGCAATGTGTATTGGACTATGGTTTCTCTAAACTCAACCTGAAAACCATTACCGCCTATACCCATTGGGAAAACAAAAAATCATTAGCACTTTTAAAAAAGATTGGTTTCATCTGGAACGAGGGCGAAATTGATGAAGGCTTTCCGCATAATGTGATCTACTCCATATCAAAATAAAAAAGACAGGCACATTACCACCTGTCTTTTTAAAAACCAAACCAATCTAATTACGGGCTGCCTTATGCTACAGCCTTTGTTTTCTGGGCAATCGCCAGTATCGCTTCAAAAAGCTCATGAGCTGCTGCCTTATCATTACCTTTGGGCAGATCGATAAAATTATAATCGAGACCGCGGTTTAGAGCGGTACGTAATACTTCGCTTTCAAAATCAGGATGCTGATTTTTGAGATTATCATTTATTGATACCAGGTTAAATCCACTTTTTACAAGTCCGGCATATTCTTTTATAAACTCAGCACTTCCGGTAGCATCTACCGCAACAACATTTTCCAGGTTATTGGCATATACGTAATCCACAACGTTTTCCAGATTAAACGGAATACTGAACTGTATAAAATTCGCTTCCCATGAATATTTAGCACCTTCTTTCTCAAAAAACGCTACTGTTGAGTTAGTAATTACAGGAAACCTGATATCTATCTGTTCCTCTATGGCAAGTTCTTTACGGCTTTTTACCGCTTTATTTATGAGAGCACTCCCGGCCTTACCGATTCCAAAAAGCACTATGTTTATCTTATGGTTCATGAGATTAATTTTAAAAAAAAGAAACGGCCTCTAGCCCATCCAGAGGCCGTTTTCTTAACAAACAAACAAAAAACAACTTATAACAAAACTTATATTTTTGGCCTCTAACACACCCCTAACCCCTCTCAAGAGGGGAACTCTTACTCTTATGCAGCCACTGTTGCTAAGGTTGGAGTGAAGCTGGTTCCCCTCTTGAGAGGGGCTAGGGGGTGTGTTTCAATTCATGTTCTAATTATAGGAATACTCCTTAAACAGCGTCACGTCTACCGGGGTGTTATTCACCAGATTATCATAAACCGGGCTTCGTCGCTGTACTTCCTTAAGCCATTCCTGCAGTGTTTCCAAACTGGTGGCCGCAGCAGGCTTAAGTGTAATTTCTATGTTATTAAACCCCGGCCTGCTCTTCCCTTTTTTAGGCTCGTTCAGGTTTCCGGTTATTTCAATCTGCAAAGACCTCAACGTAATGCCCTGCTCATTAGCCACCTGTTGCCCAAGTGCGTTAATACAGCCTGCAAAACCTGCAAGGATATATTCGTAAGGGTTTGGCCCTTCCAACTCGGGATATTTTGAATTTTCGCTAATGCGAAGGTTAGCGTTTAATGTCTTTACGACAAACTGGCTGTTGTTACCTGAGTAACCTAAAACGTTGATGGAATTTGAGTTCATAGCTGTAAAATTTATAATTTGTGAAAAGATGGATTTTAAAAAAAAAGGTCCTTTTGGCTGGGAAAACCAAAAGGACCTGACACTTGAATTTGAAAACTAAGATCTATGTCGAATACTTTTGGCAACATCGTAAAATCATAATACACCATGTGATGCACCATGTACATGTACAGAATGTGCAATAAAAATGGTTGAATATGTTAGAAAATGTTTTCATCGTATTGTTCAAAAATATTGTAATAAAAAAGCCCCTGCTGTTGCAGGGGCTTTAAGTGTTATATAATTTTAAATCTAAAATTAGTCAACAGTTACCCCTGCAGAATCTTTCCACATAAAGAAGTAAGTATGACAAATAATTGATTTCATTTTTTTCTCAGATTTTGATACCACAAACTTCGAAAGTATTTTTTACCTGACCAAACAAAATTTTAAATTTTAACATATATCGTTTTCGAAAACAAGGTATTAAATATTATATATTTAAACTTTTTCAGCCCAATGCTGATTTTAACATTTTATCAAAACCCGATCCTGTTTCGTTTTGCGTAACTATCTAAAATTAAAATACTAAATCAGTTTTTTTTATTCAGATTAGGTTTTTACCTTTGTGGCATAAAATTAGAGGAAAGATTTGACTGATTGCGACCTCATGAAAAAATGCTAAAGCAGGACCTCCCTACTTTTTAGCCGTATCGCAATCTCTTTACTCTACTAAAATTATAGAGAATACTATGGCTTATTTATTTACGTCAGAATCAGTGAGCGAAGGGCATCCTGATAAAATTGCTGACCAAATTTCAGATGCACTGATTGACAACTTCCTTGCTTTCGACCCTGAGTCTAAAGTTGCATGCGAAACCCTTGTTACTACAGGACAGGTTATTCTTGCAGGTGAGGTAAAATCTAAAATATATCTTGATGTACAGCAGATAGCACGTGATGTTATCCGTAAAATTGGGTACACTAAGAGCGAGTATATGTTTGAAGCTAACTCTTGCGGCGTGCTTAGTGCTATTCACGAGCAGTCTCAGGACATTAACCAGGGTGTAGACCGTGCCAGTAAAGAAGATCAGGGCGCAGGAGACCAGGGTATGATGTTTGGTTATGCTACAAACGAAACTGAAGACTATATGCCTTTAGCGCTTAACCTGTCGCACAAACTGCTTCAGGAACTTGCTGCACTTCGTCGTGAGAACAGCGAAATCGCATATCTTCGCCCGGATGCAAAATCTCAGGTAACCCTTGAGTATGACAATAACAACAAGCCTGTGCGCATTGATGCTATTGTTATCTCTACACAGCACGATGATTTTGCTGACGAGCCTGCAATGCTTGCAAAAATCAAAAAAGACATTATTGAGATTCTTATACCAAGGGTAATTAAAAACAATCCTCAGTATGCGCATCTTTTCAATGATAAGATCGAGTACCACATCAACCCTACAGGTAAATTTGTAATCGGTGGACCTCACGGTGATACAGGACTTACAGGAAGAAAAATCATTGTAGATACTTACGGTGGTAAAGGTGCTCACGGTGGTGGTGCTTTCTCAGGAAAAGACCCAAGTAAAGTAGACCGTAGTGCTGCTTATGCAACACGCCATATTGCTAAAAACCTGGTAGCAGCAGGTGTTGCAGATGAAATCCTTGTACAGGTTTCTTATGCTATTGGTGTTGCTAAACCAATGGGTATTTACATAAACACATATGGCACTTCTAAATTAAGCCTTACCGATGGTGAGATCGCTAAAAAAGTAGAAGAATTGTTTGATATGCGTCCTTACTTTATCGAGCAACGCCTTAAACTTAGAAATCCTATATACAGTGAAACTGCTGCTTACGGACACATGGGCCGCAAGCCTGAAACTGTTACCAAAACCTTTAAATCGCCTAGCGGTGAAGAGAAACAGATAACTGTTGAGTTGTTTACATGGGAAAAATTAGACTATGTAGAAAAAGTAAAAGCTACTTTTGGAATATAACTCCTGTAGCTTGTAATATAAAAGTCCCATTCGCTTTTGCAGATGGGACTTTTTTTATTCAGAACTAAACAAAAATAACACTTCTTTTTTTAGGTATAAAAATACTGGAGACAGGCATACAGTATTGCAAATGTTATGACTCCGGCACTAAACATTAGCACTATATATTTCCCTGCGGGCATAAGGCTCTGTTCAAAGTAATCTAAAATAATATAGATAACGGCTGCCAGCATTACCACAACTGAAGCGCATACTATAGCAGAGGTGACATTACTGAAGTCAGAATCACCTTCCTGCCAAATTATAACTGACAGACTAAAAGCAACAAGAATTGGTATGCTTTTAATAAACTTATCCATTATAGCAGTCATCAAGTGCTTTTAATTTTTAGATTGTGATTGGGCATTTGCTAAAAAACCAATTCAAAAATAAAAATTAAGGCTTACAATCAAATCGCAATGTGTTTTATATAGATTAAATGCAAAAAAAGCTGTCAAACGACAGCTTTTTGTAAGAATTTTTATAGGTTGTATTTTATAGTAAGTAAGAGATATCTTGGCTGAACCCTGTAGCGAGATGTTCTTGTAGATACCTGGCTAAAGCTATCATCATTCAATGATGTAGTGTTTAACAGGTTCGTTCCGCCCACCTTAAACTCCCAGTGACTGTCTTTTTTGCGATACATAATATCTGCACTAAGAAAATCATATTCATTATCCGATGTCTTGATATCATTGTAATAATGGGTATACTCGTAGTTTGCTGTTACAGTAAAGGCATCCCAAAAGTAATAATCAAAGTTTACGAATGGACTATGGTTATAAAATTTATTGTCCGCATAATCATTCACAGTAAGCGAATACCCCACTTCAAGATTTGGCCATTGTTTGTAATTGGTTCCTATACTTCCAACATACGTCTGCGAAAACTGTTCACTTGTCTGCCTTATGGAATTTGCGATAGTAACTTCTGAACCGGTTAGCGGATCGTACCTGAAGTTATTAAATTTATTCCATGAAACATTAACGTTAAGTGAAGCTTTATAAAATCTGGCAAAACTTCTGTTATATCCTGCAGCAGCACTAAGCGACTCATCTGCAAACGGAGAATTCTCTACCGTGCTTATCTGGTTTATACCATCAAAAGAAGAAAGGCTTTTTATAGCATCCATTCTATGATTGTAAGTAACATTACCATAAATCTGAGTAAAGTTGAACATATTGTATTTAAAATAGTTCAGCGAGTGGTTTTGGTACAATCCGTTTTTAAGGTTCCTGTTACCCTGAAACAACGATTTATAACTATTAAGCACCAATCCTCTTGCAAAGTCAGACACATCGGTAAAGTCAGTAGTCATTGAGTAGTTATAGGTAAGCCTCTCCGATTTTTTAATCTGAAACTGGGCAAAAACATCCGGCAATACCCTAAAGAAATTATTCTCTACCCTTGTCCCTAACTGATCATTGTACATATTATAGCTATGAGCAGTTACTCCGGGATTAAACTCAAACTTACCGGTAATAAACCTGTAATGAAGGCCTACAAATGCATCATTTAAGCCATAACGAACATTATTAGTAGTAGTTGGGCCAAGGTCATTCTGAGTGTTATCATCCAGAAGCTGGAAAAGAGAAGAATTAAAACTCTGATATAAATAGGCGTCACCTAAGGTAACATTGATGATACTTTTCGGTGTAAGTGAATAATAGTAATCCAGTTTTGCATCTGCCTTATTCGTTTTTATAAAGCGGTTTTGAGTAATATCATAACGATTGGCAGGCTCCAAAACTAAACCTGATAAACTACCGCTACCTCCCGGAAAAGGATTATTCCCCAGGTTAGCATTATATAAAGGATCTTCTTCCTGATACAAATGCTGCGCTTCGAAAGCAAAGACATTTTTATCGGTCAGCGTATAATATATATTTGCGTTTTGATTGAACGAGAAAGGTTTTTGTTTTTTATTGGTATAAATCGACTGTGATTGGGATGTTTCCGGCATTACTGATGATATAAGTCCGCTCCCCTCAGTTTGTTCTGAGGTTTTCATGAAAGCATCATAATCAAACTGGAAATTTTTATTTGGCTTAAAGCTCGAACTCAGTTTGGCCATAGCATAATCTGTCTTTTGCTCTGTAACCTCTTCTGTATCCTGAATGGTTTGTGGCTCTCCTGTAAGAGGATCAAGCAATGTATTTCTGGTTTTGGTATCCATCTCCGTTTTGTTGGAGTTAATTATGGCAAAACCACTCAGCGACCATGTTTTGGTAGGGTTATAACTAAAGTTTGCCGCACCAAATTTGGTTTCGATCTCCTTAGCCCGATTATTACGCATAAGCGAAAGACCCAAATCGTTAGAACCAATATTAAAGGTTGTTCCTCCTTTTTTCATAAGGTTTCTAAAACCTCCAGAGAATTTAAAATAATCCTGCATAGTAAGCGGCAGTTCTCCATTATTATTGAGGTTTCCAATAAAATTGAAGCTAAACTTAGGATTGTAATAAAACAGTTTAGGGTTTACCAGATAACGATCGCCATCGCCAATACTTGCTCCTGCACTCACATCACCAAACCAAAAGTTCTTTTTACCCTCTTTTAATTTAATGTTCATTGCTACATTATCCTGATTGTTTTCAACCCCTTTAAGCTGGCTTATCTCATTATAATTTCGCAGTACCTCAACCTTGCTTATAGCGTCAGCAGGAATATTCTGTACTCCAAGTTTAGTATCACCATCAAAAAAGTCTTTACCTTCAACCATTAGCTTAGATACCTCTTTCCCTTCTACAGTAACACCGCCATCCTTGTCAACCACAACTCCCGGAAGTTTTTTCAAAACATCGCCGAGTTTCCGTTCACTGCCATTCGTAAATGAATCTGAATTATATACAATGGTATCACCTTTTATGGTTACGGGCATTTCGTGTACAATTTCAATACCACTAAGTTCTATACCCTGTTTAAGAACGATGTTCTTAATCATATTTTCCGCTCCCGTAGTAACCGTAATTTCAAACGGAACATAGCCAATATAACTTGCTTTTATGATATAGGTACTGTTAGCCGCCAAAGACAGCTGATACCTTCCTGCCTCGTCAGTAATACCGTAAGAATCCATGCTGTTAGTTACCTTATTTACAGCCATAACATTGGCCATCTCAAGCGCCACGCCGGTAGAATCTTTGATTGTTCCCTGCATGCGGATATTTTGTGCAAATGCTGAAACCGTAATAAGTAAAAGCAATGCGGTAAGATACTTTTTCATTGTGTGATGTTTTTTGGTTTGTGCTTTTTGGACATAGCTACGCCCAAACAACTAAAAGTTGTCATAAAAATCAATCATCCGGAAATTGATTATCCGCCGATTCTCATACCACCAGGTCTGCCTCCCGGACCTCCCATTTCCTGAAGTTCCTTCATCTTTTTCATCATGATATCGGCAAATTCAGCCTGAGTAACCTTCTCGCCTTTTTTCAGCGGTTTTATTTCGGCTTTTTCTTTAGGATTCAGCACTACTTTAGAGCAAAGTATTGTAGTTACACCATCGGTCACTTCAAGGATAAGCCCCGGAAGTCCGTAGTAATTTTCAGGTCCCTGGCTTACAGGTACCTCTGGCGTATACCATGCTGTTATTGTTTTGTCCTTAGGCATTTCGACCATATCCATAAAGTTGGTTTTCTGGGCGTCTTCCTGCTTTAAGTTCTTAAGTTTTTCTTCCTGTCCTTTTTTAGGACGGTAGTTCATCATGTTCGATTTATCAGTAGGCACTACAGCAGTAGCTTTATAACAGGTATACTCTCCTATTTTTTTAGTTTCAGTACCCATAGTCCACTTGATTTGTGGTAACGTATCCGAAACCAGAAATTCTTTCCCAAAAATCTCTTTTTCCTGCAGTATCGTCTTATCCTTTATGTTCTTATACTGCTTTCCTCCGCCGCCCATCATTGAGCCCATCATTTTAAAGCCTCTGCTCATTTCGTCTCCGGCATCAAGCTTTTCCTCTTCAGCATAAATAGAAGCCGTTTTATCAAAATTCAGAACAAAGGTTTTTTCGAACATTGCCTTCATGCGTTCCTCAATCATTTTTTGCATATCGGGCGGAATTTGCTTGTCATCAAATTTTGGCATTTTATCTCCAATACTTGTTTTAGACTCATAGATAGCCATTCCCTGAAAATTTTGGGCATTTATGCTAAGCATAGAAAAAATGGCAACAAAAAGGGTAAAGAATATTTTTTTCATGATATGGATTATGTCTTTACTGATAAGACTACCTCAAACCCTTTTTGTTACCGGGGACAACCATTTTTTTTCTTAAAACTTATCCCCCCATATTAATTATTATGCTGTTACCATCCTGCTCATGCTGTTGCTCAAACTCTTTGGCTTTTTCTTCTTCTATTTTCCTGTACTCTGCAGCCGAAACTTTTTTACCTTTTTTAGGTGCTTTAATCTCGGTCTTATCTTTAGAATTTAAAACGATTTTTGAGCACAAAAGCGTGGTTATACCGTCATTTACTTCAAGAATAAGCCCCGGCAAACCCCAATAGGCACCCGGCCCATGACTTACCGGAATTTCAGGAGCGTACCATGCAATAATTTTGGTGTCTTTAGGCTGCCCTAAGAATACCGTTTTATCGGCTTTTTCCTCTTCAGATTCTTCAGCAGATTTTAAAACGGCAACGGCTTTATAACAAGTATAGTTTCCTATTTTTTTAGTTTCTTTTTCTAATTTCCAGTCAAATTTTTGAAGGTTATCAACAATCAGGAATTCTTTATCAAAGAGTGTGGTTTCAGTTACCATTTTTTTCTCTTTTACATTTTTATACTCAACTCCTTCTGCACCTGTACTTATTGTTATCGCAATCGAAGGGTTATTAGGTGTTAGTTTTTTCTCTTCCTGATATAATGATGCATTTTTATCAAAATTCAGGATGTATGTCCTGTTTAAGGCATTTGCCAACGCTTCTTCAATAAGCTTATTGGTTTCATCATCCATCTGAGGGGTTTCTGTACTTACACCTTCCGGAAGTGTCACCTGCGATGCGTATGTAGCCTGCCCCCTGAATTCCTGAGCTAAAGTGCAGTTTATTACACCCAGGCTTAACACGGTAAATAATGCTAGTTTTTTCATAATTTTACTTTTTGTTTATACGGCTAAATTAGTCCTGCACAATTTTATTTACGGTTATCCAGTTTTATTTAGTGTTAACGAATGTTAACGCGGTCTTCGGTTGCTATTCTGTCTATTTTTTGTATTTTTCGACTAATGAAAAAACTACTTCCGATTATCATCTTTATTTGCTGGAATTCCATAACTGCACAAGAATTGGAAATCCCTGTAAAACTACTGTCAAATTCAAAAGCAGTAACACAGCGCTACCTTGGCATGGATGCCTTTGGATGGGAATACACTATTGCAGATAACGAATTCAGGAAAACAAAAGACAAACAGACTCTTAAATACAGAAGCGTTTCATTAGGAGAAATTTATAAGGCTGATATACAAAACCCTTTACAGATCGTATTGTTTTATCGAAAATTCAATACTGTTGTCCTGCTCGACAACCAACTCAACGAAACATCGCGTATTAATTTTTCAGACCTGCAACAACCCCTTATTGCAGAAGCTGCCGGGCTTTCTTCGCAAAACAAACTATGGTTGTATGATATGACGTCGCAACAATTAGGTTTGTATGATCTTGCCTCCGGTAATTTTAAAACCATTACTCCTCCGTTTAATGACAGCATAAAATATTTTCAGAACGATTACAATTACTTTTACTGGATAGACAGTCATAATAATAGTTATAGAGTAAATATTTTTGGCAATGTGGCCTCCATGGGGGCTGTCCCGGATTTTAACCGGGTGCAAATATTATCAGGTAATGAGCTGATATATGAAAATGACAATAAATTATATTTCTACAACCTTGAAAAACAAAGCAAAACCGCAATACTAACAGTTGAAAAAAGCTTGCGCAATTTTCATTATGCAGCCCAAATTTTAACTATTTTTACAGACTCCGAAATCAACACATATAAAATAACATTACCTAAATAATGCATATAGCTGTAGCAGGAAACATTGGTGCCGGAAAAACAACACTTACCGGGCTGTTATCTAAACATTTTAAGTGGGAACCACATTATGAAGACGTGGTAGACAATCCTTACCTCGACGACTTTTACCACCAAATGGAACGTTGGTCATTCAACCTTCAGGTATATTTCCTTAACACCCGTTTTAGCCAGGTAATGCAAATTCGCCAAAGCGGAAAAAACACCATACAGGACAGGACTATTTATGAAGACTCGCATATTTTTGCACCCAACCTGCATGCTATGGGACTAATGACAAACCGTGATTATAACAACTATAAAACACTGTTTGACATGATGGAAAGTTTTGTTGGCCCACCTGATTTGCTGATTTACCTTCGTAGTTCGATCCCTAACCTGGTAAAGCAAATCCATAAACGTGGTCGTGATTACGAAAATACCATATCAATCGAATACTTAAGCCGCCTGAACGAACGCTATGAGGCCTGGATTCAGAATTATGACAAAGGCAAATTACTGATCATTGATGTTGACAAAAACAATTTTGTAGATAACCCGGAAGATCTTGGTGAGATCATCAACCGAATCAATGCCGAACTCAACGGATTATTTTAATAACATATATAAAAAATGCCCCTCATTTGACTGAGGGGCATTTTCATTTAAATATAGTAGGTTTAGCTTATTTCTTTTTAACAGCTTCTATCTGAGCATTTACTTCATCCTCCGTACCTTCAAAAACTTTTTGTTCGGTCTTAACCTCTTCACTACTTGTTTTGGTAGAGATTGTTACTGTAGCGGTAACTTTGCCATCAGCATTTTTCTGACGGTCTATAGAAATCTCAGTAGTCGATTCCTGTCCTGTAACTACAGGCTGCTCAATAACTGTTGCCGCCTGAATGTTTACAATTTCTGTACCTTCTGTATGACTGCCTAATATTGGTGCTATAACAAGCCCAATAAGACACGAAAGCTTAATAAGGATATTCATCGATGGGCCTGATGTATCCTTGAAAGGATCTCCAACAGTATCACCTGTTACAGCAGCTTTATGCGCATCTGATCCTTTATAAGTCATCTCTCCATTGATCATTACACCAGCCTCAAAAGACTTTTTAGCATTGTCCCATGCACCTCCGGCATTATTCTGAAACACCGCCCAAAGCACACCTGATACAGTTACACCTGCCATATAACCTCCAAGCATCTCAGCTACAAGTTGGTTATTATCCGGATAAATAAGCATTCCCAATAAAGCAATCGCGATTGGGAAACCGATTGTCAGTATTCCCGGAAGCATCATCTCTCTTAGGGCTGCTTTTGTAGATATTTCGACACATTTACCATATTCAGGTTTACCCGTTCCTTCCATAATACCAGCAATTTCCCTGAACTGCCTTCTAACTTCATATACCATATCCATTGCTGCTTTACCCACAGAGTTCATCGCAAGAGCAGAAAACACTACAGGAACCATGCCTCCCACAAAAAGCATAGCCAATACAGGCGCTTTAAATATATTGATCCCATCTATACCTGTAAAGGTTACATAAGCGGCAAACAGTGCCAGTGATGTAAGTGCAGCTGAGGCAATTGCAAAACCTTTACCTGTTGCAGCCGTTGTATTTCCCACAGAGTCTAAAATATCAGTACGTGTACGCACTTCTTTAGGCAGTTCACTCATCTCGGCAATTCCACCCGCATTATCTGATATTGGCCCGAAAGCATCAATAGCCAGCTGCATTGCAGTAGTAGCCATCATGGCAGATGCTGCAAGCGCCACACCGTAGAATCCTGCAAGAGCATAAGAACCCCAGATAGCACCGGCAAATAATAATACCGTTGGGAATGTAGATACCATTCCCGTAGCAAGTCCGGCAATAATATTGGTTCCTGCTCCGGTACTCGATTTTTGCACAATAGCAAGAATAGGTTTTTTACCAAGTCCAGTGTAATATTCCGTAACTGAAGAAATAACACCTCCCACAAAAAGTCCCACTATACAGGCTCCAAAAACTCTTAAAGATGATATTTCTTTACTGCCTTCTCCATAAAACTGCATAGTCATAATTTGAGGAAGCATGTATTGCACAAGGAAATAACATGAAATAGCCACCAGTACGATCGACACCCAGTTACCCACATTAAGAGCGCCCTGTACCTGTGCTTCTTTAGCATTATTATCTTTTATCTTAACCAGCATGGTACCCACAATAGAAAACAATATACCAAAACCAGCAATTGCCATTGGCAATAATATAGGCCCGATACCTCCAAATGCATCCGTGAATGTTGGGTTAGCAACAAGTATATCCCTCAACACATAATTACCTAGCACCATTGCCGCCAACACCGTTGCTACATACGATCCAAAAAGGTCGGCTCCCATACCGGCAACATCTCCCACATTATCACCTACGTTATCGGCAATAGTTGCCGGATTACGGGGATCATCTTCAGGAATTCCGGCCTCAACCTTACCTACAAGGTCGGCACCTACGTCGGCAGCTTTAGTGTAAATACCACCCCCTACACGGGCAAACAATGCAATAGATTCAGCACCAAGTGAAAATCCTGCAAGCGTTTCGAGCACTACGGTCATATCAGCAGCAGTAGTCCATGTACCGTCCATGAAATAGTGAAAAAAGAATATAAAAAAACCGGTAAGCCCTAAAACGGCCAAACCGGCAACACCAAGTCCCATTACAGTTCCTCCGCCAAAAGACACTTTTAAAGCCTGAGGAAGGCTGCTTCGTGCAGCCTGTGTAGTACGCACGTTTGTTTTAGTGGCTATCTTCATCCCCATATTTCCTGCCAGTGCCGAAAATATAGCCCCAAAGATAAAGGCGATAACAATAAGGAGATGTGTTTTAGCTCCCGGTAAAAATGTTATCCCTGCGAGTGCCACACTCGCTATAATAACAAAAATTGTAAGTAACCTGTATTCTGCTTTAAGGAAGGCCAAGGCACCTTCATAGATGTAATCTGAAATTTCCTTCATCTTGCCATCACCGGCATCCTGTTTCAAAACCCATGATCTTTTGGCTGCCATAAAAAGCAGTCCCAAAACGGCCATAATCACGGGCACGTAAATCATTATTGAATCCATAAATAAAGTTTTGGTTTGTTGTTAATATTGTAAATGTAACAAAAAACAAAATAAAAAAAGCAACACTCTTTAACAGAATATTGCTTTTTTTGATAATATCTTATGAAAACTTCTTATCTGATACTGAATAATTCTTCAGGTCTGTTCTCAAGAGCTTCAAAACGATCTACACATTGGTCAATGATTTCGCGTGCTTCGGCAGCATCACCCCATCCACCTACGTCAACTTTCTTGTTTTCAAGATCTTTATACACCTGGAAGAAGTGCTCAATCTCTTTAATTAGGTGAGGATTCACTTCGTTAAGGTCGCTAAGTTTGTTCCAGATTGGGTCTGATACAGGTACACAGATAATTTTTTCATCCGGACCTTTTTCATCTGCCATATGGAAAACACCGATAGGCTTAACTTCCATAACACAACCAGGGAAAGTAGGCTCAGTTACAAGCACAAGAATATCAAGCGGGTCACCATCAAGTGCTAATGTTTCAGGAATAAAACCATAATCAGCAGGATACATCATAGACGAGAACAGCATTCTGTCATAACGTATTTTCTTTAACTGAAAGTCATATTCATATTTGTTTCTGCTCCCTTTAGGGATTTCAATAAGCACGTCAAACGTCTTTAATCTTGCTGCTGTCATCTTTACTAAATCTTTATATTGGTATTTAAGCGGGTGCAAAAGTAGTACAAAAATACTGTTTTGCAAAGCTTTACCCTATTAAAAACGCGGCATTCAGCTTGAGTTTACCGTAATTTAATACCAACAACCCTATCTATTTAGTATAACAATATTATTTCAGCAAAACAGAGCATTATAAGCAAACTAAAATTTCACAGTAACCTATATAATTTGAAATACTACCGAACCAACCGCACATTTTGTTCATAAAAAAACCTGCTCTAAAAAACTGAGCAGGTTTTTGTTTTATATTATTTAAAAGTTACTATTCTAACTTAATCCTGAAGCAATAATCGCCACATCCGGCAGAATCACAATACCCAAGAAGGTGTGTTGCGTCTAATTCATAAAATTCAAGGAAACAACCTCTTGCACACCCCCTGCACATAACTAAAGGCGGACGCTCATGTCCTGAAGAACCAATCATAAAATTATTATTCACCTCAGTCAGCACATAAGCAAATGACATAGAAGAGCCATCAGTACTTAGACCACCTCCCGTAAGAACAGGAAAAGGTATTGACGGAGAATTTGTAGCAAATTTATTTACAATACTTATATTGTCAATTTTAATCTGAACTCCGTTTTCCTGAAGCGCTACATCTTCCAAAGCACTCATAAGTTCCCTTTCATCGACAACAATCTTATATATCCCATTGCCTAAATTTTCTCCAATGACACCAGACAAAACATCTCCTGTTTTTTGCTGAACCTGAGTAGTGCTTTGCATCTGCACATCATTTTCGGTACTACAACTCCAGAAAACACTTAACATAAGAGCACAAATCAGCCCCTTTAACATAATTTTCTTCATAATAATTGATTGTTTTTTTAGTTGGATTTATTTTCTCTAAAATAAAACAAATAATAGAAATATTCCAAAAGCTAATGTTAAAAAATTACCACCAGACTTTTCCTCCAGTTTTTTCACAATTACCTGACGAATCACATATCATACGCTCTTTTCCGCCATGAATTAAAACAAGAGGCTTACAGTCTACTCCTACATTTTCTTTCTTACACATAATTACTTCACTGGAAACTGTCTTAGTTCCTTCATTGATTCTAAAGTAAAACTTATCGCCTTTTAAATCTACAAACAGTGCAATTGAAGCCAATTCATCAGAAGTATTCGTTAAAAAAAGAAAACTGTCTTTTGCTGATTCGCCTTGAGTGGTGGTCTTTATAATTTTGAATTTAGAAAAACTTATACTATCAGACAATCCAAAACACTCCCTTAACCTGCTTTCCAAATACTTAGTTATAGAGTCATCGGTTGATACAACATATTCTCCTTTATTATTTTCACCTATAACCTTTGATGATATATCCAGATGTTTCACTGCCGTAGCCGGCAAAGATATTTCTTCTTCCTTTTTTGTATTACATGATACCGCAAAGAAAAAAAACAACAACCCTACAAGGTAATTTTTCATGTTAAATAAGTGACAGAGTTTATATTACTAAATTACATTTTTTTTATAACATCCTGATTAAAAATGGAATCCAAAAACACCTTTTACAGTAAACATATTAGCCCCCGGAACATCTCTGTAGCCTCCTCTCCAGGCAAAATCAATCCTGAATACCTTAAAGATATTACCGATACCGGCATGATATTCCCAATATAAATCATCCGGAGCTTTATAAACAATACTTGAAGCATTCATGTTGATATTATCCTGCGACACGGTTCCATAGATACCTTTTATACCTACAATCTCCCTCAAATTAAGACTGCGAAGCCCGGGAATCCTTGAAAACAGCCTTCCGTTGAAATTATGTTCAAAATGCAGTGACACATATTCATCAGCCACAAACTCATAGTAATCCAGCAAATTATAAGTATTCTCTATAATAAAATACGACTGGTTACCCGGCACAATTCCCATTAAACCCAGCGGAACCTCTCCAAATATTTTTCCGGCTTCAAGCGTTGCAAACAACCTTCCGAAACCTCCAACCAAAACCGGCTGACGATAATAAAATTGTAATTTTTTATAATCAAAATCACTATCCATTATACCTTTAATCCCCTGAGAAAAGTTCAAATAAATACGTGTGTAATTATAATCTACATCGGTACGCTCAACACCATAACCCACAGTTCTTCTTTTTGGTGTAAAATCCACAAGAAAACCAAATTCATATTGTTTTAAAGATCCTTTAGTCCCTTTAGAATGATCGTTAGGATCTAAATAATAATCCATTTTAAAAGTTGAAGGCGATGCCGATTCTAATGTACGATAATTAAAGCTGCCTCTCAAAACAAGATTCTTAAAGGGCTCTATTTCTGCCGAAAAAGTAGTAAAGTTAACATTGGTAAGTTTACTATTATCGCCACTTGCAAAAAGGGATGAAGAAGCAAAACTTCTACCCAGCACATCGCTCGTCGCCGTTAGGCTGACTCCAATCTGCTCTACATCACGCCTGTTCCCTCCTGCAAGGATAATACGCTTATCCTTATTTACCATCCATTTCCCTGAACTTCCGTATTTGAATTTATTATCCTTAAATCCGTAAGCAACATAACCTTCAACTCGCCATGGGTCATTTTGCCCGAAATAGGTACGCCCACCTGTTCTTAATCGAATCCCTTCAACATCATTATAGCCAAAACTAGAGAAGATCGGACCATAATCAAAATGTCCCATCTGATAATACCCACTACCTAAAGTTGCCACCAAATTATACATCCTCTTAAATTTGCTGACTGTTTGCAGGGTATCTAACATTTTGTAAACCCCTTTCTCGTCTTTATTAAGAGACTCGAAACGGTTTTCTTCCCAAAATTCGTCACTCTTAGTAAGTATAGCCTCATCAAATTTGTTTACGTCGGCTGTATAAAAATTGTCGGGCTTTTTCTTATTAAAGACATAGTCCCTGAAAAGCGTGGTTCTTTTACCATACACGCCTTTCGATTCTTCTTTTTTACTAATTGCGAAATCAGACATCATGTGGTCGCGCTTAAGAAGGAAGACCGAATCATTCAGCACGTCAAATTCCTGTTCGATATAAATATCTTTTACCCAGTTGATATTAGCTTCCTTACTGGCAGACATTGCTATCTTTTTGATGGCAAAAGTCGTGTCGTTTACCCAAAAATTCCCTTTAAAAGTAAGTTCACCTTTGCGCCTTGGATAAAAAACTATATTATAACACCATTTTTTTTCGATAAATGTGCTATCTGCCAATACATAGTTATAAACATTAATACCCGTTCTTGATAAAGGACTCACAAAATCTTTATCAAAAAACTTAAGGTAATTATCGTAGATGTCATAATCAACATACAAATCCTTTATAAAAGCAATTACCTGCTGATTATTACTAAATCCTGAATTTTTATTTGCTTTGGTAATTTCTTTTTTTCTTTTAGCTACATTATCTCCATATACATTACTAAGCGCTTCATTAATAAATATAGGCAGATATGTTTTTCCTGTAACATTAGAAGTATCAACATGATTGAATATGAATTCCATACCCTTAAACACCTTTCTCTTCATAAAAGCACTATCAATGCTGTTCATGTCAAATTCTACCTTTTCGTATTTATCGAATTCATATTGATCAAACATCTTAAGCCCGTTCTTTCTTCGGCGCTCCCATATTTTTCGAAGTATATCTATGGCAGGATTATTTTTTTTAGAAGTTTTTCCGGAATACAACACCAGCTCTTTCAACTCCTGTCCTTCACTAAGTTTTACAGTAAGCCCGTAAGAAACTGCTTTAGTCAGTGTTATTTCTTTAGGTGCAAAACCGACGAATGAAACAACAATTGTAGTATAATTATTAGGAGATTCAAGATAAAATTTACCGTTTTCATCAGAGATAACTCCTTCACTTGTCCCTTTAAAGTAAATATTAGCATAAGGTATCGGGCCATTAGTATCATCTAAAACAATCCCACCCACTTTGGTTTGTGCCAAAAGAGAGCCTGAAAGAAGCAATACAAACCCGAACAAAAACAGTAACTTTTTTTTCATGTATTCTATAAAACAAAAAACTTCATCAAATAGTATGATGAAGTTTCAAATATAGGTGTTTATTTTCTTATTTATACATAACTTTTTTCACCGCTTTTATAACGTCTGCCGCATTTGGAAGCCATTCTTTAAGCAACACTGGTGAAAAAGGTGCCGGTACATCGGCAGTAGTAATTCTCTGGATAGGAGCATCAAGATAATCAAAAGCTCTCTCCTGAACAATGTAAGTTATTTCAGACGAAACACTTGCAAATGGCCAAGCCTCTTCAAGAACAACTAATCTATTTGTTTTCTTAACCGAATTAAGTATCGCATCATGATCCATCGGACGGATAGTTCTTAAGTCGATAATTTCACAGCTAATACCATCCTTAGCAAGTTCATCAGCAGCAATAAATGCTTCTTTAAGGATTTTACCCCATGAAACAATAGTAACATCTTTACCTTCACGTTTCACATCGGCAACGCCAAGAGGAATTGTGTATTCTCCTTCAGGCACCTCACCTTTGTCTCCATACATCTGCTCAGACTCCATGAAGATAACAGGATCATTATCACGGATAGCTGATTTTAAAAGTCCTTTTGCATCATAAGGATTTGAAGGAACTACAACTTTAAGACCCGGAGTATTTGCATACCAGTTTTCAAAAGCCTGAGAGTGCGTAGCAGCAAGCTGACCTGCTGAAGCAGACGGCCCACGGAACACCATTGGCATTGTAAACTGTCCACCTGACATCTGACGCATCTTAGCTGCGTTATTAATGATCTGGTCGATACCTACAAGTGCAAAGTTAAATGTCATAAACTCAACAATTGGTCTGTTACCGTTCATAGCACTACCAACAGCAATACCTGCAAAACCAAGTTCGGCAATAGGAGTATCAATTACCCTTTTTGGACCGAACTCATCAAGCATTCCTTTTGAGGCTTTGTAAGCACCGTTATATTCGGCAACTTCCTCACCCATTAAATATATAGACTCGTCGCGACGCATTTCTTCGCTCATCGCTTCGCAAATAGCTTCTCTAAACTGTATCGTTCTCATGTAACTTCTTATTCGTATTAAATGAATGGCAAAAATAAAGATTTAAAATTATTTAATACCCTTATATCTTTAAATAAATACATTGTTAGCAAGTTGTTGGCAAAACATCAACTATTCGCAATAATCAGTATTTTAACGATTAATTTTTATGATTAATAAATTTATTTTCGGATATTTTTACAAAAATTACATTTGTTATGCATGCATAGTTTTTTATTTAGATAAATTTATTATTTTCGTAACGGAAAAACCTCAACTTTATAACTTTATAAAAATGAAAATATTAGTCTGCATCAGCCACGTGCCTGATACCACAGCAAAAATTAACTTTACAAACGGCGACAGCGAGTTTGACACTAACGGTGTTCAGTTTGTAATCAACCCTAACGACGAATTTGGTTTAACAAGAGCAATATGGTTTAAAGAGCAAGCCGGCGCAAACGTTACAGTTGTAAACGTAGGTGGTGCTGATGCTGAGGCTACGCTTAGAAAAGCCCTTGCTATTGGTGCTGACGAAGCAATACGTGTTAATGCAAATCCAACTGACGGCTTCTTTGTTGCAAAACAGCTTGCAGAAGTTGTTAAGAACGGAGGGTATGATCTTGTAATTGCAGGTAAAGAATCTCTTGATTATAATGGAGGAATGGTTCCGGGAATGCTTGCAGGACTACTTGGCTACAACTTTGTTAACTCTTGTATTAACCTTGATGTAACAGGAACTGACGCTAAAGCAGTAAGAGAAATTGACGGCGGTAAAGAAACACTTAGCGCTACATTACCTCTTGTAATTGGCGGACAAAAAGGTCTGGTAGAAGAAAAAGACCTAAGAATCCCTAACATGCGTGGTATCATGATGGCAAGACAAAAAGCGCTTACTATACTTGAGCCTGTAGGAGCAAACAACAACACCAAAGCTGTGAAATTTGAGAAACCTGCTCCAAAATCGGCTGTTAAGCTAATAAGCCCGGACAACCTTGACGAGCTTGTAAACCTTTTACACAACGAAGCGAAAGTAATCTAATGTAACAATAGTTTAATGTAACAATTAATCAATTCCTTAATGTAGCAATTCTGAGCACAACTAAATTGGTACATTGTTACATTAGTTAATTTTAAAATTGAAAAAAATGTCAATATTAATATATGCTGAATTTGCTGAGGGTAAATTCAAAAAAACAGCTTTCGAGCTTGCTTCATACGCTAAAAAAATTGCAGGAGAAACAGGAACAACTGTTACTGCCTTAACTATAAATGCATCTAACACTGCCGACCTTGGCAAATATGGCGTAGACAAAGTGCTTAACGTAAAATCAGACAAGCTTACTGCATTCAGCGCTAAAGCTTATGCTGACGCTATCAAACAGGCCGCTGAAAAAGAAAGTGCTAAAATCGTTCTTTTCAACTCTACTACAGACAGCCTTTATATCGCTCCGCTTGTAGCTGTAGCTCTTGAGGCTGGTTATGCTTCAAACGTTGTGGCACAGCCGGTAAGCCTTTCTCCTTTCCAGGTAAAAAGAAATGCTTTTTCTAACAAAGCATTCAATATAACTGAAATCAGTACAGACGTAAAAGTTCTTGCTATCGGTAAAAACTCGTATGGCGTATTCGAAAACGCCGCATCAGCTACTGAAGAAGAATTCTCTCCATCACTTAACGATGCAGACTTCGCTGTAAAAGTAGAATCATCAGAAAAAGTTTCAGGAAAAGTAACTATTGCTGATGCTGAAATCGTAGTATCTGGAGGTCGCGGACTTAAAGGCCCTGAGAACTGGGGTATGCTTGAAGATCTTGCTGCTGTTCTTGGCGCTGCTACTGCTTGTTCTAAACCGGTATCTGACCTTGGATGGAGACCTCACAGTGAGCACGTAGGACAAACTGGTAAGCCGGTTGCTTCTAACCTTTACATCGCTATAGGTATTTCAGGAGCTATACAGCATATTGCAGGTATCAACTCCTCTAAAGTAAAAGTAGTTATCAACTCTGACGCTGATGCTCCTTTCTTTAAAGTAGCAGACTATGGTGTAGTTGGTGATGCTTTCGAGATTGTTCCTAAGTTGACTGAAAAAATTAAAGCGTTCAAAGCGCAAAACTCATAATTTTATTATAAATTGTGCCCTTAAAAGGGCTATCAGGCTAACGATAGTTTTTATCTTTGCCCGATAGCCCTTTTTCTATTTAGGTAAAACCAATTATGAGCTTAGTAAAACTTACTATAAAAGGAATCTCATACAGCCAGACTCAAAATGGTGCGTATGCGCTTATCCTTAATGAAGTGGATGGAGAAAGGAAATTGCCAATAGTTATTGGTGCTTTTGAAGCACAGTCTATCGCAATTGCCTTAGAAAAAGAGATCAAGCCTCCAAGGCCGCTGACTCATGATTTATTCAAAAATTTTGCTGACAGGTTTGATATTATCGTCAAGCAGGTTATCATCCATAAACTTGTCGATGGTGTTTTCTTTTCAAGTATTATCTGCGAAAGAGACCGAATTGAAGAGATAATTGATGCAAGAACATCTGACGCAATTGCGCTTGCATTGCGTTTCAACGCACCTATATTTACCTACAAGAATATCCTTGACAAGGCCGGAATTTACCTGAAGATAAATCCGGAGCCGGATGCTGAGGGCAACATTAACGAAGCGGAAGACATCCTTTCAGAACCGCAGACTTTTGGCACCGAAACCGTATCGGGCGAAGGCTATTCTGCATATAATTTACAGGAATTGAACGAAATGCTGGAAAGCGCAGTTCAAAACGAAGATTATGAAAAAGCGGCAAAGATCCGCGACGAGATATCGAAGAGAGAAAGTTAATCAATTGAAGATTTTAAAATTTGAAAATGCCTGTGGATAACTTATAGACAACTGTAGTTTGAAACAGGCATTTATAATTTGATTTATTTTTAACTTGCAGCAGTAATTTTCAAATTACTACATCTTCAAATTTTCAAATTATTACTATGAAGCAGTATCACGATTTAGTAAAGCATGTTTTAGAGAACGGAGTACAAAAAGGCGATCGCACCGGAACGGGCACAAAAAGCGTTTTTGGCTACCAGATGCGTTTCGACCTTAGCGAAGGATTTCCAATGGTTACAACCAAAAAACTGCACCTTAAATCGATTATATACGAGCTGCTTTGGTTCTTACAAGGCAATACTAACATAGGCTACCTTAATGATAATGGCGTACGCATTTGGGACGAATGGGCAGACGAAGACGGAAACCTTGGTCCCGTATACGGCCATCAGTGGCGCAACTGGGACGATAAAGAAATTGACCAGATCACAGAGCTTATCGAAACCCTGAAAACCAACCCTAACAGCCGCAGGATGCTTATATCTGCTTGGAATCCAAGCGTATTGCCGGACACTTCAAAATCATTTGCTGAAAATGTTGCTAATGGCAAAGTTGCACTACCACCGTGTCACGCCTTTTTCCAGTTTTATGTAGCTGAAGGTAAACTATCATGTCAGCTATACCAACGCAGCGCCGATATTTTCCTTGGAGTTCCGTTTAATATTGCTTCGTACGCATTATTAACAATGATGATTGCTCAGGTAGCAGGATTACAACCTGGAGATTTCATCCATACTTTTGGAGATGCCCATATATACAACAACCACATTGAGCAATTGGAATTACAGCTTAGCAGAGAGCCAAGACCACTTCCAACCATGAAAATAAATCCTGAAGTGACCAACATCTTTGATTTCAAATTTGAAGACTTCACTTTAGAGAACTATGATCCGCACCCTCATATTAAAGGTGTAGTGGCAGTTTAACTATCTTCATACCATCCGATGACCAAAACTACTATAGCAATTGTTCTTACCTTTTTATCATTCATTGTAAATGCGCAGGAGCAACGTCTTGAACACGCCGTATTTAAGGAGTGCCTAAACACAGAATCTCCCACAAAATGCACATCTGAAAAGATCAGAGATGATATATCAGCATTAATTTCACCCGAAATCACCGCAGACATACGATGGAAGATGGGGAAAATTTTTTTTTCAGTTGGATTAGCATTCTTGTCCGACCAAAATGGCAACGTAATCCCTGAAACCATCAAGATTGCATGTGATAATAAAGGTTTAGAAAGTGCTGTAAAAGAATATATACTACACCTCTCTCCTTTTAGCCCTAAAGGAGAAAATGAAGAAGACAGAAGAAGCGCTCATTTAGAGAGATATACTTTTATATACAATTCCGAAAGTAAAACATACGAGGCCGCTTCAGAGGAAATTCTTAAAGAAAAAGGCATCAAACCCAACTATGTTAGCTTGGGGAACGAGCCCGTTTTACCTAAATGTGCTTGTGACGATGCTGAAAAAGCCAAGAAATGTACCGTTGAAAAGTTATATGAACATATCTCGAAACGTATTAAGACAAATAGCATTGATAAGAATTTCTCCGGACAAATTTATCTTGTTGCTTCTTTTGCCATTGAAAAAGACGGCTCAATAACCGTAAACGATATCCTATGCAATCTTAACGATTGCGAAGCGCTTATAAATCAATACAAAAGAGCATTTACAGGTTTACCTAACTTTATCCCCGGAAACTATGAAGGCGTCAAAGTAAGAGCCACATACAATCTTCCTGTAACGATAAATATCAAATAGCTTTAAACAACTGCCCCCCTCAATAAGCATAAGCCAATTAAATGACCATATTTAAAGTACGGTCACTTTTAACCACCAAAACCAATCATGAAATCAATATTGATGACACTTGCACTTGCAGTGTGCTTTTTCAGTTTAGCGCAAAACTCAGGTATAAAACCGGGAGATCAGGCGTTATTCAAAGAGTGCTTAAATCAGGAAGACCCATATTTCTGTACCAACGAATCATTTAAAAACTTAATATCTAAATTAATAACCCCTACTCTTACGCAGGAAATTAAAAACTCCACGTATAAAGACGGGCTGGACATATCAATACTCTTTATATCAGACGAGCAGGGAAAAGTAATGCGTGAAGATATAGAAGTATATTGCGAAAACAAAAACCTACAGGCATCAGCGCGATACCTTATATCAAAGCTACCTGCTTTTGAACCCAAGAGTGACAAACATTTAACACGTCAAAGTGTGCACGTTTACAACCTGACATTCATTCCGACACCCGGATATGAAAGCTACATGCTTGCACCACCTCTTCTGACAAATAAACGCATTGGCTACGAAAGATTAGCAACATACAAAAACTGCGAAGGTGACTTACATGAGTCTCAAATCTGTTTCCATAAAAAGGTCTTCGAAGTCATCAGAAAAAATGTAACCCTGCCAGAGACTTTAGTTAGCTACACAGATCAAATCAATGTTTTCTACCTTGTAAATACAGATGGGAGCTTTATACTTGTAGATGTTGTAGGAGGAACCCAGGAACTTCATAAAGAGACAAAAAAACTTAAAGAAGACATTAAAAGAGCTTTTACAAAAATACCTCCTGCACAACCGGCACTAATAAGAGGAATCCCTACAATTCAGGATTTTAATTTACCTGTAAAAACAAGTATGACCATAAAAAATTATTCCGGTAATTAATTTAACTGTAACCAGACTAACACAGATTGTTATCTTCAACATTTTCCCTATCTTTAGCTTACCAAAACCTAAGAAATGGAACCTAATCAACAGGAGCTTTATGAATATGCCCGAAAAAGAGTAAAGCAAAAAAAACGCGTTTATTTTCACTTTATACTGTTTTTCGTTTGCAGCTTCTTCTTTTACATCATCAACAAATGGCTCGATGTAGATCCGCAGGATGACTGGTATCTATGGGCTATAACTGCATGGGCTTTCCTTTTTATCATGCACTTCATAAAAGTGTTTGTTACCGAAAGCTTCATCAACAAAAAATGGGAACAGGACCAGATAACCAAACTTGTTGCCCGCCAGGAACGCCGCATAGAACAACTGGAAAAGAAACTTGAGAACAACAATACAACCTCAACACTATAATGACACTTACCCTTATTGCTGCCATAGCAGAAAACAACGCCTTAGGCAAAGACAACAAAATGATGTGGCACCTGCCGGACGATTTTAAACATTTTAAAACCCGTACTTCCGGACACTACATTATTATGGGAAGAAAGACCTTTGAAAGCTTCCCTTCTGCCCTGCCTAACCGCACTTCGGTAATCATTACCCGTCAGGAAGATTATAAAGCACCGGAAGGATGCATTGTTGTAGGCAGTCTTGACGAGGCTATAAAAGTGAGCCCGAAGGATGAAGAAGTTTTTGTAATTGGAGGCGGCGAAATTTACAACCAGAGCATTGACCATGCCGATAAACTTGACCTGACCCGTGTACACGCTACTTTTGAAGATGCAGACGCTTACTTCCCTGCCATCGACCCTACAAAATGGGAGGTTTCATCTGAAAACTTTCATCCAAAAGATGAAAAGCATAAATATGATATGACGTTTCAGGTGTATACAAAGAGATAAAAATGAGAGCAATAAAACTTATTTTAACATTACTGATATTTGTAAGCTTTACTTTTGCAAAAGCCCAAAACAAAGAGAAACAGATTATTACTGCAGTCGAATTTACCACCGACAAAATCATTCTTAACAAAAAACACGCATTTAATTACGCCCGGGTAGAAAATGATTTCATAATTAAGAATCTCGACGGCAAAATTTTAATAAGCGGCAAGATTACACCTGAAGGGAATAATAAATTTTCGACAACAATTTATTTTATTGATTTAGAAGAACAATTCTACAATGAAAAGATAATTAGTCGCAATGATTTAATTTTTGCACTTTGTGAAAATAATGTCATTACAAAAAAATTTGACCTCGATATCGAAAAGCTTAAACTGTTTATAAAAAATTACAATCAGTTCGAAGAAGCTCCATTAGCAGCCGACGAATAATTTAGTCTATGACCATCCGTTCCTACACTCCTGCCGATGACGAGAGCATTATAACACTGCTCAGACTGAACATGCCTAAATATTTCGCACAGGAAGAAGAACAGGATTTAAAGGATTATTTCGCTAACCACATCGATCGTTATTTTGTAGTGGAAGACAACGGCAACATTATAGGTAGCGGTGGTATCAATATTACCAATAATGGTAAAAACGCAGCACTATCATGGGATATCATTCATCCCGATTATCAGGGCAAAGGAATTGGCAGCCAACTCACTCAACACCGCCTAGATGTGATCAAAACCATTAAAAGCATTGAAAATATATCTGTCCGAACCTCTCAATTAGTATATAAATTCTATGAGAAATTTGACTTTGTGCTACAGGAAATCGTAAAAGATTACTGGGCGGATGGAATTGATATGTACAGGATGGAGATTATGTAATGTCTTTTATAAAACAGAAAACATTTCTAACTCCCTATTAACAAAACTATTTCTATCTTTGTTGCGTAAATAAAAGTAATGTCGCAAAACGTAACCCCCTATAAAGATTCCGGCCTGGGCAAAAAAGAACAGGTAGCACAAATGTTTGATACTATTTCAGGCAATTACGACGGCCTTAACCGTGTAATTTCGTTTGGTATAGACGTTAAATGGCGTAAAAAAGTATTGAAGCTTGTTTCGGATAAAAATCCTAAAACCATTCTTGATATCGCTACAGGAACCGGCGACCTTGCCATTCTTATGGCACAGACATCGGCTACTGAGATTATTGGAGCCGACATTTCTGAAGGCATGATGGAAGTGGGACGCAAGAAAGTGACCGAAAAGGGTCTTGATTCAAAAATCAAACTGGTATACGGCGATAGTGAAAATCTGCCTTTCGAAGACAATTATTTTGATGCCATAACGGTAGCTTTTGGTGTACGTAACTTCGAAACCCTTGAAAAAGGACTTGCTGAAATTTTACGCGTACTGAAACCGGGTGGTATTTTTGTAATACTGGAAACTTCTGTGCCAACAAAATTCCCTTTTAAACAAGGTTACAATTTTTACAGCAAAAACCTGCTGCCTCTTATTGGCAGACTGTTCTCTAAAGACCGTTCGGCTTATGCTTACCTTAGCGAATCGGCATCAGTTTTTCCACATGGTGAAGCTTTAAACAATATTTTACGTAAAATTGGGTTTATAGAGGTTAAGAATATGCCGCAAACTTTTGGAGTGGCAACAATTTACACTGCTTCAAAACAATAAAATGAAGAAACTGTTTTTATATATACTGCTTGTTACCGGCCTGTGCGCTCATGCTCAGTTTGGTACGCAGGTGTTCAGCAAAGACCCGATTGTTAACCTTGAAAACTTTGACAAACAAAGAGTTCACTGGGGGTATTTCCTCGGCTTTAACAGCTATGATTTTAAATTTGACTACATCAACGATCCAAAAGTTGACATAGAACTTAAAAAATCTACTGGTTTTAACGTAGGCCTTGTGGGTAACTTACGCCTTTTTGAATACCTGGATCTTCGTTTTGAACCGGGACTATATTATACGCAGCGTGACCTTACCTTTCATAATGTAGAGGGCACAACTGCTGACAAATTAAGAGAAGTAAAATCGACCTATCTTCATTTTCCGCTATTACTGAAATTCTCATCTAAAAGAACAGGAAATGTAAGGCCTTACCTTGTAGGTGGTGTTTCACGCTCCCTAAACCTTTCGAGTAACTTTAATGTAAAGGACGATAACATGACAGGGGCACGTTTCAGAATGAAAAAATGGACTAACTATTATGAAATTGGTGCCGGAGTCGATCTTTATTTTGAATTCTTTAAGTTCTCGCCGTCTATTCGCGGGGTATTCAGTTTAAATGATGAGATTATCAGGGACAACGACCCTAACAGCCCTTATACCGGAAACATTGAATCGATGAAAACCAGAGGTATTTTCATCAATTTTACCTTCCACTAAAATTTCTCCTGAATTCGCTTAAAATAATAGCTGCTGCCGTGGCTACATTAAGGCTTTCTGTCTGCTGAAGGTCGCCAAAACGTGGTATGGAAATTCTTCGTGTTGACCTGGCCTCTATAGCTTCAGATATACCGTTAGCCTCATTCCCCATAACAATGATTCCGTTAGCTGGCAATGCCTCTTCGTAAATATTATCGCCATCCATAAAAGTACCAAAAACCGGTAGTTTTGTATTTGCCAGATAATTTTCAAGATTGGTATATACTACGTTAACACGTGTGAGCGACCCCATGGTAGCCTGTACAACTTTAGGGTTATAGACATCTACACATTCTTCAGAACATATAAGATGCTGTATCCCAAACCAGTCGCAAAGACGCACGATTGTCCCCAGATTACCCGGATCGCGAATATCATCGAGCGCAACAATAAGTCCATTATTTGGTAACGGTTTTTCATCGGGCATTACAAAAAGTCCGAGACAACCATTAGGCGTAGTGAGTACGCTTATTTTTTTAAGCTCAGCTTCTGTAATAAGTTCAATCTTATCCTTTGCTATTCCCCTGAAGATATCCTGAGTGGTAAATAATTGGTGTAATTCAAAATTGGAATTCAGTAATTCCTGTACTACCTTTATCCCTTCGGCAATAAACAATTTATGCTGCTTCCTGTATTTTTTTTGCTGTAAGCCCGTTATTGTTTTAATTTGGTTTTTACTAAGCATAAAAAATGTATTTTTGAATTACTATTTGGCTATACCGTCTTGAGAAATAAAGCAACAAAAATAATACTATTTATCTTATCGGGCTGGATTTTATATTCCTGTTCTCTTGTAAGGAGAGTTCCGGAAGGTAAACACCTGCTTGAAAAAAATGAAATCCTTGTAAACGACAAGGTTAAGAATGACGAAATAGTTCACGACCAGCTCTACCAACAGCCAAACAGCGACATATTGGGCTTCCACCTCAGGTTGCACATGTATAATATGGCTAAACCCAATGCCGATTCTATGTACCTGGACTGGCTGGACAGAAAACCCGGAAGACACGAACGCTACAGAAAATTACTCTCCGAAAAGCAGGTACAGCGTCTTGGAAATTCATTTGTTGTATCGGGAATTAGTAATTTCCTGAAGAAAACAGGAGAAGCTCCTGTACTTGTAGATATTAACAGGATAAAAAAATCGAGAAATCGTTTGTTTACCTATTACTACAAAAAAGGGTTCTTCAGGGCAAGTGTTGGCTACAAGATAGACACACTCCCTGACAAGAGAGCAAAGGTTACTTATGATGTAATTACAGGCGCTCCATATATGCTGGACACAATTAATCGCTATATAGAAACACCCGCACTTGACAGCCTTTATGCTACTATAAAAGACAAATCACTCATTAAACAGGGGCAGCAGTACGAGGAAACTAATTTTACAGCCGAAAGGGAAAGGATTACCAATCATTTTAGAAATCATGGTGCTTATAATTTTCAGCAGAACTACATTACTTATGTTGTAGACACCGTAAACAATGGAGGAAGAAAAGCCAATGTAGACCTTATTATAGACAATGAGTCGGTAAGGCAGGGGGACTCAACTTTTATAAGGCCATTTAAGCTTTATAAAGTAAGCCAGGTAAATATTTATACCCAAAACCCAAACAGCGAAGACCAGTCTATAGACAGTACCAGCTATAAAGGCTTTAATATTTACAGCACAGGAAAACTTAATTACAGGCCAAAAGCACTAACTGATGCTATTTTCGTTGCTCCGGAAACTGATTATTCCGATATCAGAAGAACACTTACATCACGTTATCTGAGCAACCTTAGGGTTTTCAACAACCCTTCAATAGAGTACACCGAGGATAAAAACGACCCTTCAGGCAAGTCCCTGATTGCAAGCATTAAGCTGATTCCGAAGAAAAAATTCCGATTTAATGTAAGTGCTGACTTTATGCACTCTAATATTCAGGATATAGGTATTGCAGGAAGCCTCGGGGTTTCTATGCGTAACGTTTTCAGAGGTGCAGAAATTCTTGATCTTTCCACGCGTGGAAACATAGGTTCGTCAAACGATAACGCCATAAAGGACAAAGCGTTTTTTAACATCCTGGAATATGGCGCCGATCTTAAACTTACATTCCCAAGGATATTCTTCCCTTTCAATACCGAAAAGATAATTCCTAAAAATCTGATTCCATCAACTATTTTCAGTTTGGGTATAAGCAGTCAAAAGAATATTGGACTTGACAAGGAAAATTTTACCGGAGTATTGAGTTACAACTGGGCTCCGATAAGAAAGCACTATTCTTCCAGACTTGACCTTTTGAATCTTCAATATGTAAGAAACCTTAATCCTGAAAACTACTTTAAGGTATACCAATCATCCTATAATAGATTAAATAACATTGCGCAGGATTATCCAAGCGTACCATCTTCTTATTTTAACGAAAACGGAGATCTGGACATTGAGAACGGAGGTGCAGACAACTTTATTAATGATGTTGAAAACGGCTCAATAGCTGTTTCAACAACAGACAAAGACAATGTAAACAGTATAGAACAGCGTAGGGACAGGCTAACAGAAAACAACCTTATATTCGCGAGCAATTACACCTATACCAGAACCAGTCGTGAAAACCTAAACGACAACACTTTCTTTATATTCAAAACAAAAGTAGAATCGGCAGGCGCGCTTTTATCCCTGCTTGGTGGTACATTGGTAGACCCTAACAACAGCAGTAGCCAGAGAACACTTTTTAATGTGGCATACTCACAATATTTAAAAGGGGAACTCGACTTTATAAAACACTGGGACCTAAGGCGCGGTAAAGTACTTGCCATGCGCGCTTTCTTCGGACTGGCTGTTCCTTATGGCAACTCTACCTCTATTCCCTTTTCCCGAAGTTATTTTGCAGGAGGTTCAAACGACAACCGTGGCTGGCAACCTTATAGTTTAGGCCCCGGAAGTAGTGGTGGAGTTGACGATTTTAACGAAGCCAACCTTAAGATGGCCTATAGTGCAGAACTTCGTTTTAACATCTTCGATAAACTAAATGGAGCAATCTTTGGTGACATCGGAAACATCTGGAATGTTTTTGATGAAGTTGATGACCCGAAAAAAACTTTTAACGGATTCTCATCCTTTAGAGACCTTGCCTTTGGCTCAGGCCTTGGATTCAGGTACGATTTTAACTTTTTCGTGATACGATTTGACGTAGGTTTTAAAACCTACAATCCGGGTCGTGAAGAGGGCGATCGCTGGTTTAAAGAATATAATCTTTCAAAATCAGTTCTAAATGTCGGAATTAATTATCCGTTCTAAGTATAAAATATTATTTTTGTCAATTCTAATTCTAAAAAACAAAAACAATGGCCCACAATATTAAGCCCGGTGTTGCTACCGGAGATCAGGTTCAGGAAATATTCAGATATGCAAAAGAAAAAGGATTTGCACTTCCTGCAGTAAACGTTACAGGTTCAAGCACAGTTAATGGTGTAATGGAAACTGCAGCAAGACTTAAAGCTCCTGTTATCATCCAGTTCTCTAACGGTGGTTCAATTTTCAACGCTGGTAAAGGATTATCAAATGCTGACGAAAAAGCAGCTATCCTTGGTGCAGTTGCAGGTGCAAAACATATACACACGCTTGCTGAAGCTTACGGTGCTACTGTAATTTTACATACTGACCACTGTGCAAAAAAACTTTTGCCTTGGATTGACGGTCTTCTTGACGCCAGCGAAAAACACTTTGCTGAAACTGGAAAACCTCTTTTCAGTTCGCACATGATTGATCTTTCAGAAGAATCTCTTGAAGAAAACATGGAGATCTCTAAAAAATACCTTGAGCGTATGAGCAAAATGGGCATGACCCTTGAGATCGAGCTTGGTATTACAGGTGGTGAAGAAGATGGTGTTGACAACTCTGATGTTGACAGCTCTAAACTTTATACTCAGCCGGAAGAAGTTGCTTATGCTTATGAAGAACTAAGCAAAATATCTCCTCGCTTTACCGTAGCTGCTGCTTTTGGTAACGTACACGGTGTATACAAACCGGGTAACGTAAAACTTACTCCAAAAATCCTTAAAAACTCTCAGGAGTATGTTCAGCAAAAATTCAACACTGGAAACAACCCGGTAGATTTCGTATTCCACGGAGGATCAGGGTCTACTCTTGAAGAAATAAGAGAGGCTATTGGTTACGGTGTTATCAAAATGAACATTGACACTGACCTTCAGTTTGCTTTTACAGAAGGTGTTCGTGATTATGTTGTTAAAAACATCGATTATTTAAAAACACAGATAGGTAGTCCTGACGGACCTGAGTCGCCAAACAAAAAACACTATGATCCAAGAAAATGGATACGTGAAGGTGAACTTACTTTTAATGCAAGACTTGAGCAGGCATTTAAAGACCTAAACAACGTAAATACACTATAATTACAACAAACTGCTTGCAGTACTAAACTTAACTGAAAAAGATGGCTTGGTTTAAAAGAACAGAAAAAGGGATTACAACACCAACCGAAGACAAAAAAGATGTACCTAAAGGACTATGGTACAAGTCGCCAACCGGTAAAATTGTTGATGCAGACGAGCTTGCTAAGAATTTTTACGTAAGCCCTGAAGATGGTTACCACGTAAGAATAGGAAGTAAAGAATACTTCAACATCCTTTTTGATGACAATGAGTTTACAGAGTTTGACAAAAACATGACTTCTAAAGATACCCTAAAGTTTGTTGACACAAAAAAATACGGGGATCGTATAAAAGAAGCTACTGAAAAAACCAAACTTAAAGATGCTGTAAGAACTGCTGTTGGAAAATCTAAAGGAAAAGACCTTGTAGTTGCCTGTATGGACTTCGCATTTATCGGAGGTTCTATGGGAGCTGTAGTGGGTGAAAAGATTGCTCGCGCAATTGATCACTCTATCCAAAACAAGATTCCTTTTGTGATGATATCTAAATCAGGAGGTGCAAGGATGATGGAAGCTGCCTACTCACTAATGCAGTTAGCGAAAACATCGGCTAAACTTGCTCAACTGGCAGATGCTAAAATACCATACATATCATTATGTACTGACCCTACTACAGGAGGAACAACAGCATCGTATGCTATGCTTGGTGATGTAAACATCTCTGAACCTGGTGCACTTATCGGATTTGCAGGGCCACGTGTCGTAAAAGACACTACCGGTAAAGACCTTCCTGAAGGCTTCCAAACTGCAGAATTTGTACTTGAGCACGGCTTCCTTGATTTTATCACTCCACGTAAAGAGCTTAAAGATAAAATAAACTTATTCCTGGATCTTATACAAAACCAGCCGGTAAGATAAAAACCATCCCCCTTTTTAAGGGGGATTTTTTTTACAACAAAACAGGTACATCTCCCCATCTTAAAAATGAATTTAAAATTTCAAATCACTCAATGTTTTATTGAAATTTTATGATTTAATTTGCACCGCATTTCATCTACCCCCGGATATAAAAAATGCTTGTTTGGACTATGAAGCAACTTTTATTCGGTATTATGGTTTTGCTGCTACAATCTGCTTATGCCCAAAACCAAGATATAAATATTCTGGAAAAAGAACGCCAGATAAAGCGTATTATGACTTCTGAACCTGATAGTGCAAAAGTTTTCATCAAAGAAATACTAGCCTATAAAGGAAAACTTCATGACACGGTATATTCAAATACATATCTATCATATGCCTATTATTACCACTTAAAAAACAATACCGACTCTTCCTTATATTATTATGAACGCGCTTTACCATATGCAAACAAGGTAAAGTATCCAAAAGTATATGCACGTATACTCCGAAATAAAGCCGGAACGTATAAAAAAAGAGGAGAAAGTGAAGTTTCACTTAAAATCCTTGCCGAAATAGAAGATATATACCGACAGTTGGGAGACGAAACCGGACTCGCCATAGTTTATGGTGAAATGGCATCAAATTACAACTTATTACTTCGTAACGACGAAGGAATAAACTACCTATTAAAAGCTTTAGCCCTTTTTGAAAAAAACAATGACAACCAACACAGCTTAAATGTTAAGCACAGCCTTGCCAACACTTATCTTAATGCAGGAAACTTTTACTTTGCCGCTGATCTATACAAAGAAGTAATTAAAGGGTTCAAAGAACAAAATTCTACAAAAAACTACTGCATTGCACTTTTAAATTACGGCGATTGCCTGACACATCTCGAAAGATATGAAGAGGCACAAAAAGCTTTGAATGATGCCCTACCCGGCCTTAAAAAGTTCAACGACCAAGAAATTATAGGTATTGTATACTCAAAAATGGGAGCGATACAGGAAAGACTCAACCACCTGTCAACTGCTGAAGGTTACTACAAAATCGCATTAGAGAAAGCTATAAGTTACCATTCCCTTAAAACCATCCCAATTGCATCTGAATACATCGAGATACTTTTGAAACAACAAAAACACAAGGAAGCATTAGAAATCATTGATTTGGTCGAGAAACCAGAATTTCTTCAAAAGGCATCTATTAAAGACCGCATGTTCTTTGAAGCTGTTAAAGCAAAATTACATGAAAAAATGGATAATGATGATGAGGCGCTTTTGTCGATCCAGAATAGCCTTAAACTTCAGGACACACTAGATAAAACAGGAAACGACCTTACCACTTTAAAACTCCAGGAGCAATTCCAGAACAAATACCAGTCAAAAAAAGGAGAAAATCTTGAAAACACAAATCTTACTCTAAAAGAAAGGCTTAATTACAACAAAAAAATACTGTTGCCAATTATAACAGTTCTTTTTCTATTAACAGCGATATCCTTTATTTACATCTACAAAACCAGAAAACGACTTCATAAACTCTCTGTTGAAAAGCATAAAAAAGAAAAAATGCTTCAGGAATATGAAAATGCAAAAAAGTTAAATGAACTGAACAAGCAAAATCTGGAGTATAAAACAGAAGAACTTAGCTCTGGTATTATTTGGCTATCCTCTTTAGAAGTAAGCATCAGCAACCTCATTGTACTTTGTAAAGAAAAGCCACAAGACTTATGTATTGAAAACATCAAAGAACAATTACAGGCTTTAACCAGCGAAAAAAATTATTGGTCTGTATTCAAGAAAAGATTCAGTGAAACCTATGCCGGATTTCAAAAAAACCTGGGAGAACAATTCCCTGCGCTTACCAAAAATGATCTTTTCTTTTGCGCTTTGCTAAAACTCAATTTACCATATAAGGACATGGCCACTTTGATGCAGGTAACTCCCGAAACAATTGTGAAAAAAAAATACAGGGTTAAGAAAAAGATGAGTATCGAAACCGAATCAGACCTTGAAAACATATTATTAAACACACCTTTATAGGAGCAATCAAATACACGCCCAACAAGGCTAAATCACTAAAAAACCCTTTAAAAACAAGGAATGTCCGTGTTTTGTCTATACCTTTTTTAGTCGGTTTTTCAAAAAAGATGTTAGATTTGCTTGCGAAAAATAATAACATCGATATTATTATTTTCATTGTTGTTCATGAAACATATCAGTATGTGAATGGATCGCAATACAAATGCGGCACGTTACAAGTGGGGGCTTAAGACGTGCCGTTTTTTTTTTACATACCACTTCTGATTGCTTCAACAGGATCTAGTTTTGAAGCAGCAATTGCAGGAAGAATTCCGGATACCAATCCTATAAAAATTGCAACCGCAGTACCAAAACATACTATCCCAAAACTCAATACAAATTTGAATTCGATCATACTCGAGAGTAAAGCAGCAATACCCCAAACCATAAGTATACCTATCAGCCCTCCAAAAAGAGAAAGAATAACCGCTTCGAATAAAAACTGGAAAAGTATAAACCTGTTTTTCGCCCCAAGCGCTTTTTGGATACCTATAAGGTTAGTTCTTTCCTTAACCGAAACAAACATGATATTAGCTATACCAAACCCGCCCACTAAAAGTGAAAAGGCGCTGATACCAATACCAATCATGTTCATGGTACCAATTATCTGATCGATCATATCGGTAAATCCGGAAAGTATATCTATGATAAAGTTATCCGTCTCACCTGCCTTTATTCCACGATAGTTACGCAGCTTCTGAGCCACTTCAGCCTTAACCTCTTCTCCATCCTCTCCTGCTTTGGGCTTTATGATAATTATTGGCGTCATAAAATCATTATGGTCGCCATACATATTTCGTAAAAAGTTTACCGGAATTATAATTGCAGTATCGTTGTTTTCGCCAAACATACCCTGCCCCTGTTTTTCGAGCACTCCAATAACTGTAAATCGCTGTCCATACATCCTGAATTTTTTCTCGAGCGGATTAGCGTCACCAAAAAGAGTTTTGGCTATCTCATAACCAATTACAGCAACCGGTGTTCCTGAATTAGATTCCGATTCATTATAAAATCGCCCGTGTTCTATCTTCAGGCTTTGAATTTCGGCAAATTCATAGGAAACCGGAACCACATTTACACTACTGGCAGCTTTATCTTCATATCGAGCCGTTTCACTTTTGGTAAATATCTGAAATGCGGCTTCCTGTATAGAACTTACATTATCCTTTATGTATTGATATTCATCATAACTCACATCCGGAAACTGTTCTCTTTTCCAGCGTGGTATTTCACTTGGCCCAAAAGAGAATCGTTTAAGATACATAGTATTCTTATCGATACTGCTCATATCCTCTTTTATTTTCCTGTCGAGCGAATCGACGGCAGCCAAAATGGCAATAATTGAGAATATCCCTACAGTAACACCAAGAAGAGACAGAAAGGTGCGCAGTTTATTGTTCCTAAGGGCATTTAGGGCAAAAGAAAGACTTTCTTTAAGTAAACGCAGGTATAGCAGCATGATTGTTTTGATTGACTTCTGTAAAATTCCGCATTTTTTTTAAATGAAGCGAACCCAAACGAAATAAATTTTCAATTTCTTTAAAATTTAGTGTTCACAGCTTTTGAATGTTAACGCTACAATAACTACTTTTGCACTTTATTTATACTTACAAAAATGAGCATCAAAAAAATTTCATCAGCACTAATTTCGGTATTTGACAAAGACGGTCTGGAACCTATTGTAAAAAAACTGCACGAGCAGGGCGTAACGTTCTATTCTACAGGCGGTACAGAAGCTTTCATTAAAGATCTGGGAATACCTGTAGTTCCTGTTGAAGATGTAACTTCATATCCATCTATCCTTGGCGGAAGGGTAAAAACGTTGCATCCAAAAGTTTTTGGAGGTATACTTAACCGTCAGGACAATCCATCTGACGTACAACAAATGCAGGAATTTGACATCCCGCAAATAGATCTTGTTATCGTAGATTTATACCCATTTGAAAAAACTGTAGCTTCAGGTGCTTCTGAGGCTGACATCATAGAAAAAATTGACATTGGTGGTATTTCACTTATCCGTGCAGCTGCCAAAAACTTTAAGGACACTGTAATTGTTGCTTCTGTAAACGAATATGCAGAATTTCTTGAGGTAATCACCAACAACAACGGAGGCACTACACTTGCAGAACGTAAATCTTTTGCAACCAAAGCTTTCCACACTTCTTCACATTACGACACAGCCATCTTCAATTATTTCAATGAAGATGAAACTTTCTACAAAGAGAGTGTTAGCAACGGACAAGTGCTTCGTTATGGTGAAAACCCTCACCAAAAAGGTTACTTCTTTGGTGATTTCGATAAGATGTTCACTAAACTACACGGTAAAGAACTATCTTACAACAACCTTCTTGACGTAGACGCTGCCGTTAACCTTATTGGTGAATTTAAAAATGACAATCCAACTTTCGCCATTCTTAAACACAATAATGCTTGTGGTCTTGCTACAAGATCTACAGTAAAAGAAGCTTACCTTGACGCACTTGCAGGAGACCCTACTTCAGCATTTGGAGGTGTACTTATCTCTAATGCTAAGATTGACAAAGCTGCAGCAGACGAAATCAACAATCTTTTCTGCGAAGTTGTAATTGCTCCGGGTTATGAAGATGACGCTCTTGTGGTCCTTCAGGAAAAGAAAAACAGAATTATTCTTATCCAAAACGAAGTAGAACTACCTGCTAAACAGGTTCGTACATGCCTTAACGGATTATTAGTTCAGGATAAAGATAATATTACAGACAATAAAGAACACTTAACTACCGTTACTGTAACATCACCTACTACTCAGGAAGTTGAAGATTTACTTTTTGCCTCAAAAATTTGCAAGCATACAAAATCAAACACGATAGTATTTGCAAAGAACAAACAGCTTTACGCATCAGGTACAGGACAAACCTCTCGCGTTGACGCTTTAAGACAGGCTGTAGAAAAAGCACAATCTTTCAATTTCGACCTAAACGGCGCTGTTATGGCCAGCGATGCATTTTTCCCATTCCCGGATTGTGTTGAGCTTGCTAAAAATGCCGGAATCACTGCGGTTATACAACCCGGAGGTTCAATAAAAGACGAACTTAGCATTAACTACTGCAACGAAAACAATGTTGCCATGGTATTTACTGGTACACGTCATTTCAAACATTAATTTTACTACTTTTGTAGGCTTAAACATTTTTTTATACCAAAACCTTAATACACTAAACCAGTATGGGATTTTTTGATTTCATGACCGAGGATATCGCAATAGACCTTGGTACCGCAAATACCCTAATCATACATAACGATAAAGTTGTTATAGACAGCCCTTCTATTGTTGCTCGTGACCGCATCTCGGGCAAAATAATAGCCGTAGGAAAAGAGGCCAATATGATGCAGGGTAAAACCCATGAAAACATTAAAACCATACGACCACTTAAAGACGGTGTTATTGCTGACTTTGACGCATCAGAAAAGATGCTTACAATGTTCATTAAAAGCATACCTGCACTTAAGAAAAAACTATTCACACCTGCCCTTCGCCTTGTTATCTGTATCCCTTCAGGAATTACAGAAGTTGAGATGCGTGCGGTAAAAGAATCAGCTGAAAGGGTTAATGGTAAAGAGGTATACCTTATCCATGAACCGATGGCAGCAGCAATTGGTATTGGTGTAGACATCATGCAACCTAAAGGTAACATGATTGTAGATATAGGTGGTGGTACTACCGAAATTGCGGTTATTGCACTTGGAGGAATCGTATGTGACAAATCGGTTAAAATTGCCGGTGACGTATTCACAAACGATATTGTTTACTACATGAGAACGCAGCACAACCTTTTTGTTGGGGAAAGCACTGCAGAAAAAATAAAAATAACCATTGGAGCTGCTATAGAAGATCTTGAAAATGCTCCTGAAGATATGTCGGTACAGGGACGTGACCTTTTAACGGGTAAACCAAAACAGGTAGACGTTTCTTACAGGGAAATCGCTAAAGCACTTGACAAATCGATTCAGCGTATTGAAGATGCCGTAATGGAAACATTATCGCAAACACCACCGGAACTTGCTGCCGATATCTACAACACAGGTATCTATCTTGCAGGTGGAGGATCGATGTTAAGAGGTCTTGACAAACGTATCTCTCAAAAAACAGACCTTCCTGTCTATATTGCCGAAGACCCGCTTAGAGCTGTTGTCAGAGGTACAGGAATGGCACTTAAAAACATACAAAAATTCAGAAGCATACTTATCAAATAAAGCAGGCTAAACGATGCAGCAAATATTTAATTTTTTATTTAAAAACAGTATTTTATTACTGTTTTTGCTGCTTTTGGGCGTTTCGTTAACGCTCACTATACAATCGCACTCATACCATAGAAGCCGTGCCGTTACTTCGGCTAATGCTATATCTGGCTATGTATATGAGCAGGTAAACACAGTGGAAGAATACCTTAGCCTTAAAGAGCAAAACGAAGCGCTGGCAGGTGAAAACGCACGCCTGAAAAAAATGCTTTTCAATACTCAGGATACTGTTAATGCCCCGGAGGTAAAAATACCTCTGGCAATGGGTCAGTTTGCTGTAATACAATCTAAAGTAATTCGTAACTCCTACAGTGCTCCTGAAAATTATTTCACGATTAACAGCGGTATTAAAGAAGGCATTAAACCCGACATGGGAGTCGTAAGCAGTCTGGGCGTTGTGGGTATCGTTGAAAATGTATCTAACGGATATGCTACAGTACTCAGCGTACTTAACCCTAAGTTTGAACTTAACGCTAAAATCAAGAAGAATAATCATTTTGGAACCCTTACCTGGAATGGAAAAAATACAGGCTTTGCTCAGCTTATTGATGTACCAAGGCTTGCCACCGTACGTAAAGGCGACACTATAGTAACTGGGGCGGAATCGAGAATATTCCCGGAAAATATACCTATCGGCACTATCGAAAAGGTATATATGGACAAAAAGACAAACTATTACACACTTGAGGTAAGACTATTTAACGACATGACAAGCCTGGGTCATGTTTACATCATAGAAAACAAAGACCGCGACGAAATTATAAAACTGGAAGAAGAAACCACAAATTCGAACAATGAGCAGTAGTACCATAATGAACATATTCAGGTTTATACTCCTGCTTGCCCTTCAGGTAATTATTTTCAGCAGGCTGAATTTGTTTGGATTCCTTAACCCTTACCCTTACATACTATTCATACTTTTATATCCGGTTAACGGAAATAAAGCCGGACTCCTGCTATCCTCTTTCCTTTTAGGATTGATGGTAGATATGTTTACTGATTCTGGTGGTGTGCATGCCACGGCCTGCGTTACGCTTGCGTATCTGAGGCCAACATTCTTTAAGTTTTCATTTGGACTTAGTTACGAATATCAAACTGTAAAAATAAATGAACGATTATCGCCCGAGCGTTTTTCATTTATCCTGATTTCTATTGTAACACATCATTTAATTTTATACCTTTTAGAAGTATTTAAGTTTAGTGGTATTCTTTTGGTTTTGACAAGAACATTGTTTACAACAATATTTACACTGATACTTAGTATAATCATCATTTACCTAATTAAGCCGGGCAAACAATGAGAAAGAGTTTATTGCCAATAATTATAATTGCCGCAACAGTTGTTATTGTGGCAAGGCTTTTTTATTTGCAGATACTTGATGACTCATACATCAAGAAATCTGACAACAACGCTATCAAGATACAGTATGACTATCCTGAAAGAGGATATATATACGACCGTAACGGTAAACTACTGGTAGCAAATCAACCATCTTATGACATCATGGTTACGCCAAATGAAATGGCGAAAGACCTTGACACACTTGAAATATGCTCATTACTGAACATAACTAAAGAATATTTTATCCAAAGGGTAGAAAAAGCCAAGGTATACAGCCCAAGGCTTCCTTCCGTATTCTTACCTCAGCTTAACAAACGGGAATTTGCCGCATTTCAGGAAAAGATACGCCGTTTTAAAGGCTTTGATATTGTTAAACGTTCACTTCGTGACTATCAAACCACTTCGGGAGCTAACGTATTTGGTTATATCGCCCAGGTTAATGACCCTATCATCAAAAAAAATCCTTATTACAAAAGTGGTGACCTCATCGGAAAACAAGGTGTGGAAGAAATGTATGAAGATATCCTGCGAGGGGTAAAAGGGGTAAAATACATCCAGAAAGACCGTTTTAATAGAGAGATAGGCTCTTTTAAAGAAGGAATCTATGACACTATAGCTGTACAAGGCACTGATATAACATTAACCATCGACAAAGAATTACAGGAATATGGTGAACGTCTGATGTTTGAAAAACGTGGAGGTATTGTTGCAATCGAACCCAAAACAGGTGAGATTCTGGCTTTGGTTACTGCTCCCTCTTATGACCCATCCATACTAGTTGGACGTGAGCGTTCTAAGAACTACACCAGAATGTACAAAGATACTATTGAAATGCCACTGTTTGACAGAGGTCTTTTAGCCGAGTATCCTCCCGGATCACCCTTTAAGATACTTACCGGGCTTGTTGGGCTTCAGGAAGAAGTTATTGATGTAAACACAACTTTCATGTGTCACCATGGCTTCTCCTACGGACGCGGTGCGTTTATGAAATGCCATGGTTTTGGGCCTCACCAATTAAATAATGGTATTTATAATTCTTGTAATGCCTATTTTGGAAACGTATTCAAGCTTACCATAGATAAATATCCTAAACCTCAATATGGTGTAGATGCATGGAGCAATCACCTTAAAAGCTTTGGACTTGGCGATTTTCTTGGTTACGATCTTCCTCCGGGACGTAAGGGGCATATCCCAACTGCAAAATATTATAACCGCTGGTATCCAAACGGCGGATGGAGAAGCTCAACTATAATTTCAAACTCAATTGGACAGGGTGAAGTATCGATGACCCCTATACAACTCGCCAACATGATGGCAACTGTAGCCAATCAGGGTTGGTATTATACCCCTCACGTAATTAAAAAAATTGGGAAGAGTGGTAAAAACATAGACAAAAAATTCAGAACTAAACATTACACCACTATAGACAAACAGCATTTCCAGCCCGTTATAGACGGATTGTTTGACGTGTATAACTATGGTACTGCAAGCCATCTAAAAGTAGAGGGTATTGAAATCTGCGGTAAGACAGGTACTGCCGAGAACTTTACCAAGATAGGCGGTGTAAGAACACAGCTTACCGACCACTCTATTTTCGTAGCCTTTGCACCAAGGCACGATCCTAAAATTGCTATTGCGGTATTTGTAGAAAATGGTTACTGGGGATCACGTTGGGCCGGACCGATAACAAGCCTTATGATAGAAAAGTATCTTAAAGGCGAAGTAACTCAAAAAGCCCGTGAGGAATGGATCACTACCCATGGTCTTAGATCAGAATACGACAAAGTAACGAGCGGACAACCATTTAAGATTAATCAAAGCTATAAGCCTTAACAGGCAAAAGGAATGAAAAACCAAAGTGTAACCAACAATATCGACTGGATAACCATATTACTTTACTGTCTTATGGTTATTGCAGGATGGATGACTATTTATTCGGCCTCCCTGCCTAATGAAGAGACATCTATATTTGATATTGGGCAGATATATGGAAAGCAGATACTTTTTATCATATTCAGCATCCCGCTTATCATGGTTATCCTTACGGTTGATGCAAAGATTTATGACAAGTACGCCTTTATCTTCTACGGCTTAGGCATTGTATTACTTGCAGGGCTTTTTGTGGCCGGAAAAACAATTAAAGGACAAACCAACTGGTATTCTTTTGGGGGGTTCAGTTTACAGCCATCAGAGTTTGCCAAGATTGCTACCGCACTCGTGCTTTCTAAATACCTGAGTGACGTACAAATCAATCTTAAAAACATTAATCATCAGCTAATCGCTTTTGCCATAATTGGCTTTCCTGTAGCACTGATCATGATGCAACCTGATGCCGGTAGCGCCATGATATTTGCTTCACTTACCCTTGTACTTTATCGTGAAGGACTGCCCGGCTGGTATCTTGCAACAGGTGCCATTGCGATTATTCTCTTCCTATTGGCTTTATTGGTGAAGCCGTTATTTGTGGTATCACTTGCGTTAATAATTATTATTCTGCAATTCTTTTTGACGAGGAGAGCACATAGAAATCCAATACTTTCGGCAATCGTATTTGTAGCTATAGCCGGATTTGTCTATTCTGTTGACTTTGTGTACGAAAACGTACTGGAAGATCACCAGAAAGACCGTATAAATGTATTATTTGACAAAGATGTAAACCAGCAGGCCGAAGGCTACAACCTTAATCAATCGATGATCGCTATCGGTTCGGGAGGCTGGTTTGGAAAAGGATATCTTGAAGGCACACAAACTAAAGGTGGTTTCGTTCCGGAACAACACACTGACTATATTTTTACCACCGTAGGTGAAGAATGGGGATTTGTTGGGGCATTAGTTGTAATAGGGCTATTCGTAACTCTATTGTTGCGCATCATATATCTCGCAGAGCGTCAAAAATCTAAATTCAGCCGGACATACGGCTATTGTGTCGCATCAATATTATTCATGCACTTCTTCGTAAATATCACAATGCTTATTAAGCTGTTCCCAACCATTGGGGTGCCGCTACCTTTCTTTTCATATGGTGGTTCAAGTTTATGGGCATTTACCATATTGCTATTCATTTTCGTAAAAATGGATGCCAACAAGGTGAATGAATGGTAGCCTCAGCACCAATAAGTTTACTTGATTAAATAGCCATTACTTTCGCAAACTTTTAAATATAACACAGCATCCTTTTCAATCAAAGAATAGGCCTTTATGTTTTTATCAGGAAGATCTTTAAGATATTTCCCAAGACGTGATATTATTTCTCCTCCTGTGGACCCCAAAGTAATACAATCCTTTATTTCTTCAATAACCTCAGGATAATTCTGCAAATTACTCGTTGCTTTTTCTAAAATCAATCGATAATCCATTACTACTCACTCTTTACATCCAAAGCATCCCTCAAAGCATTTCCTACCATCATAAAAGCCAGTACTAGTAACAGCATTGCAATACCAGGAGCCATAGCAAGGTAAGGTTTGCCAAGGATAATATAATTATAGTGATCTTTTATCATTCCGCCCCAGCTTGGTATGGGTGGCTGCGCTCCAAGGCCAAGAAAGCTCAACCCGCTCTCCACTAATATGGCAGAAGCAAAATTAGCCGCTGAGATTACGATAACCGGCGCCATACTATTAGGCAATATATGGTTGAAGATAATTCTGCTGTTTTTATATCCCAATGCTCTTGCTGCCGTAACAAACTGCGTTTGTTTCAAGCTCATTACCTGCCCTCTCACAACCCTTGCAACCTCAACCCACATCGTAAGACCTACAGCGACAAAAACCTGCCAGAAACCTTTACCTAAAGCCAGTGTTATTGCAATTACCAAAAGTAGCGTAGGAATACTCCAAATGATATTTACCAGCCACATTACAAAGGCGTCAACTTTACCGCCATAGTAACCGGCTATAGCACCAAAGAATATCCCGACCACTAACGAAATAAATACTGCAACGAAACCAATAGCAATCGATACTCTTGAGCCAACAATCAAGCGACTAAGAAGGTCACGCCCCTGACTATCGGTACCCAGTATGAATTTCTGCTCTTTTACGAATTCATTACCTACATAATCAGCCTTTGCATCTTTACCAAAAACTGACAAAGGAATTGTTTTGGCAACTGCAAAAGAAGGCTCATCAGTATATTCATAATAGGTAAGACTGTCTTTAGTGACCGAATATTTAAGGATTGGTATTTTTTCAGAAGCCACTTGTTTACCTATAAAATAATCTGAAACACTACCCTCATCCTCCTTTGAAGGAATAGTAAGCATCTTTACTGTAAACCCGGGAGATTTAGAGTGTATTGACAGATCACCCCAGTTTGCATTAACGGTTTTATCGGGTGCCAGCACGTAGGCAAAAATGGAAATGAATAATAGAATTACAATAAATACAAAACTTAAAACGCCCCAAAAATTCTTTTTGAATTTTTGGAGCGCTAAGCCTGTAAGCGAATGATTGGTTTTATCCATCAGGGCTTTTATCTCGTTTTAACCATTTTATCTTTCTTTACGGTTACAGCATTGCTTTTGGCAGCAGGCTGCATATCGCCAAGTACGTTAAGCGCTTCTTCCACATAAATATCCTTAGAAAGGCTTTCATACCATCTTTGTTTTTTCTCGGCCAGCAAAGGCTCTTTTGCAAACAAAGCTTTTTCATAAGGCAGCGCTTCAAACGTAAGGTTGTTTTTGTAATCGTTCAACACCTTGAATTTTTTAGCTGTAGCTTCACTCTTCGCTACATCTGCTTTGAATTTATCAATATTCAGGCTAAAAGTATTTTCATCTTTTTTCTCAAATACCCATTTAGCATTCTCATCCATAAGTTTGAACTGGGCATTGTTAGCCATCCTTTGTTTACTGCTAGCAATAACCCCTGAGAAGTTAGCTGCAAGTGGTTTATAATTAGCAGGGTCAATTTTATCCCACGGCATAGCATTATCAACATCACGCTCGCCCATATCGATATAAGAATATCTGTCCGGCATAACGATGTCACTCATTACACCTTCTCTTTGAGTAGAACCACCATTAATTCTATAGAATTTCTGAGTTGTTGTTTTTAATGCACCAAGGTCACCCATTGAGTTGTTGCGTACGAACTGGTTAAGATCGATAAGATTCTGAACCGTACCTTTTCCGTAAGTATGTTTGCTACCCATAATAATACCTCTGTGGTAATCCTGGATGGCTGCAGCAAATATTTCAGAAGCCGAAGCCGAGAAGTTATTTACAAGAACTACAAGCGGACCATCATAAAGCACTGATGAATCAGTATCGTTAAGCACCTCTTTTTGTTTTCCGGCCGACTTAACCTGAACAACAGGTCCTTGCGGAACGAATAATCCCGTAATATCTACAACCGTTTTAAGTGATCCTCCACCATTATCTCTAAGATCCATGATGATACCATCTACTTTTTGCTCTTTAAGTCTTTTTACTTCAAGTGCAACATCTTTAGCGGCATCACGACTATTTTTATCTTCAAAGTCAATATAGAATTTAGGCAGGTATATCACACCATACGTCTTACCATCTTTTTTAACAACGCTCGATTTAGCATAAGTTTCCTCAAGCTCAACCACTTCCCTAACTATAGCGATAACTTTTATAGAACCGTCTACTTTTTTAACTGTAAGCCTAACCTCTGTTCCTTTAGGTCCTTTAATTTTCTTTACTGTATCATCAAGGCGCATACCTGCAATATCAACCGGAGCATCTTTACCCTGAGCAACTTTCATGATCAGGTCTCCCTGCTCAAGCTCTTTACCTCTCCATGCAGGCCCGCCCGGAATAAGTTCCGATATTTCAACATAATCGCCTTTCTTTTGAAGTCTTGCACCAATACCTTCGAGAGAACCTCTCATACTGGTGTCGAATTTCTCTTTATCATCCGGAGCAAAGTAGAACGTATGCGGATCGAAACGTTCAGCAATAGCATTTAGGTAAACACTAAACCACTCATCGCGCTCAAGATCGTCAATTACATCAAAGTAATCATTTAAGGATTTAAGAGAAGATTCACGTGCCTCTTTTTCCAGTTCTTCGAAAGATTTAGGCTTAGTATCCTCATCCTTTTTATCCTCAAATGCTTTATTTGCTACAGGATCGTTAGCCATCTTGGCATCTTTATCTTTATCAGCAGGAGTCTCCTGAATCTTTTGTTTATCAGTTATAGTAGAAAGCACTGATAACTTAAGTTGCTTTTCCCAACGCTTTTTCAGGTCAGCATCATTTTTAGGATAAGGCATTTTTTCATAATCCACGCTAAACTCTTCGTTAGTGGTAAAATCAAATGGCTTAGCTAAAATATCTTTATAAAAACCTTCAGACTCTTTTATTCTTTGTTGAAGTCTGTTATAAGTAAGATCAAAAAACGAAAGATCTTTGTTAAGTATCATATCGTCAATCTTATCCTCGTATTTAGAGAACTCGTCAATATCAGATTGTATAAAGAAACGCTTAGAAGGATCCAGCGATTCTAAATAACTTTTATAAACTCCTTTCGAAAATGTGTCGTCAATTTTTGCCGGGTCATAATGTCCTTTTTCAATCACAAAAGTTATAAGTTCCAAAAGCAGCTTGTCTTTTTCCGGATCACTTACTGCCTTTTGCTTCGGCATAAAACTCCATAGCGCAACTGCAAGTATAGCAACAAACGCTAAAATTTTATAATTTCTCTTCATATAGCTTAAAATGGCATTCATTTAAATTTCATAGTATTATCAAACACATTAAAAAGTGTGCCAAAATACATCTTACCTAATTTTTTCTTATCAATCTGCGCAGTTAACAACAGCTCCTAAAAAATTATGTACTTTAGCTAAACGTAAAAGTACAATACTTATTTTGATTTTTCTACACCCATGAAGAAAAAACCACTAATACTCGTTACCAATGACGACGGCATTACCGCCCCGGGAATAAGGGCATTAATCAGTGTAATGAAAGAGCTTGGCGATGTGGTAGTTGTCGCACCTGACAGTCCTCAGTCGGCAACAGGACATGCAATAACCATCAACAATACCTTATCTATTAATAAAATTGATATTGACCCGGATGTAGAGCTCGAATTCAGCTGCAGTGGCACTCCGGTAGACTGCGTAAAGTTTGCCGTTACCGAAATACTGAAAAGCAAACCCGACCTGTGCGTATCAGGTGTAAATCACGGCTCCAACTCTTCCATAAACGTAATTTATTCCGGCACTATGAGTGCGGCAGTAGAAGCCGGCATTGAAGGCATTCCCGCTATTGGATTCTCTCTACTGGATTACAATTGGGATGCCGATTTTGAACCGATAAAAACATCTATAAAAAAAATCACTAAAGAAGTACTGGAAAATGGACTTCCCGAAGGTGTCATCCTTAATGTTAACTTCCCCAAATTAAAAGAAGATGAGATAAAAGGCATAAAAATATGCCGCCAGGCCAAAGCCATGTGGCAGGAACGTTTTGATAAACGCCAGACTCCAATGGGCAAAGATTATTACTGGCTTACCGGAAAATTCGTTAATCTTGACCATGGCGAAGATACCGATGAATGGGCACTGGCACACGGTTACATTTCTATAGTCCCGGTACAGTTTGACCTTACCGCACATCATGCAATGCAAACCCTTAATAGCTGGAACCTGAACGATTAATTATGGATATCAACATTCAGCCTGTATTAGAGAATGAAAAGGTTATTTTATATCCTTTACAGGAAAATGATTTTGAAGATTTGTATGCGGTAGCATCCGACCCTCAAATATGGGAACAACATCCTAATAAAGACCGCTGGCAAAAAGATGTGTTTCAAACATTTTTTGAAGGAGCAATGCAAAGCAAGGGAGCTTTTAAAATTACAGATAAAGCCTCCGGCAAGACCATAGGCAGTACACGTTTTTACGATTACAATAAAGAAGATGATTCCATACTTATAGGATATACATTTTACGCAACCTCAATCTGGGGCATGGGTATCAACAAAGCTGTAAAAGCGCTTATGCTCGATTATATTTTTCAATTTGTATCAAGAGTTTATTTTCATATCGGAGCAAACAATGTCCGTTCGCAAATTGCCATTACCCGCATAGGTGCCGATAAAATTACCGAACAGGAAGTCGCCTATTTTGGTGAACCGAACCGGCTGAATTTTGTATATGAGATTACTAAAGAAAAGTGGCAGACTTTAAATGTATCAAAATAATTTACCTTTGCTGCCAAACAAACAACAGGCATGAAATACTATATAATAGCAGGAGAAGCATCGGGCGACCTACATGGATCTAACCTGATGAAAGAACTTTTTAAACAGGATCCAAATGCAGAAATACGATTTTGGGGAGGCGACCTGATGGAAACCGTTGGCGGCACATTAGTTAAACACTATCGCAATCTTGCTTTTATGGGATTTGCCGAAGTAGTTCAGAACCTGAAAACCATCCTTAACAATATAAAATTCTGCAAGCAGGACATTAAAGCTTTTAGTCCCGATGCTATCATATTTATTGATTATCCTGGGTTTAACATGCGTATTGCCGACTGGGCTAAAAAAGAAGGTTTCAAAACCCACTATTACATTTCTCCGCAAATATGGGCATGGAAAGAAAACCGCATCAAAGCTATTAAGCGCGATGTAGACCACATGTATATCATACTGCCTTTTGAGAAGGATTTCTACGAAAAGAAACACAATTTCGCTGTAGATTTTGTTGGCCATCCGCTTATTGATGCGATTCATAACCGCCCACAAACTGATGCCTTAGCCTTTAGAAAAGAATTCGACCTTGATGACAGACCTGTAATCGCCCTGTTACCCGGCAGCCGTAAGCAGGAAATTTCAAAAATGCTCGAAGGAATGCTTTCGGTAGTAAGTGACTTCCCGGATTACCAATTTGTAATTGCTGGCGCACCATCTCAGGAATATTCATTTTATCAGCAGTTCTTAGGAAAAAGTAATATCAAATTTATTTCAAACAGAACATACGATCTACTTAGTATAGCACATGCAGCCTTGGTAACGTCGGGAACAGCTACTCTGGAAACAGCATTGTTTAAAGTACCGGAAGTAGTATGCTATAAAGGAAACTGGATATCGTACCAGATTGCAAAACGAATCATTACGCTGAAATATATCTCGCTTGTCAACCTGATCTTAGATAAAGAAATTGTTAAGGAATTAATTCAGGATGATTTTAACACTAAAAACATCAGAACCGAACTACAAAAGATTTTAACACCCGAACATCGCGAAAACCTTCTGAAACAGTACGATTTACTGGAAGAAAAATTAGGAGGCGAAGGAGCCAGCAATAAAACAGCGGCGCTTATTATAAAATCTTTAACATAAACTCTAAAAATTGGTTTAAAATTATTTTTCTATATTTGTCAAAACCGACTGAAATTTGATAAAATAAAAGATTTGAAAAACATCCTATCCATATCCCTGTTTTTGTTCCTGTTGATAACTACTACATCAACAGCGCAAATAATCACCACAAAAAAAGAAGCTCAAAAGAAAGGCGTTTATTCGTATACCGAAAAACAAAAAACCGCTGAAGCTTCCAAGCCTGCAATAGACAAACAGGCTGTTGTGAAAGAAGTTGCGACACTAAAAAACAGTGATGTAATTGCTTATGAGCCTGTAGCAAAAAAGGATATGGCTATGAATCCGGGCAAAATGGAAGCACCGGCAATCAAAAAAAATACTACTTCAAAGAAAACAATCGTTATAAACGATACAGATGAAGATACTGACTATATAGAACCTGATGTTGACAGCTACCTTGGCCAACAAATAGCTACAAATGCCATTGCAGAATTTAAAGGTGTTCGCTACAGAGGCGGAGGAACCACTAAAGCAGGTATGGATTGTTCAGGTATGGTATATGCTACATTTAAGATATTTGATATCACTTTGCCAAGAAGCTCTAATGAAATGGTAAAGGCTACAAATGAAGTAAAACTTTCAGAAGTAAAGAAAGGCGACCTGCTTTTCTTCAGAAACAGCCATAACAGAAAAACAATCAATCACGTAGGTATTGTAACAGAAGTTACGCCTGAAGGTGAAGTATTGTTTATCCACTCTTCTACAAGTTCAGGAGTTATTATCTCATCTATGAATGAGAATTACCATTCAAGAACTTTTGTTAAGGCCGGAAGGTATATCGAAGAATAACATCTATAATGTATTCCGGTTTCAATAGGCAGAAATTGCCCGCTGTATTGAAATACCCCATTGGCATCATCACTTTTTTTTTGGCGTTAGGCATCATAGCCGGACATTACTTTGGCTTAGCTCAAAATATTGCTTTTTTAATTGTCATTGTAGCCATAACGTTATTGATTGTGTCTTTTTGGCTTTCAAAAAGAACATTTACACCTACAATTCATTTCAGTGTTGTCGTTCTATTCTTTTCCTTTTGTTTTGGCCTTTCAATACAGTCTGTTCACTTTCCACCAAATCATAAACTACATTACACACATTTTATACATTCAGGCAATCCGATAATAAAAGGATATGTTTCTGAACGCCTAAAACCTAATGATTATCAGGAGCGGTATTATTTTGAAATCACGTCGGTCAATCAAAATCCCGTAAACGGAAAAATACTCCTTACAGTTGCGAGAGACAGCACTCAAAACAATTACCCACATCCCGGGGACAGTTTTATAATTGCCGACAACCCCTCTCCCATTTCGAAGCCCCTGAATCCAGATCAGTTTAACTATGCATCCTATATGGAAAAGCAGGGTATCTTTCATCAGTTAAAACTTAAGGACAACTTCATCCGTACGGGAACCATTACAAAATTTGACTACTACCTGGGTAATTTCAGGGAAAGGCTAATCAATAGTTTTAAAACCCACCATTACAGCCCACAAGTACAAAACACACTCAATGCTTTATTGCTCGGACAAAGGCAGGATATGGATAGCACAACCAACAACGCCTATAAAAATGCAGGTGTACTCCATATACTTGCCATATCGGGATTGCATTTTTCAGTCCTGTTTTATTTGCTCACAATATTGTTTAAACCTTTTAACCGGTTTAAAAAACATGGTAGAATCTTGCGATTCTTATCAATTATAATAATCATCTGGGGCTTTGCCTTTATTACAGGTTTATCAGCTTCGGTTATTCGTTCGGTTGTAATGTTTACCATAATAAGCCTGGGGCAATACCTTAACAGGGATACAAACATTTACAATTCAGTATTCATTTCGATGCTCATTTTACTGGTAGCAAATCCTTACTTTATTTTCGATGCCGGTTTTCAGTTAAGCTACCTTGCAGTGTTTGCTATTATATGGCTCGAGTCATATTATAGAAAGTTTAGCCTATCAAAACATAAACCCATTAGTTATATTACCGATATTATCTCGATCTCTTTAGCAGCCCAAATTGGAGTATTTCCACTCAGCCTGTATTACTTCAACCAATTCCCTTTGTTATTTCTTGTTGCTAACATAATTGTCATTCCCCTCTCTAACATAATCCTGATTTTAGGGCTTTTTGTACTACTATTGAACTTTATATGGACAGATGCTGCTCTTATAGCGGGAAAAGCCTTAGAACTTCTTGTAATAGCAATGAATAGCTTTATAAATTGGATAGCTTCTTTCGAAAGATTTGTCATAAAAGAAATCTCCTTTACTCTGTTGCTGACATTACTCTTATATGTAGTAATCGCATTTTTTTGCTTTTGGCTTTACAAAAAAAGCTACAGAAACACTATTGCTTTGCTATTTACAATATTGATATTCCAGGGAGCCTACAGTATTACGACTTGGAAACATAATCAAGATGAAGAATTCATCGTATTCAACAATCGTAAAAGCACAACCATAACTCTTAAAAGCAGTAAACAACTAACAGTACTTAGCAATGACAGTACAGCTTTGAGCAATGCAGCTATAAAAGCGTATTCACGAGCTGGTTTTGCAACTAAAATTGAGCAAAAACCATTGCAAAATGTATTATGGTTCAGCCAAAAGAAAATATTAATCATCGATAGCTGCAATACATATCTGCCCAACCTAAAATCTGAAATTATAATCCTGTCGGGCTCCCCAAAAATCAATCTGGAAAGAGCAATAAACGATTTACAACCAAAAGAAATTATTGCAGATGCTACCAATTACAAAAGCTACATTAAACGCTGGAAACAAACCTGCATAAAACAAAAAATCCCTTTTCATGCAACTGCCGAAAAGGGATACTATAGTTTAAAATAACAATCTTAGGTTTTGTTAGCCATAATTTTATTGGCTCCTTCTATCCATGCCGATGGACCGCCGGCCACATAACCGCTGCTGCCACGTGGAGCAAATTGTATCTTGCCCTCTTTGGTTTTCGATATATCCGTAATCCATACAGTTGGATATCCCCTTACCTGAAAGAAACTTCCAAGCTGTGCATTTTGCTGTTTGACAGCATCATCCTGAGGGGTTCTTTTCGGGAAGTCCAGTTCTACCAGAACCACATTCTCTTTGGCCCATTTAGCAAACTCAGGCGTTTTAAAAACTTCTTTCTGCAGCTTCATGCACCAGCCACACCAGTCACTGCCTGTAAAGAACAAAAACAAGGGCTTCTTAGACTTTTGCGAAACAGCCATTGCTTTATTAAGATCGGTATGCCACTCGGCTTCCTGAGCCTGAACAGCCATCATGCTAAAAGTTACCAGAAGGGTAAGGAATATTTTTTTCATAATTAATTCGTAATAATAGAGGAACTAAAATAACAAAAGAAACAATACGGAAATAAAAAATCCTTCCCGAAAACGGAAAGGATTTTTATAGTATTAAAGAAACTTAGTTCGCTTTAAGTGCTTCAAGCAACTGCGCCGGCGTATGATAACCTACAATCGTATTATTAATTTCGCCTTTCTTGTCAAAAACCACCATGGAAGGGTAGCCTTCAAGATTTAGCGTAGCTGCAAATTGATGCTGGGCATTCCTGCCTTTACGATCAGGGTTATACTGTGGGTTAGTGTATTTTTTACCCTTAAAGTTAACCTCAGTATTACTTTCAGCATTAAACTTTACAGCATAATAATTCTCACTGATAAATTTTACTACTTCCGGATCATGGAAAGTATTCTTATCAAGCATTTTACAAGGTCCGCACCAGTCGGTATACACGTCCATAAAAATAGGCTTTGCCTTTTTCTTCTGAGCCGCAAGCGCCTCATCAATGCTCATCCATTTTATTTCCTGTGCCTGTACCGCAAAAGTTCCAAGCATAATAAACAGTGCTAAAAGTATTTTTTTCATATTGTATAAAGTTTATACGTCAGATTTCAAAAACAGTGCCGAAATTATCGGACACCATGCATCATGTCCATCAGTTTTTTACTTAGAACAAACAGGATAATAGAAGCAACCCCCGCCATAACCACAAACAACATGAAAAAGTCGTATAGGTTAGCTATAGAGAAGCCCATGAACTTCTTAATATTCTCAACCTGTTTAGAGTAAAGTTGTTTGACAACATCTTCTTTTACAGTCTTATCAGTAATTGATGCAAGATTAACTCTTTCAAACGGAATAACTTTTTGTCCGCTTACTTCAGGAGCACCCGCTTTGTCAAATCCTTCAGGGAAAAGCTGAAGTGTTTTATCTTTTTCTATAGTCTCAACATCAGAAACCGCAACTACTGCCTCAGGATAAAGACCACTTAAAGTACCTGCAAATTTATTTGCTGCTGCAGTACTTAAAAACCAAACTCCCATTAGAAGTGAAGCAAACTTAACCGGAGCAAGCTTATTAACCATTGAAAGTCCAATAGGCGAAAGACAAAGTTCCCCAAGTGTATGGATTGTATATAAGCTTAATAACCACATCATGCTCACTTTTACTCCCGGCTCAAGACCTTTTACTCCAAAAGCAATTACAAGATATCCTAAAGCAAGAAGGAATAATCCAATCGCCTGTTTGTATGGTGAAGCAGGCTCCATGTTCTTTTTACCAAGAACACCCCATAACCAAACAAATATAGGTGCAAAAACCACAATCGCAATTGCATTAACCGACTGGAAGTACGATGCAGGAACTGTTGTTCCAAAAACCTCTCTGTTAGTTTGCTCTTCTGCAAAATAAGTTAGTGATGCACCAGCCTGTTCAAAAGCAGACCAGAAGAAAATAACAAAGAATGCTACGATATAGATAACCCAAATTCTTTGCTTCTCAACTTTAGTAAGACCTGGGTCAGAAATAATATATCCAGGAGCAGCGATAGTAAGCGAGAAAATGAATGCCCCGATAATATCTTTATCAAGAGCAAAGTAAAATGCCCCTAAAAGCACTAACCAGATAGCAACCCATATTACAAGAGTTTTCATAGATACAGGAGCTGCAGGCTCATCTGTTTTCTCTTCTCTCGATTTATTTGGCGCAGCACCAATCTGCTGTCCGTCAGGAGTAACAATATATTTATTTTTTAGAAGCACGAAAAGTATAACACTCAGTATCATACCCATACAAGCTAAAAGGAATCCCCATTTAAAATCAGCAGGATTTCCGGTATCTCCAAAGAAACCACATAAAAGTGGAGCTATGAATGCCCCAAGGTTAATACCCATGTAGAAAATCGTGAAAGCAGAATCTACTCTCTTATCTCCTACCGGATATAACTGACCCACCATTGTAGAAATATTCGGTTTAAAGAATCCGTTACCAAAAATAAGGAACCCTAAACCTGTATACATCATAATTTTGGCAAAACCAACTTCTTCATAAAAGCTACCCGAAAGGAACATAAAGAACTGACCAATAGCCATAATGATACCCCCAACAATAATGGATTTTCTATTACCCCAATACCTGTCGGCAACGTATCCTCCAATAAGCGGAGTAAGATAAACAAGACCTGTATAGCTACCATATATCTGTGAGCCTAATGCCTTGTCAAATAATAATGCTTTGGTCATGAAAAGGATGAATAATGCTCTCATCCCGTAATAACTGAAACGTTCCCACATTTCAGTGACAAACAAAACGTATAATCCTTTTGGGTGTCCGTTATTTATAGTGTTTTCTGCCATTTTAAAAGTATAGTTATGTAGAATTTAATTAAAATACGTTGTTTTCTTTCATTACCCTGTTAAGCCATTTCAGCATTAGGAATAATAGTAATGCTGCAATAAGTACCAGCGCGAAGTTAAGGAAGAAGAAGTTTTCTTTCTGTTCCATATCTTCCCAAAGACTTGAAAGCATACCTGCCAGCTTATTACCTACCGATATAGCAAGGAAGAAACCTCCCATCATAAGTGCAGTAATCCTTGGCGGGCTTAATTTAGACACCAATGAAAGTCCCATTGGCGACAGACAAAGTTCCCCTAAAGTAATAACACCATATGATGCAAGAAGCCACCAGCTGCTTGCTTTCATAGTAAGGTCATTTGTAGCATATACAGCACCCACCATTACCAAAGCCGATAATGCAGTGATTAAAAGACCTAATGCAATTTTTGTAGGCGTGCTTGGCTCTTTTCCACTTTTTCTAAGCGCCGTCCAAATACCTACAAGTATAGGTGTAAGCATAATTACCCAAAAAGGATTGATTGACTGATAAAGCTCAGTCGAATATAATTTCAGGTCTTTTCCTTTAGCAGGCACTTTTTCTGCCGCAAGATTGCTGAAATATTTTCTCGAAGATTCCAGTTTAGCGATTTCTTTAGCACTGGCTTTTTTAGCAGCCATTTCAGTTTCAGTAGCTTCAGGCATAGCGTTGTTTGCAGCTCTTAACTCTTCAATCTTAGCTTTAAATGCAGGCTCATCAAGAGCAACAATATCATTGTTCTCTACAGTTTGCGCCATATCTACTTTATTAAATACAGTAGCTACACTTTCAGGCATTTCCCTGTCGGTGTAATCTTCTGCCCAAACGGTAAGCGCGTCACCATTCTGGTGGAAGATGGCAAAGAATAATATTACACAAGAGAACACCGCAAGAAGAGCAGCAATAGCTCTTTTTTCAAGACCTGTAGATTTAGCCCATAAATAGATGAAGAATGCGATTACCGGTACACATCCAAAAATAAAGGCATCATTAGTATCTGAACCTAATATATTATTATCACCTCCTGTTCCCATTATAAAATATCCAATGATACCAAACACAAACATTGGTAAAATTGTAGATCCTAATATTTTAAGGGTTGGCATATCACCTTCCTGAAGTGGTTTGATCACATCTACATGTTTGATATGTTTTGTTCCGCTAAGGAAGATAACAACCCCAATTAACATACCTACACCTGCTGCAATGAAAGCAAAGTTCCAACCGAAGTTAATCCTCATATAAGCTGCAACGAAGTTACACACGAATGCCCCAACGTTGATACCCATATAAAAGATGTTATAACCTGAATCTTTTTTATGCTTAAGTTCATCGCTGCTATAAAGGTTACCTACCAATGTAGAGATGTTTGGTTTAAAGAAACCGTTACCCAAAATGATAAGCCCTAAACCTGCAAAGAAAGTTGTAATATCATGAATTGACAAAAGGAAATAACCCGCTGCCATCATCAGGCCTCCCATAATGATTGATCTTCTGTAACCCAGCACCCTGTCAGCAAGCAAACCACCAATAAAAGGGGTAAGATATACAAGTCCTAAATATGTTCCGTAAATATCGGATTTGGTGTGTGCATCAAAGCCCATACCTCCATTATTCCAGCCATCAAGCATATACAGGGCAAAAATCCCCAACATAAGGTAATAGCCAAAACGTTCCCACATTTCTGTGCCGAATAAAAACCAGAGCCCTTTAGGATGCCCCTTTTGCGTAGTAGTTTCACTCATAATATGCCTGTTTTATAGTTTTTCTTTGATAAAATTGGTCATTTTAGTATACAGCTGAAGCCTCGTCTTACCACCATAAATACCGTGGTTTTTATCAGGGTAAATAGCCCAGTCAAACTGCTTGTTAGCCTGAACAAGTGCCTCAACCATTCTCATGGTATTTTGCACATGGACATTGTCATCAGCCGAACCATGTATCAATAAATAAGAACCTTTTAGCTTACTTACATGGTTAATTGGTGAATTATCATCATAACCCGACGCATTCTCCTGTGGCGTTTGCATATATCTTTCTGTGTAAACCGAATCGTAGAATCTCCAGTTGGTTACCGGAGCTACAGCGATAGCCATTTTAAATACATCGTTTCCTTTTAGTATACAGTTAGAAGACATAAAACCACCATAGCTCCATCCAAAGATACCGATACGTGACGCATCAACATAACTGTATTTACCTATAGTCCTAGCAGCATCAATCTGGTCTTCCACTTCATACTTACCAAGCTCTTTATAGGTTACTTTTTTAAATTCAGCACCTTTAAAGCCTGTACCACGACCATCAACACAAGCTACAATATAGCCTTGTTGTGCAAGCATCATGAACCAGTAATCGTCATAACCGTTCCAGTCGTTGTTTACCTGCTGAGAACCCGGGCCGCTATATTGATACATAAATACAGGATATTTTTTGTTTGGATCAAAATCTTTCGGTTTTATCATCCATGCATTCAGCTCCTGGCCTTTTTCAGTTTTAAGCACCATGAATTCTTTTACCGGAAGGTTGAAATCGGCAAGTTTACTTTTAAGTGCATCATTATTAAGGATATCTTTTACCTTTTTACCATCTTTTGCGCTGTGAAGCGTAAATGTTGTTGGAACTGATGAACTTGAAAATGTATTGATGAAGTATTCGAAATTCGGACTGAAAGTTGCCGAATTAGTACCTGTATTAGGTGTAAGTCTTACTTTATTTTTACCATTCAGGTTTATCCTGTACACATCACGGTTAATTGACCCGTTTTCTGTAGACTGATAGAAAATGTTTCCTGTTTTATCATCAAAACCATAGTAGGCTGTCATTTCCCATGCTCCATTGGTGATTTGGGTGATAAGCTTACCAGTTTTGGCATAATGGTAAATATGGTTATAACCATCTTTTTCGCTTGTCCAGATAAAGCTGTTATCGTTAAGGAAAGTCAGGTTATCTGTAATATCTACGTAGGCTTTGTCTTTTTCGTTAAGCACAACTTTAGGAGTTCCGCTGTTAGCATCAACAAAAAGAAGATCCAGATCATTCTGGTGCCTGTTGATTACCTGAACACTTAAAGTCTGGGCATCGTTTGTCCATTTTATGCGAGGAATATAAAAGTCATTATAATTACCAAGGTTTATCTTTTTAGTTGTACCTGCCTTAACATCATATATGTGTAATGACACTAATGCATTCTTCTCACCTGCTTTTGGATATTTGAAAACATCCTGTATAGGATAAAGACTTGATCCATAAACATCCATTGAAAATTCCGGAACATCAGTTTCATCAAAACGGATATAAGCGATCTTATCCCCTGACGCATTCCAGTCATAAGCCCTTACAAAAGCAAACTCCTCTTCATATACCCAGTCGGTTATACCATTAATGATCGCGTTCTTTTTTCCATCAGTAGTGACCTGAGAAGCCTTTTTTGAAGCAACATCATACACATAAAGATTATTCTGGAAAGCATAAGCGACTTTAGAATTATCTGCTGAGAATGTTGGCTCCTGAATTTTACCTTCAGCTACTTTAGATAACGTTTTCGAACCGATATCATAAATATAGAAGTCGGCCACAAATGAATGTCTGAATATCTGCTCCGAATTTGTAGCAATCAGCAATTTCTTCTCATCGGCACTAAAAGTATAACTGTCAATTCCGTTTTCTAACTGAGTGAAATTTTTAGAGTTAATAAGGGTATTAACCTTATCCAGTGTAGCAAAATCATACAGATCAACAGCATTGCTTTTCGTAGCCCTGTTCAAATTCAGCACAGTATACTGATTGGCTTTCTTCATAGCCTGAAGATCATCCATGTACTGGAGCCTGAATTGGCCTCCCCATATTTGTTCGAGAGTTAATTTTTGCTGAGCAGCAGCCGGCATTACTGCCAGTATAAATAAGAAAAGTGACCTTTTAATATATTTCATTTCGCGTACGGTAAAAAACTTCCAATTTTAGTAATTTTTTATGAATAATGAGTGCTTTTTTTTGTTAAATGCATTTTTACTGAGTTTTTGCTAATACAATAATTTTAGCAAATCCGTTTAGTAAAGCGTATCTTTGCACCACACTATTATTATAAGCAACTGAAAATGAGCAAAGCAATTGCAGGTTTCTCAAAACTGACTAAAGAAAAAAAAATTAAATGGATCGCTGAAGAATATTTTTCTGAACCGGAAGAAGCTATTTCACTGCTAAAAAATTACTGGAACTCAAACGAATCACTCCAGAAATTGCACGATGAGTTTATCGAAAACACCATAACCAATTTTTACCTGCCTCTCGGAATTGCACCAAACTTTGTCATTAACGGCAAAAATTACACAATCCCGATGGCAGTTGAAGAAAGTTCGGTTGTTGCTGCCGCTTCTAAAGCTGCTAAATTTTGGGCAAAACGCGGCGGATTTAAAGCTACTGTACTCAACACCGAAAAAATCGGTCAGGTACACTTTCTTTTCAACGGAAGTTTTGAAAAGCTTTCTGCTTTTTTCAATGACATAAAACCTAAATTTTTTGAAGGCTCACAAGACCTTACCAAAAATATGCAGGCTCGTGGCGGCGGTATTCTTGATATCGAATTAAGAGATAAAACCAGTGAACTTGCTAACTACTATCAGCTGCATGCTACTTTTGAAACCAAAGACAGCATGGGAGCTAACTTCATCAATTCATGCCTGGAACGTTTCTCTAAAATAGTAAAAGAAGAAGCGTTTAATTGTGACGTATTTACCGAAGACGAAAAACACATACAGGTAATTATGAGCATACTTTCCAATTATGTTCCTAATTGTATTGTCAGAGCTGAAGTTTCATGCCCTATAGAAGAACTGCACGAAGACGCAAGCGTTAGCTCAAAAGAATTTGCAGAAAAGTTCCTTACTGCCGTTAAGATTGCAGAAATTGAACCTTTCCGTGCGGTTACCCATAATAAAGGCATTATGAACGGCATTGATGCTGTAATTGTAGCCACAGGAAACGACTTCAGAGCCGTAGAAGCAGGAGTACATGCCTATGCCTCTAAAGATGGACAATACAGCAGCCTTTCTCATGCAAAAATTGAAAACGGAATATTTACGTTCTGGCTTGAGATCCCATTGGCATTAGGCACCGTTGGCGGACTTACCACTTTACATCCACTTGTAAAATTCTGCCACGAACTCCTTGGTAAGCCTTCGGCAGCCGAACTTATGCAAATTGTTGCTGTTGCCGGTTTGGCACAAAACTTTGCAGCATTACGTTCACTTACCACAACCGGAATACAGCAGGGACACATGAAAATGCACCTGATGAACATACTGAACCAGCTTGGCGCCAATGACCATGAAAAAAAACAGGCTGTAAAACATTTTGAAAAAAACACAGTAAGCCATTCTGCAGTAGCTGATTACATAACCGAGTTACGCACCAACAACCCTGAACGCATTGAAGAAGACTTTTTACAGTAACGGAAAACTATTACTTATAGGTGAATATACCGTCATTGACGGCTCCGAAGCTTTTGCTGTACCAACTATTTATGGGCAACATCTGGACATAGAAGATTATGATACAGACATCTTAAAATGGGAAAGTTTGGACGCTAACGGAAAGTCATGGTTTAAAGCATCATTAAGCTATCAAACCATTCATGAAAACAGAAGAACCGGTAATGCTATAACCGACACACTCATTGACATTCTGCACCATGCCCATAAAGCAAATCCGGCAGTTTTAGCTCCAGACACAGGCTACAAAACAACATCGCGTCTGACATTTCCAAAAAACTGGGGACTTGGCAGTTCTTCGACACTCATCAATAATATAGCCCAATGGTTTGAGATTGACGCATTCGAACTTTTAAAGCATAGCTTTGGAGGAAGCGGTTACGACATCGCCTGCGCACAGCATAACACTCCTATCATCTATCAGATAATAGAAAACAAACCAACTGTTAAAACCATCAGCTTTAACCCTGCTTTTTTAGACAAATTATATTTTGTTTACCTTAATAAAAAGGAAAACACGCGTGCTTCAGTCATACGCTATAAAGAAAAGACAGCTGAAATCCCGGTACTAATCAATGAAGTGAATACCATTATCGAAGAAGCGTACAAAACAGAAGATTTTAATCGTTTTTGCGAATTGCTTGACAAGCACTCAGCTTTAATGAGTAACGTTTTAGAACTCAAAACTGTAAAAGAGGATTTATTCTCTGATTTTAAGGGGACGCTAAAAAGTCTTGGCGCATGGGGTGGTGATTTTATATTGGCCGCAGCCAATGAAAATCCGGAAGCCTATTTTAAATCAAAGGGATTTGAGACTGTAATCCCATATAAAGACATGATTATAAATAAAGATTAAGCGTATTGCAGTGATTCAGATTGCTGACTGCTAAGTATCTTTTTAACCTTAGCAATATTCTCATCGAAATCCACCTTATTGGTATCAATAGCTATACTGCCGTTTCCATAGGGTTCATATTTTTCAGGCTTGGTAACTGAAAACAGACCTACTACAGGCGCCTGTGAAGAAGCAGCAAGATGCATAATACCACTATCAGCTCCAATAAATATTGCACTGTTGGCTATCACAGCCGCAATCTCCCTTACATCTTTGCTGTAGAAAGAATGCGCTTTAAATCCTATTTTAGAAATATTTTCTACCGGCAACACTTCAACAATATTATATTCCGGAAATGCTTTAAGTAACTTATTGTAGTATGTATCCCACCAGTTCTCATCATAACATTTACTACCGGTTGCGTAAGTAAAGATTGAAATAGTTTTTTTCTCGGGTGATACAATCTTTTCAAGTTTTTTTTTACCCTCAAAAAGTTCTTCAGCCGTTAGTTTTATATCAAGATTAGGAATGGGTTGCTGCATTCTGTCATAACCCAACATCTGCATATAATAACGAAATAAATATACAGGCCTTTTACCCATATGAACATAATCCCTGAATTGCATCTGAAGCTCTTCTATGTTCTCACCAAACACTTTATTAGACGCGCTTGCAAACTGTGTAGACAATCTCCCTGAAGATGAATCCTTATCAAGGTTTATCACCATATCATAACGATGCTTCCTCAATTTTACCCATACATTCATATACTTAAAAAGCTCTTTAAAAGGCTTCTTAGGCAATTTGATTATCCTGGATACATTTTGATAATTTTCAAAAAGAATTGGGGCAAGCCCACCCTTCACAAAAAGATCAACTTTACATCCCGGAACGGTATTATGAATTTCCTGTAAAAGAGGAGTAATAAGCAACAGATTACCCAACCTGTGATTGGGCCTGTTTATAAGAATACGCTTTATATTCCCGCCGGATTTTGTATTAATACGTGATTTACCAACATTTTTGGTTAGGCCAATCATTATACTTTTTCTAACCTTATTAATACGTTTTAGCATGTCCGGTGCTTTTAATAATTAAATTATGAGATTATCATATTAGGCAAAGTTAATCCCACTGATTTAAAAAAAAACTCTTAAAAAGAAAAATAACAAAAAATTAACCTACCAAAGTCTTACACAAAATTTAAAATTATAACACATAAAAAAAACCGGCCTGAAGCCGGTTTTCTTTTATATAGTGAATAACGCGATCGATTAGTTAAACTCTGATCTGTTATCTTCGATATCAGCATTTTCTTTAAGTGCATTAGAAAGTCTTCCCTGAACTTGTTGTCTTGCTTCACCATTAAGTCTTGAAGTGAAAGCAGTATAATTAGGAAGCGCCGGAGCTTTTGCAATTGTTTTTGTTCTTACCATGAATACTCCAAGCTGACCATCGATAAGCCCGGATGTTTTACCTGCAGACAGACCGAATGCTTTACCAACAACTTTTGGTTCAGAACCAACATTAGCAATTGTAGGGTTAGCAAGAGTTACATCAACAGCACTTGCAACTGTAGAACCTGTTTTTTGAGCTACAGCTTCAACACTTGTACCTTCCATTTTCTTTCTGATCAATTCAGCTTTCTTCTCATTACGAACGATTGGAAGAACTGATATTTTAGCTTCTTCGATAGGAAGCACACCTTTTTCGTTGATAGTTTTTAGTCTAACGATTACGTGTCCCTGAGGGATGTCAAATTTCTTAACATCTCCCACTTTAGTATCATTAGAATAAGCCCATTTAACAATACCTCTCTGGCTTCCGATTCCCTGAATGTTCTCGTCGTTAGCCATAACTTTATTAGCCGGAGTTACTGTAAGGCTTAAGCTTTTTGCAAGATCAGCAAATGGTTTCTCTTCAGCTTCCATTTCCATTTTTGAAGCTTTAGTAAATATAGCGTCAGTTGTAGCTTCAGAAGGCTCAATTTTCTGAGCAACAGTAGCAAGCTGAACTGCTTCGTTTTTACCGGTTACTTTGATTACGTGGTAACCAAAATCTGTCTCAACAACACCAGTAGTTCCAACAGGATTATTGAACACGAAATCATTGAATGGCTTAACCATTTGGTTTGGCATAATGTTATCATATTCACCACCTGTTTGTTTAGAACCAGGATCATCAGTATTAGTCATGGCAAGCATAGCAAAGTTTCCTGGGTTAGCATTAACCTGCTTTAAAAGGTCATCAGCTTTAGCTTTAGCTTCTTCTTTAGTTCTTGTTATTGACGGATCCGGAGCCGCACCACCTTTGAAAGCTACAAGAATGTGGCTTGCTTTAGCAGAAGCATTTCCTTTTTTGTTGATCATTTTAGTCAGCTTGTAGTAACCGTTGTCGATGTAAGGACCAAACACCTGACCTTTTCCTAAGTTATAAATTTGCTCAGCAAACTCAACCGGAAGTTGTTTTTTAGTTACATAAGTAGTATCATACTTTATGTCTGAATATTTGTTTACAAACTCTTCATTGTTTGCAACACTTGCAAATCCAGGCACAGTATCGTTAGCTTTAGTAGTTTCGTTATACTCTACTTTAGGCAGAAGTAAAGAGTTGATCTCCTTTTTCATCTCAGCCTCATCTTCCTGAGAAGGCTTATTTTCAATCAATACAAACTCAAGGTCACGAGAAGCCTCTGATTTGTATTTCTTTTCGTTTTTCTTCATATAGGCTACAAGCTCCTCATCAGAAACTTTAACCTGATCATCATTGATGCTGCTATAAGGAACAAACACATAATCAAATGAAGCTTTGTCAGTTTCAGAAGCATATTTAGCTTTACCATCGGCATCTGTAGCAAAGAAAGCTGCTTTTACCATCGTAAGGTAAAGTTGTTTTTTTGCTGCATTTTCTACAAGACCTTTATTCTTCTCAATCATTTGCCATTGAGCAGGGTTTGTAGTTTTCATATTAACAAGGAATTCGTTGAATTTAGCCTTATCAAATTTACCTAATGCATTTTGGAATTGCGGATTTTGAGCAACCTGAGGATCCTGAGCATACACATTAAAGATATGATCTTTACCTACTCTAAGACCGGCTTTTTCAAATCTTTCTTCAAAAAGAATGTTATCAACTTCCTGGCTCCAAACAGCGTTTGCTGCCTGAGTAGGGCTTATACCCTGCTGCCTTGCCTGAACATCATTTACTTTTTGCAGAAAATCCTGAACAGGAATATCTTTACCATTAACACTTCCTACATTTCTGGTAACACCAAAGCCACCACTGTTTATAATATCACCTATTATAAAAGCCAGTAAGCAAAAGCCTATAACCAGTATCAGAATTAATGAACGCTGCCTAATTTTTGATAAAACCGCCATTTTTTTGTTTGTTAAAATTTTATATCAGTGGGCGAAAATACAATTATCTGTTTAATAATAAAAGTAGTGACGATATATTTTCGCATGAAGTTGCATTTTTTTTTATTTCCCTTGTAATCGCTGGATTTTTACAAGCTCTATCTTTTTAGAAGACGCCTGTTCTATCGAAATTTCGAAGTTTTGAAACACTAGTTTTTCCCCTGTTCGTGGTATTTCCTTTACATTATGCACTATAAAGCCTCCAAGGGTAAGATAAGAGTCGCTTTCAGGAATATCAAGCCCGTATTCCTCATTAACATACTCTACATCAAGCCTCGCCGACAAAAGATACACTCCTTCCGAAATCACCTCTTCGGCTAGCTCTTCCTCATCATCATGCTCATCTTCAATTTCTCCAAAAAGCTCTTCTATTATATCCTCAACCGTAACAATTCCTGCGGTTCCGCCATATTCATCCAATATGACAGCCATGCTTTTACGCCTTCTTGTAAGCAAATTCAAAAGCTCTTTGATATAAATAGTTCCCGGCACGTATTCAATTGATATAGTGACCTCCTTAACAGTTTTAGGCTTTTTGAACAGTTCAAAAGAATGTATATAACCAACAATATTATCAAGCGTATCCTGATAAACGACCATCTTAGAATAATCCGTTTCTATAAAAAGTTCTTTAAGCTCAGAAACTGAATCGTTCAACTCAACAGCAGCAATCTCAGTACGGGGCGTCATGATATCGCGCGCCTTTAATCCTGAGAACTCAAGTGCATTCTGAAAAATCTGTATTTCAGAATCCACCTCTTCCTGCTCATCAGCACCAATAAGCTGCTCGGTAATGTAATTACCTAATTCACCCCTGCTAAAAAAAGACCTTTTACGATCACCCTGAGTCCTGAAAACTTTTACCAGGATAAAATCCGTCACCTGAATAACAAAACGAGACACCCAATAAAACAGGCAATAAAAAGCATAGGCCGGCAATGCAAAAATCTTAATCAACTGATTTGCATAAACCTGAAAAAAAATCTTAGGAATAAACTCTGCCGCAATGAGCAGTAAAAATGCAGATATAAATATCTGAAGAAAAAGGCTATACAGAGGGTGCAGTACATACCCTGCAGAAAACCATCTTAAAACCGCACTTCCCATAAAATAAGAATACAACACTAAAACAATGGTATTCCCAACAAGCATCGAAGTAATAAACTGGGCAGGTTTTTCTATAAGTCGCGCAAGTACTTTTGAAATAATTGTAGATTGTTTCTTTTCAACTTCAAGATAAACCTTATTCGATGAGATATATGCTATTTCCATCCCCGAAAAGAATGCTGAAAGAAGCAAACATATAATAATCATCGTTAGCTCCATAATTATTCGTTTTTATGCGAATCTGTAAATTTCCTGTATTTCCATCTCTGAAAGAAAAACATGAAAATCAACGCACCAACAAAAAGAAAACTAACAACAGCATCCTCCCCACTTCTCAGCCTCGTTATAGCATCATAAAGGAAAAGTATTCCAAGAATCAGGAATACGTATGGAAAAATTTTAAAATAAGTCTTCATTATTTGTCGCTGATATTGTTTATATGCCCACGGTTTTGTTGCGCATTAACCACTTTAAAGTCTTTACTGAAATCTACCCCGGGCCCCTCAAGGAGACTACCCTCCTTATTTGTAAATTTAAACTTTTTCTCGGTATAAAACCATTCATTTTTCCTGTCATAGAAAAGCTGTTCGGTTTCAAGCCTGTTACCATCATCAGTGGTAATCTTTACATTACCCTGCAAATCGATGATATATGTTTTTTCATAGGTAATAGCATAATCAGACTCAATATAGCTTTTTTTACCGCTATCATCAAAAAGAGTTACATGCACACCTTTAGGAAACTCATTAAATCCGTATTCAAGATTAGAATAATCATACATTAACGGACTTACAAGCACCGCCTTAACCTTACCTGAATCGGTGTATTTAAGATTAATATTTTCCGTTTCTCCGGAAGGACTAAACGCAACACTGTTTATACGCTGAACATCTTTAAAATTACTTTCGCATGAAAACAGCAAAGCAATAAAAGCCACAGTTACAACAGCTATACCTCTATACAATTTCATGAATTATAAATTTGGAAGAGTTACACTTTCGTTGACCCAACAGCCAAATGTAATAACATCCCCTTTTTTCTTACCTAAAACTTTAGCCTCTGCTTTAGTTGGCAGATTTTTACTATATCGTTTAACAGCCTCATCAGAAGCAACTTTATACTTCGCTACAGAAGCAGCCTTTTTCGCAGTATCGATTGCCAGATAATTAAGCACCTTTCTTTCAAAGTCATTAAGTTTACACTCACTTTTTGAAGACATGTTAGCATACATTTCCGACAAGACAAGATATACCTCTACTTTGTTTGGGTCTACCTCTATCGTTTTAAAAATATATTTTTTTGCAAGCGCCTTATCTTTATTTTTAGATGCATTAACTATCTCGTAATAAATTTTAGCTTTTTGACTAAAATCTTTTTCAAGATTTGCAGACTGGTCCAGATATTTAATGCCGGCATCCACATCTCCCTTTTTCAAGGCAAGCATACCCAACTTATAGACAGACTCCTTTGAATGTTTTATTGAATCCAGCGCTAAAGCACCTTTTTGCAACACTTCAGATTTAAAACACTTTTTAGCATAAAGTGCATTTACCATTGCCTCCACCCAAATATAATCTGCTTTATGAGCATCATAATTCTTAGCATAATAAGCATCCAGCTTATCACAACTTACATAATCTCTACTTTGTGAAAAAATAACTTCATTCACGTTTTCAAGGCCATCAATATTGATATCGGCATCAGCAATAAATTGCCTTTCTATATCTGTCATTGACTGATTTTCCGCCTTTTTTAAAAGTGCTTCTTTTTCCCTGGCAATTTCAGCCTGAGCGCTAAGCACCTGAGCAGTTATCTCACCATACTTATCAAAGTACTGATCATCCGTAATACCCTTTCCCGCTTTATACTCTTCAAAAAACAGGTTATAATATGTTAGCAGAACATTATAATCAGTAAACGATTTCCTGTTTTTAACAAAAGCAGCATCGAGCGCTTTATAGGCTTCAGCGTCATTAATTAATTTATAATCATACTGCAGCTGAATCTTATTAACCGCACCTTTGCTCGCAGGATAATTCAGTAACTGCTCATTATAAACAGAAACAAGCTCTGCAATAAAAGGTTTTTTCTCATCCGGCAAAGTAGCCACCTCAATCTTATATTTAAGTATTACCTCAGCATAATTATATAGATTCTCACTTACTTTAGGACATCTTTTTCTTAAGTCTGCAAGCAAATCATATGCATCATTATACTCTTTGGTTAAATACTTCCCCTCAAACACCTTAAAACTGTCCTCACATTTGGGAGCAGTCTGTGCCAGGGCAGAAAAACCGAGCATACTTATTAAAAAGACCCTAAGTAATTTCATAATCCGAACTTTTTAGATTAATCGTATCTTCTTTTAGCGAACCATCTATCATTTATAGAAAGACTCAACATGATGTTTACATAATTTTCCTGAATAAGATTAGCCTTGGTCGTACCCTTCTTGCCAATCTCAAATCCAACATTCAAATTTGAAAAACCTGTCCCTAAAGGAAGGCCTGCTCCAAATGTAAATGCTGTATCATTAATATCTTCATTATTTATTACAAGTCCCGTATTTTCAAATCGTAAACCTGCTCTGTAGGTAATTCTGCTCAGGTAGCTGTTGTAAGAATTATATTTAGGAATAAAATAACCTCCAAAAGCAATTCTTGAAACCGACTTAAAATCAACATTAGTAATATTATCAAAACGGGCCCCTAATGTATTACTGCTTTGCGAAGTATATTCAACTCCGGCAAACCACTTGTTTGACTGTCCGAAACCAGTACCAATTGTAAATACCGATGGCATATCAACGTTATCTTTAACTGTAACTGTTGCCAGCTGATCCTGAACAATTTCAGCATCACGTGCTGTAAGGGTAATTGTCGCCAAATCCCTGTCAGTAGTACTTTTCAGCGTACTCTTTGGCGAATAGGTAACACTGCTTGTCCAGTTAAGTTTTTTTAGTTTTGTTTGGTATGTAGCACCTAAATTAAAGGAAACACCATTATAGAAAGATTCATTTATCTCACGTGTAGGATACTGCACCGCATTACTTGGCAAGGTAACAATAGACTTCGTCTCTATCTGTCCGAAATTATACTGAAAATCAGCACCAACACTTAATTTAGGAGTAATCTTATAAGCCCCTCCAAAAAATACCCGGTTAATACCTCCACTACCATTAAAACGTCTTACATATTCTATTTGCGATTCGCTATCAACCTTATTATCCTGAATTTTATATCCTACGGAAGTAAATGGCATAAGTCCGAAAGCAAAACCAACTTTATTAAAAGGAAGTGCAACTGCCAGATAATCTAAAGTGGCACGGTTAGCCGTTTCTTTCCCATCATCCGCTTTTAATGTTCTGGCTTTATCGCTGGCACCTATAGTATAGGTTGTAAATTTCAAAGCACTATATGTAGCAGGATTTTGCAGGTTTAAGTGTATACTATCCGGCAATATACCCAAACCACCCATAGACCTGTTTTCAGTGGTACCTTTAAACTTAACATCTCCAATACCATAGTATGAATATGGAGACGCATTATTTTCCTGTGCAAAACCAGCCGCTGAAAAAATCAGGCACACGCCTGCAATAATTTTTTTAATCATTTGTGATCGTATATAGATATAAAAGATTCAAACTTTCTAACAAGAAATTTGAATTGGCAAATATGGTGTTTTTTAATCTTTTAGCCAAAAAATCAGCATCACCACCGGTCAATATTATCGTTAGCTCCTGATACTGTTCATTATACTGCCTTACAAAGCCCTCTAACTCATGCAACATACCATTTACAACACCCGAATGCATAGACCCGGCAGTAGTATCTCCGATGTATTCCTTTGGCATTTCCGGATATAACAACGGAAGTTTTGCTGTAAAATTATGCATGGCATTATACCTTAATTGTAATCCGGGAGATATTGCCCCGCCAAGGTAGTTGTCATTGCTATCAATAAAGTCATATGTAACACAGGTTCCCGCATCTATAACAAGCCTGTTTTTGCCCGGATAAAGTAACACAGTCCCCGCCGAAAGCACCATCCTGTCAACCCCTAAAGTTGCTGGCGTCGCATATTTATTGGTAAAAGGATATTTTAAATCGCGGTCAATTATTACCAATCTGCCTCTTTTCTCCAGTTCTAATAACAACTCCGGAGCATCTTTCCCTACCGAGGAAATCACACTAACAGTAATTTCAGTATAACTCTTAAAAATATTTTCAATAGTAACTGCTGTATCATTCTTGTCAAAAACAAAGCGTTCTAAAAGCACATCATCCTCAAAGACAGCCGCTTTAATTTTCGTATTACCTATATCAACTGCTAAAAGCATTTCTCATTTATTTATTCCGTAAAGATAGTGATTGATTTTTTTTATCATTTGCTTTGGATAATTTAAAAATGGTTCTATATTTGCACCCGCAAACAAGTTCACCGAACAGCTTGAAAAAACAAGAAATAAGTGAATGTAAGCAATGGTACCTTAGCTCAGTTGGTAGAGCAATGGACTGAAAATCCATGTGTCCCTGGTTCGATTCCTGGAGGTACCACAAAAAAGAGCCCTTGAAAACTCAGGGGCTTTTTTATTCGAAAATCCGTTTTCGATTTAAAATTAAAAGTTATTGTAGCGGTACCTTAGCTCAGTTGGTAGAGCAATGGACTGAAAATCCATGTGTCCCTGGTTCGATTCCTGGAGGTACCACAAAATCCAAGAAAAACCCTTGATAATCAATAGATTTTTCAAGGGTTTTTCTTTTTAAGTCAAAAAGTGGCCAACTGAACTACAGTAAAAAAGACGGTAATAATTTGATGATTACAACTTTTAAAGCACTTTAGTTTAATTTAAGTATAGGAACAGGCATAAAAAAACCATTCAAATGAATGGCTCTCCTTTTATTAGAAAATATTTATTCAGTTTTTCTTTGGATGGTTCCAAGCTTTGCAAGCTTATCAAAATATGGAACTCCATTCTTTGAGTTTTTTAAAGGATGGTCGTTATCTATGTACAAAAAGACTGTATCAATTTTCCCGTCAGCATCCCTCTTTACAAATTTTTCATCTCCTGCAAGTTCTAATAACCTGGCATCAGTTAAATTCGCATACTTCGTATGAATTGGCAAGTCATTAAATAATCCATTCTCAGAGGGACTTTCATTTTTATTAAAACCTAAAGGAGCATAATCCCTATTAAAAGCAAACCATTCACCGTCTGCATTTCTTTTAATACCATATGGTAAATTGATTTGAAAAAAGGAATTAAGAGCCATATCTGTCTAAATTTTGATGAGTATCAAATATAATAAATATGTCACGAAAACACTTAAAGAAAGTAATACTTATTTATAAAAAATGATCAAATATTTATAGATGTTTATAATTAGTTTAGATGTTTTGAAAATTAATTAATTGCGTCATTTGCCGTTTTCCTATTATACTGTAACATATACAAGCACAACCTTTAGATACTGGAGATACCACAAAAAAAGCCTTTGAAGTTTCAAAGACTTTTTTTATTCCGCTTGTTAGTTATTTTCAGCATACTTCTTAAAGTTATCAAGTATAGCCTGCCAGCCGCCTTTCTGCATTTCAACAGGATTTTGGCTTTCTGCTTCAAATACTACTTCAACATCGGTTTTACCGTCTTTTTCCTGAAAACCAACCATCACTTTTCGTCCATCCGCAATGGTGTAAACAATACGATTATTATCAACCACTTCATCATAGATGGCTTCAAAATCAAAACCAAAACTTCCATCTTTAGCTTCCATTCTCGAAGAATACTTACCTCCTACCCTCATATCATTCTCAGCACTCGGGCAATACCAGTCGTCTGAAGCGAAATTCCAGTTTACAATATGTTTTGGATTCGTATAATAATCCCACACTTTATCTTTACCCGCAGCAATAGTTGCTTCAACGGTAATTTTTGTTGCACTCATTGTTAAGTATTTAAGATTAATGATTATTCTGTGAACATAGGAGCATACTTACTCCTGTTTTCATACAGCACCCATAAATTAATAACAAAGAAAACCAATGCTATCGGCAAACCAGATGTATCGGTTACTGTATTGGTCAACATGATACCTACCATAACAGGAAATACCATAACAGCTGCAAATGCTCGCGTTTTAGGAATAATAAATAATATCCCGCCAACAACTTCTGCAATACCCACCAAAGGCATAAGCCAGCCTATCGTCATAAAAGCTCCCATAACCTTCATCAAGTGCTCAGGCATCTCAGGAGGTGGCGGCATAAAATTTAGAAATTTGTTCAGTCCGAACACAATAAACAGAAGCCCAAAAAGAAGGCTGACTACAAAAATGATCTTGTTTTTCATAATATAATTAATTGCTTAGTTTGTTCAATAAATCATCAAGTCTTTCAAGGGTAGACTTCATACCTTCTTCCATTCCCATATTTATAACCGTCTCTATATCATTAAGCGAATTGTAAGTTACAACATTCTCTACTATAGAGGCTCACCTTTATCTATAAAACTAACATCCCATACAGCACGTGGTAAGTCAGGATTAAGATTACCATTTTCATCACAAAAACCATCAAGTCCTGAATAATATTCGATCGGATTGATTTTCACATAATCCATACGACCCCAATACTCCGTCCCATCCGGATCAATCATTGCATATATCCAGTGACCACCTTCGCTAAAATCCATAGATTTCGTTTTAGTTGTCATAGGTTTTGGCGCAAACCACTGATTTAGCAGCTCGCTTTTAGTATAAGCATCCCACACCAATTGTCTTGGCGCTGCAAATTCCCTTTTTATGGTAAGGGTGTTTTTATCCTTATCGACAATGAAGTCAAACAGCAGGTTGTTTTTCATTTTTATTGTTGTTTTAGGTTATTCAATAAATCATCCAGCTGACTAAAGCGGTCTTCCCAAATTTTCCTGAACTGTTCCAGCCACTTATCAACCTCTTTCATTTTTTCAATTTCCAACTGATAATAAATCTCCCTTCCCTTATGATCCTGTTTAATAAGCTCACATTCAGTCAGTATCTTCAAATGTTTAGACACAGCCTGCCTGCTCATGTCAAAATGTTCAGCAAGGGCATTTGGCGTCATTGCCTGTAAAGCTATCAAAGCAATTATAGCTCGTCGTGTTGGATCGGCAATCGCCTGAAAAACATCTCTTCTCATTTATCAAACCTCTTTTAAGAAAACAATTAGTTGCAAATATACAAATGCAACCGAATAGTTTCGTAATTATTTTGTTTTATTTAATGATCTTAGTTAAATATTTCATTCACAAACAATTACAATTACCATAAGTGTTGTATTTTAGTAGTAAATTCCTGAATAGATTATGACAAAAAATTACCACTATGCGTTTTCTTTGCCCATTCTATTAGCAATGCTTTTTTTCAGCACAGCGCTCTTGTGTCAGGAATCTTCTCAAACCATGAAAGACACAACCAAATTTGTCTCCGTAAAATATGGCAAGAAAGGGTTTGAGTTTAAAACCGCTGACGACAAATTTCTTTTGCAGATACAAAGCCGATTACAATTCAGGCTTTCCACACCTACCGACCAAGACCCACTTACCTATGACGATTATGAAACAAAAAATAAAACCGCCTTTAAAATAAACAGGGCCCGATTAAAAGTTGGCGGGCACGCCTATGAAACATGGTTAAAGTATTACTGGGAATACGAGCTATCCCAAAGCAACCTGCTTGACTTTAGGTTCATGATTGAAAAATGGGAGTATTTCAACTTTAAAGCAGGACAATGGAAAGTAGAATTCACCCAGGAACGATTTACCAGCAGCGGTGAACAGCAAACTGTTGAACGTTCTATAATCAACAGGCCTTTCACCATCGACAGGCAGCAGGGAGCCACCATATACGGGCGACTTAAAGGCAAAGGAATTGCAGATTTCAATTACTGGACAGCCGTGCTAACCGGAACAGGCCGAGGCAATACTGCCAATGATGATGGGAATCTGATGTATTTCGGGCGACTGCAATGGAATTCTTTTGGAAGAGAAATGGAATTTGAAGGCAGCGATCTTGAACACACCGAGAAACCTGTAGCAAGAATAGCCGCTGCAGCCGTAACCAATCGCAGCCCATACACACGGTTTTCCCAGGCAGGAGGAGGTTATCTGGAAGGCTTTGAAGACGGTTTACCGGGACAATACCGTGTTAATCAGTCGAACATTGAAACGGCATTTAAGTATCATGGGTTTTCATGGCAAAGCGAATGGCATCATAAAGAGATTATCGATAAGCTCAACAGCGATACTACCACCAAAATGAGAGGCTACTATGTGCAGGCAGGTTATTTTTTTAATGGCGCCTTTAACTGGTTCCCTAAAAACCTTGAAATTGCAGCAAGGCATGCCACCTACAAGCCCAATGTAAAAATAAGTGAGAATTCACAAAGTGAAACTTCAATAGACCTAAACTGGTTTTTTAAAGGACATAAATGCAAACTTACCGCCGAAGGAAGCTATTTTGACTATCAGGACAAAACCCTGCAACAGGAAAGCGGATGGAGAGCCCGCCTGCAGCTCGACATTTCATTTTAACTTATATCTCTCCTGTCATCATAATATTCTCCTGCACTCCTTTATTCTTGAGCATCCTGAAGTGTGAGCGCACAGCCGCATAAAAAGGATAATTAGTATAGGGCAAACCATACTCTTCTGCATAGCGCTTTATGATTGGGGTAATATATGGATAATAGGTATGACCAACCGCAGGAAAAAGATGGTGGGCAACATGATGGGTAAATCCACCGTATAAAAAATTAGCAAGACCACTATTAGCACTAAAATCTTTAGTCACAATCATCTGATGCATAGCCCAGGTAGAAGAAAGCTTTCCTTCCTCATCTGCTTGTGGAAAATGAGCATGCTCGTCTACATGCGTTGACACAAGCGCAACAACTCCTACAACACTTGCGCACACATGCATAGCAAACCAACCTCCAAGCACCACATACCACGGTTGATTGAGTACCGCCATTGGTACAAATAACAAATAAAAGAGATTTAACGCTTTTGTTATAAAAAGCCTGTACACTTCAACTTTGGGAATGGTTGTAATTCTTTTAACGTAATTATTCTTTGTGCCAAAAAAATCTTTAAAGTCCCTTATATAGAGCCAGTTTAAGCTATACAACGGATATATGAGCCACATATAAATATGCTGATACTTATGATAATTAAACAATGGACTGTTAGGAAATATCCTGACTATATCACTTTGTTTCATATCAACATCCCAGTCCTGAACATTAGGATAAGCATGATGAAGGCTTATATGACGCCTTATCCATAACCAGCGGTTGCTCCCAAAAAGTTCCAGCACATAAGTAAACATATCATTGTGCTTCGGCTTTTTAAACAAAGCTCCATGAGCAGCGTCATGAAATGCATTGATAAAAAGCACTATCATGGTAATTCCGCACAAAATATAAAAAAGATACAGTAAAGCTGTATTGTTGCCCAAAAACAGTATCCCTGCGTAAAACAAAAAATAGAGTGAGAGAACTCCCAGAGATTTAATAATATTATATTGATGTAATGACTTGTTTTTTAAAACCGTCTCCTCCACCTCCTTATGCATCTTCTTAAAAAAATCATCAGCCCCCGGCTTAAGGTACACCGGTCTTTTTAATTTTTCCATGATGTGTATTGGCTATTATAGTTACAATCAAATTTAACAAAAAGGGTCTGAAAATTAAGATTTTTAATACTCCTTTAACACCTCTGAAGACAGCTTGTTTTTGTTTTCCAAAATCCCTTTGAAGCCCTCTTTGGTTTTAGTAAATTTGGTCTCTTTTAATGTCAATTATGAACGAACTGCATTTAGAAACCAGCCCTTATCTGCTTCAGCACGCCAATAACCCTATCCACTGGTTGGCCTGGAACGAAGCTGCCCTGGAAAAAGCCCGAACTGAAAACAAACTCATCATTCTCAGTGTTGGTTATTCGGCCTGTCACTGGTGCCACGTTATGGAACATGAAAGCTTTGAAGATGAAGAGGTAGCAGCAATAATGAACCAAAACTTTGTATCCATAAAAGTCGACCGTGAAGAACGCCCCGATGTTGACGCTACTTACATGAAGGCCGTACAAATAATGACCGGACGCGGAGGCTGGCCAATGAATGTAGTACTACTACCTGATGGCAGGCCTGTTTGGGGAGGCACTTATTTTCGCAAAGCAGAATGGATTGATTCTCTAAAGCAACTTCAACTATTATTTGTTACTGAACCTGAAAAAATGACTGACTACGCTGTAAAATTACTGGGTGGTATACAGTCATTAGTTTTAGTAGCCGAGAACACTACCGGACAGATTACACATCCTGACAATATAGCCCCACTGATTGAAAAATGGGCAAAAAGTTTTGACTGGGAATTTGGTGGAAACGCACGTGCTCCAAAATTCATGATGCCAAATAACTATCTTTTCCTGCAACGATATGGCTTTCAGGAAAAAAGAGCCGACATACTGGAATTTGTAGATATTACTCTTACCCGCATGGCCTGGGGTGGGCTTTTTGACACAGTAGATGGAGGCTTCTCGCGCTATTCTGTAGACATGAAATGGCACGTGCCTCATTTCGAAAAAATGCTCTACGATAACGGTCAATTGATGAGCCTTTACGCAGAAGCTTATAAACGAACACATAATCCGCTTTACAAAGAAGTAATTGAAAAAACGCATGGTTTCCTTACCCGGGAACTTCTTGATAGCAGTGGAGGTTTTTACAGTGCCCTTGATGCAGACAGTTTGAACGACAAAGGCCATCTCGAAGAAGGTGCCTTTTACGTATGGCAAAAGCAGGAATTAAAAGATGTGCTGAAAGATGATTTTGAGCTTTTCGCTAAGATTTTCAATATAAATGAATTTGGATATTGGGAAGAAGGAAATTTTGTTTTAATACAAAATGACTCACTTGAGAATATAGCAGAAGCAAACGGCATTTCTTTCGCAACATTACATTCAAAAAAACAGGCGTGGGAAAAAACACTCTATAACGAACGCGAAAAACGTTCTAAACCTCGCCTTGACGATAAGATACTCACGTCATGGAATGCTCTTATGCTCAAAGGCTATGCCGATGCCTATAAAGCATTAGGCAATGAAGATTATTTAACAGCCGCAAGAAGAAACGCATCGTTTATATGTGACCAGCTGTGGCATCCTGACGGATTCTTGTGGAGAACCTACAAAAACGGAACGGCTAAAATAAATGGTTTCCTTGAGGATTATGCTCTCACTGCAGAGGCTTTCGTATCGCTGTATGAAGCTACATTAGAAGAAAAATGGCTGCTTTATGCAAAACAGATTATTGATTACTGCCTTGAGAATTTTTACAATGAGCAGCAACAATTTTTTGCCTATAACTCAAGACAGGATGAACAGCTTATCGCTGCCCATTTTGAAACGGAAGACAATGTAATCCCGGCTTCAAATTCAGTTATAGCAAATGTATTGTATAAGCTTAGTATTCTGTTTAACAACAGCTATTATGAAAAAACAGCGCTGCAAATGCTGTACATGATCATTCCAAACCTTGATTACCCTTCAGCTTTTTCAAACTGGCTGAATTTATGGCTTGACCTTTCGGATAAAAACAAAGAACTTGCTGTTTGCGGAACTAATGCTTCCGAAAATATTAAACAGATAAACAATCAGTATATTCCGCACGTTATTGTTGCAGGAAGCACATCTGAAAGCACCATACCTTTCCTTGCGAATCGTTTTGTTCAGAACGAAGAGCTGTTTTATATTTGCCAGAATAAAGCCTGTGGACTTCCAAAAAACACCATTGAAGAAACCTTAAATGAATTAAACGCATAATGTTACCACTATTTTTTTCTGAGATTGCAAATCTTGATGTCTACATCGAACGTCTTTTTATTCACGTTGTCGATTTTATTCCAAGTCTTTTAAAAGCTTTATTAATCCTAACAGTTGGAATCATTGCCATTAAGATCTTCAGGAGGATAATGACACGGATAATGACTTCACGTGAGATGGATCCAACTTTTCTCAAATTCGTTCTCGATGTATGTACCTGGATTTTCAGAGCTACATTAATTGTTGCAATCATACAGCAACTGGGAATTGAGACTACCTCTTTGGTAGCATTACTGGGTACAATCGGTATAGCTGTAGGCTTATCATTACAGGGTTCACTGTCAAATTTTGCAGGTGGCTTACTTATTGTATTATTTAAGCCTTTCCGCGTTGGTGATTATATCGAAGCCCAGGGACAGGGTGGAACTGTACAAAGTATACAAATTTTCAGCACTCAGCTTCTAACTTCTAACAACCAGGTAGTTTACCTGCCCAACGGTACGCTATCAAACAATACCATTAAAAACTTCTCTCAGGAACCCTTACGCCGCGCCGAAATCTTACTATCGGTAAGCTATAACAGCGACCTTAGGATAGTTAAAGAGGCAATCCAGTCGGTAATTAATAGTGACAATAAAATATTATTAACCCCAAAACCGGGTATAGAGGTTAACAATCTAACAGAAAATGGGATAATAATGAAAGTATTGCTATGGTCTGAAAGGAGCAATCATTCGTCAATGGTATCTGACTTTTATGAGAATATAAAAACTGCTTTCGAAAATTCAGGAATAGAAATGCAATTGCCTCATAAAGAAAAATAACAAGTGCAGAAAAACATCAAAGCATTCGCAATAATTTAAAACATAACACGTTAGTAGTTTTTCGGTTTTTATACGAATCCCAATTAAGCAAAAAAAACATAGTAACTTTTTATATTAAAAACTATATTTGCTTCCTATTAAAAAAATTGCACAAACTATAATTCCAAAAATGAAAAATTCAAGACTATTTTACGTTGCGACATTTGCGATAACATCAGTTGTCGCTAATGCACAGGTTAATCAAACACCTGTAACTGCAGGGGGAAGACAAATTACAGTAATGAAAGAAGAAAGCCAGCCTGCTACTGGCTCGATGTTCGTTACTGAAAAATACATGCCTGCAAAAATATCTAACATGGATAACACTGTGTTAGTACGCTATAATGCTTATGCTGACAACTTTCAGTTAAAAGACCCTATTGCAGGTTCAGAAAGAGTATTACCTCAGGAAGCAGGTGTAACAATTACCTTTACAGGAACAGCAGATGTTTATACCGTTCAGGAATATAAAACTGAAAAAGGAGAGGTAGTTACCGGATATTTAAGCCTGGTGAGTGACAACCCAAATGTAAAAATCTACAAACGAGAGAGAATATTCCTTCAGCCGGAAGTTTTCCCTGCAAGCAGCTACCAGACTTATAAAGCAGCTGCTTACAAAAAACTTGATGATGAATTTTATATTAAAATAAAAGATCAGAATTTACAGTTTTTCTCGGGTAAAAAAGATCTTGCCAAACTTGTTCCTTCAAAAAGTAAAGAAATCCTTGATTTCATAAAAAAGAACAAACTGGATGTTGAAAAACCAGCAGATTTAGAACAGGTAGGAGCTTATATCAACAATAATTTATAATTATTTTCCTGCGATAAAATCCTTAAGATAAAAAGGTTCAAAATAGGCAACATCTACGGTGTTGCCTTTTTTATAACTATCAAATGAAAGAGCTGCCATTTCGTTAGCGGAAGGATACAGTATCTCCTCATGATATACAAAGCGTTCCGATGAAAGCACTTCACGACATTTAGAAGCCCCATCACCCAAAAGATGTATTACTCCCTCAAATTGAGTAAAAGAATCTGAAGTTATTATTTCAGATTCAGTATCCCTTACCTTATTACATTTTGCATCAAAAACAGCCGTATAAACTTCCATACGACGGGCATCAATCATGGGAATTACAACACCCTCTTCTATAGCAACTTTTCTCGCAAGTAATTCAAGAGTTTCTATAGCAAACAAAGGTATGTTTAATGCATAACAAAGCCCTTTTGCCGCTGAAACACCAATGCGTAAGCCTGTATATGACCCAGGCCCCATGCTTACAGCTACAGCAGTAAGATCTTTAAAAGAAATACCTCCTTTTTGAAGTACTTCTTCAATAAATACATGTAATTTTTCAGCATGGGCATAGCCCTCTCCTGCATATTCGGCCAATGCAACTGCTACCCCATCTTTAGCAAGACATACAGAACAGTTTTTAGTAGCCGTTTCAATATTTAATATAAAAGCCATAGCTTATTTTGCTTCTTTATCTTTTGGTTTTACCCTAACCTTATCATTAGGCGCTAATTCTTTTGAAACGATATTATAAGGTCCTATAATTACTTCATCTCCTTTTTTAAGTCCTTTTATCACCTCTATATTAGTATCATCCTGAATACCTGTAGAAATTGGTCTAAGAACAGCCTTATCACCCGATTTTACAAATACACATTCGTGCTTTTTAGTTGTAGTACCTTCTTTTAATTCCTTTTCCTTCTCTTCCATTTCCGCAACAATATCTTTCTTCACAGCAGTAGTATCGGATTTCACCACTACCGCACTAATTGGAACTGCAAGAACATTTATTTTGTTTTCTGTAATGATATCCACTGTAGCAGTCATTCCGGGTCTGAAGGGAGAGTAATTAGCCGGTTTTCCTTTAGTCATATCTTCATATGATTCTTTAAGTATTCTAACCTTCACTTTAAAGTTAGTCACCTGGTCCGCTGTAAGGTCACTGCTCGCCGAATTTGAAATACTGGTAACAACACCTTTAAATTGTTTTTTCAGGTAAGCATCTACTTCAATATTAGCAGCATCACCAATATCTATTTTAACGATATCATTTTCATTAACATCAACTTCTACCTCCATATTATTCAGGTTAGCCACCCTTAATATTTCAGTACCTGTCATTTGTTGTGTTCCCACTACTCTTTCTCCAAGTTCTGCATCCAGTTTTGAAATGGTGCCATCGACAGGAGCATATATCGTAGTCCTGTTCAGGTTATCTTTTGCCTCAGTAACCGTTGCATTTGCGCTTGCTACATTATAGTAAGCCGATTGTTTAGAAGCAATTGCAACTTCATAAGCCGAAACGATCTTATCCCATTCTGATTTAGAGATCACGCCTTTCTCAAAAAGACGTTTGTTTCGGTCATAATTAGCTTTAGCCTCTTTAAGCTGTGCTTCTGACTGACTTAGACCAGCTTTCGCAGTAGACAATGACGCTGCAGTCCTGCTTACCCCCGACTCATATAGATCCGGGTTAATACGCACTAAGAGATCACCTTTTTTTATCGCCTGACCTTCTTTAATAGGTAATTCGATAATTTCCCCTGAAACCTCAGATGATATTTTCACTTCTACTTCAGGCTGTACCTTACCTGTTGCAGAAACAGTTTCTATAAGATTGATTTCTTTTACAACTGCTGTTTCAACTTCTTTTCCCTCTTCATTCTTACCCACAACACCAGATTGTTTCAGCACTATCAGCAGAACGATAATAGCTACTAACCCGCCTAATAAAAGATAAATTGTTTTTTTTGACATGACTATTGTTTTTGGTAGATTGGTATTCCGAAGTAGAACTCCAGTATTTTTACTTTAAAGATAAAATCATATTTGGTTCTCAGCACCTCTGACTGAGCATTTACAGCAAGCGTTTGTGCCTGATTAAGGTCAAAAACATTGATAAGACCTACTTCATATCGCTCTTTTGCATATTCTAGCGCCTGAGCTCTCGCTTCTTCTGCTGAGACTGCAGCATCATACGCTTTAAGTGCACCCTGAGCATCTGTAAAGGCTGTATATACACCACGCTCAAGGTCTACATTTTGCTGATCAAAAGTGAGTTTAGACCTTTCAAGAGCAATCTTATTACGCTCAACAGTATTTCGTGTGCTAAACCCATTGAAAACAGGAATACTAAGCTGGAATCCGTAGGTATGACCTTTGTAATCATCAACCTGACTCCAGAAAGGATCCGGTAAAGCTGAGGATGCTCTGGTATTAAAATTATAGAAAGCTGATAATGATGGCTGATAAGCTCTTCTTGCAATCTTCACATCGGCTTCAGCCAAATCTAAATTAGCCTGTGCCAATTTTATTTCAGATCGCGTTGTTTTTGCCTTTTCAAAAATTGCCTGAGGAGATTCTGACAATACTACACTATTCTCTTTCTTATAATCTTCGTCTGCAATATCAAAAGTTTTAAAATCATCCAGCTGCAGCAATTGGGCAAGACTTAACTTAGAAATCAACAACTGGTTCTCAGCCTGAATTACTTTTTGCCTGTCAAGCTCAACAGTAGCGTTAATATCTAACAGGTCCCCTCTTGGTATTAGGCCTCCCTCAAGAAGTTCTGAAGAACGTTCAGACTGTTTTATATCTGTCTCCAGCTGTTGCTGTTGCACTTTAAGATTCTCTCTGTTAAATAATATCTGAAGATATGCGTTAGCCACATTTAAACTAATGTCATCCTTCATCTTCTGCAATTGATACTGAGAGGCAACTATAGCCATTTTTGACCTTTGAAAACGCAACTGGTTCTGCAATCCCTTATATACATCAGTCTGTGCAGAAGCATTAAAAGTACTGTTGGCAGTAGTAAGAACCTGGTTGATACCCGTAATTGGGTTCTGGTTAAGACCAACATTCCACGAATGATTTGCCGTCATATTGATTGCAGGAAGAAAACGACCAATTGCATCGCTTTTGTCTACTTCAGTAAGATTAAGATCGAGTTCTGACTGCCTTACTGAAATATTGTTTTTTAGAGCATATTCTACGCATTCCTGTAATGTCCACTTTTTATCCTGAGCCTTTAGCCGGGATGCAAAAAGTGACATCGCAAGAAAGAATATCACACAGAATTTATTTTTCATAGATTGATTGATGAGTTTACAAATTTACCCAAATTATCTAACGTTACTATACCAAATATATTTTTATTCGACGAATTTGTGCTGAAAATGTTACAAATAAAAAACTAATTTTGCCTAATATTCTTACTATCCCAAATGAAAACATTATTATTTTCAAGTTTGTTGACCGCTTCAGTCCTCCTAAGCGGATGCTCATCAACAAAAAAAATAGAAGCTCTTAAACCGGAGCCGAGCAATAATACACCTTTGGTTTACCAAAGCACCAATTCTTTCATTAATCTCCCCGTGTCTATTACCATTTCCGATATAGAAACACAGGTAAATAAACTGCTTACCGGAATGGTTTATGAAGACAAGAACATTGAAGACGACAATATCGCTATGCAGGTATGGAAAACGGCTCCTATAAAATTTTCTGAACAGACCGGAAAATTACAAGTAATTGTTCCCATAAAAGTTACTGCAAATGTGCGCTATGGTACTTCAGCGCTTGGTATGAACCTGTATGACACTCGTGAAGTAAACCTTGACGGCATCGTAACCTTAAAAAGTAAAGTAGGTTTATCCAACTGGAAAATGAAAACCGATATTACAATCGAATCTATTGACTGGAATGAAAGCCCTACAGTTACCATAGCAGGTAAAAAAGTCCCGATTACCTATGCTATCAATCCTTCAATCAAGCTTTTTAAGTCAAAAATTGAAAACAAGCTCGATGAGGCTATGGCTAAAACAATGGATTTTAAACCGCAGGTTTTGGATGCACTCGAAAAAATAAGCACACCTTTCCTGACCAGTGAACAATACGAAACATGGTTTAAGCTAAATCCTATTGAACTATATGCTACCGATGCTGTTCTTAGCAAAAAACAAGTAACTCTGGAAATGGGCCTAAAATGCTCCATGCTTACCATGGTAGGTCAAAAGCCAAAAAACACCTTTAAAAAAGAAGACATTGTACTTAAAGCGGTAACTAAAATGCCTGATAATATCAGTGCTGTAGTAGCTGCCGTTTCAACCTACGAAAGCGCATCGAAAATTATAACCAAAAATTTCCAGGGACAAGAATTTGGATCGGGAAAAAGAAAAGTAACAGTACAGAAAGTTGACCTTTGGAATAAAGATGGAAAAATGGTTGTTGCCCTGGACATGACCGGCAGCATAAATGGTACTATCTATCTTACCGGATATCCAAACTACAATGCCATAACCAAAGAAATATACTTTGACCAAATGGATTATGTACTTAGCACAAAGAGCGTATTGATGAAAACCGCAAACTGGCTTGCGGAAGGCATGATACTTCGTAAAATACAGGAAAACTGCCGCTACTCAATAAAGGACAATCTGGACCAGGGAAAAAAGAGCTTGCTTCCTTATCTCAATAATTACTCTCCTATGGCAGGTATATTTGTAAACGGGACATTGAATGATTTCGAATTCGACAAGGTAGAACTTACAGACAAAGCCATTATAGCATTCATAAAAGGTTCCGGAAAAATGGATCTGAAAATTGACGGGATGAAGTAACCAACCAGTCCATAAGTAAAAAAGCCGTGCTAAGCACGGCTTTTTTACTATTCTGCAAGATCATCTTTTTTCTTGTTCCTTAATCTGTACACAGCATACCCAACAAGACCTACAAGTAAATAAGGAAATATCATCAGGTAAACTATACCATCATTAACCGCCTCTGCTTTTACATTACCATCACTGCTTTCTAATGCCGCACGACACATAGCACATTGCGCATTTGTTGTTACTGAAAAAAGCATTATTAGCGATAATGCAAAAAGGTATTTCATTCTCAACATAACAATTCGAATTAATTATAATATGGAGAAATCATAAGGTAAACTATCACTCCTGTAACTGCAACATATAACCACATAGGATATGTAATCCTTGCAAGCTTCTTATGTCTGACAAAACTCTTAGAAAGCGCACGCACATAAGTCAGCAATACAAAGGGTATTATAATTACTGATAATAAGATATGCGTAAGCAATATAAAATAATACAGATAACGTATACCACCTACTTTAGCTTTTTCCATTGCATCGGCGATACCATCATGATTCATATCTCCAAAAGCCGTAGATTCCGATGTCATGTGATAAGCAACATACATTCCTAAAAAGGCAACTGAAAGGCAAATAGCAAACTTCATCAGTTTTTCATGCAAATCCTGCTTCCCGTTTTTAATGGCACGTACGGCTACAATAAGCACTACCGCAGTAATACCGTTTATTGTAGCATAAATGGGAGGAAGAAAAGTCAAAGGTTTTACATCAAAACCAAAATCCTTAAGTTTTACAACCATCAGTAAGGCTACTACCAACGGGATCGCCAGTGATAGTATTATTATCCAGATATTGTATTTTTTTTCAATAGCGTTAGTATTATCCATTACTCTTCTAATAATTTTTTAATATCCTCTTTAATATCTTTTACACCATTATCATCAAGTCCGTCATAAAAAGCAATCGGATTACCATACTGATCCCTTCTGCTGCGAACGTTTCCCTCTTTATCAACTAAAGCAAAAAGCCCCGAATGCTCAAAACCACCCGGTGCAGTCTTATCAGCACCAGCATACAGGTTAAACCCTTTCTTCGCCAGATTATAAATATATTCCCTGTCACCCGTTAAAAAATGCCAGTTATAATGTTTAACCCCTAAAAGTTCAGCATGTTCTTTTAAAACTTTTGGAGTATCATATTCCGGATTGATCGTAACCGATGCAATTCCAAATTTAGGGTTACCATAAAACTCCTGCTGAAGCAGTAGCATATTCTGGTTCATTTTTGGACAAATGGAAGGACATGTGCTAAAGAAAAATTCAACTACATAAACCTTACCCAGGTAATCTTTATCAGTTATCACTTTATTATTCTGGTCTGTTAACTTAAATTCAGGAACACGACCTATGGTAACTAAATCAGATTTTTGGAATTTTTCAACAATTTTTGGCACAGCCCATATACCGAATATCAGGATTATGAATGAAATCCCAACATATGAATATTTATTCTTCATAATTATATTTCTCTCTTAACCCCCTTCAGATTATTATTCTTTTTCAGTGCCAAACGATATTCCCTAAGCAATATCTTAATATCATCCGTCATTTCATTATGAAGCTCAGCGACAATAAAAGAATTATATCCATCTTTAAATTCATATTTGCCGGTCTTTTTATCTTTCATCTTCCCGTCTCTACCCCTAAGTTTACGGTTCTTATCAACAATGAAAAGATAATAAGTACCATTATCGGCATCCATAGGTTCTTTAACTTTAAGAGAACTATGGAATTCAGCAATCTGATTAGGCTCTACAAACAAAAATCTCCAGTTAGAAATATCAGCCATAACTTTAAGTTCAGCCATAACTTTCTCAACTTCCTGCTCTTCACCTTTAGGCATAAGCATCACAATCTGAAAATCAGTAAAGCCTTTATACTTATTGTTTATTTTTTCATTGATATTAAAAACCGTTTCCTTTTTTTTAGTAATATCATTACCCAAAAAACCAACGATACTTATGCTTCCCTGAAGGGAAACAGGTTTATTATCTAGTGTACCCCCCTTAGGAAGTTCACTCACATTTTCAGTAATGACAGGTAAATTAAGGGCATTATGTTTAGCCAGTGCAAAATAGATATAACACGAAAGAGGCAAAACAAGAAGTATGATCAGAACAATTTTCTTTTTCATGGTAATAAGGAAAGCATCCGAATGCAAAATTAAAAAAAAGGCGGTTTAAAAACCGCCTTTTATAATTAATGTGTTATTAGAAAATCCACTTATAATTGTGAGCTGTTCCAAACACTTCAAAAACATAATTACCTTCTATCAGCAAGATGAACACTAAATAGATAATTAGGAATACTAACGGTGCCACAATAGACCACCTTAGACTGCTCTTCTCACCCTCAAGGTGCATAAACGCCCACATAATGTAGTAAGCCTTTACTATAGTAAGAATAATGAATATCCAGTTAAGCAAATTCATCTGGGCAAGATGAGTATCATGTAAAGATGCCGGTTTAGCAATACCAAGTATCACCTCTACAATTGTTATTATTGATAACAATCCGAAAACTGTCCAGATTCTTTTTGTATTAGATTCGTGCGAATGTGCCATGATAAATACTTTTAAATAAAATTAAACAAGGTAGAAGAATGTGAACACAAATACCCACACTAAATCTACAAAGTGCCAGTAAAGACCAACTTTCTCAACCATCTCGTAGCTTCTTCTTTTTTCGTATGTACCAAGCAATACGTTAAAGAAAATAAGCACATTAATCATTACACCTGAGAATACGTGGAAACCGTGGAAACCTGTAATAAAGAAGAAGAAGTTAGCGAACAATTTGTGTCCATACTCATTTCTTATAAGGTTAGCACCTTCAACTACGATAGTAGCATCTTCAATTCTCTTAAGAGACTCTTCTCTGCTTAATACCTCTTTGTGTTTCTTAACAATCTTTTCCGTTCTCACAAGAACTTCAGGATGAGCTTTAAGCCCTTCTTTAACTTCTTCAACAGAATAAGTTGGTAAAGCAGCAGTTTCTTCAAACCAAATACCGTTACTTCTTACTTTGTTAACACGATCAGTAGGCAGTGTTGCAGCAAAATCTGCAAGAGCAACCCTTTCGTATTTACCATTCTCTCCCATCTTCACAAACTGAAGAATAGAACCACCCTTAGTTTCTACTGCTCCAAACTCACCTTTGATGAAGTTTTTCCATTCCCAAGCCTGAGAACCAAGGAAAATAAAACCACCAACGATAGTTAGCAACATATAGATTGCAACTTTGGTTTTTTTCAGATGATGACCTGCATCTACTGCAAGTACCATTGTTACTGAAGAGAAAATTAGTATAAATGTCATGAATGCCACATAATACATCGGTGCATCAACACCATGCATAAATGGAAAGTGATTAAACACCTCGTCGGCTATAGGCCAAGTTTCAATGAATTTAAATCGAGAAAAACCGTAAGCTGCAAGGAATCCCGAGAAAGTTAGCGCATCCGATACGATGAAAAACCACATCATCATCTTGCCATAACTTGCTCCCATAGGCTCATTTCCTCCGCCCCATGTTTTACCTGTAGTAGTAGCTGTTGTAGTAACTGTCGCTGCCATATAAAGTTATTGGTTAAAAAGTTTCCAAATTTACACTATTTTTTCTATTAATAGAAATAGAAAAATAAAAACAAATATACCCATAAAATATCGAGAAAGTGCCAAAACATTGCACCTAACTCTAATCCAAGGGTTTGAGAAGCATTGTATTTTTGTTTAAAATGATTATAAATTACAACAAGCAATACAATAAGCCCCGCAAACAGGTGCAACATATGCACAACTGTAACTATATAAAGGAAAGAAGTAGTAACTGTACTCTCCGGTCCGGTAAAATAATACCCCTCTTTAATCACCTGTGAAAACCCATTAAACTGAGCCAAAACAAAAGCAACACCTAACACAAGTGTAACTATAAGCCACATCCCTGTTGCCTTCGTATCGTTTTTCTTAATCGAAAGCTTCGCCATATGAAATGTTATACTGCTGGCTAAAATCACAACCGTGCTTATTACAAAAGCAGACGGTAAGACAAAATCCTTCACCCAGTCAGGCCTTGACGAACTTACAACATAGGCACTGGTTAACCCCGCAAACATCATAAACATGCTTATCATGGCAAACCATAATATCATTTTTTTAGATCTGGCATTCCTTTCGTTATGCTCTTTAAGAGACATTTCCATAATTATCGAATAAATTTATCAATCACATATATAACCTGAAGCAATGAAATGTATGAAACACTCACCAGCATCAGTTTTTTTGCCGCCGCTGCGTCCATCTGCTTATACAATTTAACTGCATAAACCAGCATCCATAAACCTAAAAGAAACACAACCACAGCCGACACTACACTAAGCTTAAGTTCACCCGTAAAACCTGTTACAGGCAACAACGAAGCAATTATAAGCCAAACCGTATATAAAATTGTCTGTAATGCCGTTTTTTTATCTTTCCTGCCCGTAGGTAACATAAAGAATCCCGCCTTCTTATAATCATCATACAAGAACCAGCCTATTGCCCAAAAGTGCGGAAATTGCCAGAAGAACTGAACTAAAAACAATGTTCCGGCTTCGACACCAAACTCGCCGGTAGCAGCAACCCATCCTAACATGAAAGGTATGGCCCCAGGAAATGCACCAACAAAAACCGCAAGAGGTGTCTTAGTTTTAAGCGGTGTATAAATACTAGTATATAAGAAGATTGAAATAGCCCCAAACATAGCTGTTTTAGGGTTGATGCTATATAAAATCGCAATACCTATAATCGTAAGGACTGCACCTAATATAAATGCAGTTTTTACAGACATTTTACCTGAAGGCACCGGACGACTCTTAGTCCTGTCCATTAAAGCATCAAGATCTTTTTCTATGATCTGGTTAAAAACGTTTGAAGCCCCAACCATACAATAGCCACCAATAGTAAGAAGTATAAGAGTAGCCCAACTGAAAGGATAGAATTCGGAAAACCCTAAAAGGTATCCGGCTACAGATGAAAAAACAACACTAATAGCCAGCCTGGCTTTCGTTATTGCAACAAAATCTGCAAATAGAGATTTAAAAGATATCTGATTTTCCTGAGCGTTCAAAATGATTTTCATTGTATTTCAAAAACTCCGGCAAAGATAGTCCAAAAATCAGTAATCCCTCAAAAGGACTGCAAAAAAGATGCATTATAAATAATTTTAAAAAAACATTATTTATAACGCAACCTTTTCAAGGTTTTATCATCTATACTATGTAACCATCTCATAAATGGTTTCGCTAAGTTAAGTTGCTACAGGAAAAGATAAATTTCGTCGGGAAACATTGCTATGAAAAAGAAATAAAATCCGCTTACGAAATTTGCTATGAAAAAGGAAAACCTTCCCGTTTGGGAAGGTTTATTTTTTTAATAGCCTCCGGATCCGGCATCATCATTAATGATAGCCTTCGCCGAAGACGTACCTATACGCTTAACCCCTATAGCAATCATCTGCCTTGCCTCTTCCAAAGTACGTACACCTCCTGCAGCTTTGACCGGCAAGGGATAGGCATTTTCAAGCATAAGCTTAATTCCTGACAAGGTCGCCCCATTAGGAATTCCATCCCTGGTCTTGTAAAATCCTGTAGATGATTTTACATATACTTTTGAATAACTGCTTTCATCGAAATTTGTAAGCACTACGTTTTTAACTAATGCACTCAACTGTACAATTTCATGATCATTCAGCGCAGCTATTTCTATAATCCACTTTACAATTTTGTTGTGCTCTAAGCCCAAACGTGTACATTCAAGCACCTGGTTTTTCACAGCAGCAACATTACCGGCCTTAAAACCTTCATAATCCAGCACAAAATCAAGATCATCAGCACCATCTTCAATAGCCTTTTCAGCTTCAGCCAACTTATCTGCCAGCGAGCCTTGTCCTGAAGGAAAGTCAATAACGGTTCCAACCGTCACTTTACTTCCGGCAGCATCTATCATTTTACGCGCTATAGCAACCACCTCCGGTCGAATCATAACCAACTTGTACTTTTCGGTTATAGCTTCCTGCACCGTGTTTTTAACCACTTCATTATTTTCTGCTTCGGTCAATCCTGCCTGTTCTGCAGTCTTTAAATAGGTCGAATCTAAATATTGTCTTATATCCATTTGTAATAAAATAAAAATCCCTTTCCAAAAAACGGAAAGGGATCATAATCTATTTTTTCAACTTCTGACGAAGCCATAATATTAAAATTCCAAAAGCACTCCCTGAAGTATTAGCAATTACATCTAAAATCTCAGCATTACGTCCCGATGTAAACAGCCATTGGCATATCTCGATTAAAACACCATAACTTACCGCTGTGATAAAAGCAAAAGCAAACGACTTCTTCAATACACCCCACTTTAGTTTAAAGTCTTTATAAAGCAACAAGGTTAATACAAAATAAAAAACAAAATGTACAACCTTATCTTTATGAGGTATAACCAACCAGGCAGCAGTAGGAATTTTAGAAGCACTGACCAGACACATATAGGTTATAAACAGAACCCATACAATAGTGGCCAGTACAAACCTATTAGGCACCTATCAGCTCTTTGTATTGTTCGCTGCTCAATAGTTCGCTCTCCTCAGACGGGTTAGCGATTTTCACTTTAACCATCCATCCGTCACCGTAAGGATCAGTATTTACTTTCTCAGGAGTAGTTTCAAGAGAATCATTGAATTCAATAATCTCACCAGAAAGTGGAAGGAAAAGGTCAGATACTGTTTTAACAGCCTCTACTGTACCAAAAACCTCGTCTTTATCAAGAGTCTGATCAAGAGTATCAACTTCAACATATACAATATCACCAAGCTCTTTCTGAGCGAAATCTGTAATTCCTACAGTAGCGATATCACCTTCAATTTTTACCCACTCGTGGTCTTTAGTGTACTTTAAGTTTGCTGGAATATTCATCTTAGTTTGTTTTTGGCAAATGTATGTTTTATAAAAATAAATGTAAAATGTTTTTCTATTAATTTCCGAAATTATATCTCAGCGTAAATCCGGTACGGATATTCGTTAACGGATATGATGTTGATATAACAGCTTTAGAGAACGAATGATCGTAATAGAATATCGCAGTCAGGTTTTTACTGAATGCATAATCCGCTGTAAGCTTAATAGACCAGATATTTTGTCCACCACCCAGTTGGTTGTTGTCATAATCCAAATAACGAACAATAGTTTCGTTCTTTCTTAAAGAGAAATCGGTCTTGATATTGATATCACTCTTAATAGTATTGGTAGGGTTATCCGCAAGACTGGAATTAATTATAACATCTTTAATACGATAACCTAAACCTATAATATATTCATTTCCTTTCACCTCTGTAAGAAGGTTGTTATCAAAGCTCATGTTAAGTGATCTGTCTTTACGTATCTCAGCAAGGATCTTAACTGAATTCTTCATTTCAAAATCAACACGAATAAGCGGATTAAACTGCTCCATAAGGTTAATGTTCGAGATAATATTCTTGTTGTAGAAGTTACCTTCTCCGTTATTATCACGAGCAATATCTCCAGTAGCATCGTCCACACCATAATCAAAATTCGAGCGGTAAGCATTAACACTATATGTTGCTTTGTAACCATGCTGTAATGAAAAACGCTTAAACTTATCTTTAAAAAACTTATAACGCATCAGGCCGGTATATTTAACAATCCAGTTAGGAAGAGGAACATCCCTAAGGAAACCGGTTGAAACTTTAGAAGCGTCCTGACCAGAGTAAGCCGCCATAAATGCAGGAAGCAACACCGCCTGGCTGTTTCGTCCAAAACCTACAGGATAACCTGCATTCGCTTTAGAGAAATCACTATCAGTTGGGTTATCTGTATAAACAGGGAAGCTTGTTGTACCATAATGTTGTGCAGCAAGCCTGTTAGCAATTACAAGCCTGTTCTCCCTCATTTGGTTAAAGGCGTCAGAACCATTTACATCACTCTTACTGAATGCTGTACCTATAAGTATGGTCGACATCTGGAAATTACCAAATGTATATGGAGACCTTGAGTTATAATCTAACACCCCATCATTATTAATATCACTAACATCATATTGCTCCGAGTAATTATTAGCATAATCCCTGTTTGCAGTAAGATCAATAGTGAAATCAGGAAATAAATCTACCCTTGCAGTAAGATCAAGCTCTTTAGTATTAACCTGCGTAAAATTCTGGTTGTATTCCGGATACAATGTCAGATACCCGTTGCGGGCAGCAATCATACGTACATCATCATCCTGACTACCAAAAATAAAATCAAGTGTAGGTTTACTTGTTCCAAAGAAACCTATACCCGGAAGATATCCCGGAAGCACAGTTCCATTCGTTTCTGTATAATTCACCTGAATATTCTTCACACTGGTAAGTACCCCTATCAATCCATTAACAAATGGATTACCATCTGTTGCCGGTTTAGGTGCAGCAGTAATTTTTTCACCAGGTTTTGGTGCTACTTTAGGAGCTGCTCCGTTTACAGGTTTCTTTTTACCGGTAAGACCAACATACTTATATAACTGATCTAAATTCAGTGTCGTATTCAGCTTTTGCATGTTTTTATTCTGAACAGTATTACCCAAATCATACTGTAAATTACCAACATAAGCTGTTGCCAACGCGTCATTAGAACGTAACCACCCGTACGATCCACCATACGAATAAGTAGCCTTAACAAAACTTAATGCAGGTATTTTATTAATCGGTAAATCGTAGTTCAGTAAATAACTCTGATCGTGCTGATTTGTTTCACCCATGTCCCAGAAATCACTCCAGATATTATAACCCTCCATTGGAGCCCCTCTCTGATCGAGATAATTCCTTACAATGTTACTCGTAGCTACGGTATAATTAAGCTTAAGCGATCTTGTTATATTATAATTAAAGCCGTATCTGTACTCAAAGAAATAATTTCTTCTGTACAATGGACTAATCGGAATACCGTCAACATCAACATTCCTGAACTCCTGCCTGTTAAACTGCCTCATGATATTAGTACTGAAGGTAATATTGTTAGGAAGGTAATTAAAATTAAAATCCTGCAGTATTTTCCAGTACTGGCTTTTCTTCATATAAGCATTGTTCTTAAGCGGCTCTATAGCTTTAGGTTTAAATGCAAAATTGTAATCTACCCCAGTTTTCAGCTGTTGATCAAGAAGACTCTCAATCTCATAGTCATGGTGATTCGTCTGGTTAAACGAATAATTAAAGGTTAAGTTTTCCGGATCATAAATATGTTGTTTCTGCTCAGGAGCCCTATCCTTTTTAACACCTATAAAGTTGATACTTTTACGCTTGGTATAATCAATAGCCCTATCACGCAGGTTGTCTTTCTCAGCCTGATCATTTGTATTGTCAATCATCTGTTCAAGCTTAACATCCTGCTGGAACGGGTCATATTCAGGTGTAATTATCTCTTCACCTACTCCATAGTTAAATGGCAGGTTAATTCCCCATTTCTTAGGAAGCATCTTACCAAGGTTAACATTGGTAACAATATCATACTGCTTAGTATCTTCCCTGCTGCGCTCGTTAGGACTTTGCTCTATAGTACCAAAACCGATAGTACTCATTCTACCCGTTGCAGATACTGTTGCAAAATCTGCAAAGTTGGTATCCATACTTGCCACAGCAGCCATACCACCCTTGTTATCCATATCTGAAAGTCGAAGTTCATTAAACCATACTTCTCCTCTTAAATTTTGAGATGTATCGTTTCGAACCCCTAACATTAAAGTTCTAATGTTACCAAAGTTAGGATTACCCCGAATACCAATCCACATATGCGGACTCAATGAAGGGTCAAGTTCCTGAGCCGGTACATATACTACGCCATTTGCGTCTGGCTGAGGAACATCCCCATTTAGTTTTCGAACCTTAAGCTTGGTCAACGCATCCAGAGTAACCAGCATTTCGTTATTCTCAGGCCAAATATCTTCCGGAATTCTTGCAGTTTGTGGTGTAACCTCCAACTCCATTTGTACTTCGTAGAAGTTATCTGTAAAGTCATTACCAAAACGCATAAAACCTTTCATCTGATATGGCTGCAATGCCCTTGAAGTACCATCATCAGCCGGCAAAGCCTCAGCATGAAGGAACATTCTCAGCTTTTTAAACTGACGCATATCAATATTCACGTTTTTGAATACAGCACGTGAATCACCCGACTGAAGGCCATCGTCTGAACCTCCTGTAGGATCAGGATACACTCTTAACGACAGAGCCTGTTCATTTTGATTGATTACAGCATTATTGGTATACAATTGCTCTCTTCTCACTCCCGGAGGCGAAACATAAGGTATTGGCGAACGTGAACCATTTTCCTGAACGTTAAGCGCCACAACATCAAAACCTGTACGGTCATCAGTAGGATCTGCATCACCCGCCTGCAATGTACTTGTATATCTCCTCCATTCACCTCTAACAAGGTCAAGAGCCGCAAAACGAAGGGTAACCTCGTCTCTAAAGCCGGTCATTAACATCCTCATGAAACGAATAGAACGCACACTCTCAATACCACCAATAGGATCTCCGGCGTCAACAGGTATTTTATACAATAACCATCGCCCTTTAGCTTTATCACCTCCAGGTGTATCGCGATCAAAATTTCTTGTATCCACCAGATAGCCTTCACCCGGCATTTGTCCGGGAGTAATTGGAATTCGGTAACGATAATATGAATCAATAGTATTCATGGTATTATCCCTGTTGATATCTTCAGTATCCGGCAGCGTAGTAGAGCCTCTGTTATTACTGCTTATATCTACAGGAGAGTTACCCTGAGTACCGTTGTAATCTTTATATTTTTCTAACACATTCCCTGAAGCGGCAAGATAAAAACGATAGTTATCACCGGAAGGGTCTTCAAGACCTGAAAAATCCGGATATTTAATAGCCTCTTCACTATCTGTAAGCCCATCAAATCCTACATCCTGAACATCACGATTAGCCGTATTGGTATCAAAAGCATAGATAAGCGATTGCGACACCGGAACATCTCCCCATACAGATGAGAATACGGGCTGGTTACCCCCTGCCTCAGGCAGTCCGTTTTCATATTGTTTCCTGTTATCTTTCAGTATATCCTCCGAAATTTCACCAAGGTTTATTTCAAGAACACCTGTATTGTTCGGATCGATTCCGTCTCCACCATCAACTGAATATGGATCCATTACCCAAAACTGGATGTATTCCACATTGGTCTGCTCAAAGTTTGTTGAGTTAATGGCACGCATAATACCCGCCCAGTTATCTGTTGCTTCCGTTTCAGTAAATCGGAATCCATTAGCAGGAAGCGTTGGGTTAAAGTTATATGGTCCTCTTTCCTGCGGATAATAGCTAAGGTCTAGCGTATTTACTACAAGGCTTTGCCCCGGGGCCACATCGGTAACCGGATAAAGCTCCTGATAATAAATTCTTCGCGTACGGTTTGACGAAATATCTTCCGGCGGAACATCAGCTCCTCCCGCTCCCTGAGCATAGAATACAGGATCGATGCTATACCATGCGAGCTTTGCTCTTTTATATCCGTAAGAAAGATCATTAGCCGGAATAGGCTGTTCAGGTCCGTCTCCAAAAGCCGCCGGAGAACTCGAAAGCGTCCATCCAAGCGCAGAACGCATATCTATATTAGTTTGTGAACCCTCAAAATCTTCAACATAAGTAGTCGCTTCCCCATTAAATCGGTCAGCTTTAGAAGCTCCGGGCTTAAGATAAGCCACCTCACCTCTGAATGAGAAGTTAGAAGGCACATCGGTATCAAGATTTGGAAGTTTATTTACCAAACGGGTAAAGAATGGCACCTCTGTAGCATAATTTACATTAAACCCAAAGATGGTATTATTTACAGACTCCTGACCGTAGTTTGTTTTATTGGTAAACGGTCTTTCTGACATATTTAGCAAAGTACCGCCAATTAAGAACTTATCGTTGAATTTATGCTCGATATTAAATCCGGCAAAACGCCTTGTTTGTTGGCCAAATACAGAGTTATTCTCAACAGACACCTCAATAGGCGTATTTGATGCCTGAAGTGAAGGATCTAATATCTGCACCCTACCCAACTGGTAGTTCACCGTATAATCAACACCCTCCACAAGCACCCTTCCTCCGGCTGTAACCACAACCGAGCCCTGAGGCACGTTAAACGCACCAATAGGAATACCGTCTCCGCCGGTCGATTTGAATCGCCCTCTTAACTGAAACTTATTCTTTTGACTATCCTGCAATGCATCCGCCTGAGTACTCTTATATAGTTTTCGGAATACGTATTTTTTCTGGTTGTTATTTACATAACTGGTTTCGGGTGTGGTATTATAATCCGGTGCCGTTGGGTCTAGCTTATAGTATAAATGCTCTCCAAAAGGCTCAACGGTCGTAAAGATGATGCGCCCGTTATCGGTATCAACCGTAAGACCGGGTACAAAGTCAAAGAAACCATCACCATCAACCTGAGGGTCATTGGTATAATTTAGCCTGTCTACGTTAAATACACGTAAAAGTGGAGTATTAGCAACGGCTTCATCTTCAGGAGTAGATATGTTTTGCTCCGGTAATGGCGACTGATCATCAGCCGGTGTTATATAGTTTAACGGAGATGGATCGGTATATAAGATATTCATCCTGAAATCTTCCTGTGCCAGCTGGAAAGCACCCGGGATCATATAGATGTTTTTCATCATCAAATCCCATACCGGCTCAGAAGTATTTACCAGATTACTCTTAAGCATCTTAAGCATCAAACTCTTCGTGCTTGGTACAGGTGATGCTTCCGGAGTTGCGCCCGGAGTTACATCGGTAGCCGCAACACCATCAGTACCAAATTCACCCACCTGATATACTTTATCACCTACCGTATACTGATAAGCAACAGCAAGTACCTCGTCGTTATTCAGTTTTTGGTTTAAGGAAATATACCCCAATTGCGGGTGGTATTTATATTCACTTGTGGTAAGCTTTCTTGCATTCTCAAGTTTAGAATAATCCCTTCCTTCAGAAATTGGTCCTAACTGAGGATCAAAACTATTACCATCTACTGTTACAATTTCTCTTATCGAAGACCTAAGCCAGCCACTGGCAGTGCCAATCTTTTCGGGATCCAGCTTATTATTTTCGTTATCCGGAAACAAATTAAACTTACTTCCGTCAACCGCGTTAAAGAATTCATCAGTGGTATTAGCAAAAACACCAACGGTTTCTGCCGTAACTTCAGTGTTAGTATTAGGCTTAGTCATTCGGCTTTCTCCCAAATCCTGAAGCGCTATAATATTTCTCGAGTTATTTTCAGTTGCGTTTATCCTGTTTTGCCTGTTGGTTACCCAGACCTCAATACGGGTAATTTGCACCCTGCTGTAAATTTGCGGATACTGTCTTAACGCATTGTCGTAATTGTTCCTGAAGTATTGTGAAAGGAAAAAGTGTTTATCAGCATCATAGTCGAGCGCAAACATCTGGAAGTCCTGAATGGTTCCACCTCCCTGTGCGGTAACTGTTTTGGTTTGCGATTTTTGTTCAGAGAAGATACCCGTTACTGTTGTTTTACCAAACTGTAGGGCCATCTTAACCCCAAAAAGGCTTTGCGCCCCTCTAACCAGTGAGTTGGAAAGTGGGAAACTCACGTTACCCACCTCGATCTTCTGAATGATATCATCCTCTGTAGGAGTATATTCAAGTTTTATAAGGTTCTGGAATGCAAAGGTAGATTCGGTATCATAGTTTGCGGTTACATTAAGCCTTGTACCTACTTTACCCTGAAGGCTCATGGAAATTCGCTGGTCAAAGTCGAAGGTTAGGGTTTTTCGGTTTCGTGGTGATATTGCAGGGTTATCCTGTTTGGTATAACGAACCCCTAAGTCTAGCTCAACCGATCCCTGAGGTTTAATATCAATAGTATTACTACCAAATATAGTTTCGAAAAAGCTTGAATTCACATAATAACGCGGCAAAAGATTTTTTTGCTGTTCTTCAGTACCTTTTCCATCCATAGCATTGGATTTTTCCTGAAAATAGGTACGCATCGATTCCCTTAACACTAATTCCTGATACTGTTCGGGAGTTAGTATTATGGGATAATTTATATTAAATCCGTCAAACTTCTTAGTAAAGATATACTTGTTTGTAACGGGGTCATAGGTATATGCCTCTACTATACTGGTAGGATTCGGAATTTCGACTTTTCCGGTATTATATCCCTTTATAGTATCGCGTGATTCTTCCTCCTCTTCCGTTACCTGTGCCTGCACCGCAACGCCAAAAAATAAAAACAATACGGAAATGGCGTATTTTAAGTTCCTGCAATAATCTTTAGAGTAATCTGTTTTCAAGGATTATAAATTTTTTAATGCTTGTTTTATAATTGTCTCCACACTCGCCGACGGATTCTCTTTAACAATCTTCTCAATAACCTTCTCTGCCAATTTCTTGTTAAAGCCTAATACCTCCAAGGCAGATAACGCTTCTTCTTTGTTTGTATTGTAGCCCGGACCTGAAACTTCCTCTAAATCGTATAGTTTTAACACTTTATCCTTTAAATCGAGTATTACCCTTTGGGCTGTTTTAGCACCAATCCCCTTAATCGACTGAATGGTGCCTACATCACCTGAGCCTATGGAATGAATAATATGTTTGGGTTCCAGCGACGACAGCATAGTGCGGGCAGTACCGGCTCCAACACCGGAAACTGATATAAGCAGCTTAAAAAGTTCTCTTTCCGCCTTTTCAGCAAAACCAAAAAGCGTGTGGGCATCTTCTTTTACCTGCAGATAAGTGTAGAGCTTTATATTTTCTGAATCAGGCAGCAACGAAAACGTATGCAGCGATATATTAACCTGATACCCTACTCCATTACAGTCTATTACCACATCGGTAGGTGTTTTTTCTACTAATCTCCCCTGAAGGTGTGCTATCATAAATATTTTTTAAGCCGTTCCCAAAAATAATAAAATTCTTTAACCCTGCACCAAAAACTATTTGTTTGCCATTTTAAGACGATATTCTTTTTCCTGAGCATCAACCACCGCTACTGCAGCCATATTTACCATCTCTTCAACACTTGCACCAAGCTGGAAAATGTGAGCAGGTTTATCAAGTCCCATCATAATAGGACCAATCGACACCACATGATCAAGCTCTTTTAAAAGCTTATAAGTAATATTTGCAGCATCAAGATTAGGGAATACAAGTGTATTTACTTTTTTACCCGCAAGTTTAGAGAACGGGAATTTATCTTTAAGCATATCCGGATTTAGTGCAAAATCTGCCTGAATCTCTCCATCAACAATAAGATCAGGATGTTCATTATGTAAAATCTCAACAGCTTTTCTCACCTTAACAGCATTTGAATGCGTTGATGAACCAAAGTTTGAGAATGATACCATAGCTACAACCGGCTCAATTCCAAACATACGTACGGTTTTTGCAGTCATTATAGCAATTCTTGCAAGATCTTCTGCTGTTGGATCAGGGTTAATTGCAGTATCAGAAAGGAACATCGGACCGCGTTTGGTAAGCATCATATTGGTTGTTGCGATCCTGCTAACACCCGGAGCCCTATCAATAAGCTGCATAACAGGCTTAACAGTAGAAGGATAACTTCTTGAATATCCTGTAACCATTGCATCCGCCTCACCTTCATTAACCATCATTGCAGCAAAATAGTTACGTTCCCTCATCCATTTCTGAGCATCAAGAAGGTTCACGCCACGGCGTTGTCTTGTTTCCCAGTAAGACTGTGCATAACGCAATCTTCTTTCGTCTTCTTCATCTGTTTTAGGGTCTATAATCGCTACTTCAGCATCAAAGCCAATTTCTTCCTTCAGCTCGTTTATCGTTTCGCGGTTTCCTAAAAGTATTGGTTTACCAATACCCTCCTCCATAACTATCTGTGCTGCTTTAAGCACATCCAGGTGATCTGCCTCTGCAAATACAATTCGTTTAGGATCTGTTTTTGCTCTGTTGGTAAGTAATCTTACCATTTTGTTATCATTACCCAGACGCTCTAAAAGCTCTTCTGTGTATTTATCCCAATCCTGAATAGGATTTTTAGCCACTCCACTATCCATCGCAGCTTTAGCAACAGCGGGTGCTACTACAGCTATAAGTCTTGGGTCAAATGGTTTTGGAATAATATAATCACGTCCAAAGTTAAGTTTTGTCTCGCCATAAGCAATGTTTACCTGCTCCGGCACCGGTGCTTTTGCAAGCTCCGCAAGTGCGTGAACGGCAGCCATTTTCATAGCCTCATTTATTTTCGTAGCACGAACATCAAGTGCTCCCCTGAATATATAAGGGAAACCTAAAACGTTATTCACCTGATTAGGGTGGTCGCTACGACCTGTTGCCATAATAATATCGGGACGCGTACCTATTGCCACATTATAATCAACCTCCGGAATTGGATTTGCCATTGCAAATACAATAGGGTCGTTGTTCATGCTAAGCAGCATTTCAGGAGTAAGTATATTACCTACCGAAAGCCCAAGGAACATATCAGCTCCTACAATTGCTTCAGCTAATGTTTGAGCATTGCCCGGCTGAGCATATTTCATCTGCTTAGGAAGCAGGTTTTCACGACTCGTAACCAACATACCGTCAACATCAAACATTTTGATATTTTCAGCTTTTACACCAAGAAGTATATATAAATCCGCACAAGCCAAAGCCGCCGATCCTGCTCCTGATACTACCAGTTTAATATCGCTGATATTCTTACCTGCAAGTTCAGCCGCATTAATAAGTGCTGCTGACGAAATGATCGCAGTACCGTGCTGGTCGTCGTGCATTACAGGAATATCCAACTCTTCAACAAGTCTTCTTTCAATTTCAAAAGACTCCGGAGCTTTGATGTCCTCAAGGTTGATACCTCCAAAAGTTGGGGCAATATTTTTAACAGTTTCGATAAAAGCGTCAATGTTCTTAGCATCAACTTCTATATCAAACACGTCGATATCGGCAAAAATCTTAAACAGAAGTCCTTTACCTTCCATTACCGGCTTAGAAGCTTCCGGACCTATATCTCCAAGGCCAAGTACCGCAGTACCATTAGAAATTACAGCTACAAGGTTACCCTTGGCAGTATATTTATAAACGTTATTTACATCTTTAGCAATCTCAAGACAAGGTTCTGCAACGCCCGGCGAATAAGCCAGTGACAGATCTCTTTGTGTAGCATAAGGTTTTGTTGGCACTACCTGTATTTTACCAGGATGTGGTTTAGCGTGGTATAATAGTGCTTCTCTTCTCTTACTGTATTGGTTCATTATGAATACTTTTTTCTGGAATCCACAAAGGTAACCCTATCGGCGAAACTGCGAAATTTTTAAGACGATTCTTTTTGCAATCGTTTTTTATGTGAAAAATGTATCTTTAAACAAAATTTAGCATCACAACCATGAAAAAAATATCCTTAATACTATTTGCGGCGGCGGCAATATTGCAATCGTGTGCAAAAAAAGAAACCACAGCTGAAGATAATAATGAGTTTAAAACAGTTCTTGACAATTACTATAAAGAACGAATGAAGCTCTTTCCTGTAGAATCAACCACTTCAGGCGACAGTATTTACAATAATCTGTTACCAAATAACCTTACGGATGAATACAACAATGAGATAAAGACTTTCTTTGAGAAGTACCTTACGGAGGCAAAAAAGTACGCAGATAACGACCTTTCAGAAAATGACAGGCTAAGTAAAGAGTTACTGCTTTGGGAATGCGACATCAACATCGAACAACTGGGTTTTAAAGAATATCTGATACCGATGAACCAGTTTACGTCACTCCCTCTTACCATAGGACAGTTTGCCAGCGGTTCAAGTGCTCAGCCTTTTAAAACCTATAAAGATTATACCAACTGGCTCGAAAGACTCGAAAGCTTTAACAAATGGCTTGCTACCGCGCAGCTACGAATGAAGGAAGGCGTATCCAAGGGCTACGTATTACCAAGATCACTTACTGTAAAAATGATTCCTCAATTAAAAGACCTGGCAAATGAAGACATACAAAACCACCTTTTCTATTCGCCTGTAAAAGCTTTCCCTACATCATTTACCGACGCTCATAAAAAAGAGCTTACAGACAAATACACAGCCATACTTAAACAGAAGCTAATACCATCTTTCAATGAATTATACAATTATGTGAGTAATGACTACCTAAAGGCCAGTCGTTCAACAAGTGGTATATCGGCCATTCCTGACGGGAAGAAATATTACGACCACCTGATAAAACGTTACACTACTACCGATATGACGGCGGAAGAGATCCATCAGCTTGGTCTTAAAGAAGTAGCCCGCCTTACGGCAGAAATGGAAAAGGTTAAAACACAGGTTGGTTTTACAGGTCCGCTAAAAGATTTCTTCAACTATGTACGTAATAAAAAAGAACTGATGCCTTTTACCGAGCCACAACAGGTAATAGACAACTTCAATGCTATTCATGAGAGGATGAAACCGAATCTTGAAAAACTTTTTGATCTTAAGCCAAAAACTCCTTTTGAGGTTAGAAGAACAGAAGCTTTCCGTGAAGCATCGGCAAGTGCCGAATACAACCAGGGTTCGCTTGATGGTACACGCCCGGGTATTTTCTATGTTCCAATACCTGACGTTAAAAAATACAATGTGTATGCCGATGAAGACCTTTTCCTTCACGAAGCCATCCCGGGGCATCACTATCAAATATCAATACAGCAGGAAAACACGACCCTGCCTGACTTCAGAAAAACAATTTGGTTCAACGCTTATGGCGAAGGATGGGCTTTATACACTGAATCACTAGGTAAGGAACTTGGTCTTTATAGCGATCCTTATCAATATTTCGGGATGCTTAGCGCTGAGATGCACCGTGCGCTCCGTCTTGTTATAGATACAGGCCTTCATACGAAAGACTGGACAAGGGAACAGGCTATTAAATACTCTATGGAGAATGAAGCCGAGCCGGAAGAAAGCATCATTGCCGAAGTAGAACGTTATATGGCAATACCGGGACAGGCATTGTCTTATAAAATAGGTCAATTAAAGATACGCGAGCTACGCACTAGAGCCGAAAAGGAACTTGGTGCAAAATTCAGCATTAAGGAATTCCATAATCAGGTGCTGGATGCAGGATGCCTTCCACTAAAAGTACTTGAAGGAAAAATAAATAAATGGATAGAGAGTAAAAAATAATCTCTTATATAGCAGAAAGTCCGGTATGAAACCGGACTTTTTATTTTACCTCACAAACAGGATTATGATAAACTGGGAAATTACAGGAGTTGGCAATAAAACAAAGTTCGTTTGCTTTTTTGTCAAGCAGCAAGGCTTCCTCTATCCTGTTGGCATCCGTAATTAGTACTTTTGGATTGAGTGTTACTTCCGTAAATCGTCCTGAACCATCATCTTTTACCTCTAATGTTGCTATGGCATCATCCGCATAAGAAAGGATTTCAATTCCTGCCTGGGCACACACATACAAATACGACATCATATGGCAGGAAACAAGACTACTTAACAGCATATCTTCCGGATTGTACAATGCCGCATCTCCCTTGAAAGCTTTCGCAGCCGAGACATCTAAATCAGGTTTACCTTCAATTGTAATGCTATGATTACGGCTATAGCTCTTTATATTTTCATCTTTCCTTTTTAAAGTCCAGATTGCTTTTGCTCTAAATAAATGTTTGAATGGCATTTCGGGATTATTTATAATTTCAGGAAATCTATATTTCTTTTAAGCCCCTCAAATTTTGTTCGCTTTACAGCCGAATTTTTAAATACCGCCCTAAAAGTATCTTCGGTAATCTCTTCCCAGTCTTTTTTGGTCAGGGATAATAAATCAGGATGGGGGTTGAACAAAGGTTCATTATGCGGTTTAGAAAAACGATTCCACGGGCAAACGTCCTGGCAAATATCGCAACCAAAAGCCCACTCATCAAACTTACCTTTCATTTCCATAGGCAGGTTATCCTTAAGCTCAATGGTAAAGTAAGAAATACATTTGCTGCCATCCACCACATACGGTTGAATGATTGCCTGGGTAGGACAGGCATCGATACAGGCTGTACATTTCCCACAATGATCCGTTACGGCATGGTCGTATTCCAGTTCTAAATCAACAATAAGTTCTGCAATAAAAAAGAAGGACCCCACCTGTTTGCTTAGCAGGTTACTATTTTTACCAATCCAGCCAAGACCGCTTTTTGCCGCCCAGGCTTTATCCAGTACCGGTGCCGAATCTACAAAAGCCCTGCCTCCTACTTCGCCTATTTCAGCCTGTATGGAATGAAGCAGTTCTTTCAGTTTTTCTTTGATGACAAAATGGTAATCCTGTCCATAAGCATATTTAGAAATCTTAAAAGTATTATCCGTTTGGGTTTGTTCGGGATAATAATTCAGCAATAACGAAATAACACTTTTAGCATCATCAACAAGCAATGTAGGATCAAGACGCTTGTCAAAATGATTCTCCATATACTGCATCTGTCCGTTATGCTTAGCTTTGAGCCAGGCTTCTAATCGGGGTGCTTCCTCTTCAAGAAATCCCGCTTTGGATATCCCGCAAGAAATGAAGCCAAGGCGTTTTGCCTCGGCTTTTATGAATGCTGTATATTTTTCTTTGTTGTTTATCAACTTTCCTCTCCCCTAGCCCTCTCCAAAGGAGAGGGAGTTTATAACTCTTTCTATAGTACAAAGGTATAACATCTGTAAAACAAAACCGCTCCATAACGGAGCGGTGCATATAATTTTAGGATTATCCCTGAGCCAGCAACTCGTCGAGATTTGAAAGCCCCATAGAGAAGCCTTCTTTGAAGCCCATAGCAACAATCTTTTCAAGATCTTCTTCGTTGTCAAAAGCCAGCTCCATATAGGCATTTGTTTTATTCCCGGAACCTTCAAATCTGTTATTCCAGCGACCAACAGATAATTCTGTTTTATTCCCCTGTTCATCACAAAAGGCATTATCAGCCGAAAAGCTTTTACCTTCTTCTATAGCAGTAAAGTCTACCCTGCACCATTGTTTGTCTCCTTCAGGGCCAACCATCGCATACAGCCATGTACCGCCTACTTTAAAATCCATAGACTTTGTTTCGGCCCTGTAAGGTTTCGGTGCCCACCATTTATCCAATAGTTCAGCTTCGGTCCAGGCTTTCCATACTTTTTCTACCGGCGCGTCAAAACTACGGGTTATAACCAATTTTTTGCCAGAAAGGTCTTTTTCGATTTTGGTTTCGTTACTCATAATTATTTGTTTTTTGTTTGATTTAATTTAAATACGCAATCATTCAGTTGCAAATATATGAAACGAAACCAAACGGTTGCTATTAAGTAGTGTTAAATTTTAATCCTTATTAAAATTAAAAAAGCTGCAAGTGAAACACTTACAGCTTTAACGTATAATTATAACCTCTAAACCTATGCGAACAATCCTCCCTGAATTCCGGGATTTGTCCTGCCAAGGTGTTTATATGCTTTCTCAGTAACTTCTCTTCCTCTTGGTGTCCTGATAATAAAACCTTCCTGAATGAGGAATGGCTCATACACCTCTTCTATAGTCTCTCCACTCTCTGATACAGCAGTTGCCAAGGTTGAAAGTCCTACCGGCCCACCTTTGAATTTATCAATAATCGTGGTTAGTATCTTATTGTCCATTTCGTCAAGTCCATGCGCATCTACATGAAGTGCCTTCAATGAGTAACGGGCAATTTCAATATCAATCTTTCCATTTCCTTTTATCTGGGCAAAGTCACGCACACGACGCAAAAGCGCATTGGCAATACGCGGTGTACCACGGCTACGCCCTGCAATCTCAATTGCTGCTTCCATTGTGATAGGCATTTTGAGGATCGCCGAGCTACGTTCAACAATGGTAGTAAGCAGTTCAGTAGTATAATATTGAAGTCGGCTCTGAATTCCGAAACGCGCACGCATAGGAGCTGTAAGCAAACCTGAACGCGTTGTTGCACCAACTAATGTAAATGGATTAAGTCCTATCTGTACCGATCGGGCATTGGGCCCTGACTCGATCATAATATCAATCTTGAAATCCTCCATAGCCGAATAAAGATATTCTTCTACTACCGGGCTAAGACGGTGTATCTCGTCAATAAAAAGAATATCCCTGTCATCCAGATTGGTTAAAAGACCTGCGAGGTCACCGGGTTTATCCAAAACAGGACCCGAAGTAATTTTTATCCCTACACCAAGTTCATTGGCAAGAATATTCGCCAAAGTAGTCTTACCAAGCCCCGGAGGCCCGTGAAATAAGGTATGATCAAGCGCATCACCACGCATATTGGCCGCCTGAACAAATACCTGAAGATTTTCAAGCACCTGTGCCTGTCCGGTAAAATCATCAAACGAAAGGGGTCTCAATTTTTTTTCAAGATCCAGTTCTTCCGCATTGTAATTACTATTGGTAGGGTCTAAATTCTCATTCATATCGCAAAGATAATCGAATTTGGCACGAATTACATCTGGTAACCATCAGATAAAACGTCTATCCACTCCGGGTGCTCATTTACATAATGGGCAACATAAGAGCATAACGGAACCACGGTAAGCCCATTGTCTTTGGCACATTGCAGGGTACGCTCAATAAGTTGAGCCGCTATACCCCTCCCACGGAGTGCTTCAGGGGTTTCGGTATGCGTAAGGAATATCTTTTCACCTTCGCGATAGTACTCTACAAAAGCCATACCTCCGGGCACATACAGTTCAAACTGTTTACCTTCTTCGTTTACTTTAAAATTATTGTCGTTATTGTGTTTCATAGCTTTCAATTCTTAGAACCAAGTTAACCAATAATTCGGTTTAAACGGCAACCGTAAGATATTTTAAATATCTTTAACCAAACCAAACACAAATTATGGAAAACCAAAACGAAAACACACATTTAAAACGTGAACTTGGACTTCTTGACGGCACTATGCTTGTTGTAGGATCAATGATAGGCTCCGGGATCTTTATCGTAAGTGCCGATATGATGCGCAATGTGGGTAGTGCCGGATGGCTAACCTTCATCTGGATATTATCGGGTCTGATGACAATGATAGCTGCTATTAGTTATGGAGAGCTGAGTGCAATGTTTCCAAAAGCAGGCGGACAGTATGTATACCTAAAAGAAGCCTACAACAAACTCATTGCCTTCTTATACGGATGGAGCTTTTTTGCCGTGATACAAACGGGAACAATTGCTGCTGTAGGAGTAGCATTTGCCAAGTTTACAGCGTACCTCTACCCTCCCGTTAGTGACCAGAATGTCTTATACGAAATAGGAAGCTTTAAACTGAACGCTGCACAATTGGTATCTATAGCTACCATAATAATCCTGACATACATTAATAGCAGAGGTGTGAAAAATGGAAAATGGATACAGACAATATTAACCATTACTAAAATAGCTTCACTTTTTGGTTTAGTAATTTTCGGATTAGTTATGGCTTTTGACTCTAATATCTGGGCTACCAACTGGACCGATGCCTGGAATGCACAATCTTATGACAAAGACACCAACTCATGGCTGCCAATAGGCGGAACTGTTCTGATGTCTGCAATTGCAGCATCAATGGTGGGTTCACTTTTCTCAAGTGATGCATGGAACGGTGTTACCTTTATTTCAGGTGAGATAAAAAATCCACAACGTAATGTAGGGATGAGCCTGTTTTTGGGTACGCTGATTGTAACTGTAATCTACATCTCTGCCAATATTATGTATCTCGCAGTATTGCCAAACGATAGCATCGCTTTCGCAGCCTCCGACCGTGTGGCGGTAGCGGCATCACATCCCATATTTGGAAACATTGGCACTTACATCATAGCAGTGATGATCATGATCTCAACATTTGGATGTAACAACGGACTGATAATGGCCGGAGCAAGGGTTTATTACACCATGGCTAAAGATGGGCTGTTCTTTAAGAAAGCAGCCAAACTTAATACCGCAAGCGTACCGGGTTGGGGACTATGGTTCCAGTGTTTTTGGGCATCGGCATTGTGCCTTACCGGAAAATATGGCGACCTGCTCGATTTTGTAATGATCATTGTTGTGATATTCTATATCCTGACCATTTACGGCATCTTTATCCTTAGAAAGAAAATGGCAAATGCAGACAGGCCATACAAAGCTTTTGGTTATCCGGTACTACCTGCTATTTATATCATACTGGCAGCAGCATTTTGTTTCTTCTTGTTAAAGGACAGAACCAGTACCTGTGGTTGGGGCGTTTTGATTATGCTTGCCGGTATACCTGTATATTATTTGACGAAGCCGAAGGAATAACCAAAATAATATGAAACAAAGATATATAGTTGTACCAAAAGATACATCAGCCGAGAAAGCATTAGACTATAATGAAGCAACTGATGAACAATTAATACAAGTTATATTAGATAACGAACAATTCAATTCTTTATACCATTCTACTTTTTTTGAATTTATTAATGATGTTGGAAATGCAAATATTGATGATTACGAAGACTTGAGAATAAATGAAATGAAGGATATCGAAAATGTGCACAATGTCTTAAGTAAAAACATTAATAAATTTGGCACCGAGAATAAATCGATAGTTACTGAGATAATGAACTTATTTAAACAAGCAAAAGAAAGAAAAACTAGTGTATGGTTCTATTTCTGACAATCCAGATAAATCAAAATCATCATTATTAAAATGTAAAAACAAAAAAGAGGATACCGATTGGTATCCTCTTTTTTGTTTTATAGTACAGAGCTCCTAGTGGTGTAGTTGCTCTTCTCCTTCTTTCATTGGAACAGTCTGCGGTACGAAATCCTCATCATGTCCGGGTTTGCTGTAGTCGTAAGGCCATCTGAATACTTCAGGGATCTCACCAGGCCAGTTACCGTGGATATGCTCAACCGGAGTAGTCCATTCAAGCGTTGTAGACCTCCATGGGTTTTGAGACGCTTTCTTACCTTTGAAGATGCTGTAGAAGAAGTTCCAAAGGAACACCAACTGGAATGCAGCTCCAACGATAGCAAACATTGTAATAAGAACGTTAACGTCAGCAAGGTCATCAAATAATGGGAATGCAGTGTTAGTATAATAACGTCTTGGAAGACCAGCCATACCGATGAAGTGCATTGGGAAGAATACTCCGTAAGCACATACTGCAGTTACCCAGAAGTGGATGTAACCAAGGTTTTTGTTCAACATTGTTCCGAACATCTTAGGGTACCAGTGGTAGATACCTGCAAACATACCGTAAAGAGCAGAGATACCCATTACAAGGTGGAAGTGAGCAATAACGAAGTATGTATCGTGAACGTTAATATCAAGTGTACTGTCACCAAGGATGATACCTGTAAGACCACCAGTGATGAATGTAGAAACGAAACCTATTGAGAAAAGCATCGCAGGGTTAAGCTGCAGGTTACCTCTCCAAAGCGTTGTAATCCAGTTGAAGGCTTTTACCGCTGATGGAATCGCAATAAGTAGTGTTGTAAATGTAAATACAGAACCAAGGAATGGGTTCATACCAGAGATGAACATGTGGTGACCCCAAACGATAGTCGAAAGGAATGCGATTGCAAGTATCGAAGCGATCATCGCACGGTAACCAAAGATTGGTTTACGTGCATTTGAAGCCATAATTTCAGACACAAGACCCATCGCAGGAAGGATTACGATGTAAACCTCAGGGTGTCCAAGGAACCAGAAAAGGTGCTCGAACAATACCGGAGAACCACCCTGGTAGTGAAGAACTTCACCAGAGATGAAGATATCAGAAAGGTAGAATGAAGTACCAAAGCTTCTGTCAAATATAAGCAGTAAAGCAGCAGATAAAAGCACAGGGAATGATACGATACCGATAACAGCCGTAATAAAGAACGCCCATATAGTAAGAGGTAGTCTTGTCATAGACATACCTTTTGTTCTAAGGTTGATTACAGTAACAACATAGTTAAGTGATCCCATTAGTGATGAAGCGATGAAAATAGCCATAGAAACTAACCAAAGCGTCATACCTGCTCCAGAACCTCCAATTGCCTGAGGTAACGCACTCAATGGCGGATAGATTGTCCAACCAGCCGATGCAGGACCTGCTTCAACAAAAAGAGAGATGATCATTATAACTGATGATAAGAAGAACAACCAGTATGAAATCATGTTCATAAACCCGGAAGCCATATCACGTGCACCAATCTGTAACGGAATAAGAAGGTTACTGAAAGTTCCACTCAAACCGGCAGTCAATACGAAGAATACCATGATAGTACCGTGTATTGTTACAAGTGCCAGATAAATATCATTTTTCATTACTCCTCCCGGAGCAAATTTTTCACCTAAAAGAACTTTAAAAATTGTAAAAGACTCTTCTGGCCATGCAATCTGCATACGGAATAATAGAGACATTACAATTCCTACTACTCCCATAATAATACCCGTAATAAGGTACTGCTTAGCGATCATTTTGTGATCGATACTAAAGATGTACTTCGTTATGAAGGTCTCTTTATGATGATGATCGTGGTGATCGTGAGCATCGTGATGACCGTGTTCTTCGTGTCCTACTGCTGACATATTTCTTTAATTTGAATATATTTAAAAAGAATTATTTTTTTACAACCTGTGCTACTACTACCGTAGAATCCGGTTTAGCCGCTGTAGCTGAATCTGCTGGTTTTGCAGGAGCAGCTTCTGCTTCCGGTGCCGCAGCTGCAGCCGCAGCTTCTTCTTTTGCTTTCTTAACAGCTGCAGAAAGTTTTTCTTTTCCGCTTAACCATTTTTTGAAATCTGCATCGTCTTCAACAACAACTTTCATTTGCATGTTGTAGTGAGAAGCACCACAAATTTTATTACAAAGAAGTAAGTAATCAAAAGTATAAGGATCAAGAGGAGTTTTTCCTTCTGCTACAAGCTCGGCACTCTTTTTCGATCTTATCTCATTGATATGAGCTACTTTGTTAACGATTTTAGGATCCTGACGCATTTCGTCTGTAGTAATTGTAGGTGTGAAAGCAAATTCAGTAACCATACCAGGAACTACGTTCATTTGCGCTCTGAAGTGAGGGAAATAAGCTGAGTGTAATACATCCTGAGAACGGAATTTAAACACAACTTGTTTTCCTTTTGGTAAGTGAAGTTCAGTAGACTGGATATCATCCTGAGCATTCGGATCTGACATATCAACACCAAGTGTGTTTACACCCTCGATATATCTTACGTTAGCTTTACCAAGTACACCATCCTCACCTGCATAACGAACTTCCCAGCTAAACTGTTTTGCATAAACTTCTACAAAAACAGTATCTTTTTTCTGCTCATCAATGAACATGATGTTAGTCCATGCATACAATCCGTAAAGGATAAGACCTGCAAGAACGATTACCGGGATAATAGTCCAGATAAATTCAAGTTTATCATTGTCAGCGTAATAGAAAGCTGTTTTACCTTCTTTACCTCTGTATTTGAATGCAAAGTAATGTAATAAAAACTGAGTAATAGTCTGTACAATAAAGATAAGCCACATAGAGATAGCCATAAGATTATCGTACTGAGGACCGTGCTCAGAAGCAGGTGTACCTAATACAAGGTGACCCCACTTGTAAAGAGAATAAATTGTAAAGACATAGATGAAACCAAGGAAGGCAAACATCACATAACCATTAACATTATTATCCCTATCGTTAGCAATTTCACTGTTAGCATCATTAGCACCAGCAGTTCCAACCTGTGTTAGGTGAAATATTTTAGTTAATTGCCATATTGCAATGCCTAATAAAACTAAAACTATAATTATCAATAAACTTGTCATTTGTTTATTTCTTTAAATATTAATAATGGAAATGCTTACTTTCTTCTATAAGCGGATTACGTTTCGCTAATAACGGCGCTTTAGTAAGCGCAGTAAATACAACGAATATAAATAGACCAAGGAAGAATAATATCGCACCTATTTCACCTGCTCCGATAAACCACTGATCACCTACTGTAGCCGGCATGATCATGTTGAAGAAGTCGATATAGTGACCACAAAGGATAACGATACCAGCCATTACAACAATCCAAGAAAGACGTTTAAAGTCAGTGTTGATTAGGATAAGAACAGGGAATACGAAGTTCATTGCAACCATTCCAAAGAAAGGAAGGTTATAATTTTCTATACGCATTTTGAAGTAAACGATCTCTTCAGGTATATCAGCATACCATATTAGCATGAACTGAGAGAACCAAAGGTATGTCCAGAATACGCTGATACCAAACATGAACTTAGCTAAGTCGTGGATGTGGCTTGTGTTAACGTATTCAAGGTGACCAAGAGATTTAAGATATAAAGTAATCATAGCAATTACAGTGATACCGCTTACAAAGAAACTTGCAAACACATACCATCCGAATAGTGTACTGTACCAGTGTGGGTCAACCGACATGATCCAGTCCCAAGACATGATAGATTCAGTTACAATAAAGAATACTAGGAATCCGGCAGAAGCCTTAAAGTTTTTCTTGTAGAAAGAGTTATCTGTAGCATCATCCTGAGCAAGAGAGTTCTTTCTCGCATATTGACGGTAAAGTATCCAGCCACCCATAAAGATAGCAGCTCTGATAAGGAAGAATACTTTATTCAGGTAACCCGATTTTGCCTGGATTAGATGATCTTCAGCAACAACATCTTTATCCATCCAGATGAAGATTTTGTGAAGATCCATTGTACCCGCAACAAGAATAAGGAATACAATGATAGCACCAGGAATTAGGTAGCTAGAAACACCTTCCATAACCCTGAACAATACAGGAGACCATCCAGCCTGAGCAGCATTTTGGATAGCATAGAAAGCAAGAGCTCCTAAAGAAATTAGCATAAAGAACAATGCAGCAACATAAACAGCAGACCAAGGCTTGTTTTGTAATTGACCAAGTACGTGTTCTAAATGGTGTTGGTGTTCAGCGTGAGCATCATGTGCTTCTTCGCCATGAGCTGCATGAGATTCAGCATGAGCTGTTTCAGCAGTACCGTGATCATCATGAGCAACAGCTGTAGCATGAACAGTGTCATGTTCTCCGTGAGCTGCTTCAGTTGCAGCAACTGCATGAGCAGTATCGTGCGTAGCTTCAGCTGCAGGTTCATGAGTTTCTTCAGTTGTAGCATCATGAGCATCATGTGCAGCAGGCTCGTGATGAGCTGCATCGGCATGTCCTCCACCGTGGTGGCTGTCAGCCGCTAATATTTTCTCTACGTCTTCAACGGTTTTTGGTGCAGTGAAAAAACTATAGCCTATCCCAAGGATACCTAATACCATCAGGACTAAAGCAATCGTTTTTAATCTACTTGAAAATGTGTACATATATTTATGCTTTCAGTGTTCTACAATTATAATTCACTCCTAAGTTTCATCACGTAGTGAGTAACCTGCCAACGCTCTTCCTGAGAAAGCTGGTTAGCGTGAGAGCCCATTGCGTTTAATCCGTAAGTTATTACATGGAATATACTTCCTTCTGTAACAGCTCTGTCTTTATAGTTAGGCACCCCAAGGAATTTTTCCCTTTTAACCAGATTTCCTTTTCCGTCTCCTTTATCACCGTGACAGATTGCACAATAGATAGTGAAAAGCTGTTTACCTCTCTCAAGGTCGATAGCTTCAGGAGCAAGAGGAGATTTCAGATTTGCTTTTGCAAGTTCTAAACCTTCAGTAGAGTTTTCATATTCATAAGGAGTAAAACCCCTTGGAATAGATCCTTTAGCAGGAAGCTGACCTTCTTTACCGCCAGGGAATGCAGCTGATTCCTGATAAGTTTCATAAGGAACAGGTTCATACATGTTTGGCATGTACTGGTAATTAGGCTCTGATTTATTGAAGCAGGCAGTCAGCGAAGCTGATGCTACTGCCAGTAATGCTATTTTAGATAACGCTTTCATACTTCTTCTTAATGCTTTTCAATTACTTTTACTTCCACAGCACCTGTGTTCTCAAAGAACGAAACAAGTTGGTTCTCATCCCCGTGAACAGCAACCTCCATAAGGAAATGGTCATCTGTTGTTCTTACATCCGGGTTTTCAGCGCTTTTAAATGGCCATAATTTACTTCTCATATAAAAAGTGATAACCATTAAGTGAGCTGCAAAAAATACTGTCATCTCAAACATTACAGGAACAAATGCAGGCATGTTCTGAATATAGCTAAAGCTTGGCTTACCACCGATATCCTGAGGCCAGTCTTGGATCATGATGAAATTCATCATAGCCGTTGCAACCGACAAACCTACTAAACCATATAAGAATGAGCAAATAGCGATTCTGGTTGTAGCAAGACCCATTGCTTTGTCTAGGCCGTGAACCGGGAAAGGCGTATAAACTTCTTCAATGTGATGATGAGCAGCGCGAGTTTTTTTAACTGCATCCATTAGGATATCATCATCATTGTACAATACGTGTATAACTTTATTACTCATGATCTTAGTGATGATTATTTTCTGAATGTGAATGATTATCGTGACCACCCTGCTCTCTTAACTTTTTGTAAGTTTCGCTTGAAGTCTTCATGATTGATTTAACCTCTGCCTGCGCAATTACAGGGAAGCTTCTTGAATAAAGAAGGAATAATACGAAGAAGAAACCAATTGTACCGATGAAGAAACCTGCATCTACAAAAGTAGGTTGGAACATTGTCCAAGAAGATGGAAGGTAATCTCTGTGAAGTGAAGTAACGATAATTACGAAACGCTCAAACCACATACCTATGTTTACCACGATTGAAATTACGAAAGAAACGTAGATGCTTGTTCTGATCTTTTTAAACCACATAACCTGTGGAGAGATAACATTACAAGTCATCATCAGAGCATAAGACCACCAGTAAGGACCAGTTGCCCTGTTAAGGAAAGCATATTGCTCATATTCAACACCAGAGTACCATGCTACGAAAAGCTCAGTGATATATGCTATACCAACGATTGAACCTGTAATCATGATGATGATGTTCATCAACTCGATATGTTGTATAGTAATGTATGCTTCAAGGTTAGAAAGTTTTCTCATGATGATAAGAAGGGTGTTTACCATTGCAAATCCTGAGAAGATAGCTCCCGCAACGAAGTATGGCGGAAGGATAGTTGTATGCCATCCAGGGATAACTGAAGTAGCAAAATCGAAGGATACGATAGTGTGTACAGAAAGTACAAGTGGCGTTGCAAGACCTGCAAGTACAAGAGAAACCTCTTCAAAACGTTGCCAGTCTTTTGCTCTACCGCTCCAACCAAAACTTAGTATAGAATATACTTTTTTAGTGAAAGGAGTAATTGCTCTATCACGAAGCATTGCAAAGTCAGGAAGTAGACCTGTCCACCAGAATACTAATGATACCGAAAGGTACGTAGAGATCGCAAATACGTCCCAAAGTAGTGGTGAGTTAAAGTTTACCCAAAGTGAACCAAACTGGTTCGGGATCGGCATTACCCAGTAAGCTAACCACGGACGCCCCATGTGGAATACAGGGAACATTGCCGCCTGAATTACCGAGAAGATCGTCATCGCTTCTGCAGAACGGTTAATCGCCATTCTCCATTTTTGACGGAATAATAATAGTACCGCAGAGATAAGAGTTCCTGCGTGACCGATACCTACCCACCAAACGAAGTTGGTGATATCCCAGGCCCAGCCAATTGTTTTATTTGAACCCCATGTACCGATACCAGTTCCAACTGTATAACTTACACACGCAACCCCCCAAAGGAATGCAGCAAGTGCAATTGAAAATGCGATCCACCATTGTTTATTTGCTCTTCCTTCAACAGGCGCAGCAACATCAACGGTAACATCATGGTAATTTTTGTCACCTATAATTAAAGGTTTTCTAATGGGTGCTTCGTAATGAGACGACATAATCCTTTATAGTGTTTCTTATTAATATTACTTCTTATTATGTATTTCTAACTTTAACATGATAGAATACATTTGGCTGTGTTCCTATCTGGCTAAGTAGGTGGTAAGCTCTATCGTCCTCTTTAAGAGCAACGATTGGATCTTCTTTCGAATTCACATCACCAAACACCATTGCACCACTGCTACAAGCCTCTGAACAAGCTGACTGGAACTCATCTTTGTTTACCGGACGACCTTCACGCTTAGCTTTTAGTATAGTAGCCTGAGTCATTTGAATACAGAAAGAACATTTTTCCATTACACCTCTTGAACGAACGTTTACATCCGGGTTAAGAACCATACGACCAAGATCATCATTCATGTGGTAATCAAACTCACTGTTCTTGTTGTACAGGAACCAGTTGAAACGACGTACTTTGTAAGGACAGTTGTTTGCACAGTAACGAGTACCAACACAACGGTTATAAGCCATGTGGTTTTGTCCCTGACGACCGTGTGATGTAGCAGCAACCGGACATACAGTCTCACATGGAGCGTGATTACAGTGCTGACACATTACCGGCTGGAATACAACCTGAGGGTTTTCTGAAGGATCTTCCATCGCATTAAAAGTGCTGATAGAATTCATCAAACCTGAAGTTCCCTCTTTAAGCGTTACGTCACCTGCAAAAGTCTCTTCGTGAGAATAGTATCTATCGATACGTAACCAGTGCATATCACGGCTTCTTCTTATTTCTGACTTACCAACTACAGGAACGTTGTTTTCTGCGTGACATGCGATAACACAAGCACCACAACCTGTACAGGCATTAAGATCGATTGAAAGATTAAAGTGGTGGCCTGTAGTTCTGTCAAACGACTCCCAAAGGTCGATTGAAGCAGCAGGAACCTCTTTGTGATCGTAAGACACAACCGGCATTATATTCCATTCAGAAGCATCCTTCTCATTGAAATCTTTAAGCGTTGTTTCTTTAACGATATCTCCTCTACCCATTAGAGTTTTTTGAAGCTGAACACAAGCAAACTCATGCTCTCCGACTTCTTTAGTCAACGTAGCTGACTGGAATGAGTTAAGGCCATTATATAAAGTGTAAGCGTTAACACCTACAGTCATTTCTTTTTTCATGCCTTCTTTACGGCCGTAACCTAAAGCAAGACCTATAGTACCTACAGCCTGGCCCGGCTGGATGATTACTGGTACGTTTTCAAGTTTCTTACCGTTAACATCGATAGAAACATAGCTACCGTTAAGACCACCATTGGCAACGTTCCAGTTCTCAAGTCCAAGCTTTTCAGCATCGGCTTTAGCAACAGTTACGTAGTTATCCCAAGACACTCTTGTGATTGGATCCGGAAACTCTTGTAACCAAGGGTTGTTAGCCTGCTGGCCATCACCCATACCTGTTTTAGTATAAAGCACAAGCTCTAATTTTCCTGAAGCTTTCACAGCAGCAAGATTAGCAGCAGCACCAGCGAAATCAGCAGCACCAGCAGAAACCGGAGCAACCTCAGACACTGCTACACCATCATGAACAAGCTGGTTCCAGGTTTTACCTGTAGCAACCGCAGAAGCTTTAAGGTAAGTATAGTAGTCCTGAGCGTTACCTGACCATGCAAGTAATGCATCCTGGAATTGTTTTGTATTAAATAACGGACGGATCGTAGGCTGAGTTACAGCATAATATCCTTTAGCAACGCTAACATCTCCCCAAGACTCAAGGTAATGAGGTGCAGCAGCAGCTATTGTAGTTATAGAAGCAGTTTCATCTTCTTTAAGAGAGAAAGAAACTGAAAGTTTTACTTTTTTAAGACCTTCAACGAAGTCAGCACTGTTTGGAAGTGTATAAACCGGATTAACACCGTTCATAATTAATGTATGAACGCTACCCGCCTTCATGTCAGCAACAAGCTGAGCAACCGCTTTAGCATTTCCTTTACGAACAAGACGAGCTCCCGCAGGGTTAAATGCAGCAGACTGAAGTGCGTTATTGATAGCAATAACAAGTAGTTGAGCATTTACATCATCAAGACCTGTCACAACAACACCTGCTGATCCGGCAGCTTTAACCTGCTGTGCTGCTTTAGCAACAGCTTCAGCATAAGCTTTGTTTGCAATTGCAGGAACAGAAACTCCAGCACCTGTAATAGCATTATATATAGCAACAAGAGCATATTTTTGCTCAGTAACTGTCAATGGAATACGTTTGTCAGCGCTCGCACCTGAAAGTGACATATTAGCCTCAATCTGGATATGCTTAGACATTTTGCCTTGCTTAGGAACACGTCCAGCCGCATAACCTTTGTCAAATCCACCACCTTGCCAGTCGCCAAGGAAATCAGCACCTACTGAAAGGATAACATCAGCTTTACCAAAGTCATAATCAGCAAGAGCTCTGTCACCATATACAGCCTGGAACGCATCCAATGCCTCAGATGAAGAAACCGCATCATAAACAACGTGTCTGAATCCTGGATATTTAGCACCAAATTCAGCAATAAGCTTATCTGTTGAAGGACTAGCAGTAGTGCCTGTAAGAACTACAACCTGACCAGCTCCGGCAGAAGCAAGACCAGCTTTAACTTTAGCATTTACTTCTTCCCATGAAGCAGGTTTACCCGCAATCACCGGCTGCTTAAGACGCATGCTGTCATATAAAGACAGTACAGAAGCATGAACCCTTGCGTTAGCAGAAAACTTAGCACCCGCAAGCACATTATTCTCCACTTTAATAGGACGACCTTCACGCGTCTTGATTAATATATTAGCGAAATCAAAACCATCATTCATTGTTGTTGCATAATAATCAGCAACACCCGGGATGATTTCTTCCGGCTGAACTACGTAAGGAATAGACTTGATAACCGGGCCCTCACAAGCAGCTAACGATGCAGCCGCTGTACTGAACCCAACATATTTCAAAAAGTCACGACGGCTTGTTGATGAAGATTCAAGGGTTTCCTTGTCACCAAGAAATTCATCCGTAGGAATTTCCTCAACAAACTCATTGTTTCTTAGCGTCTCAACAATAGAGCTATTTTCATTTAGCTCCTCAACACTTTGCCAGTATTTTTTGTTTGATGCCATGTTGTATATAGATATTAGCTTCTTAAAAATTGATTAATAGTGACATTTACCACACTCCGTACCACCCATGTTTGCAGCAGTAAGCTTAACTACGCCATATTTTTTGGCAAGCTCGTCGTGGATTTTCTTATAGTAGTCGTTACCTTCCACTTTAACATCCGTCTCACGGTGACAGTTAATACACCAGCCCATTGTTAACGGAGCATGTTGCTTCATAACTTCAAACGTCTCAACAGGACCGTGACAAGTCTGACACTCAACCCCTGCAACAGAAACGTGCTGTGAGTGGTTGAAGTAAACGAAATCCGGAAGATTATGAATTCTTACCCATTTAACTGGCTTTTGTTTTCCGGTATATTTTTGAGCTGTAGCATCCCAACCAACAGCATCGTATAATTTTTTAATTTCACCAGAGTAGAACTCTTTTGAATGCTCAACATAAGTAGAATCCTTATCTCCCTGGAATTCAGAAATATTTTTATGACAGTTCATACACACGTTAAGTGATGGAATACCGGAAGTCTTACTTACCCTTGCAGAAGAGTGACAGTACTTACAATCGATACCATTATCACCAGCATGAATTTTATGCGAGAAGTGGATTGGCTGGATTGGCTGATAATCTTTATCAACACCAACCTGCATTAAATAACCATACAGGAAGTATGATGAAGCCAACATAAGAAGAATAACCGTAACCAATACAAGGAACTGGTTTTTAGCATACGCTTTCCAGAAAGAAACCGAAGAAGTTTCAGGAAGCTCTAAACCTTTCACCTCTGCTACTTTCCTAAGCGTTTTAGTCACCATAACAAGCATTACGATAAGAACCGCAAGCACAAGCACAAGCAAACCAAGCACTAAATTATTAGACATCCCACCATCCTGAGAAGCACCTCCGCCAACAGGAGCAACAGCACCACCAGCAGGTTTCTCAATTGGAAGCGACGTATACGCAAGGATATTATCAATATCCCCGGTAGACAACTGCGGGAAAGCAGTCATGACAGCATTGTTATTTTCAGCAAAAAGCTTAACTGCAGCAGGATCACCTGCTTTTATCATTGCACTACTATTCGCTACCCACTTGTAAATCCACGCACGATCATGCTTGTCCGCAACACCTCTTAATGCAGGCCCTGTAGACTTGGCATCAAGTTTGTGACATGCAGCACAAAGAGTATTAAATAACTCTTTCCCTTTTACAGGATCACCAGCCCCTTCAGCAGGTGCTGCCGCAGCCGCATCGGCCGCCGGAGCTGCTGCAGGTGCCGTAGCATCCTGTGCATAAGACGTAATGGAAAATGACAGCGAGAACGCCAGACAGAACAATAAAATTCTTGAAAACGAAGTATGGTTACCCACTTTTTTCATATTAAAAATGATTATCGACTTAAATTGGTATAGTTTTTTAAGCCCTAGCTTAGAAACACTATGCTTTTTTAAAAACTCCCACAAAAATACGACTTATGTATTATTCTCAAACCTTAAATAAATCTTAATAGTTAATTTATAAAGATTCTAAATAAATCCCACCTAGCCCCATAAAATAATATATTGTACTTTTGCGTTAAATACAGTTCATTATGAGAATTTTAAAACCAAACACTTACTTCGCCAGCCTAATTTTACTTACATTCTGGAGCATAAACACACATGCTCAGGAGAGCAATGTTTCTGTGAATCAGGATACCAGATTTGAACAGCTTTTAAAGGAAAAACGTAAAATAAACCCTTCAATAACTGTTAATGACCGCTATAAAGTCCAGATTTTTTACGGAGACAATGACAAAGCCCGAAAAGCACTCTCAGACTTCAAAAGAGACTTTAAAAACATAGACGGGACGATAGTTTTTGAAAGCCCAACATATAAAGTATGGGTTGGCAACTTTAAATCAAAAATAGATGCCGAAAAAATAATGGTAGATATAAAGAAAAAATACCCTCACGCGTTGTTGATAAAACCAAACAAATAATTTATCTATATAACAAAAAGCCCTGCAAATGCAGGGCTTTTTGTTACTGTTTCTGTAATGCGTAATACTTATTTAAAACCGCTTTTATATCTGAATTAGTCTTATCGCTCTTCTTATATTCCTTAAGCAATTCAGGGTATGGAGAAAGCAGCGTTTTTATTTCGCTATTAGACAGAAAAAATGGCTGTCCACTGTTGCCATCCATAAGCATAGGAAGCATATAATCATCGTTAAATATCAATTTCCCTATAAGTCCAAACATAGCACTCATCAAAGCAGCATTATCTGCATCATAAATAACATTTTCAATAAAATATTTACCTCCAACAATATCTGTTTTTGCATAATATGCGTCTTTGGCATACTTAGACACATTAAGATAAACCACCTCTCCATCACTGTAGGCATAATAATTATCCTCTCTTTTCGCAGTAGTTGTATTTACCACATAATATTTATTTCCATCTGCTTTCAGATAATAATTAGTATTACTCAAAGGCACACCTTTAAGCATATCGACATAGGAAACATACACCCCTTTCGGAGCCTTCCCTGCCGCTCTGCCCGCAACAAATTCATTAGCATCAAAAGGAAGTTTAATAAATTCCTCCATAGCCATAACTTCAAATTTGGCTATACATTTCAACAATGCTTCTTTAATCCTTTCGTCATGTTTCCCGGTAACATCCACACCATTGCCTTCTACCCGGGCCGCAACAGCCGCGACAACATAATCCCGACCATCCTCTTTCATTATAACATCAACTACTACCGATGCATAACCCGTCTCCGAAAAGGAACCTGTAAATTCAGAAACATAAAGATCAGTAATCCTAAGAGATATTGGCATTACCCCATCGCGTTTGGGAAGCACCTTTACCAAATAATCTTTTACTTCTTTATCAAATTCTTTTTCGAACCGCGCTAAAACTTTTGCATTGAAAGGCCCTTTTTGTACCGTTCCAATATTCTCTTTAAATTGTCTGCCATCATAAACGTCAACAACATAATATTTATAATCCAAAGGAATATCATTTTTATCTTCAAGCGATATCAAGTGATAATTAACAGTTTTCTCATTCCCTTTTTGAGCCTGAGCTATTGTTACAAACAAGCAGACAACTGCTGCAAAAAATATTTTTTTCATTTTTAAAACTTCAAAAAAAATCCCGACTGTTCTACAATCGGGATATATTTATAGATAAGCTAAAATTACTTAAGCTTTTTCTTAACTTCAACTTCCTGGTAAGCTTCGATAACATCATACTCCTGAATATCGTTGTAATTCTTTATCTGCATACCACAGTCATATCCTTTTGAAACCTCCTTAACGTCATCTTTGAAACGTTTAAGCGTTGTAAGTTCTCCGGTATAGATAACCACACCTTCACGGATAAGTCTGATTTTAGAACTTCTGAATATCTTACCATCGGTAACCATACATCCTGCAATAGTACCCACTTTAGATATTTTGAATGTCTCACGGATCTCAGCAGTACCGGTAACTTCTTCTTTAAGTTCAGGAGAAAGCATACCTTCCATCGCATCCTTAAGATCATCAATAGCATCATAGATGATAGAGTAGTTCCTGATATCGATTTCCTCTTTATCAGCAAGAGTTCTCGCACTTGCCGAAGGACGAACGTTGAATCCGATAATGATCGCATCTGAAGCAGACGCCAGCAATACGTCAGATTCTGTAATTGCTCCAACACCTTTATGAATAATCTTGATTTCGATCTCTTCAGTACTTAGTTTAGAGAATGAGTCTGCAAGAGCTTCAACCGAACCATCCACGTCACCTTTGATAATAATATTAAGCTCTTTAAACTGACCAAGAGCAATACGTCTTCCAAGCTCTGCAAGCGTAGTATGTTTCTTAGTACGTGCAGACTGCTCACGGATAAGCTGAGTACGTTTAGCTGCAATTTGCTTAGCCTCTTTCTCATCTTCGTATACACTGAATTTATCACCCGCAGTAGGCGCACCGTCAAGACCCAGTATTGATATTGGCGTAGACGGACCGGCAACTTTTACATTGTTACCACGCTCATCGTGCATCGCTTTAATTTTACCGTGGTTTTTACCGGCTAGAACATAATCTCCTACCCTTAATGTACCACCCTGAACAAGCACCGTAGAAACATATCCTCTACCTTTATCAAGGAAAGCCTCCACTACAGCCCCAACAGCCGCTTTATCCGGATTAGCTTTAAGGTCTAATATCTCTGCCTCAAGTAGTACTTTTTCAAGTAGATCCTTAACACCTATACCTTGTTTTGCCGAAATATCCTGTGATTGGTATTTACCACCCCAGTCTTCTACAAGAAGGTTCATACCGGCTAGTTTTTCTTTAATCTTTTCAGGATTCGCCGTTGGCTTATCAATTTTATTGATTGCAAATATCATTGGAACACCAGCTGCCTGAGCGTGGTTGATTGCCTCTTTTGTCTGAGGCATGATATCGTCGTCAGCCGCAATCACGATAATCGCGATATCGGTAACCTGAGCACCACGTGCACGCATCGCTGTAAACGCCTCGTGACCCGGTGTATCAAGGAATGTAATTTTCTGGCCGTTATCAAGCGTTACACCATAAGCACCAATGTGCTGTGTAATACCACCCGATTCACCTGCAATTACGTTCTCTTTACGTATATAATCCAGAAGGGACGTTTTACCGTGGTCAACGTGACCCATTACGGTAACAATAGGAGCCCTGTGAACAAGATCTTCTTCCTTATCCTCAATAACCTCCATTGCCTCTTCAATATCCGTAGTAATGAATTCTACTTCAAAACCAAACTCATCAGCAACAATACTAAGGGTTTCAGCATCAAGACGCTGATTCATGGTTACCATGATTCCAAGCGACATACATACTCCAATCACTTTAGTAATTGGCACATCCATCATGGTTGCAACCTCACCTACAGTTACAAACTCTGTAACTTTAAGTACTTTGCTTCCTTCTTCAAGCATTCTTTGCTCATCATCAGATTTCTGACGGTGGCTATCACGCTTATCTCTTCTATATTTAGCCGCTTTTGACTTATTTCCTTTACCCTGAAGTTTTTCAAGGGTCTCACGGATTTGGTTTTTAACCTCTTCTTCGGTAGGCTCTACTTTAGAAACAATAGCTGGGCGCTTTTGACCGAATTTATTACCACCTTGTTGGTTGTTTGGACGGATAGTTTGTCCTGTTCCGCCTGGTCTTGGGCCATTATTACCCTGACCCTGCTGGCCACCTCCCTGCCCTTGCGGCTTAGGAGCAATCCTGTTTCTTTTTTTCTTATCATGGTTTGCACCACCACCTTGCTGGTTAGCACCTGGTGTACCCGGTTTGCCACCATCTTTCTTGAAGTCCTCTTTTTTCTTCTTAGGCTTATTGAACTGCGAAAGGTCAATTGTCTGCCCTGTAAAAGTAGTACCGCTTAATTTTTGGTATTGCGTTTTAATCTTTTCATCCTCCTGGGTTGCAGGCGCACTCTGAGGAGTTTGTGCCTGTGCCTGGGGTTGTGGTTTTGTCTCTGCAACAGAAGGCTTCTCAACAACCTCTTTAGGCGCTGCAGGAGCTTCTTGTTTCTGAACAGGCGCTGCTGGCTTCTCCTCTTTAACTTCAGCTACAGGAGCAGCTTCGGTCTTTGGAATCTCCGCTTTAGGAGCTTCTTCTTTTGGAGTTTCCGCTTTTGGCGCTTCAAGTTGTACCTTAGGCTCCTCAACTGGTGCTTTAGGCTCCTCTTTTGCAGGAGTGGCTGAAGAAGTTTCTGCTTTTTTAGTACCAAGGTCAATTTTGCCCACAGCAACCGGACCGGATAGTGTAGCTCTCGCCTTGATCACTTCCTGTCTTTGCCTTTCTTCATCCTGCTTCCTTTTATCCTCAATCTCTTTTTCTCTTTCGATACGAAGTGCTTCTTTCTCTTTGCGTTTTTCTTCGCTTACTTCAAGAGAAGCCGCCTTCTTACCTTTATCGGCAGAAAACTGATTGAAAAGGGCATTATATTCCTCATTGGATATCTTAGCATTAGGACTCGACTCAATTACGTGCCCTTTGTCCTTAAGATATTCCACGGCTCTGTCCAGCGAAATATTTAATTCCCTTAATACTTTGTTTATTCTTATTGCTCTTTCTTCAGACATACAATCTTTTTAATTTTATCTTCGGTGTTGTACTGGCTTGTAAATTTAAACCTTCTTAATCTTCAAACTCTTCTTTAAGGATTCTCATTACCTCAAGTATTGTTTCCTCTTCAAGATCGGTCCTTCTTACAAGATCCTGTACATCCTGGTTCAATACGCTTCTTGCGGTATCCAGACCTATTTTTGCGAATTCTTCTATCACCCATCCTTCGATTTCGTCAGAGAACTCAGTTAATTCAACATCTTCATCTTCTGCAGCATTTCCTTCACGAATAACATCAAGCTCATAACCTGTTAAAAGACCTGCAAGCTTAATATTGTGTCCGCCACGTCCGATTGCTTTAGAAACTTCCTCCAGCTTAAGGAAAACTTCAGCTCTGTTATTAGACTCATCAATTTTAATCGATGATACTTTAGCCGGGCTAAGCGCCCTTGAGATATAAAGCTGTGTATTAGTCGTGTAATTGATAACATCGATATTCTCGTTACCAAGCTCACGAACGATACCATGGATACGCGATCCTTTCATACCAACACAAGCTCCTACAGGATCAATCCTGTCATCATAAGAATCCACAGCAACTTTTGCTTTCTCTCCGGGAATCCTTACCACTTTTTTAACCATGATAAGACCATCGAATACTTCCGGAATTTCCTGTTCGAATAATTTCTCAAGGAAAAGCTCAGATGTTCTTGACATGATGATCTGTGGCTTATTACCTTTAAGCTCAACGCTTTCTATAATTCCACGAACGTTATCTCCTTTTCTGAAAAAGTCAGATGGTATTTGTTTTTCTTTAGGAAGCACAATCTCATTTCCTTCATCATCCACCAAAATTACAGCTTTTGGTCTAACATGGTGCACTTCTGCAGTATAAATATCACCTATAATGTCTTTAAACTGCTTATAAAGGTTAGTATTATCATGCTCATGGATCTTAGAAATAAGGTTTTGACGTAGTGCAAGTATCGCTCTTCTTCCTAACTGGATAAGCTTTACTTCTTCCGACACATCTTCACCAACCTCAAAATCCGGTTCAATTTTTCTTGCTTCAGAAAGCGATATCTCCTGGTTAGGATCTTCCACCTCACCATCAGCTACCACCACACGGTTTCTCCATATCTCCATATCCCCTTTATCCGGGTTTATGATGATATCAAAATTATCATCCGAACCATATTTCTTTTTCAGTGCATTCCTGAAAACATCTTCCAGGATAGCCATAAGCGTTACTCTGTCTATAAGCTTATCGTCCTTAAACTCTGAAAACGAATCTATTAACGCGAGATTTTCCATGCCAACTTTCTTATTTTTTTAAAATTTTATTACAACAACTGCTTCTTTAATATCCTGATAAGGCAGTTCAAGCCTTTTCTGGACAGTTTCTTTTCCTTTACCTATTTTTTTAGGTTCGCGGGCTTCCCACTCCAACACTATAAATTCATCATTAGCATCGGTAATTTCAGCCTCAATCTGTTCTGTAGCGGTTTTTACACTTAATGTTCTGCCAATGTTTTTTCTGAACTGCCTTGGCATTTTAAGCGGGCTTGCCGCCCCACCTGAAGCAACCTCCAGCGAAAAATCTTCTTCTTCCCTGTCAAGGTTATGCTCAATTGCCCTGCTAATATCAATACAATCCTGAAGATTTACTCCGTTATCACCATCAAGCGTTACCATTATCTTGTTTGCACCGGTAATGGAAAAATCGATTAAAAACAACGAAGGACGCTCCTCAAGAGCTGTTTTTAGCAAGTCTGCAACTTTTTCCTTAAATGTCATATCTGTATAAAAAGAGGGGACTCCCGTCCCCTCATTATTTAGTATTTAGTAAATAACGATGCAAATATAGTATTTTTTTTTATATCTTGAAAATCATTGGATAATGCAATTTTAATTCTTACCTTTATGATATTAAATTTCCACCCAAATTTTTGTTAACTATACATCATAAATTATGAAGAAAATTTTAGTCCCTACCGACTTTTCAGCCCATGCAGAATACGCCCTTAAAGTTGCCGCTCAGATAGCACGCAAAAATAACGGCGAGATATTCCTTCTACACATGCTGGAGCTACCGGCTCTTGCCAGCGACGGAATAGGCGAAAGTAACGCAGTAGGAAGCAGCACAGACCTGCCTGAAGTTATGTTCTTTATGGAAAAGACCAGAGAGCGCTTCGAGGAGTTTGTAAACAAACCTTATTTAGCCGGCATTAATGTAGTAGAAGCCATCCAGTTTGAAAAAACTTTTGAAGGCATCATAGGGCACAGCAAAAAACACAACATAGACCTTATAGTAATGGGATCTCACGGAGCAAGCGGCTTCCAGGAGATGTTCATCGGATCAAACACTGAAAAAGTTGTAAGAACATCAGACGTACCTGTACTGGTTATCAAAAAAGAAGAAGACAACTTCAATCCTCAGAAATTCGTATTCGCTTCAGACTTTTCGGATGAGATCAAAAAACCATTCGCTAAAGTGGTTGAATTTGCCAACAGCTTCGAAACAGAGCTTCACCTGGTATCAATAAACACACCTAACAATTTCAAATCAACTCACGCTGCAGAAAAGACAATACAAAACTTCGCTTCTCAGTTTGAAATCAAGAACGGATACACATCACACATCTATAACGACGTAAACATCGAAAAAGGTGTACTTCATTTCGCAAACAGCATCAATGCCGACCTTATAGGTATGAGCACACACGGAAGACAAGGCCTTGCCCACTTCTTTAACGGAAGCGTAAGCGAAGACCTGGTTAACCATGCTGTTCGCCCGGTTATCACTTTCAGAATATGATAAGCCTTTATATTATTACAAAAAGCGGCCATGAGCCGCTTTTTTTATCCCCACAATCCTTTAATTTACAATTGAACCAAAAAAAAGGAAAGCCTCTCATTTCTGAGAGGCTTTTTCTGTTGGTCTACTAGGACTCGAACCTAGAATGACTGAACCAAAATCAGTAGTGTTACCATTACACCATAGACCAGTTAGTTCCTTATTGCGGGTGCAAATGTAGTACATAATTCCATTTTTGCAAACTTTTAAACTGAAAAAAATCAATTTTTTTTCTGCTTTTTCACTTACATATCCGTAACACAAACATAAACAATCAGATAGACAGAAATAAAAAATTTAAAAAAATTGCACTCTTAATACATCACAGCAATTTATTTCCCTAAACCCCGTTAACTACACTAAATATAAAATAAGTGTGCTTCGAAAAAAGATGGATTTTTCTTTCTAAAACACATATTATATACAAAATTGAGTTTTGCTTAACGAAAAAAATAGTTTCTTTGCATATTAGATATCACCGAACAACAATCATTACATGATAACATTCAATTTCAAAAAATGGAATACCATCCTTGGATGGTCAGTTTTTGCCATTGCCTTACTTGTTTATTCCTTAACAGTTGAACCCACCCTTAGTTTTTGGGATTGCGGTGAGTACATTGCCACCTCTGCAAAACTTGAAGTAGGCCACCCACCGGGAGCCCCACTTTTCCAGATGATGGGCGCGTTCTTTGCGATGTTTGCCACCGGACCTGATAAGGTAGCCCTGATGGTAAATATGATGTCGGTGTTTTCAAGCGCCTTTACCATACTATTTATGTTTTGGTCGCTTACTATATTATTAAAGAATCTTATCAATAAAGTATCAGAACTAAACAACAATAACGCCATTGTTATATTAGGAGCCTCTGCGGTAGCCAGCTTGGCTTACACTTTTACCGACAGCTTCTGGTTTAATGCAGTTGAGGCAGAAGTATATGCCATGGCATCGTTATTTATTGCCCTACTATTATGGCTAGGCCTTAGATGGGAACAGGAAATGCATACCCCAAGAGGCAACAAATGGCTTCTTATCATTTCATTGGTTGTAGGTTTATCATTTGGTGTACACTTTATGGCCTTGCTTACAATTCCAAGCATCGGTTTTATCTACTACTTTAAAAACTACCAAAAGATAACCGTAAAGAGTTTTATAATCGCTAACATTGTAATCGTAGCGATACTTCTTTTCATATTCAAACTATTATTACCATATACCATGGCACTATTCGGTAAAACTGAAATCTTCATGGTAAACTCCTTCGGACTTCCTTTTAACTCCGGAACCATCTTCATGGCACTTGTTATTATTGCTTTCTTTTACTTTGGTTTGCAATACACTAAAAAGAAAGAACTTCCTTTCTATAATACTATACTACTTTGTGTACTATTTATCTTTATAGGATTCTCTACATGGATGATGCTGCCTATCCGTGCTAACGCTAATGTAGTAATCAACGAAAACAGGCCATCGGATGCTGCCGAGGTACTTGCCTACTATAATCGTGAGCAGTATGGAGAGCAAAAGCTTTTCTACGGCCCTATGTATTCTGATGCTTTTGCAGGTCTTGACAAAAACAACCCATACGAGGACGAAAAACCTAACTATCAAAGGGATTACAAAACCGGCAAATATGTTATTGTAAACAATTTCAAAAATGCCAAGCAAAACACCGACGATAACCACAAAGGATTTATGCCAAGGATGTGGAGTACTGAGCATGCTGCTAACTACATGCGTTATACAAAACCGCTTGAATTCAGACTTAATCCATCATACGATTATGAAAATGAATTAAGAAAATACGGTTTACCCGTAGAGCAGATGAGCGACGAGGATTATAATGCCGCCATGGGGCAGATCAGAGGTGAAATAGAAAATATCGTTAACGACTTTAAAGCTTCATATAAGTCAGGACAGGCTGATTATGAAGATTACGAGAAATTCCTTAAAACTTACGGCGATTACCTTATCATTGAAAAGCCATCATTTGGAGACAACATGAAATACATGTTCGAATACCAGTTTGGCTACATGTACTGGAGATACCTGATGTGGAACTTCACTGGGCGCCAAAATGACCTTCAGGGACGTTGGGACATTATCGAAGGGAACTGGTTAAGCGGTGTAACCCCAATTGATGAAATTCATCTTGGCTCGCAGCAAAACCTTTCTACAGATATGAAAGAAAACAAAGGACGTAATACTTATTACTTCCTTCCATTCATTCTTGCACTTGTAGGGATTGCATTCCACGCTAAAAAAGATCCTAAGAGCTTTTATGTATTACTCACACTATTCCTATTTACAGGTATTGCCTTAAAGATATACCTTAACGAAAGACCTTTTGAACCACGTGAAAGGGATTATGCCCTTGTAGGTTCATTCTATGTATTTGCCATGTGGATTGCCTTTGGCATTTATGCCATCTATGACGGACTTAAAAAATATGTTCAGCCTAAAGTAGCAGGACCGGTTATTCTTGTAGTTAGCTTACTTGCCGCACCAGTACTTATGGCTTCTCAAAACTGGGACGACCATGACCGTTCAGGAAAATATACTGCTATAGCAATGGCAAAAGCTTATCTCTCGTCATGTGACCAGAATGCAATACTATTTACCATTGGTGATAACGATACCTTCCCGTTATGGTATGCGCAGGAGATCGAGGGCTTCCGTACCGATGTGAGGATCGTAAACACAAGTTTACTAATGACTGACTGGTATATTGACCAAATGAAGGCCAAAGCCTATGAGAGTGAGCCAATGCCAATTAGCTTCCAGACAAGTCAGTATAAACAGGGAACACGTGACTACAGCCTTTATGTACCTGAAACAGAAAACAGATGGCCTCTTAGCAACTTTATCGATTTTCTTAAATCAGATGATGAAAGGGTTAAAAAAGAACTTAACAATGGTCACTTTGTAAACTACTACCCTACTAACAAGGTAAGAATACCGGTTAACAAAGAAGAAATAATCAAGAACAAAATCGTTGCACCTAAGCAATTCGATTCTATCGCACCATATATTGATATTACTATCAAAGGTGATGCACTTTACAAAAACCGTCTTATGATGCTTGACATCATCAATAATAATAACTGGAAGCGACCGGTATATTTTACCGGAGGAAGCTTTGGTGATGATGATTATCTATGGATGAAGGATTACCTTCAGCTTGATGGCATGGTATTTAAACTTGTTCCAGTAAGAACAGCCATCCCTAAAGATGGTAGCCCTCTTGATATGGGCTACATAGACACTGATAAAATGTATGACATTGTTATGTCCTGGGATTGGGGTAATAGCGACAGCCCTAAAATTTACCATGACCCGGAGACACGTAAAAACAGTATTACCTACCGAACCAATCTTGCCCGATTGATGGAGGCGCTTATTAAGGAAGGTAAAAAAGACAAGGCTAAAAAGATCATCGATCTTGCCATGACTAAAATGCCGGTAGACTTCTATGAGTATTACACCCTGCTTGAACCTTTTGCATCAGGCTACTATCAGTTAGGCTACCAAAAAGAAGCGCATGAACTACTTGACACTCTGATTAAAAAGTATCAGGAGAACCTAACCTTTTATAGAGGCCTTTCAGTAAGTGACCAAAACCTTGTAGCCATAGACATTATTACCGCAATTGAGCGTTACAGAAGTCTGCTATGGGTTATGAAAGATAATGGTGATGAGCAATACTATAACACTGCAAAAATTAAATTCAATGAATTCAACGAAAAAGCAGGAAGATATAAGAGAGATAAAGAATAGTTAACACAACTATTACTAACTTTGAGATGCAGTACTATTAGTGCTGCATCTTTTTTTTTAAAAAACAATAGCTTTATGAAACCGTATTGGGTAAAAACAGGATGGCTTATCAAAAAAATATTCTCCGGATATGTTTGGGACATTCCTGCTGCCCAAAAAACAGTATACCTGACATTTGACGACGGGCCAATACCACAAGTAACAGAATGGGTACTCGATCTACTTAAACAGCACTCTATTAAAGTTACTTTTTTCTGTATTGGAAATAACATCGACAAGAACCCTGAAGTATTCCAAAAAGTAATAAAAGAAGGACATACTATAGGCAATCACACCTATAACCATATCAATGGCTGGAATACTGATACTGCAGCTTATCTGAAGAATATGGAAACCTGCAGACAATCTATTATAGATAAAAGCGGTATTGACACAAAACTATTTCGCCCACCCTATGGAAAGATAAGCCGCGAACAAGCAAAAGAAGTAAAAAACCTCGGATATCAAATAATAATGTGGGATGTTCTCAGCGCCGATTTTGATACTACTATCACTCCGCAAAAATGCCTGGACAATGTAATAAAAAACGCCGCCAATGGCAGCGTTATTATTTTTCATGACAGTATAAAGGCATTTCCAAATCTGGAATATGCACTGCCGAAAGTTATTGAATATCTTAAAGAAAAGGGATTTAGCTTTGGAACCTTATCTTAGATCTGTTCCTGAACAAGACCAATGATTGTATTAGCATCAAGCTCTCCTGATTGCCTCCACACCATTTGTCCGTCTTTATAGATCATAAGTGTCGGAAGACCTTTAATCCTAAGCGCGTCAGCCAGTTCCTGATTTTTGTCTACATCAATTTTTATCACTTTAGCCCTGTCGCCAAGTGCAGCCGCAACATCCCTTATTACAGGATGCATAGATACTGAAGGCTCATTCCACTCTGTATAAAAATCAATCAGTACAGGTACCTGGGAGTTTATTAGTTCTCCAAATTTTGACATATAATGAAATTTTAAACTGACTTTAAAACTTTTTATAAATAAATATTATACAAATATAGCATTTTTACCAAACGAGCCTACTTTTTAAGCTTTTTTTAGTTCCAGCACTGTAATTTCAGGCCAAATGCCCACACGGCCAGGGTAAGCATGAAAACCAAAGCCACGGTTTACATACACATACCTGCCTAAATTTTCATATAACCCAGCCCATTGTTTATACCTGTATTGCACTGGACTCCACTTAATTACTCCCGGAATTTCAACACCAAACTGCAAGCCGTGAGTATGTCCGCTTAATGTAAGCTGATAATGGTTCGGACTGTCCTTAACTTCGTACTCCCAATGTGATGGATCATGGCTCATAAGGATCTTAAAGTCTTTAGCCGATGTTCCAATGGCTGCTTTACCTAAATCTCCTGCCTGTTTAAAGCCTTCACCCCAGTTCTCTACTCCTATCAGGGTAATCTGTTGCCCGTCTTTTTCGAGCTTTACATTCTCATTAAGCATAAGATTAAAACCTATCTGACGGTGCAGATCTTTTATATCTTCAAAATTCTTTTGTTTATCTGCCTGCGAAGGCCAGGTAACATACTCTCCATAATCGTGGTTACCCAAAACAGAATATTTACCCATAGGAGCCGACTTAATACGCTTAAATGTATCAATCCACGGATGCATTTCTGTAGCATGCGTATTCACGATATCACCCGTAAATAGAATCAGGTCAGAATTCTGTTGATTGATAAGATCAATAGCATGTTCAATTTCTTCAGGATTATCAAAGCTTCCGCTGTGAATGTCTGAGATTTGTGTAATTGTCATTCCATCAAAAGCATCAGGCAGATCAGGGAATAAAATAGTCTGTTTAATAACCTTAAAATTGTATTTACCCTTAGTCATTCCGTACAACAATGAAAGAAACGGAATTGCCGCCAGCCCTAAAGCCAACTGACTGACGAATTTTCTCCTTTCAGGAAGAAAGGACTCATTACTGTTGCCCAAAAACTCTTTCATTAGCCCATCAATAACCCTTACTACATCTTCACCAAACATTACTACTGTTATTACCATTTTTGGCAGGTAAGTAATCAACAACAATCCTAACGTGAATAAGGTGGTTTTATTTTGGCCAATGCTACGGTCAAACTGGGTAAACTGATAGACAATGTACAGAAGAATAAATAGTGAAATGGCAATGTATGCATACTGCACCCATCGTACCCTAAAAACTGTCTTTACCGTCTGAAAAGCATAAATTTCAATTAATGCGACAAAGACAAAGAATAATATCCAGCGAATCATTTAATTTGTTTTTACAAATTAACGAATAAAGGGCTGATTTGTTACAAGCTTATACGAGTATTATAATACATCGAAACCTCTTTTGTTCAAAGTTCATTTAGCAGGCACTTCCTATTGTGCATCGGTTTGCTTATTTTTACGGCAAATTGATTTTTACATGTCACAACAAAAACGCCTTTTCCTGTTAGACGCTTATGCGCTGATATTCCGTGGTTACTACGCTTTTATTAAGAATCCCAGGATTAATTCCAAAGGCATGGATACCTCTGCCATTATGGGTTTCATGAATTCCCTGCTCGATGTAATAAAGCGTGAAAAGCCCGACCATCTGGCTGTTGCATTCGACAAAGGCGGAAGCCTTGTACGTACCGAGATGTTTACAGAATATAAGGCAAACCGTGACGAAACACCTGAAGCAATAAAGGTTGCGGTACCATACATTCAGGAACTGCTAAAAGCAATGCACATACCTGTTATTGAATTAGAAGGCTGTGAAGCCGATGATCTTATCGGCACACTTGCAAAACAGGCCGAAAAGCAAAACTACCAGGTATTTATGGTAACTCCCGATAAGGATTTTGCACAGCTTGTAAGCGAAAACATTTTTATGTACCGCCCTGCACGTATGGGGAACGGTATAGAAATTTGGGGTGTTCCGGAAGTATTGGAACGTTTCGAGATTGAAAGACCGGAACAGGTAATAGACTTTTTAGGCATGATGGGTGATGCAGTGGATAATATTCCTGGATTGCCTGGTGTTGGCGAAAAGACAGCTAAAAAATTCCTGAAAGACTATGGAACGATGGAAAACCTTTTGGCAAACACCCATGAACTGAAAGGAAAAATGAAAGAGAACATCGAAGCCAATAAAGAAAAAGGTTTGATGTCAAAGGTACTCGCTACCATTATAACCGATTGTGATGTAACTTTCCATGAAGAAGATTTTGAACTTAGCACTCCCGATATAGAAAAAGTTGAAGCTATTTTTAATGAGCTTGAGTTCCGCCGTATGGCAGAGCAATTCCAAAAGCTTTTTGATGACAGCACACAACCTGAGTCAGGAGCTCCTAAAGCGGCAACCCCTAAAGCTTCTTCGAAGAACGACCAACAGTTCTCTTTGTTTGGAGGAGGCGAGCCCGACAGCGAAACAGCTGAAACAACAACAACAGGTTTTTACAACACTATAGCAAACACGGACCACTTTTATCAGGCAGTTCAGGGCACTATGGCCATCAATTTCCTGATGCGTGACCTGATGAAGCAAACCAGTGTGAGCTTTGACACTGAAACAACAGGGGTAAATCCTCTGATTGCAGAATTAGTAGGTATGTCATTCTCTTGGGAAAAAGGAAAAGGATTCTATGTTCCGGTTCCTGCCAACCGTGAAGAAGCGCAACAGGTAATAAACCTGTTCCTGCCATTTTTTGAGGATGAAAACATCGAAAAAGTAGGCCAGAATTTAAAATACGACCTTGAAGTACTTGCACAATATGGCGTTACCGTAAAAGGTAAGATATTTGACACTATGATTGCGCATTACCTTATCAATCCGGATATGCGTCACGGAATGGACATACTTTCTGAAACCTACCTTAAGTATTCGCCAGTTTCTATCGAAACACTTATCGGCAAAAAAGGGAAAGGACAGAAATCAATGCGCGATGTAGAGTTAGATCTGATAAAAGAATATGCAGTAGAAGATGCCGATATTACACTTCAGTTAAAAGAGGTGTTTGCCCCTATGCTGGAAAGCACCGATACCCGCAAACTTTTCGATGAAATCGAAATTCCGCTTATGCCGGTACTGGCAGCTATGGAACAGGAAGGTATTAATCTGGATGTTCCTTACCTAAAAGAACTCGCAGCAGAACTTTCGGCTGATATCAAAAAACTGGAACAGCAGATATATGAAACTGCAGGGGAATCGTTCAACCTTGCATCTCCAAAACAATTAGGAGACATTCTGTTTGATAAATTAAAAATAGGAGGAGCCAAACAAAAGAAAACTAAGACAGGACAATATGCGACAGGCGAAGAAGTACTTTCTTACCTGGCAGCCGAGAACCCTATTGTTGCCGACATTCTTGAATGGAGACAACTTGTAAAGCTACTTAATACTTATGTGGAAGCACTTCCTTTACAGGTTGAACCTTCAACTGGGCGTGTACATACGGACTATATGCAAACTGTTGCGGCAACCGGACGTTTAAGCTCCAATAACCCGAACCTTCAGAACATTCCTGTAAGAACAGAGAGAGGAAGACAAATACGTAAAGCATTTATTGCCAGAAATGAGGATTATACCATCCTTTCTGCCGATTACTCTCAAATAGAACTTCGTATTATTGCTGCGCTGAGTGGCGATCCGGAAATGGTTAGCGCTTTTCAGAAAGGAGAAGACATTCACGCTTCTACCGCAGCTAAAGTATTTAATGTAGCCCTTAACGAAGTTACCCGCGAACAGCGTAGCCATGCCAAAACCGTAAACTTTGGTATTGTATATGGCGTATCAGCTTTCGGATTGAGCAACCAGACATCATTAAGCCGTTCTGAATCAAAAGAGCTTATTGACGCTTACTACAAAACCTACCCTAGACTTAAGCAATACATAAGTGAGCAGGTTGAAATTGCACGCGAACAGGGCTATGTACAAACCATATCAGGAAGAAGAAGGTACCTGAAAGATATAAACTCCCAAAATATGGTAGTGCGTGGCGGTGCCGAACGAAATGCCGTAAACGCCCCTATACAGGGAAGCGCAGCCGATATTATTAAAATTGCGATGATTAACATCCAGAAAAGGCTTGTTGATGAAGGATGGAAGAGTAAAATGTTACTACAAGTACACGATGAGCTTGTTTTTGACGTTCATAATAGTGAACTCGAAAAAATTAAGCCTATGATCAAGCAGGAAATGGAAAGCGCATTTAAGCTGGATGTTCCTCTTGAAGTAGATATGGGTACCGGAAAAAACTGGTTAGAAGCACATTAATTTCGGTTCATAAGTCAATTTACTATTTATGAAAAGAACATTTTTAAGCGTAGTAGCATTTATGCTTGTTGCACCATTGTTTGCACAACATGACGGAGCCAAATTTGCAAAAATAGACAGCTTGCTAAACTACCTGTATAACAACAATAAGTTTATGGGTTCGGTTGCCATACAGGAAAAAGGCAACATTGTTTTTCAAAAAGCCTATGGTTATGCCGAAGTGGAATCGAAAACTAAAGCTACACCGAAAAGTAAATACAAAATAGGTTCTATAACAAAAATGTTTACTTCGGTAATCATCTTCCAGCTTATTGAAGAGAAGAAACTAAAACTCGACACTAAGCTGTCTGACTTTTTCCCAAAAGTAAAGAACGCCGATAAAATTACTATTGGCGACATGCTGAGCCACAAAAGCGGTATATACAACTATACTGACGGCCCTGATTTTGACAGTTACAAAACCAAACTGCAAAACAGAAGAGATATGCTTAACCGAATTGAATCGGCTACTGCCGCTTTTGAACCGGGCACTAAAGCCGAATACAGTAACTCAAATTATTTATTGTTGGGTTATATCATTCAGGATATTACCAAAAAGCCGTACAAGGAAAATGTAATGGCACGAATTGTAAACAAGGCCGGCCTTAAAGAGACGTATTATTATGGCAAGATCAATCCTAAAAAGAATGAAGCCTACTCTTATGCTTTTGTTGATGGAAAATGGACAAAAACTGAAGAATGGAACGAATCTATAGCCGGAGCTGCCGGAGCGCTGCAGTCTACTCCTGCCGACCTTACAAAATTCGTAAAAGCCCTTTTTGACGGTAAGCTTATTAAAAAAGAATCGTTGACAGAAATGACAACATTAGACATGGGCTTTGGCAAAGGTATTTTCGCTTATCCTTTTATTGAAAGGAAGTTTTTTGGACACAATGGCGGCATAGAATCATTCACATCGATTTTAGGTTATTATCCAAAAGACGACATGGGCATCGCATTGCTTATGAATGGCGTTGACTACAATACCAATGAAATAATGATTGGGATATTAAGCTGCTATTATAAGCTGCCGTATATTTTTCCGAATTTCAAAACTGCAAAAATTGACGAAAACATTTTAAAGAATTACGAAGGTTTTTACAGCAACCCTTCATTGCCTTTTAAAGTAGATATAAAGCTGGTTAACGGAGTACTTACTGCTCATGCTACCGACCAGGGTTCTTTTCCGTTGAATCCGCTTAGCGAAACCGAATTCAACTTTGACCCTGCAGGAATAACCATTACCTTTAATCCAAAAGGATTTACCCTGAAACAGGCCGATGGCAGTACGTCGCAATTTACAAAAGAATAGACCTAAAAAAAGCTCCGCATAGCGGAGCTTTTTTTATAATTTCTTTGTTGACTCTCTTTGTCGCAACTCGGTTTTAATAACCTTAGTTACATATTCCGGTGCTTCTTCAGATTTATCCTCTAACCTATCGATAAGCATTTCGGCAGCCGCCTGACCAATTTCCGGTGCGTGCTGGCTAACTGTAGAAAGACTTGGTGTAAGTCGTTTCGACCAAACCCCGTCTGCAAAACCTATTATCTGAACATCCTCAGGAATTTTCAATCCTTTTTTAATAGCAAATTTCATTGCCATTACCGAAGCATGCTCATCAAGAGCGAATATGCCATCAATAGATTTTGTATCGAACAGTCCCTTAAGTTTTTCATCAAACTGATCGGTATTATCTGTATGGATCATTATTTCAGGATTCAGTGAGTAGCCATTATCTTTTAATGCTTTTTCATAACCCTGCATGCGAAGCTTTCCAACACTTAGGTTGTCTATGGTAGAAAGCAAAGCGATATTTTTACATTTCAGTTTTATAAGATGCGTAGTACCATCTACAGCCGAATCAAAATCATCTACAATAACCTTATCGCAATTCACCTCGTCTGATATCCTGTCGAACATTACAATAGGCAAATCATCGGCTATAGCTTCTTTAAAATGCTTGAATTCCTGTTCTTTCTGAGTTTCTTCCGAAATTGAAAGTATAAAACCATCTATAGTACCGTTACTAAGGATATCCATAGCATGTATTTCTTTTTCCAGAGACTCATTCGAAATACACGTAATTACATTATAGCCCCTGTCATTGGCAGCCTGTTCTATTCCGCTAAATACTTTGGCAAAAAACGGATTCAGGATATTCGGAATGATAACCCCAATAGTTTTTGTTCTTTTATTTTTCAGGTTAACAGCAATATTGTTCGGCTTGTAATTTTTAAGCTTGGCAAACTCCTGCACTTTGATTTTTGTAGGCTCACTGATTTCAGGACTGTTACTCAATGCCTTAGAAACGGTAGACACCGATACGTTCAACTCTTTGGCAATTTGTTTTAATGTAGCTTTTTGTTTCATGGCCTTGAAATAGTTTTATAGTGTAAAGAAACAAAAAATTGATGATTTTTTTGTCTCTTGCTCGATATTACTCACAATTTACAAAAATTCTTTACGAAAACGTTTTATTAAACAAATATATAGGTTTTATCTTAACAATTCCGCATAAGCACCTACCGTTTTTGCCAAATTAAAGTTAAATAGCCCTATATCGTTACCAAATCAAAACCTTTTTAACCAAACTTCCGTATATAAGTTAAAACCACCACACCTGCCACACTATTAACCTTTTAAATCATTAAGATTATGAAAAAAGTAAACGTTGAGGAAGTAAAGCCACTGCACAGCAGAAGAAGCTTCCTTAGAATCAGCGGAATTGCCCTTGCAGGAGCAGGGCTTGTAATGGCCGGCTGCAGCAGCGATGACGATAAAGCACCTGCCGACAACCAGGCTCCGGGTGTCAGGAACGGTGTTTTCGACCTTGGAGGAGGCGACCTTGGCATCCTGACCTATGCTTATGCACTTGAGCAGCTTGAAGCTGACTTTTACACGCGAGTAGTAAACAGTAATACCTTTGGAAGTACTTTTAATAGTGAAGAGCAGGCAGTACTTGCCGACCTTTACCGACATGAAGTAATACACAGAGAATTCTTTAAAGCTGCAATTTCTGGAGTTATCACAAACCAAAATCAGCTATTGCCTGCACTGGAATTTGATTATGGATCATTGAGTTTCAGCAACAGAACACAGGTTTTAGCTACCGCCAAAACACTTGAAGATACCGGAGTTGCCGCCTATAATGGAGCCGGAAGATATATTACCACACCGGACTATCTAGTGCTTGCGGGCAAAATTGTATCCGTAGAAGCAAGACATGCCTCTGCCATCAGGAGCCTTATTAACCCGGGATCGGCTGATTTTGCCGGAGACGATGTTGTAACCGCTTCTAATGGTTTAGGACAAGCCATCAAACCATCGGGCATTATCTCAGCCGTATCTGCACTGGATGTGATACAAACTCCATTTACAGCACAATTTTTACCGTAATCTAACTTAAATCTGAAACATCATGAATATCATAAAATTTATAGAGTCCTTTACTACTGAAGGCATGATAAACGACCTGAACGCTAAAGGCTCAAGAAGAGACAGTTTTACCCAATTGCAAAAAATGGGTTCAGTAGCAGCTATGGCTGCAATACCGTTTGGATTATCTGCATTTTTTGCTCCGACAAAGGCAAAGGCTGCAACAACATTTTTTGGACCAACAGAAACTCCCACTGAAGCTTTGCAATTAGCGCTTATACTTGAATACCTTGAAGATGAATTTTACGCAATGGCATTAGATTCAGGCATAGTACCATCAGCAGATCAGGCTATAATTGCCCAGATTGCCAAACATGAGAACGCACACGTGAATTTCCTGAAATCGGCTCTGGCTGATGCAGCTCCTGAAAAACCAACTTTTGATTTTACTGCAGGAGGAAATTTTGATCCTTTTAATGACTACCCTACCCTGCTTGCCTTAGCTCAGGCATTTGAAGACACAGGAGTTCGTGCCTACAAAGGACAGGCCGGTAATTTAATCTCTAACGGAGACTTATTGACAGCTGCCCTGCAGATACACTCTGTAGAAGCAATGCATGCCTCACAAATAAGAAGACTGAGAGGCCAGAAAGGATGGATTATAGGTAGCGACCGTGGAGGACTGCCCGATGCAGCCCAGGCCATTTATACCGGTGAAGAAAATGTAATGCAGGCAGGATTTGACACCTCAATGGTTGGTAATTTTGGCTCAGGATCGGCTTCAGAATCATTTGACGAACCTATGACAGGAGCAGTCGCTACAAACATAGCCAGCTTGTTCATTGTATAATTATAGTTTTTGTATTAAAACAAAAGCAGCCCGATTATGGGCTGCTTTTGTGTTTATTTCGGGATAATATTTTTTAATTCCTCATGAATGCCCCCACTTTTACCAAAGCTCATAATGGCATCCATAGCCTGTTTCATGGTTATTATATGAAATTCAGCTTCGGCTTTTATAAGATACCTTACTTCACCTGAATCAAGCCGAGGCGCACCGGCAATATATATACTTAATATAGGTTCGTCCATGCTATTGGTAACAAATACCAAATCGTAATGACAATCGTCCTTAAGTAAAATTGGTGTCCATGAACTTTTAATAAAATCATTCTCGCCCGTCATTTTGTACTTCATGATTTGTAACTGAGGCATAAACAGATAGATCTTTTCTTCTACTTTACTTCCCCAGCTGCTTACAAAACCCAGTTTTAGCATTAAACCCGCCAGGTAGCAAAACACCAGCAATATCAACAGGCATATTATGGTAACAGTAGCTCTTCCAAACAAAGTACTGATCCCAAAGACATTTCCAATATTCTCCCCTAAAGGAGCAAGTAAACCAAGGGCATGCTTAGCCACAATGATGAGAATGACTAACGGAATTAAAAGAAAAAGCCCTCCAACAACAACTGATTGTGTAGTTTTTCCGAATACAGACATACGATTTTAGATTAGGTTGGTACTGATTAAAGAACTTAAATCAAACCTAAAGTTATGGTTATTACTGAATTACAAGCAGTAAGCCCTAAAATAAAACGGAAGAAGGTATAAAAAAAAGCCTCTGAGACAACAGAGGCTTTTAAGCTGTGCGGGTGAAAGGACTCGAACCTTCACACCGTGAGGCACCAGATCCTAAGTCTGGCGTGTCTACCAATTTCACCACACCCGCAGGCTGTAATAAAACAGATATTGTTTCATTAAGAGGGTGCAAATATACGATTAGTTTTTAAACTTCAAAGGAAAAAGAAGGAAAGAAAGATATTTTTATTGCGAATTTATGGGTAAGGCGGTGGCAGATACCCTGCATACACCGATGTTTGACAGGCATGCCTACAATTGGGCGCGTGAACGCTATAAAGCTACTAAAGACAGCAGTGGCGTTTATCACATCGGCATCTACGAAAGTGGTATCTGTAAGTATGCCATTATAAGCGGTAACATCGGTAAACTCCATGGCATAATCCAGCAGTATGCCCGATTGTATCTTGCTTTTATCAAGGTGCTGGAAGGTAGGATTGATAATGTTTTTTCAATTGTTGTCAACGTGTATCTGTGCTGACAGCATAAAAGGAAGTAACAAAAAAAGAAAGGTGATTTTTTTCATTGTATTGATTGGTTTTGGTTTGGTTTTTTGGTCTTACTATTCGGTAAAATGCGTATCAAAACGGCCTTCAGTTATTTTATAAACTTTTCCGGAGGCAGGATCTGTAACAGTAAATTCAAAAGTTGCGGAAACAATTTTTTTCTCCATATCAAATTTTGTTATCGATATCGTTCCCGTATCTATTAAAGAAGTTTCAAAATTATTATCAGCATCAACAAATACATCAGCACTAAAATTCCCCGCTCCAATTTCTCGTAATTGATAACTGCCAGCTTGTAGTAGTTCGATTTTCTGAGAACCTAAACCAATTCCTTTAATGGACTTATTAAATTTAGCCGATATAGAAAAATAATACTCACCATCAAAAAATTGGTAAAAACAATTAAAGCTACGGCTTTTATCGACAAAGGGTTCGCCATTTACCAGACACCCAAAAGTATCAGCACCGGTTTGCGTAGCCGGCGGCAGGCAGTCTGCACCGGAGCAATTTTTATCATCATTCTTATCGCAGGAAGATAAAAATGCAAATAATACATAAAGCAGGAATATTTTTCTCATGACCTAAAGATTACGATTTCACAAGTATAAAGCATAAAGCGTAAAGCTAACGTTATAAATGTAAGGTTTATAATCTTAATTCCTGTAAGTTAGCATGAAAAGGAAAAATAGTTGCAGTTGATAATTTTCGGGCATAAAAAAAGCCTCTGAGACAACAGAGGCTTTTAAGCTGTGCGGGTGAAAGGACTCGAACCTTCACACCGTGAGGCACCAGATCCTAAGTCTGGCGTGTCTACCAATTTCACCACACCCGCAGGCAGATAATAAAACTGATATTGTGTTTCATTATTACGGGTGCAAATATACGACTGTTTTTAAACTTTCAAAGTAAATTCAGGGAAAATTTAAAATTATTTTTTCCTTATTTTTGCCTGTAAATCGTATATCACTAATTTATAATGGATAACATAAAAAATTACGTTCAGGAAAATAAAGAAAGATTTTTGAATGAACTTATTGAGTTACTAAAAATACCATCGGTAAGTGCCGACAGCGCTTATTCGCAAGATGTAATAAATACTGCCGAAGCTGTAAAAGCAAGCCTTGAAAAAGCAGGTTGCGATAAAGTTGAACTTTGTGAAACTCCAGGTTACCCTATTGTTTACGGAGAAAAAACAATCGACCCTGCACTTCCTACCGTATTAGTGTACGGACACTATGACGTTCAGCCGGCAGACCCAATCGAATTATGGACTTCTCCTCCATTTGAACCGGTTATCAAAACAACCGAGCTTCATCCTGAAGGTGCTATTTTTGCTCGTGGCGCATGTGACGATAAAGGCCAGATGTATATGCACGTTAAGGCATTTGAATATATGATCGCTAACAACTGCCTGCCTTGTAACGTGAAATTCATGATCGAAGGAGAGGAAGAAGTAGGATCGCCAAGCCTTAGCTGGTTCGTAGAGCGCAATCAGGAGAAACTTAAAAATGATGTTATCCTTATCTCTGATACAGGAATGATCTCTAACCAGCAGCCGTCTATCACTACAGGCCTTCGCGGACTTAGCTATGTAGAGGTTGAAGTTACAGGTCCTAACCGCGACCTGCACTCAGGTCTTTATGGTGGTGCTGTAGCTAACCCGATCAACATTCTTGCGAAGATGATCGCTGAGCTTCACGACGAAAACAACCATATTACCATCCCTGGCTTCTACGACAGGGTTGAAGAACTTTCACGCGAAGAAAGAGATGAAATGGCGAAAGCTCCATTCTCACTTGACGCTTACAAAAAAGCTCTTGACATAGAAGATGTATATGGTGAAGCTACCTACACAACTAACGAAAGAAACTCTATTCGCCCTACGCTTGACGTAAACGGTATTTGGGGTGGTTATACAGGAGAAGGTGCTAAAACGGTTATTGCAAGTAAAGCTTTTGCTAAAATATCAATGCGTTTGGTTCCGGATCAGGACTGGAATGAAATCACAGAACTTTTCACAAAACACTTTATAAGCCTTGCGCCTAAAGGAGTAAAAGTAAAAGTTACACCTCATCACGGTGGCCAGGCGTATGTTACACCAATTGACAGTATTGGTTACAAAGCCGCAGCAGCTGCTTATGAAGAAAGCTTTGGTATTAAGCCAATCCCTGTACGTTCAGGAGGTAGTATTCCTATTGTTGCCCTTTTTGAAAAAGAACTTAAGAGCAAAACCATCATGATGGGCTTTGGCCTTGACAGTGATGCCATTCACTCTCCTAACGAGCACTACGGTATCTTTAACTACATGAAAGGCATTGAAACCATTCCGTTATTCTACAAGCATTTTACTGAAATGTCGAAATAGTTGACAGTTATAAGTTTACTGTTTACAGTCAAAAATCCGCCCATTGAGGCGGATTTTTTTATACCCTTATTTATCCCAAAAGCCCTTTATTTATTGATGTTTCAAAAAATAATCATTTAACAACAAACTGAAAAACACTACCTTACAGTACATTTTTTTTTACAAAAAAAGTTGCAGGCGTTATTTTTTATTCTACATTTGTAGAAACAACTCTAAAATTGTAGAGCAATGCAATTGACAAAAACAGAAGAACAGTTAATGGAATTTCTCTGGACACAGGAAAAAGCCTTTATGAAAGATTTACTGGAAATGTTTCCTGACCCCAAACCAGCCACTACAACAGTTGCCACCTTATTAAAGCGAATGTCTGAAAAAGGCTTTGTAGGGTATAAGGAATATGGAAAATCGAGAGAGTATTATCCGTTGGTAAAAAAATCCGAATACTTTTCAAAACAGGTAAACGGAATGATAAAGAGTTTCTTTAATAACTCGGCAGCACAGTTTGCTTCTTTCTTTACAAAAGAAACCGACATGAGTGCTGATGAGCTGGAAGAACTGAGAAAGATCATAGATAAAGAGATTGCCAAAAAGCAGCAGTGATAGCATCATAATAAACCAAACCAACCAACTAATTATGACAGACTTCCTTATAAAATCGACCGTTGCAATGGGAGTATTGCTTGGTATCTACTACATTTTATTTGAAAGGGAAAAGATGCACCGTTTCAACAGGTTTTACCTGCTGAGTGCACTGGTTTTTTCTCTGGTGTTGCCGTTTGTCACAATTCCTGTTTATGTTGAAGGAGAAGCTCCCATTCAGCCTTTACCAATGGAACAGGCGATGGAATTCAGGGAGCAACAAATGCCCGATAATACATTCGACACCAAAACTGCGACAGTACCCCCTGCCCCTGTTGATGTCAAAACAGCAACAGAACCTCAAATGAATTATTGGCCTTATTTAGGCTGGGGATTATACATAACCATTGTCCTTATACTCACCATAAGGTTTTTATTGAATATTTTACATTTTTATAATACCAAACGAAACAATCTCACAGTAAGCTACAAAGGTACCAGCCTTGTTTTATTGAATTACAATGTAATGCCGCACACCTTTTTGGGTAACATTTATGTAAGCAAAGAGGAATACGACAATAAGCTTATTGCAACCGAACTTTTCACACATGAGCTTGTTCATGTAAAACAGTACCATACCCTAGATATTTTATTTATAGAAGCATTGAAAACCATATTCTGGTTCAATCCGCTACTATATTTTTATAAAAAAGCCATACAGCTCAACCATGAGTTCCTGGCCGACGAAAAAGTAATAGATGCTACAGCCAACACCACCTATTACCAAAACCTGCTACTGGAAAGAGCCAATGTTGGCAAGGCCTTTTCTTTGGCAAGCAACCTGAATTTTTCATTAACTAAAAAAAGATTCATTATGATGACCAAAACCACCAACCACACTAGGTCGATGATTCTGAAACTGACATCATTGCCAATACTTGCGGGGCTTATTTATTTTTTAAGCACCGAAACTGTTGTTCTTGCAAAACCCGCAGACAACAGGATACCTGAACTTGCACCTGTTTCTGAAACTGTAATTCCGGCATCCGATACAGCTACAATCCTACAGGCTGACAGCGTTAAGCAACAGCCTGAAGTAAAAAAAACATCTACATCAGACCCTGAGGCACGAAAAAACGAGTACTATAAAGGTGTCCGTATAATTATTGAAGATGCGCAAAGAGGGAAGTATGTAGACCTACCTTACGAGAAACTCACTGCCGAAGACAGAAAATATTACCTGCCTGAAGCACCTGATAAAAAAGGAAAAGCAAAGGGTATTCAGGAAGCGGATTACAACTATTCCCTGTACAAGCTTTATGAAGAAAAGCAGAACGTTCAGTATTTTGTTGACGACAAAAAAGTAACCCGCGACGAAGTCCTGAAATATAAAAAAGAAGATTTTGCCACCTTCGCTTCCAGATCCTCGGGGATGAAAATCGTAAATGGGAAACTGGAAGGTAATCATAGGGAGTTTTTTTACAGCTACTCTTATTATGATAAATACCTCAAAAACATCTACGACCGTTATCCTGATAAAACCATTAAAATTAATGTTACTGCCAAAGCAGAATCCTATAAATCAGATCTTGCCGATGAAGCAAAAGCAACAGGAAAAACAGAATTGCAAATAAGCGAAGAAAGGGAAAAGAAAGAACTTGAGGCTAATACCTATAACACGGTTGAAGACAGAAAAAATCAGCAACGTTATTTCTACCCCCGCTTCTCCGGAGGTAACGAAGAATTTGACCAATACCTGACTAAAAATTTAGAGCTTCCTGAAAGATATAAAGACAAAAAACTTTCTATTCACTTTACTGTAAATACAGATGGTAAATTGTCAGACGTATGGATTCCCGGTGAGAAAGACGAAGAATTCCTAAGCGAAGTAAAAAGGGTAATAGAGAACTCTCCTGCATGGATTCCGTCACAAAAGGATGGACAGGCACTAAGAGTTGGATTTTCGGCCGACTACCCTGTTAAATAATAAACCAACCTACCAATTCATATTCTTTAATTCGATTAGTTTTTGGGAGACTACCGATCCGCCTGAAAAGGCGGGTTACCCTCCCTAATGAATGATTAAAATGTAAAGCCATGACCGACTTCCTTATAAAATCAACCGTTGCAATGGGAATATTACTCGCTCTCTATCATTTGTTATTTGAAAGGGAAAAGATGCATCGTTTCAACAGGTTTTATTTGCTGGGCGCATTGGTCTTCTCATTGGCTTTACCTTTTATCACTGTTATAACTTATGTTCAGGAGGTTCCACAAGCTAATACTATAATTGAAACTTCACAATTGGTTATGTCACCAGAAGTTCCCTATAGTACTGCCAAAGGAACCATTTACAAACCAATAACCAATTGCATCCCTTATCTGGCATGGAGTGTTTATGGCGTAATAACGTTTCTGCTTGCAATACGCTTCATTAAAAACGTACTTTCATTTTTCAGGAAGGCCAAAGACAATCCAACAATAAATATAGAGGGAGCAAAACTGGTTTTACTGGATGAAAAAATCCTTCCGCACACTTTCCTAAACTACATTTTTATCAATCGGGAAGAATATGAAACAAACAGTATCGAAAATGAATTGTACACCCATGAGCTTACTCATGTAAAACAAAAGCATACTCTTGATATTCTATTTATAGAGGCACTTAAAACCATATTCTGGTTCAATCCGCTGCTCTATTTCTATAAAAAAGCCATACAGCTCAACCATGAGTTCCTGGCCGACGAGAAAGTAATAGATACTACTGCCAACACCGTCTATTACCAAAACCTGCTGCTTGAGAAAGCCAACGTTGGCACGACTTTCTCCATGGCTAGCAACCTCACTTTTTCATTAACTAAAAAAAGATTTATCATGATGACCAAAACAACCTCATCAATCAAAGCAGGTCTTTTAAAACTTGCTATAGCTCCGGTAATTACCGTAATGATGATGCTATTATGTACAGAAACTATTGCGCAGGAAAAAATAAGCGATATCCCTGCAGACAAAATCAAAACACTTAATGTAAATAAAAAAATAAGCCAAAAACAGGTAGACTCGTTGCGAAAAGCCAATCCATCGGTTTACAAATCAAAAAATCCTGCCGACTATTCGCAAACAAAAGTGAGCTACACCGACAAAAAAGGAAAAATTGCCACCAAATCATTTTTTGAGAATGATACCCTAGCCGCTAAAAAAGATAATTTATCATCACAGATCAAAAATGCTTTGTCTTTTGTTCCTGTTGATAAGATCAAAACGATGAAAATTAGCAAAGATGTTACGCAACAGCAGCTGGATTCGATCAAACAATCTACGCCAAGAGTATACAAATCAAACAATCCGGACGATTACGGAAAAATGACGGTAGAATATACTGACGAAACAGGGAATAGCGCAAGCAGATTGTTTTTCATTGAGCAATAGAGCAAATAAGCTGTAACAAACTAATAATTAACTTATGACAGACTTCCTTATAAAATCGACCGTTGCAATGGGAGTATTGCTTGGCCTGTACTACGTTTTATTTGAAAGGGAAAAAATGCACCGGTTCAACAGGTTCTATTTGTTGGGAGCACTCATATTATCATTGGTTTTACCTTTTATTAGTTTTTCAGTTTATAACGAAAACCTGGCTTCAACAATAACGCTTTTGCCTTTGGAATTAGGTAAAAATCAAAATCAGGTTCTTCAAACAGGAAATAATAGTACAACAACCATATTATGCTGTTTATATGCAACCGGGACCTTACTGATGCTCTTTCGTTTTGTAAAGAACATAAAGGCCATCCGTTCATCTGTCAACAGCAACAAAAGACTATCGCTTAAAAACGCCAGCCTTGTACTAGTTGATGCTAAGATTCTCCCTCATACATTTATGAAATATATTTTTGTAAATAAAGATGAGTATGAAAACAGGGAACTGGAAAAGGAATTCTTTACACACGAACTGGCTCATGTAAATCAACTGCATACTCTTGATGTTATTTTTGTTGAACTGATCAGGGCTTTTTACTGGTTTAATCCTCTTATTTATTTTTACAAGAAAGCCATTCAGCTCAACCATGAATTTTTAGCCGACGAAAATGTCCTGAAAAACCATAAACATGTAATTACCTATCAAAATTTACTTCTAAGCAAAGCTTCCGGCAAACAACATATTGCCCTTGCCAGTAACCTAAACTTTTCTCTAACCAAAAAAAGATTTGTTATGATGACTAAAACCACCAACCGATTTCTTGCAACATTTAAACAAGCTGTTGCCATACCTGTAATTGCAGGACTCCTTTTAGTATCGTGTGTAGATACTCCTGAAGAGAAGACAGAAAGCCCGCACCTGCCTAAATCAAAATCCAAAACGGTAGTTCAATCCAATGAAGACACTTACAATGTAGCGGCACTGAACACTCAACCCGAATATCCCGGCGGAATGCAGGCATTTTACTCACAGGTTATGAAAAATTTTCAGGTACCTGAGATTGACCATGACCTTACAGCTAAGATATATGTATCCTTTGTTGTTGAGAAAGATGGAGCAATAACAGACATAAAAATTCTGAGAGACCCCGGTTACGGCTTAGGAGACGAAGCCAAACGTGTACTGGAACTGGACGACACAAAATGGAAACCGGGCATACTTAACGGGAAACCTGTAAGGGCTTCTTTTAACCTCCCTATTACCATCAATGTAAAAAGCTAATTTAATCCGCCCCAGAGGCGGATTTTTCTTACCCCTAAAGTTAAACATATCAACCGCTTATACCATAGTATCAAAAAACGCGTTACCTTTGTAAACATCATCATCATCAAAAAACAAAATCAACATGCTAAAGCGTTTTTTTATCACCTGTTCAGGGGTCGACAAAGACCTCGTGTACACCTGCTCTAACGGCGAGCAGAACAAATATGCCGGAATTGGCGCCACCGTTTTTTTTACTGCACTCATGGCATGGCTGGCAGCTTCTTATGCCCTTTACACTGTTTTCGACAATGTATACACCGCAACCTTTTTTGGGCTTTTATGGGGCTTGCTGATTTTTAACCTTGACAGGTTTATAGTTTCCACCATACGTAAGCGAAATAAGTTCGGTCAGGAATTCCTGCAGGCTACGCCACGTATTGTGCTTGCCATGATTATTGCCATTGTTATCTCCAAACCCCTTGAGATAAAGATCTTTCAGAAAGAGATTGATACCGTTCTGCTCAAAGAAAAGAACGAACTGGCTATGGCCAATAAAAAGCAGGTTGCCAATTACTTCAAAGGTGACCTTGACAAGAACAAGGCAGAGATTGATAACCTTAAACGTGCTATTACCAAGAAAGAAAAAGAGGTAAACGACCTTTACAGCACTTATATTACCGAAGCAGAAGGCACTAAAGGCACAATGAAACTGGGCAAAGGTCCTGTATATGCTGAAAAGAGAATGAAGCATGATGCTGCCTTAGCAGAACTTGATACCCTTAGAAAAACCAATCAGGCGAAGATTACTGCTCTTGAGAAAGATGCTACTACCCTAAAGACCAGTCAGGACAAAAAGGTAACAGAGACGCAGCCTATCATCGATAGTTTTGACGGACTTATGGCACGTATCAATGCGCTGAATAAGTTACCGTGGCTGCCTTCATTTTTTATTATGTTATTGTTCCTCGCTATTGAGACTTCGCCCATAATTGCGAAACTGCTTTCGCCAAAAGGAGAATACGACCTGAAACTGGAAGATACCGAAATGGCCCTTGCCACAAATCTGGCACAAAACAATTATCAGCGTGAACTGATGCGCACTACCGATGCCGGCATTTATGACGATGTATACGCCGAGATAAGGGATGACCGCGGCCTTTATACCTACAAGAAGAAAAAAGCATTGGAACTGCTCGAAATGCAGGCCGATAGTTTTTCAAACAAACAGAAAAACGTGATGTAAATAGAAAGTCCCCGCATAGCGGGGACTCTTTTTTTAAATCTGCTACATTGCAGATGTATCTATCTTTATGCTAAGCCAGGCGGCTTCGAGAATCAGTTCATCGTTTACATAAGCCCTGCCTTCCTGTTTTACCATTTTAGCACTAAGCCTTACATTTTTTATGACGTATTTTATCTGTTCATTGTAATGCACTCCTTTATAAAACTGCGCTGTTTCGATATGTGCCAGGGCAAAAACACCTTCGGCTACACCAAGCAGACGTACTCCGGCACCACCACACTGCGCCATCGATTCTAAAATTATAGTCCCCGGAATCTTACCCGGTGGAAAGTACCCTGTCAATACAGGATTATCCCTGTCATTAAATGTTTGAAGTCCTACAATCTCTTCCCCGCTTATTGAAACAATTTCATCAACAAACAAAAAAGGCTTCCTATGAGGAATAAGCTCTTCTATAGTTTTACTCATAGCAGACCTAATTACAGGTACGCCAGTATCTCTTTTTTAAAGGCATCATATTCTCCCTGAAGGATAAGACCGTTATCAAGCAGTTTTTTATAGTTCTGAAGCTTATCAAACAGTTCTTCTTTGCTCAGTTCGCTAAGTGCTTTGTCTTTATTGCTCTTTTCTTCAGCTACTGGAGCAGACTCGCTGTAAGCCGGAGCTACAGGCTGTGGCAGCGGACTGATGATCTCAGCATAATCGTTTACCTCTTCAGTTTCTACTTCTTCCACCTCTTCTACTTCCTCAGCAACAGGAGGATGCTTCTCCGCAGAAGGTTCAGCAAAAAACGTTTCAGGTTTCGCCGGTGCAGCTGCTTCTTTAAGATCCTCTAACTGTTCCTTAGCAAATGTATTGATCTTTCTTGCCTGAATCTTTGGAATATAATCAATTGAAACGGTCAGATCAGTATTCGTATTGAATGAGAATTCAGAACCAAGTATATTTTCTTTAACGAAAGTAGCAGTGATGATGTTCCAGCTAAAATCAGTAAAATCCATAGACAAACCCAGATTCTTTGGCTTACACAAAATAATCCTTTTGTTAGTAAGCACTATACTGTCAGGAAAAACAGTAATAGCAGGCTTCTTCTGAACCCCGATATAACCTATCTCTTCACCCCTCATCAGGATGTCGTTAAGTTTAGAAGTGATTTTCTCAACTGCTTTAGGATCCTGCTCTTCGTTCAGGAAGTTTTTTATATGCTCTTTCATATTGTTTACAAAGTAATTACGCGCTCAAAGTTACAAAGCCGAATATTAATTTACTAATAAATTATTGCTGTTCAATAATTTCTGCCTGAAGCTTTTTCGTAAGGCTTTTAAAAACCAAATCGTAAGAATGATCTATCAGTTCCCTGAACATTTTTTCAGACACATCACCATCAACTGTAACGGTATTCCAGTGTACCTTGCTCATATGATACCCCGGTTCGATAGCGTCATATTGCGCACGAAGTTCCAGCGCCCTGTCGGGATCGCACTTAAGGTTAACCGATGCCTCGCCCTTTTCCCATTGTGACAATGAAGAAAGCGCAAACATCTTGCCTCCAACCTTAAACACAAGCGTATCCTCATCAAACGGAAAATGTTCAGTAACGCCTTTTTTGGCAAGACAGTAATCGTAAAATCCTTGTATATTCATTTTTAAAGCTGCTTAGTTGCTGAGGAGCTTAAATTCTTAGGTTCTCAATCTCAAATCTAATATCTCACTACTCAATTCTATTTCCCTATCTCTCCCAAATGCGTAAACTTAAATCCCTGCTCCAGTTTCAAGCCATAGCCAAACATCCTGTCCATACTGGAATGCGCAAATAGTATGACTCCGGCTAACTGAACTGTCTCATTATCCAGGTATATACCTAAAAGATATACACCAATGGCTAACGCCCTGTGATGTGCAATATTATAACACCATGCTCCCACTTTATTTCCGAAAGCATACCCTATCATGGAAAGATCGGGAACCAAAAGCAAAGCAGGAAACCACCACCATGCATAATCAAGCAGACTAAAAAGATATATACCCAAGCCAAACAATAAGGCTTCTTCCAATTGTATCAGCTTTTTCATGAGAGTTTGTATAAAACAGGTTTACTCGGACTCGCATCGTTCTCAAAAGAAGCGATCTGAAGGTTTAGCAGGTAGCTGCCGTCTTTTACTTCATCGTTTACATATATCATTTCGGTAATGGTAGCATCGTGTCGGGCATCGGCATTCAGGTTGTTGATGTCTTTTACATTCCAAAAAGCTTTATGCGAAACAAGTCTGCCTTCATCATTTTCCCTGTCTACGCTCGGCATATCAATTAGCAAATGCTTTATACCGCATTCGCGGATGAATGTCGCGGCTGCTTCTTCAAGATAAGGTGGATTGGTATTGCTGTAGTTCTTTGATGTTTTGCTGCTATCATTAGGAAGCGTACGGATAACGATTGCCTCAGGTGATTTTCCGTTAAGGGCTTTTTCGATCTGAGCTTTGGTAATTACAAAATCTTCGTCCTGTGCTTCTGGAAGTACAGATACCAGCTCTGCCATAAAAAAGAACTGTTTCAGTGCCTGGTTCACACTATAGAAATCACGCGTAATATGCCCCAGGCATTCAGTATGTGTACCATGCCCGTGCGGGTTGAAAAAGATATTATTGAAATTGGTCGACGATCCCTCGCTTACCTTACCTACCCAATCGTCCATTTTTACAGGCTCGATAACCGGTTTATCAATATACCAGGCTATCGGGTTGTTTTCATCGTTAGTAAGCGGAATTGAAATATCTATAGGTTGCGAAAGGTTTACAGTAAAACCTTCAATGGTTGCCAGCATATTTTTTATTTACAAAATAAAGAAATAGATTCATATAATTCCGAAATGTATGTATTATTGCTAAAAAATTTCCCTAACATGCAAAAAAGCCAGGACGGCACCATCTATCCTATAGAATTCATGAGGATAGTCGGTGTAATACTTATAACATTTACCCACATAAGACACGATTTTACAGAGGGAACTACTTTTTTTATACTGGAAACATTACCACGATACGGAACATTGCTTCTATCTATAATTTCAGGCTATCTTTTTTGCATGAATCCCCTACAGGGAAATTTATTGACAAAAAAAATAAAAAGCCTGCTTATACCGTACCTGATAGCCAACCTGGCAGTAATCCTTCCTGTTTTATTAGCTAAAAGTCTTGGCTTCGATTACCTGAACAGGCTTAGTTTCGATTATACATTATTAACTGAAGGGCTATTCTCTTTACACTCTCCTCCGGTAAATCCTCCTACTTATTTTATCAGGGATCTGTTCATTATTTTTTGCCTTATATCCATTACGCGGAAAAATTTCCTGGCGCTACTTTTTATCGTGCCTCTCTTAGCGTTCGGTATGCTACTGTTACGTTGGGATATTGCTTTTTTATTCCTGGCCGGCTTTCTGATACGAAAATTCAATATCGAAAATCAAAACAAACTGATTATTAATTCAATCGGAGCAATAGCTTTGGCTATTGGGATATTTTTCTTAAAAGAAAACAGCTTTAGGTACATTATTGCCGTGCTGTTTTTCCTGAATTTTATTACCCTTAAATTTACTTTTGTAAAAACAGGAGGCTATACTTATTTACTGCATTTATATCATTCTCCCATTATTGTATTTCTGTTCCCTATACTACACAGAATTTATCCTGAGCCATACTTTGAGATTGTTGCCCAAATAACACTTGCTGTAGTGGTAAGTTATATCGCCTGGATAATTATCAAAAAATTAAATTGGGGGTTTATGGTCGGCAACAGGCTCTAAGTCACATAAAACAGATCAGACGCAATACCATCGGCCAAAAACTTTCCTTCGCGGGTAGTTTTAATGATTCCATTGTCGTTTACCAATAGTCCCTGCAGTATAAACTTGGTTGCTTCAAGAATCAAATGATCACTAAATAGTTTTCCTAATTCATCATGTACTCTCTGTAACGACACGCCCCAAATGGTGCGCAGACCGGTCATTACATATTCATTATACCTGTCGGCAGGACTTAGTTTTTCGGTTTCAGAAGGAAGTTTACCGCCTTCAATCCCTTTCAGATAAAGGGAGTTATTAGCGATATTCCAGCTGCGGTGTATTCCGTCATAACTATGCGCCGAAGGCCCAATACCAATATACTTTTTCCCAAGCCAGTATGCCGTATTGTTCCTTGAGAAATACCCCTCCTTACCAAAGTTAGACAACTCATAATGCACAAAGCCATTCGCCTGAAGTACATCAACCAATAACAAAAAGTGCTCATGCGAAACCTCTTCACTTGGGGCGGCAATCTCACCTTTTTTCACGAATTTATCCAGCGCGGTCTTAGGTTCTACCGTAAGTGCATAACTGGAAATATGAGGCACCCCAAAAGACAATGCTTTGTTTACATTCTGCATCCAGCGTTCGTTGGTCATACCCGGAACACCATAAATGAGGTCGATAGAGATATTATCAAAATACTTTACTGCTTCGGCAAGGCAAACTTCGGCTTCGGCTGCATTGTGGGCACGGTTCATCATTTTGAGGTCGTCCTCAAAAAAAGACTGTATCCCGATACTCAAACGATTAATCGGACTTTTAGACAGTTCCATTATCCGTTCTTTGGATAAATCATCGGGATTTGCTTCTAGTGTAATTTCCGGATTGGCACCTACCTGATAATTTTGATAAACAACGTCTATTAATGTCTCTATTTCTGCGTTGGTAAGTACCGATGGTGTCCCTCCACCAAAATAAATGGTCTCTACCATTTCATTGGCAAACTCATTTTTCCGCATGGCAATTTCTTTGGCTAATGCCAAGATCATATCATCTTTCTTTTTCATTGAAGTAGAAAAATGAAAGTCGCAGTAATGACACGCCTGCCTGCAAAAAGGAATGTGTATATAAATACCCGCCATACTGCAAAGCTACAACGATTTTACAATAAATAACAAAGGCCTGCGAAAGCAGGCCTCATAAATCTATATAAGACTATTAATAATTTATATAGGCTTGTTTAAATGTCCCATTCTGGACTATTATCGTAGCTCCCGTTTCAGGATGTTCAGCAGTAAAGCTGAATGTTCCTGATATAATCGTTAACTGAGAACCTACAGTTTTTTCAGTGATGTTCATCGTTCCTGTCGTAGTAATGTATTCAACATCTACATTTTCCTGAGTATCATACACAAATAGTTTCATTTTATTTGGTGAATCAGCTGTTCCAAATGTATGAACTCCAGTAGTAGTATCCTGATGATTAGTTACGATTCCGATAGTGTATTTAGTATCGTTAGAAGCATTAAGTGTAAGGTTTTCACCTGAAAAGAAACCACCTTCCTGATCACCGTCACTATCATGCCATTCCGCTCCATTTACAGTTGCTGAAACTCCTAAGCCTGAGACCTGTGGCGTCACCTGAGTATAAGCAACTTTAAAACTTCCTTCTACAGTAGAAAAAGCTGAGGTTATATCGTATTCTTCATCAAATACTTTTCCTGAGAAATTAACCTCAACGGTTTTGTTAGCCTCATCAATAGCTACAAGTTCAAATGTAAAATAATTAGATTTAAAATAATGATAGCTTGTTCTCCACGGAATTTCAAAATCGTTCGCCATAGTAGAAGCATCACCCATATTACCCCACTGGTTAAAGGTAAAATGTATTACTCTTCCACTTGCGGCAGTTCCCTGAACCTCAAAGCTGCTTTCACTTCTTGCAGCTATCCAGGTGGTAACATTTTGTTCCTCCCCGTCTATGGTGTACTCAAAAAATTCTTCACCGGAAGGATTGTTTACAGGATTACTGTCATCAGACGAACAGGAAACAGCGAAAGCAGACAAAAACAGCACTAATGCCGCATGTTTAAGTTTTTTCATAAAAAAATAAATTGGTATTTGGTTAATTTAATGCAAATATATTTATTTTTTAACACGATTTTCATTTTGCTTCACAAAAGCGTCCCAACCACTATAACTTTTTCCTGACACAATTTTTCCTGAATTAAAGAAATGACATACAGCCGCAGCAAGTCCGTCAGTACTATCAAGGTTTTTTGGAAGCTCTTTTAAACCCAAAAGTTGTTGCAGCATTTTTGCTACCTGTTCCTTACTGGCATTACCATTACCGGTAATAGCCATTTTTATTTTTTTAGGCTCGTACTCGGTAATAGGTATTTGGCGCGAAAGACCTGCAGCCATAGCAACCCCTTGCGCCCTACCCAACTTTAGCATAGACTGTACGTTCTTTCCGAAGAAGGGCGCTTCAATAGCAATTTCATCCGGATGATGAGTTTCTATAAGCTCTATGGTGCGCTCAAAAATAATCCTGAGTTTTATATAATGATCTTCATACTTATGAAGTTGGAGTTCGTTCAGCTGAAGGAATTCCATTTTTTTATTAATAACCTTTATAAGGCCGAAACCCATAATGGTTGTCCCCGGATCTATCCCTAATATAATGCGTTCGTTTGCCAATGTATTTTCTTTACTTTTGCAGCATGTCTGCCACACGCAAAGCTAAACAATTCCTCGTTGCCATAGTCAAACTTTTGATCGTGGGCGGAGCATTTTATTTTATCTACGACAGGCTCGCACACAACAACGGGCTTGACTGGAAACTCCTCCTGGAAACTTTAAAACAGGAAGATTCGTTTTTGATAGCCGGTTTATTATTAATTCTCACTTTTCTTAACAGGTTTCTGGAGATCATCAAATGGCAGAATCTGGCATCAGTAATACAACCTATTTCGTTAGGCCGTTCTGCCAAAGAAGTTCTTGCCGCTGTTACAGTTGCTCTTTTTACACCAAACGGTATAGGCGAATATGCCGCTAAAGCCATGTATTATAAAAAAGATGAAGCAGGAGAGATTGTTTTCCTGAACCTTATATGCAATGGCATACAATTGATAATTGCCGTTATAGTGGGAATGACAGGCCTTTTTTATTTCAACTACAGCTATCCGTCGCTATCAGGAAGCCTTGCCTTTGGTATATTAGGCGCAGTAGTTTTGCTTTTTGTACTATTCTTTTCTGCACGAAAGATCACTATTAAAGGCTATTCACTGCAAAGACTGGGTGAAAAAATAAACGCCATGCCAAAAAAGGCACACCAAAAAAACATCTTTTTGGCGGTATTGCGTTACCTTACCATCATGCACCAGTATCATCTGTTGTTTTTACTTTTCGGAACAACACTGCCTTATCCGCTCCTGATGGCGACTATTGCCGCTACCTATTTTTTAGGATCTTCCATACCTAACCTGCAGTTTCTTGACTTTGCCGTAAAGGGTAGTGTGTCCATCTTCTTTTTTGGGGCTTTAGGCGTAAACGATTGGATTGTGGTATTTACTGCAACATTGATATGGCTGTTAAATACAGTTCTGCCTGTTATTGCAGGAAGTTATTTTGTATTTACGTTTAAACCTATTTCTGAACACTCAGAATAACAGGAAGCACGAACTGGGTTGTAACCGGAACCCCTTCTTTTTGTGCCGGCACTACCGGAGGAAAATTAACCAGCCTTTTTTTGATAAGACTGTCAATCTGAGCCATATTATAATTTGGATTAGGTGGAAGCTGTGGCTCAAACCTCAATGTAGCGTTAGAAAACACTGTCACCTTTACCTGTATTGTATCAACTTCAGGGTACATAAGGGCAAGCGTATCGATATCCAGCTTTTTTTGAATCAGTAGTGTCATCTGCGCAAAAAAACAATCTTTTCGCATTTCCTTATCCGTTATAGCATCACATTCGGCTATGGTTGGATAACTACTTACCTCCTTCCAGTTAATCTCCTTAAGACGTTTTTGCAGAAGTTCTTCCTCATTAGGTACCTGACCGTCAAAGAAGCGACAGGAACAAAGCAAAATAAGAAAAGACAAGGCTGCAATTTTTTTCATCCGGCAGATAAGAGATAAGGTTAAGCCAAAAATAAGGAAAATTTCTTAAGGAGACGAATCAGAAAAACGAAGTATCCAAAAATCAAAAAAGCCCTCCAATTTAATGGAAAGCTTCTCATTCGGTCTAACTACTAAACCGTGTCACGCGGAGCGTGACGTAAACAACACAACTATCTTAAATACTTTAGGCGAAAAAAGCCCCGCAAATCTGCGAGGCTTCTTTTCCTTTTAACTGGCGGTCTGTATAAGGTTTGAAAAGGAAGTGTACAACGGAGGTTATAATTTTTGGAGTATTCATAGTTGCTACACGCTATCAGATATCAGAGAAAACTGGGAGGAAATCGGGCGGGAAATTATTTCCAGTCTAAAATCAGTCGAACTTAATGATAAAGTAAACGCTAAGGATGTTTTCAAAGTAATTGATGCGCAAGAATTTGTTAAATATCTAAGAAGTAGAAAACCTGAACTTTTAGATCATTCAGCATATCTAATAACAGTGTTGTACATAAAAGGATACACTACAAAGCAATTCAAGGAAATATTTAAAACATTCACCAAGTGTAACATTGAAGAAGTCAAGCTTAGGGATGAAATGCTTATGGATTTGGAAAAGCATGCTAAAACGGTTTTTTCTTAATAGTAGTAATTTATGCCCGGCTCAAGCCGGGCTAATCTCAAAATCAAAAGAATGTTGGATAAACTAAAAATAAGGATTGAAAACTTTATAGCTACAGGTACAAAAAACTGGAAGTATCGGGGCAGCGGTCTGTATCCCGGACAAAAGATATACACTCTCAAAATTTATAATCCAAATGCCACAAAAAAGCGTTTTGCCATACAGTTGTGTAAGATAGTAAATATTGATACAGGTGAAGAGTTTATTATGTTTGAGAATAGTATTCGCAAATGGTACTTTGGCCGTAACACGAGGCAAGACCTTAAGTACTTTCAGTACGTCGATTGTATAAAGATTCTCAGCAGGGAAATCGGTGTTAGAGAAATTGACTTGTGGAATGCCCGGGTTATGACTTTAGAGATGGGTATAAACCTTCTGTTAAAAAGCAACATGAAGAATGTAAATGAATGCCTTATTCGCTACAGAGGTTTAAAACGTGTGACTATATTATCATCTGTTTATTTTGAAGGAAAGAATCTAAAATTAAGGATTTACGATAAATGGGCAGAAATATTCCGGTCTAAAAAAATGAACATTTACCAACTGAGGTTTGCGTCAAAGTACCATTTGTTGAGAGTTGAAGTAGAGGTCAAAAAGATGACAGGATTTTTTCAGGCGAAAGCTTTTACATTAGGTAACGTTAAAGACAATTGGAATGAAATTGTAAGTAAACTAGAATGGTATATTAAAGGGATTAATTTTGTAGATAGAATCTCACCGGCAATTAGTAAAAATGAAATAAAAACGCCGACTGACTTTTATGGTTATCATCTCTATGAGAATATGAACAAGGATTTTTTTAGGAACTTACGACAATTTGAAAAACTGACTTTCAGTCAAAATAATAAGTCTGGTAGTATTAAAAATCTTTTAAGTTTATTTGAACGTGGAGTTTCAAAAATCGCTGACTTTAAACAGGAATTTTACTCAACTGTATATCAGAAAACAGGTAGATTATATAATAAAGGTAACTTATAGTAATTAATAACTTATATATACTTTAAACTAATACCTAAGAGCAAACAAATAAGTATAAATAAATTTAAGCGCGATTGTACAAGCCCGGTGATGAAAAAGTATAAATAGCCGGGTTTAGTACAAATGCACTAACTTAAAGAAATCTTATTTGCGGATATATTCTTCTATTATCTTTCTATTGGTTGAAATCGTTGATTTAAGGCGTTGAATTGATATATGTATCTTAAGGGGCGCGCTAGTTTTAAATAAGTTCTTATATCGCTTGTTTTCCATATCTTAGATTTTGAATAAATGAGGAAGGATGGATAAATGGTCAAAAGAGAAGCGTAGTGAGGTGATGTCTAAAATAAGGTCAAAAGACACTAAGCCTGAAAAGAAGTTAAGGTCATTGCTTTTTAGTAGAGGGCTACGATTCAGGATTCACTCTAAGAAGTTACCGGGGACACCGGATATTGTATTAGCTAAATATAAAACAGTAATTTTTGTCCACGGCTGTTTTTGGCATTACCATAAGGAGTGTAGGGATGGTAGAATACCTGACACTAATAGCTTGTTTTGGGAGACAAAATTATCACGGAATATTTCGCGGGATAATAAAAATCAAAGAGAAATTGTAGAATTAGGTTGGAAAGTGATAGTTGTTTGGGAATGTAAAATAAAAAAGGCCACCGACGACTTTGTTGATGATCTTGTATTGACAATTAAGTCTTAAGCTACTTTAGTAAATGCAGCGTCTCTTATATCTTAGACGAAACTGTATTTAGCATTACCTTTCACATCATTTACTCTTTGTTGATATTCATGTGCAGGTGCTTTTTTTATTAACTCGGTTAATTTAGAGAATTCTACGCTGTATACCCCATTAATATATTCTACTTCTGTCGTATTCCCACACATCACTAACTTTACGGAATGCCATTCTACCCAGAAATATATTAGTCTCTGGATAATGTTTTGAGTAACGGTCACAATCCTTGCTGTTAAAAACGACTGCTTACGATGGGTCAATAAAGATAAAAATATTGAAGCCCTAAATAAAGTTTAATAAGAAAAAATACTGTATGTAAAAGATGGTTAATTTGGATTAGTGAATTATTATTTTAATTTTGAATAACAACACAGCCAATTATATTATAATGCAAAAACATGATTTTAAAGTTATTAATCTTAAACTTAAGGATAATAATATATTTGATGATATTGACATAAATTTTTTTGATAAAAATGACCATCCAAGTGAGCCTTATACAACACTTATCATTGGGCCTAATGGTACTGGTAAAAGTAACTTACTGAGGATTTTGGTTCTTCTGTTTATTGAATTAAAAGAGTTTAAGAAGAATAAAAAGCGCACAGGTAGAGTTCAAGGTAAGTTTTGCCTTGAATATCAAATTGATGGGAACCGTATTCAATATAGTAATTATGATTTTGAATCTGATAAGGAATTAAGGCCTCAAATTATTTCAGATGGTGCTATACTTGATGGAAGTGATTTTCCAACACCTGAAAGAATAATTGCAACAGCGGTTATGTTAACGGATAAATTTCCGGTCGAAATACCTGGCGCTACAGATTATACTTATTTAGGGGTCAAGACTAATTACTACATGGCCAAAACGACTTCTTTTGTAAATAAGACGATTGATTTATTGTTTGAATCATTGGAAAATGAGGAGGCTAAAGATAATATACAGAAGGCTCTTAATTTTTTAGGGTATGATAAACAGCTTTTTATATATTATTATCCTAGGTATAAACATATATTTTTTAAAGGGAATATTACCCAATATGTGTTTGAGAGATTTTTTACGCATTTTTGGGAGTACACTAAACGAGCTTCAGATAGTCCACCGTGGAGTTTTAATAGATTTAAATCTCTCAAAAAAGAAAATCCTGAAATAATTATTGAATTGGTAAATTTTTGTAATAAGATTTACAGAAATCTTCATCCTGAATATCCGGGAAGTAGAACAAAATTTTTTGAATTTGATTTATATGACAATGACTTATCTCAGCGTGAATTAAGTCTCTTAAAGACTCTTCATTCTCTAGATATTATTAGTTCTCCCTCCATAGGATTTAAAAAGTTAGATAAGGTTTTTGAATTACAACACAGTAGCTCAGGTGAATATCACTTTATCTCAAGCTTTATAGGATTGCTTGCTAAAATAAAATACAATAGTCTTATTGTAATTGATGAACCTGAGAATAGTTTACATCCTAACTGGCAAATGAAATACATATCCTTCCTTAAGGAATTGTTTAAAAACTATAGAGACAGCCATATAATAATAACTTCTCACTCACATTTTATGGTTTCTGATTTAGCAAAGGAAAGTTCCAGTATTGTTGGATTAAATAAAACTGATAAAATTGTAGCCTCAAATATTCCAGCTAATACTTATGGTTGGTCTGCGGAAGAAATTTTAATGAAAATATTCAAAACTCCTAGCTCAAGAAATTATTATTTAACGCAGGAGCTAGGGAAAATTTTTGAATTAATTTCTCATGAGCCGAATGAGAGAAACTATGGGGAATTAAAAAGACGAATAAATGACTTAAAAAATCTTGATTTATCAGGGTTGAGTGATGATGATCCATTAAAAGACGTTATAAATACTTTATTTAAAAAATTTAAAGATGTCTAACTATTCACTTGAAGGCCTGATTGATTTATCAGCAGCAGAGGTTTCTATCGTAAAAAAAAATCCATTGAGCAAAAAAGAACAGTGGAATGATAAGTTATACGACCCGATTAAGCAAAGGTTGAAAAAGGAATTAATTATCAAGCAGTTTGATAGATGTGCTTATTGTAGGAGAATAGTTGAGCCAAATGCATATTACGAGCCTCTTGAACATATTGTGCCTAAATCACTATATCCGCAATGGATGTTTGAACCAAAAAATTTAATTGTCACTTGTAACACCTGTAATAATTTAAAAGGGAATGATGATACTTTGGTGGCTAGCTATAAATCCTCAATTAAATTTCCATTATTATCCAACGCTTTTTTGATTTTTAACCCCCACTTTGATAAGTGGCATGAACATTTAAGATATGAGGATGGAATTTTTTTAGTGGCCGTACCCAATTCAAAGGGTAAAGATACAATCCGGATATGCAAATTATATAGGTTCCATGTCATTGTTAACAAAGCAAAGGAATTAAAAATGAAGCAAAAAGAGCCGATGCGTAAGATTGTAAGTAGATTAAGTATACTTGAAAAAAAATCAAAAGAGAGTAAAGAAATTATACAGGAACTTTATGATGCTATAAATTTTTATATTGATAGGGTGGATGATAATGATAATTTTTAATATTATGTATCACCTTACTGATTAATTAATAATAAATTATATGAAAAGTAATTTTGTAACTTTCGCCTATAATAAACTCCAATGAAATTTAAATATAATCCACGAATTTTAGCTCAACTTGGAACAGAATTAATTACTTCTGACGAGGTTGCCTTTACTGAATTATTAAAAAATTCCTATGACGCTAAAGCATCGCAGGTTAAAGTTCATTTTGTAGACTCGCTAGAATCTCTTAATAGGAGCCTATTAGTAACTCCCGTAAATGACGACGTACTTCTTAAGTTGAAAGCAACGATAGGGGACGAAAAAGTTATCATTTTAGAAGATAACGGCATTGGTATGGATGAAAAAAGACTTCTTGAGGGTTTTTTCACCGTAGGCTCTGATTTAAAAGAAAAGCTAAAAAGGGCTGAGTCTGATGCAGGTAAAAAAGAAAAAATAACACTAGGAGACAAAGGCTTAGGAAGACTTTCTTCCCAAAGATTAGCTTCTATTTTAATAGTGGAAACTTGTACAAAAGAAGATAGTGAAGTAAATTATGTCGAGATTGAATGGGCGAAATTTTCAAAAGATTTAGAGGAAGATGCTCCAGTTTTACATTTTAAGAAAAAGGAAGATGTTTCATATACGCGCCTCTGGTTTGTAGGCTCGGTTGACTTTAGTACATTCATTGAAGACAAAAGAAGTCTTCAAAAGTCTTTATTTGAAGACGACGGCGACGGGGGTATACATCTCCAGGAAAAGCTTCAATCCTCAGTTAGCTTTTTGTATTCCCCTTTTGAAAAATTAGAAGAGGATTTTGAAATTAAATTCTATTTAAATGATCTTGAAATTCAATCATCATTTAATAATGAGAGTATAAATATTGCAGAAACAATCCACAGGTTTAAAATCTCTAAGGAAAGGAATCAGTCAGTTGTAAATTTAGAATTGGAGATAAAGCCTTGGTACGTTGAGTTAATTCACTTAAGAATTTTAGGTAAAAATTTATTTACTGAAAGAAAAAGAGATACACATTATTATTTATCGCTTATTGAAAAACATAAGGTAAGGTTGGATAATAGTCTTAAGAAAAGAGTTCTGTTAATTGATTATCTCAGGAGCAAATCCAACTTTAGCTCTTCGGAAATAAAATTATTGGAAGATATAGCACCTATTGAAGGCAAAGTTTATGCATTCCATAGGGAGCAATTTCGTTTAAACTTAGCTGTAAATGCTGCGAAAGCCGTTGGAGCAATAAAAAAAAATGAAAATATTACATCCATTAGAGAATTTCTAAATTACCATAACGGGATAAAATTATATAGAGACCGATTTAGGATTGCTAATTTAGGAGATAAGGAAAGCGATTGGTTAAATTTACAGCAGGCACGTACTAGAGGACAACAATTTTTCAGGTTTGAGCTAGGTAATGTAATAGGCTTTGTCAAGATTAGCGATTTTTACCAAAAATATATTAAAGAAATAAGTTCCCGCCAAGAACTGAGTCAATCAGGACATGCGATTGCCTTAAAATCATTCCTGCAACAAATATTCAATGATGACTTCTACCAATTAAGTACATCGGCTTATTATTTGGTTCGGGATATTTTGACAGAAGAAGGTCAAATACCTCACAATACCCCCAAAGAGTTAAAAGATCAAGTTGATGAGTCGGAAGCTATGCTGAAAGAAACACTAAAAAGTTTAAATATCTTCCAAAATAGTTTTAGTGAAATTAAAGATAATATATTGCTTGATACGCCTGAGAAAATAAAAAAGGTACAACGGGTAATAACTCAATTAGAGGGGCAAGATAATAGTCTTACTGAAAATATTAATAATAGTATCACGACGCTAAAATCAGCTAAAGATACTTTAACTGTAATTGAAGAAAAACAAAAAGAGTCATATAATAATTATAAGTTAATGGCTAATGGCCTTATTACTGAAGTAATGACCCATGAGCTACATTCAATTTTATTGAATACAAAATCCGGAATTAATTATGAAGTTCATATCGCAGCATTGAAAAGCTATTTGCTTGATATGAAGCAAATTGGTCTTTATAAAGAAAATTTAAAGCCTGTAAACGAACGAATGGATTTTTTACATACAAGAATAAGTGAGCTGGATTTATTCTATAACTTTTTAGAAAAAACCTTTATTCGTCAGGGAACTCATGATGACTTTGAAAATGAAATCATTAAAGACCTTTTGCTAGGGTTCCAAAAAAGATTAGATAAAAGATTGAAGGATTTAAAAACCGATATTGTCTTTGAGAATCTTCAAAATTATTCCTGGTATGTTCCTAAGGGTACGTTAACCCATGTTTTTTACAACCTTATAGATAATTCATTGTATTGGATTGGAGAGCGCCAAAAAAGAGGTGCCTATGATCAACAGTTTAAATCTGATTTACGTGATTTGATAAAAATTGAAAGAATAGATGAAAATACAATTCATTATTATGATTCGGGAATAGGAGTTATAGAGGATTTACAATTTACACTTTTCCATCCTTTTAAATCCGGAAAAAAAGAAGGAAGGGGTATGGGTATGTACATTGTCAAAAATCTTTTAGAATCGTTTGGAGGTAGTATAGAACTACTTCCAGACATGAATGCTTATGGAAACCGACATATTTTTTCAATAACTATTAAATAATGGAAAGTAAATTTAGCAAGCTTATAGACGAATTATACACTGGTATAGTAGTTTTTATAGACGACGATTTTGTTCCTGTAACTAATTCAGGTGAAATATTGTGTCATTTACTTGGGATTAATGATATAGATTACAGCCACATATCTGAGCCTATAGAAAAACTTGTACCGGAATTTATGGCGGAGCTCAATGCTTTTAAACAGGCATTTGTTCAAATTATTTTATCAGGAGAAGATACTACGTGGCTCGAATCTGGCGAAATAGTAGAACTGTTGAAAAATAAGCAGTTAGATGATCTTGCTCAAACAGCTAATTCAATCTGCACGGCCATTTCAGATAATATTGAAGAATTTTCAAAAATAGCTATGAATTTTGGGTTGGTAGCTACTGATGGAGCGGCCTGTTATAAATCATTTTTTAAAAGCTTAAATTCTCATTCGCCAAAAAAATCTGTTAGGGTATTCAAAGGTCTTGAAGGTGATGTTTTTAATCAATTTGAAGAGGAGGTCGCTCAAGTAATTAGTAAAACAAATGAAAAACATTGTTTATTAATAGTTGATAAGAAACTAGGCAATCAGCAAGACGGGAATCAAATTATTCTAGATATAAAAACAAGTGATAAAATAAAATCTTTTTTTAGTGTTCTGTTTACGTCTCAGCCTGAAGATCCACCAAAACAAGAATTGAACTCTGAACTACATTTTCATTTTGAAATTCCGAAGGAAGGGGATGGAGATTATAGCGCGTTGGAAAAAGTTTCTGAGGGACTTGCTCTATGTGCCTACATATCATTATTCGTAAAATTATTTGATTTAAAGCACAATGCCTTAAAGCACGCTAAAGATATAGTATTATCCTCAGGTAAAGGAAATATGCTCTTTTTGTCAGACATGGCACACGCCGAGGGTATCACTGTTTTTCAAACTATAAATAATTGGTTTGATTTACTAGTCCAGAAAATTATACAAGACCGACTGTTAGATAAAGATGAAACATTGGATTTTGATTTCATTATGGGTCTAACAACGATACTTAATCCAGAGTTTTTAAAAGATTCTGAAAATAATATTTCTGAAATTTTTAGGAACGAACTTAATGAATTAAATCGTTTTGAACTGTTTAATTATTCTTTGAATCTTACATATGCTCCACCAAGTCCCGGAGATTTATATTTGATTGATGGTAAGATTTATATTTTAACGGGACAAGACTGCGATTTAATAGTACGAGATAATTCGAAAGTGATTTCAAGGAAGGAAAAGCTAGCTGAAATGATCGAATGTGAATTCGTCCATAATTTGTTAGATGAAAGAAAAAGCGAAGATGAAAAGACGCTTTCAATGAACTATTTTCTGTTTGGTGAAGACTTTGGCCACTTAAAAATTCATTTAAATAGAAGAGCTTTCTATGATTTTAGAATATTAGATTTATGTAGCTTAAATGAAGACGGACAATCTATTTTAAGTAAGAATGAAGAATTGAAAAAGTCAGCTATAAAAGCTCTTCCAAAGATGTGGCAGGAATATTATCCTAAGCTTAAATGTGAAATTATAGAGAAAATAAAAGTATACAATTTCATTAAAGAAAGTGGTATAAATAGCAATGTTTTATCCGCAGATACAAGTTTCCTTTTGGAACCTTTTGAGGATGAAAATAAAATAATATTTCCTGTTTCGAGATTGGCCAGTGTAAAAGGGCAGATAAAGGATTATCTTTTACAAAAATATTGGGAATATAAGACAAGAAAAGGATTAAACACGATTTCGTTATTTAATAGGCGGGAAATCACTGTTGATGCCTTTAAATGTGGTTTCGACGAAGTTGTTGAGTTCGCTTCAAAGCCCAAAGCAAGTTTAAAATTATCCAATGACAGGGAAACTAATAAAAAAATATCAAAATTACCTTTAATTTTAGAACGTGAAGATTTAATGTCATTGCTAGATTCACCCTACAAAGAAATTTTTAAGCTAGTGTCTAAGGATGAAATAGTTCTCGCAACAAACGATTTCATCAGGAATGAAGAGTCAATGATAACTTTTAAAAAAAGTTATACCGATAAGAAATTAGCTATTGAAATTAGGTTTCCATACTATAATTCTATTACTCAAAGATTTTTTATAGTAAAAGGTAAGCTATCTTTGCTTGATATTTTTGGAGAGGATTTTATGAATGAAAATCCCCTTTCTCAAGACTCTTCTTATTTAATAGAAGGTAAGGAAGAGGCTATAGCTATGAGTAATAAAAAACACGAATCTTTTACCCCTGAAATTTTAGAGAAAGGAGTAATAATTACAAGTCCTGATCTTCATATTAAATTAGATAGGAAGTTAGGGGTTATCAATCTTGTAGAAAAAGTAAACGTAGATAATGAATAATGTAGATGCACAGAATATTAATATTTTATCGTTATTCTCTGGTGGAGGATTTTTGGATATTGGATTTTTGAACCAAGGTTATAATATCAATCAGGCGATAGAAATAAATCCTTTTTTTATTGATTGTTATAACGAAGGAATAAAATCTTATTACACGAATACAAATTCTATATCCAAGGGATTGTACTCGCCAATTGAAACTCCTTTTGATGCATCCACTAAACAAAATCAGAAAATAATTAAAAGCTTAAATCACGGTGTTTCCGGGATTATAGGTGGCCCACCATGTCAGGATTATTCTATTGGAGGTAATAATGCCGGTATGGAAGGAGAAAGAGGAAAACTGATTTATAGTTATTTCGAAATTGTAAAAAATGTGAATCCGGAATTTATTTTTTTTGAGAATGTGCCAGGGCTTTATAATACCAAAGTTCATCAGATTGCTTTTCTAGATTTGGTTTCGAGGCTAGAAAAGGTTGGTTATTGTGTTTGGTATACTATTCTTAATTCATTAAATTTTGGAATTCCTCAAGACCGGCCTAGGCTAACACTTGTTGGTTTTAAAAAAGATATAGTTAAGAAATTAAAGAAAGCTGGGTATAAAGATTTAAAAGAGGAAGTAAAAAGTGAAGAGGAGTTTATTTTTAAATGGCCGAAAAAAATTATTGAAAATCCGAAAAATATCAAATGGCCTTCGAAATGGGAATTTGGCTCGGATATTATAGAACAGGATTTGTCGCTAATACCTGACGATCATAAAAATCTCCAAATTATCAGTGCTTTTCAAGGATTGACTATGGATATGCCGAATCAAGATGAATTTTTTGTTCCTAAATCGCATCGTTTTAATACTGTCCACGAGGGAGATACAAATCGAAAATCTTTTAAAAGATTACATAGGTATCGCTATAGTCCTACAGTTGCCTACGGTAACAATGAGGTGCACCTGCATCCAACTGAAGCAAGAAGAATTTCTGTTAGAGAGGCACTTAGAATACAATCAGTCCCTGATAGTTATGTTTTGCCTAAGGATATACCATTGACACATAAATTCAAAGTAATTAGTAATGGTGTTCCTACTCATAAATCTGAATTGATAGCTCAAGAAATTAGAAGAACGTTGGAAAATTTCAGGAAATTATAATAGTTACTTCACAGCTTGAGGATAGGATTGAAATTTTAGTGTCGGAATAGGTTATACCAAATATTATTAGTGTTATTTACCCCTAATAAGACCCCCGTTCTTTTTTTATTGTTATAAAGGCTTGTAAATAATACGGTTATGGGTTTAGGTTCGAGTCCCGTCCAATCGTGCTCGATATTTTCAACCTTTCGACGAGTCAGCATTATATTTTTATCAATGACTTCATTAGTGTTGTATAAAATAAAATCTCTACTATCATGGTAAACATAATTATAGTCTTTATACTTATATCTTAAAGCTGAACCTTCGTCAATAAAATGTGTAAATTGAGTATACCATGAATAGCATTTATTGATATTTTCATATTTTTTATCGAGTTTCATGCTAACCCCGAAAGATGCCTTATTAACGAATGACTCCCATATTAGTGATTCGGCTAGGCCAAGTCGTTCAGCCAACTTACTTACAGTTTCTTCAAATTGATTTAATAACATATTCTGACCTATATCTTCCCCAAAACACCATTCCGTGAGATTGGCGTTGATTGTCAGTTTGAACGTATCAGTTTTAATATTATACCGTGACCTAATAGAAAAAAGCACACTACTCCCTTCCTCTGTATGAATTTTTTTCTTAAAGTATACATACTTCTTGATCGAAGGCTTCACATCTTTAGGTACATATTCAATCCAGTCGCCACCTAAGTCTATCGAAGACTTTAGATTATCCAAAACAAACTCAATATTTCTTATCATGACTCTACTTCTTAATTAAAAACTTATCCAGCTCACTTCTTTTAACCCATATCGTTCCATTTGGTGTCTTTTGGATTACCTTCAAACCTTTTTTTCTAAAGCCGTCTAACTGCTTACGACTGATTCCGTATTCGTCGCTAACCTGTTTTACGGTTAGATTCTCTTTAGCTAAGCCAGGTCTATCTATTAGTTCTGACAGTAATTCTTTAAGTTCAGCGTTTGATTTTTCAACTCTTAAGTTAGTCTTCAATACTGCGCTTAGTACCTTAGCATTAACGTATACACCTGTGTTCCCCTGTGGGCTCAAATTACCCTTTGATTGTTTTTGCATGATTTAATGATTTTACGGCGTATTGCCCGATTTATATTTTACTAATACTCGGATAGCCCAAATTTTGTCATGAAAAAACATTATTAGTTATTAACAATTTTACAAGTATCAGAAAACCAATTGCTTAAAACTTAAATTGTTAACAACTTTTCAGCAATAAAAAAGCACCCACAAAGGGTGCTCATCTTGTATTAAATAAAGTTTTTATTTAATGGAAGCTTTCTTTTTTATCAAACGTTCAAAACGAATTTTGTTATTATTATCGTTCAGTAAATTTTCGTCGTTAGGGTCAGCCTCGTAATGATAAATAATATTATTTTCAACCATAATTAATTTTGACAAGTCTGAGACACTTAACTCTGCACAGCAATAAAACCCGAAAGGATTAATCAGCAGTCTTCCTTTATTATTTTTAATAGTATAAGTTTTTACAGTACCAATACAACCGTTCATGGGGTTCTGAGCAATACTAAATTCATCCGTTCCATCATTATTCAAGTCTCCTTCATTAACAAGTCTGAACCAACAGCAACCAACGCTAACAGAAGAGATAATTCCATCAGAAAATTGTATCTCATATTCATCCGGCGTACCATCTTCAACCGGATTACCTTTACCTCTTTTAATTAAAACACGATAAGCATATTCTTTTTTACCATCTCCGTTGAAGTCCCCCTTGATCCTTTCATTATCAGGATTATATTCACCTTCGACAACCGGAGGTCTTTCTACTTCTTCTTTTTCATCAATCGCAGGCAAAATTTCAGTTCCTTCTTTTGCTTTTTGTGTCCCTTTAGGGTATAGCCTATCATAAGAATAAAGCATTCTCTTCACAGCATCAAAACTTAAATTGTCCTGAGTAACCAAATACCACAAACGATTATATGCTCCGTCATACATCCATGTATATTTTACGGCTTCTTCCAAAGTCACATCCTTACCTCTACCGACTAAATCCTCAAGGGCTTCTTCCATTTTTTCCGGTTCTGCCTCAATCAGGATTTTAGGCAACCTGTATTCAATATACTTACGAATGTATATTAGTTCCTCTCCTCTATCAGTAAATTTAGTTTTAGAAAAATCTACCTCATCACTGTCCTTGCCTTTAGAAGCAATTTTACCGTCAGTAGACAGATTTCCTTCTTTTCTATCAGAAACACCATTACAAGAGAAAAGAAACACAGATACAACAATGATAATAATATACTTCATAACGATTAATTTTTATAACGCATTTTAATTTGTTCAGCAGTTATAATCCATTCTTCTCTTTTATCGTCCGTCTCTCCTAAGAAGTAAAGAAACACCATACATAAAAATGGAGAGAATACAAACGATAGCAATACCCATATCAATCCACTTCTACCCCTCTGTCTTGCCATCTCAGCAATAACATAGCATATAAAGACAAAAAGAACCAAAAGGAAAAGAAGGATATAAAAGACAACAGAACTACTTAAATTTTCCATATACCGAAATTAGTTTTGTAAGGTTATACATAATTTCAGCTAATATATAAAATCCTATTTAAATAGGGATAATAATTGCGGTTCGTTATTAGTAGGTAACATATAAGCGGATAAATCCCCAATTTCAGCCTATGGAAAAGACTGAAAAACCCTTTGATGATAAGCTCATAATAATAGCAGAAAAAATCAAAACCCTGAGAAAAGAAAAAGGCTTCACTAGTCATGAAACCTTTGCCTTTGAGCACGAATTGAATCGCGTACAGTATTGGAGAGTCGAAGCCGGTAAAAATATTACATTGAGAACTTTACTAAGAATATTAGAAATCCACGATTTGACCTTAGATGAGTTCTTCAGAGGGCTTTAACTAAAAAGATATATTTCTTAAAACGTCCTTTAGATTTTCAGGTGTAGTATGACTATAGCTAAAGGACTGACTTAGCTTCTTATGCCCCATCAAATAAGCAATATAAAATACATTAACATTATTCGCTAACAGAGTAGCACCAAATGTATGACGTCCCACGTGAGAGGTCAGATTCTTAGTAATTCTTGCCTCTTTAGCCAAAACTTTTAAATCAAGGTTCAATGCTTGATTACTAATATCAGGCAATATTTTTTTTACTGATTTTAATTTCGCTTTCGTTAAATAAGGGTAGAAAATCAATTTAGCATCCTGAGTCATGGGTGTCTCTTGTCTATTCCCGGTCTTCCTATGATTAAAACAAAGCATCGCATCTTTATAGTTATCTGTCGTTAAATCGTAGGCATCACTATATCGTAAGCCAGTATAACAGCAAAATAAAAAAAAGTTTCGAGACTCTCGTAACTGCTCATCATATCCAGACAAATCGAGTTCAGAAATTCGTTTTACTTCAGCAGGAGTCAAAAAAACTTTTTTGCCTTCAGGACACTTCGCTGTAACATCTTTCCATGAACTATCACTAAGCAATTTAAGCTTCATCGCTTTACTAAGCGCGGTCTTCAGAAACTTAATCATATTATATGTTCCGCTACCAGTATCATCAAGAAAGTCTTTAAACCCTTCCATGAATGCATAATCTATATCCTTAAACTTCAGCTTAGGACTGTATATTTTAAGCTTTTTTTCTAAAGTCAAATATTTCGATTGAGTAGATTCCACAATTGTTTTAAAATGGCTTTGACAGAAAGAGCTATAAAATTTATAAAAATCAACCTCACGATCAGCTTTACCATTCCAATAATTAGAAATATCTTTTTGACTCAACCTATTTCCATCCGCCAATTCCTTTCTAATAAAGTTTAGAACATCATTTTTCTTCTGAAGAATAATACTATTAACATCTCCATATCCTTTTGCATTAACACGCTCCTTTTCCTTATCCCAAATATTCTTTGGAATGTATTCCGCTAAAGAAAACTTCTGAGTAGCACCGCTACAATAAACAAATAGATAAATTGGATAGTATCCATCTTTTCTTTTTTTGTCAGCTCTTATATCAGCTCTAACATTGTAATAATCGTTTTTCATTGTAATAAAAATTAGAATTAATACTTCTAGTAACTCCGGGAAGCGAAATTTCAAGTCGCATTTTTCAGTACTAAATTATAAATTTTTTCTTACAAAATAAAATCCAACTAGTTGATTTAATGACAACTAACAATAAAAAGACATTAAACTGGTGTTATATTTACAACAAATAAAAAATAGCCAAACATAGCGAATCACAATAGACACAGCTTTTGTTATAATTACAACTACTTATAATCAACAAAAGATGAAAGAAGTAAACAAAATTTACCAAACCTTATAAACAAAGGGATTTCATAAAAAAACGGGGGTATTAATAGGGGTATAAGAATAGGCGAACCAAAGCAATAAAGGGAAAAGATATGTGTCTTTTTTTTTTAGAAAACGAAAAGGCATTAAATCAAAAAAGCCCTCCAATCTAATGGAAAGCTTCTCATCGGTCTAACTACTAAACCGTGCTATACAGCTGTATAGCGTAAACAACACAACTATCTTAAATATTTTAGGCGAAAAAAGCCCCGCTATTGCGAGGCTGCTTTTCCTTAACTGGCGGTCTGGACGGGACTCGAACCCGCGACCCCATGCGTGACAGGCATGTATTCTAACCAACTGAACTACCAAACCAGCGTTTCAAATGTCCCTCGCAACTCATGTTGTTTGTTTCATTATTACGAGTGCAAATATACGGCTGTTTTTGATATCTGCAAGTGTTTTTGAAATAATTTTTCGATTATTTTTTTGAGAATTATCCAAACTTTTGTTTCTCAACAAGGTACGTGGTTAAAATTTTTTCAAATTTTTCATCCACCGAAACCGGAACGTACTTAATTTTATACATCATGCAGGTTTCGGCTACCTTTTTAAAGTAGGCATCGGCCAATTTTTCGTATTCTTCCTTTACATTTTCTGCAAAAAGGTTCACTTCCTCCCCCGATTCGAGGTCAATAAATTTCCTTGGAGCATTATCAAAGTCAAAATTGAACTCCGTTTTTTTGTCGATTACATGAAAAAGCACCACTTTATGCTTATTGTGCTTTAAATGTTGCAGCGCATTAAAGAGCGATTCATCATTTCCCGGCTGAAACATATCGGTAAATAATATGATCATCGAACGGCGATGCATCTTTTGCGCTATCTGATGTAAAAAAGTTGTCGTATCTGTAGCCTTACTCCTTCCGGGAGATTCCAGTATCCCCTCAAGCTTATTTAAAAGCATCCTGTGATGCCTGCCACTCCCCTTTTCCGGAGCATAATACTCATACGAGTCCGAATAAACACTTAGTCCCACTGCATCACGCTGATGTTTTAGTAATTCCATGAGCACAGCAGACGCCAATACCGAAAAGCCTATCTTATTTTCATAGAACTGTTGCCCTGCCTTTAACTTCGGGTAATGCATCGAAGAAGAATTGTCTATAATGATATGACACCTCAGATTTGTTTCCTCTTCGTAGCGCTTAGTATACAACCTGTCTGTACGGGCAAACAGCTTCCAGTCGATATGCCTGGTACTTTCACCGGGATTATATACTTTATGCTCTGCAAACTCTGAGGAGAACCCGTGAAACGGACTCTTGTGCATTCCTGAAATAAAACCCTCCACAATCTGGTTTGCTAACAGCTCCAGATGTGAAAAACTCGATATTTTTTCTAATTGGCCTTCTAACTTCATAATTTCAAATGTAAACAAAAAACCGCACAAAGCATTGTACGGTTTTAGTATTTGCTATAGCCTGATTAGTATAATGTACCGACACTGGCAGGGTTAAAGGATTTCAACTCATCCAAACGCCCTTCTTTAAGTTTTTGTACCCATTCCGGATCCTGAAGCAGTGAACGTCCAACAGCTACCAAATCGAAATCGCCTCGTTCATACCTGCGAAGTAACTCGCTAAAATCGGTTGTATCTGCTCCTTTACCTTCACCAAAGAACTCCATAAAATCGCCGCTTAGTCCAACCGAACCTACTGTAATAGTTGGCTGGCCCGTTACTTTTTTAAGCCATCCGGCAAAATTCAGGTCACTGCCATCAAATTCATTTTCCCAATACCTGCGCTGCGATCCGTGAAAGATATCCACTCCGGCTTCTGCCAATGGCAATACCCAATCCTCAAGTTCCTTAGGATCATTAGCCAATTTTACTGCATAGTCTTGTTGTTTCCATTGCGACAATCTCATAATAACTGTAAAGTCATCACCTACAGCTTTACGGATGGCCTTTACAACCTCAACACCAAAACGGGCTCTTTCTTTAATGGTCTTTCCACCATACTCGTCTGTACGATGGTTCATTCCTTCCCAAAAGAACTGATCTATCAGGTAACCATGCGCGCCATGTATCTCCAACGCATCAAAACCCAGCTCTTTTGCCGCCTTAGCTGCATTTGCAAAAGCTGTAATGGTATCTTCGATATCATTTACCGTCATGCTGTCGGGACTCTCAAAGGGAGCCGGAGCTTCCCATCCGTAAGGTGTATTACCCACATGCCATATTTGTGGCGCGATAGCACCTCCTTCAGCATGTACCCCCTTTACTACGTTGCTCCACGAATTTAAAGCTTCTGTTCCATAAAAATCAGGGATGTCTTTCAGATTCTTGGAAGAAGGACGCCCTATTACTGTACCTTCAGTCAGGATCAGGCCAACACCGGCAGCGGCCCTTCTTGAATAATAATCTGCCACCTGTTGTGTAGGCACACCATCGGGAGACTGCGCCCGAGTCATAGGTGCCATTACAAACCTGTTCTTTAAATTTAGTTTTTTGTATTGAAAGGGTGTGAATAACGATTCCAGATTCATTTTAGATGTTTTTAAAGTTAATACTAACGACTTACGTCGTCATTTCAGCATTTTATACAAAGTAAACAATAATAGTTTACTTTTATAACTATTAAAAGTATATAGTGGTAACCACTAAGTAACCAGAAAATGAAAAAAGACATATTCAGATATAGTCATTGCCCAATGCACCGCTCCATGGCAATATTAGGCAACAAATGGAAACCCATTATTATTTACGCTTTGCGAAACCGTACAGCCCGTTTTGGACAAATTCATGCGACTATAGGCACAATATCAAAAAAAGTATTAACATCAGTATTAAAAGACCTTGAGGCTGACGGCATACTTATCAGAGAAGAATTTAAAGAGCTTCCACCAAGAGTAGAATATACCCTGACAGAAAAAGGACAAAGCCTTATCCCTATTATAATAGACCTTGCCCGATGGGATAACAAACATTATGAAAGTAAGGCCGACACAAAAGAAACAGAAGCCGCAGAATAATACTGCGGCTTCTGACATATAGAATTAAAGGTCGACCCTGAAACCGAAAAACAAAGCATGATCCTTATACTCCGATTTACTGAATACAGAGTTGAGCTCATAGTGTGCAAAAAGGCTTAGGCTGCCAAACCCTACATAACCTTTTAAACCATACACAAATTTTTCGGTGTTATAGTCACGACGCAATTTTACTTTTACATTCTCCCCGTTTTCAACATATTTCATCCATTGCATGGTACCTAGATTCATTCCTGCAAAACCACCTATTCCCACTTTAAAACTGGTAGAAGTATCATACCTGAAATGATCTTTGTATTCTTTCTTCTTCGATGGACCAAATTCTAATAAAACCGGAACAACCAAATTCTCAAACACCATCATATTTCTTTTAATCTGATTTGGAGAAACTACAAGGCTCGTATAGCCATTATCGTTAACGAAATACTTGTTATCCTTAGGACTAAGCGTATTTTCCTGATAGGAAAGTCCATAGGCCAGTCGCCAGTAATTAGAGTCCTTTAGCAGCCGTGTTCGAAAAGTAAAGCCTATCTCGGCAAAACCACTCTTCCCAAATTTATAGACATCACCTATACCAACACCATCACCTACAGTCCCACCAAAACCAACAGCAAAAACCATATCCGTATAGGTACGCTTATCATATTTAGGTTTTTTATCAGCTGCTTTGTATCGTATACCTAACAAAAAACTCCCTCTGTCATCAGTTGCATTTCCAACACCTGCCTCAACATAACCGGTTGTATTAGGCTGATAATTGTAGAACACATCTCTTTTGGTCAACTCTATCTGACTCTCTACTATAGCTGTTTTATTATCGATATTCTGTGCCGATTTTTTAGCTGCCTCCTCCTTAAGAGCCTTTGCTTTTTCAGCTGTTATCTCACCGCTCTCAAGTCTTTTGTCTATTTTCTCCAGTAATTTTTTAAGCTCAAACTTTTCGGTTTCAACAATATTCTGTTTTTCGGCTTCAAAAGCTTCTAACTTGCGCTTTTTAAGCTCTTCATAATAATCTTGATCGGTTTCATTCCACCATGATTTCTTTTCTGCAGTTTGCTGCTTAAGAGTGTCATTCTCAGTCTGAGCGTTGGCTTTAGGCAAAGAAATCCCTGTCGCCACAAAGGCGATGCATAATAAGATGCGTTTCATAATTAAGAGTTGATTGTTATTATTCTTTTACAGCGAAGCGTATTTTTTTGTTCTTAAGTGCAAAAATACTCATCGCCTTATCGCGGTAATATTCGTCCATTTCAGACTCTACTTCTTTAAGCAGAGCAGTATTATCAGTTTTTTTAGAAAATTGTTTGTCAGCAGCTACCTCTTTAATGGCATTTTTTAGCAGATAATCCACCTCAGCATCATAATTTTTATCTTGGGCAACAATCTTAGTCTCCATAAGCACCGTTGCATTTAACTGCGGCGTTTTTTCAATCACTTGCGATTGTCTATCAGCTTCCTGAGCTACTGCTACCTCCTGTTTATAAACCGGAACAATCACTCCCTGTTTACTATTTTCATTATGCACTTCTTTCAGCGAACTCTGTTTAGGTTCAGTAACCTGTTTTGAAACCGCCACCGTCTGATTATCCGTAACCGTTGGCAATTCAGTTTTATTTGTGCCCACTACCTGTTGCTGTGGTGTATCCGGAGTATGAGCCACAAACCAATAACCTCCAAAAAGAAAAACTAAAACAGCTGCTGCATAATACATAAACAGCCTTTTTTTGTTTTGCTGTTTTTGCTTTCCCTGCTGCCTGTTTCGAGCAATGCGCTCCCATGCCTGATCCGAAGGTGCTATACTTCGGTTACCAAGCTTCTCTGTCAGTTGTTGTTCCAGGTTCTTATCTTTCATTTTCTAATCTCTTTAATAAGCTCAATTGTTCCTGCAATTGCTTTCTTGCCTTAAACAATTGTGATTTTGATGTACTCTCGCTAATCCCGAGCATTTTTGCAATTTCTTTATGATTATAGCCTTCAACAGCAAACATAACCAGCACTGTACGATAACCCTCGGGCAGTTTGTCAATCAATAACTGTAAAAGTTCCACATCCATATCTACTTCAACTGTTGTAACAGGCGGCACTTCTGCAGTCTCAATATCTTCAAAGTAAATCTGGGTACGTTCCCTCAAAAAGTCAATCGACTCCCTTACCATTATCTTTCTGAGCCAGCCCTCAAAACTACCCTCAAACCTAAATTTCCCCAAGTTATCAAGAGCACGCATAAATCCTCTTATCATTACATCTTCGGCATAGTGAAGGTCTTTAATGTACATCCTGCAAACACCAAGCATTTTTGCAGCATATCGATCATATAACTGCTTTTCTGCCCGGGCATCTCCCTGGAGTATCTTTTTAACAACTGCCTCATCGGAAGCATATAATCGGATAATTTTCAAATTGGTTTAGGTTGGTTTATATCTGTAAGACGGAAAATATTTTTAAGAAGTTGCCTGAAGGTTTCTTTTTTTTTATAAAAATATACAAAAAACAAAAAACCGGCTATAAAGCCGGCTGTTATCCATTTTGTTTTTTTCCATCTTCATAAAGCATATCTACCAGATTGACTATGGCTTTTTTAATCGCCTTTTCCCCCTGCTCCTTAGCAGGATCAATACCGCAAAAGGTACTGTTGCTGGCTCCGGAATACATATTTAAATAATAAGCACCCGAAATAATAATAGCCATCGATGCCCTGAAATTCTCCGCTTTATCTTTAAAAAAAGGATCTGTTATATTTTTAAGCAATACTTCACCAACTACTTCACGTTCATCGGCCAGATTTTGCAAAGATTTTCTCTTTTCAGATAATCCCCATAAGAGAATCTTTTGAAATTCTTTGTTAGAAGCCACATAATCATATTGCTGCAGTACCATTTGTTTTGTGAACTCACAACCTCCATCAGTAATTACAGGCTGTGCATCATCCTGTCTTACGTTACTCCAAAAGTCAATAGAAACCAGATACTGGTCTACCAGCTGATCCCTACCCCCAAAATACTTATAAATCAGTTTTTTATCAAGTCCTGCCACAGCAGCAATGTCATTTACCTTGAGGGCAGAAAAACCTTTTGTCCTCAAAAGCTTCCCCACGGCATTCAGAAACTTTTGTTTGCTTTTTTCCTTATCCCTAACAGGACTATTTCCGGCTTTATCTTCCACGTAAAAAATTTTGAATAAAAGTAATAATAAATAAGTCACTATTAAGTGACTTATCTTATATTTGCATATCATCAATCCAAAAAGAACAGAAATTTAAAAACATTAATCTTGGCGTTTATTTATAATTCCTGGTTCATAAATTAAAGAGGGTTAGTTATTTTTTTAGCACAAAACCATCCTCCAATGAAAAAGCCCACATCACTGTGGGCTTTTTTTATGAATTTTATCTGCTGCTTATATTAAAGCGTCGATAGCATCAGTATATGTTTTTTTAGGAGCAACACCTACCTGACGACCTACCACTTCTCCGTTTTGGAAAACTAATACCGTTGGGATGTTTCTAACTCCATATTTAGCTGCAAATTCCTGATTCGCATCTACATCAACTTTACCAACTACAGCTTTACCTTCGTACTCTGAGCTGATCTCATCGATGATAGGACCTACCATACGACATGGTCCACACCATGCTGCCCAAAAATCTACTAATACCGGTTTATCTGATTTAAGTACTACTTCATCAAAAGTAGCATCTGTTATTGCTTGTGCCATTATATTTTTTCTTTTAGATTAAATTTAGGTAACAAATTTACATATTAATATCAATAATTCTGTTAAACATATATTAGTTTTACCTATGTATGCATAGATTCAGCTTATTAGCAAATTTAATTCAGTTTAAAATTCACCTGAAGCTTTTCTAATTCATGCAATAACTCATTACTAATCTTAACTTTAAGCTTTCTGCTTGGCATACTCAGTTTAGTTACTACCTGAATATCCTCAACATCAGCCATTACAGGCTCTGATACCTCTGCATCCAGCTCATCACTTTCTTCCTGCACTTCCTTTGTAGGTGCTGCATTGTTTATCTCTACTTTTTTAAGCACTTTTTTCAATTCCATCACTTCAAAAGTAACTGAGTTATCACCTGAATTAACTCTAAACAACTCATTAAGCGTAGCGATAAGCTGATCCTGCAATTCAGCAATATTAAACATAATAACAAGTTTCTTGGCAAATGTTGTCAATACATCCTGAAGATATTGAATAGCTATAAACTGAAGTCTTGGCTCACCTTTTTTACCTTCAGCATTGGTCCAGCCCTCTTTAACAAGCACTTTCATAAAGGTAAAGTTATTCCCTATCAGGAAATGCCTGAATTTTAAGTATTCCTCTCCATATATCCTGAATTCGTAACTCTCATCATAGCCCTCCAGAACAAACGACGCCCAGCCTTTACCGTTTTTGGCAACCCTGTGCTGTACGTTAGAAATAATCCCCCCAAAACTCAGGTTCTTAGTAACATGCTGCTCCAGATTCTTTAATGCTTCCAGCTTGGAATTACAAAAATATTTCATCTCAAACTTATAGTCATCCAGCGGATGTCCTGAGATATAAATACCCACAACTTCCTTTTCTTTTGCCAGCTTTTCCATGGTACTCCATTCTTCGCATGGCGGCACTACAGGTTCAGGAATCTGCACCTCACTAGCCTCCCCAAACAGACTTACCTGTGAAGAGTTTTCATTCTCCTGGAATTTCGAACCGTAACGCATTGCCTTTTCCAGGAATGAGATATTCTCACTGGCATCCATATGAAAATACTGTGCCCTGTGTGTGGTATTGAAACAATCAAAACCACCTGCGAGCGCAAGATTCTCAAAAGCTTTTTTATTGGCTGCCCGAAGATCGATACGTTTAGCCAAATCAAATATCGATTTATAAGCTCCGTCTTTTCGGTTCTCTACAATAGTATCTACCGCACCGGCTCCAACACCTTTAATAGCCCCCATACCAAAACGTACGGCACCACTATCATTTACGGTAAACTTATAATACGATTCATTTACATCAGGCCCCAATACCTGTAAGCCCATTCGCTTACATTCTTCCATAAAGAAAGTAACCTGCTTGATGTCGTTCATGTTGTTGGAAAGTACCGCCGCCATATATTCTGCCGGATAGTGCGCTTTAAGATAAGCCGTTTGATAAGCTACCCACGCATAACAGGTAGAGTGCGATTTATTGAAGGCATAACTCGCAAATGCCTCCCAGTCTTTCCATATTTTTTCAAGTACTGTAGCATCATGTCCCTTTTCCGCGGCCTGCGCAACGAACTTAGGTTTCATTTTATCAAGTACATCCTTTTGCTTTTTACCCATCGCTTTACGCAGTACGTCGGCCTCACCTTTAGTAAAGCCGGCCAGCTTTTGCGACAGTAGCATCACCTGCTCCTGGTATACCGTAATACCATAGGTCTCCTTTAGGTATTCTTCACAGGCATCAAGGTCATATTTTATTTCTTCCTCACCGTTTTTCCTTCTAACGAAACTCGGAATGTACTCCAGAGGTCCCGGACGGTACAAGGCATTCATGGCAATAAGGTCGGCAAATACAGTAGGTTTCAAATCCTTCATGTATTTCTGCATCCCGGGCGACTCGTACTGGAACACCCCTACGGTCTCACCGCGTTGAAACAGTTCGTATGTCTTTACATCATCTATCGGAAACGATTCAGGATCAAGCTCAATGCCATGCTTGTATTTTACCAGTTTAACGGTATCCTTAATCAGGGTAAGGGTCTTTAGCCCCAGGAAGTCCATTTTTAGGAGTCCGGCACTTTCTACCACCGAGTTATCAAACTGGGTAACATAAAGATCGGAATCTTTTGCTACCGATACCGGAACGAAATTGGTAATATCATCAGGCGTAATAATCACCCCACAGGCATGGATACCTGTATTACGCAGCGATCCCTCAAGCACTTTTGCCTGCTGTATGGTCTCGCCGGTAAGGTCGCCACCATCTGCCATAGCAATAAGCTCCACAACTTTTTCATATTCCTCGGCACGCAGCGCACCTTTAAGTGCATTGGCATCAAGCGAGAATATTTTAGCGAGTTTAAGGTTAGGAATAAGCTTGGCTATCTTATCAGCTTCAAATAGAGGAAGGTCAAGCACCCTTGCAGTATCACGGATAGACGATTTTGCCGCCATGGTACCATAGGTTATAATCTGCGCTACCTGACTGGCTCCATACTTATTGATTACATAATCCATTACACGTCCACGCCCCTCATCATCAAAGTCGATATCAATATCGGGCATAGATACACGGTCAGGATTCAGGAAACGCTCAAAAAGGAGGTCGTATTTAATAGGGTCAATATTGGTAATCCCTAAACAATAGGCTACCGCACTACCCGCTGCCGATCCCCTTCCCGGCCCTACCGATACTCCCATATTTCGGGCTTCGGCAATGAAATCCTGCACAATAAGGAAATAACCCGGATATCCACTGTTCTCAATCGTCTTAAGCTCGAAATCAAGGCGCTCACGAATATCTTCTGTTATTTCGGCATAACGTTTTTCAGCACCTTTATAGGTAAGATCCCTAAGGAATTTGTTCTCCCCTCTTTTACCTCCGTCGGCTTCATCCTCTGCAACAAGGAATTCTTCCGGAATATCAAACTTAGGAAGGAGTACATCCCTGTACAGGGAGTAAATTTCAATTTTATCTACTATTTCCTGAATATTGGCAATGGCTTCCGGCAGGTCTTTAAAAAGCTGCTTCATCTCATCGCCCGACTTGAAATAGTATTCGCTATTAGGAAGACCATAACGGAATCCACGGCCACGGCCAATAGGCGTTGCCTGTTTTTCCCCGTCTTTTACACACAACAAAATGTCGTGCGCATGCGAGTCTTCTTTATTTACATAGTAAGTATTATTGGTAGCAACCAGCTTAACGTTGTGTTTTCTGGCTAGGCTTATCAGCGACTGGTTCACACGGTTCTCATCTTCCTGTCCGTGGCGCATCAGCTCCATATAGAAGTCGTCGCCAAACATTTCTTTCCACCACAGCAATGCTTCTTCCGCCTGGTTTTCACCAATGTTCAGTACCTTGTTAGGAATCTCACCATATAAGTTACCCGACAGCACAATAATATCTTCCTTGTATTGCTCAATAACTTTTTTATCAATCCTAGGCACATAGTAAAATCCTGCCGTAAAGGCAATAGACGACATTTTTGCCAGGTTATGATAACCCTTTTTATTTTTAGCCATTAAGACAACCTGATAACCGTTGTCTTTACGGGTTTTATCTTTATGGTCTTCACAAACAAAGAACTCAACACCAACAATGGGTTTCATTAACACCTCGGTTGGTTCTTCACCATTTTCTACGGCCGCCTTGTTTTTAGCTTCAGCAGCTTTATTGTGATTCAGCACATTACTCACAAAATGAAATGCCCCCATCATGTTACCATGGTCGGTCATGGCAACGGCAGGCATTTTATATTTGGCAGCAGCCTTAACCAGATCGGGAACCGCTATGGTAGACTGTAGTACCGAAAACTGCGTATGATTGTGCAGGTGAACAAAATCGACATCTGCAATATTATGGGTTTCACCTGATGTATGAACCTCAACATTTTCGGCTGACCTTAGTTTCTCAAGGCGCTTTCGCACCTCATCAGAAGCCTTTTTAAGGTTGATATGTTTTAAACCTATAAGCTGTATCGGCTGAGGATTCTTAGCGGTAAATTCACCAAAATAAGAAGCAGGAACATCAAGCTCTTCTTTAGTGAATATCTGGCGTTTTACAAGTTCAAGGAAACAACGGGTAGTTGCTTCAACGTCGGCAGTAGCGTTGTGTGCTTCCGCAAACGGCTCACCAAAGAGATATTCGTGTAACTCGGTTAGTGTAGGCAACTTAAATTTACCTCCACGACCTCCGGGAAGCCTTAGCAGTTCAGCAGTAACTTCGGTACAGGTATCGAGTACTTTCATCGATGCCATACTATTCTCTACACCCATTCGGTAAAATTCCGAGCCCATAATATTCACGTCAAAGCCAACATTCTGACCAACTATGAATTTAGATTTGGAAAGCGCTATATTGAATTTTTCCAATACTTCAGCAAGGCTTATTCCCTGCTCTGTAGCCAATTCGGTAGAAATACCGTGAATACGTTCTGCATCATAGGGAATATTAAAACCATCAGGCCTTACCATATAATCCTGATGCTCTATAAGCTGCCCCATTTCATCATGCAGCTGCCATGCTATCTGAATACAACGTGGCCAGTTGTCTGTATCGGTAATGGGAGCATCCCATCGTTTGGGTAATCCGGTGGTTTCGGTGTCAAAAATCAGGTACATAACCGGTTTAGGATTTGAAGGTTAGAAAATCATACAGCATATAAACGCCGATTTTCAAAATTATGATTTTTAACGCTCAACTACAAACCCTGAACAGGCTACCACGCATTATGTTTTCAACAAATGGTTATTAACTGCCCCACACCTTATTTTTAAAGATATCTACAGCCATGCGCAAATGCCTGTTGTATAGCAACAAAACCGACACAGCGATTAACACATAGCCTATAACAGTAAATATCTCCATATTAGCCAACAGAAACGATTGTTTACTAACGGCAGCTGTAATGCTCTTTATCGCCAGCCTATAGGCATCATCCTGAGCATATCCTTTGGCAACAAAATTTGCTGTTAGCTGACTAATTCGCTCCTGAGCCTGTGCTGTCTCCGGTAACACATTGCGATTTAGCTGAAAAACATGAAAGCGCATTAAATACACCTGTGCATTCTGCATAATGCAAAACCCAATCGTACTACCCCAAAAACGGCCTGCAACACCAGTAGTCCCGGAATAAGGAGCCAACTCTGACGGTACCGACGAGACCGTAAAAAGCACCATAGGCACAAACAACAGCCCGACACTAATTCCCTGTATTACATACGGGACCACAATATCCGCAAGAGCAACATCCGGCACAAATAAAAAAGTAAACCATAGGTGATAGACAGCCATCAGCGCAAATCCCATTGAAAAAATATAACGGTGAGGTATCTTTTTCATTAAAAACAGCCCCGCCAAAACCATCCCTATACCATTACCTAATACATTAAAATACTGAACACCTGCAACCCTGGCAGGCTCCCAGTTCCACACAGTAAGCATAGTACTATGACAGATATTTAATGTGGCACGGGAAATATAGAACAATATAAAAAGCAGAAAGCCTATTCTTAGGTTTGCATAGCTAAAGACCTTAAAGTCAAACACAGGTCTTTTTCCCCACAGTTGCCTCATAACAAACAACGCCATACTCAATAAACAAAATACCAAAGCCGCAACTATCTGTCCGGAATCGAACCAGTATTTCTTTTCTCCATAGATAAACACAAAAGTTCCGCACAAAATCGCAACCAGCACCAAAACAAAACTAGCCCAGTCTATCTGATACAATGGTAACTTTCTATGAAACCGGTTGTTGGTAAAAGTGACGAGTATCAACCCTACACATAATAACTGAAATACCGCCGAGCCATACACCATGTATTTCCAGTCGTAATTATCCAGCAGCCATACCGCAATGTTCATTATAAATGGAGACGCCAATAACAATGCTGCATAATTGAGCGAAAAAACAACTATCGTAGCATTACGCGATGTAAAACGAGTAAAAAGCAATTGCCTCATAGGCAGCCACGGCAACGCCATAAGCACACCTTCAACCATCCTGAGCACAAGAAAAAGAATATAATTCTCGGTATAACCCGAAAATACAAATACCAACGAAGCAAGACTGTAAATAACCAGAAAATAGCTTTTGGTGGGAAAATATTTAAACAGTCTGCTTTCCACCAATAATGTAGCGAGAAAAGTTCCGTAAGTTACGCACAGCGAAAACTGAAGATCCTCGGGTTCTATATCCAGAAAACTTGCCGAATAGGTTATGTTTGAGGTATAGACACCTAACAGCACCATGGAATGCAGCATACAAAACACCAGCACAAACACTATAAGCCAGCCCGGCACCCAGGATTTGAATATCCCGGCATTATCTTTTATCATCAGTTCTGATGTTCAGCAGTAACCATTACACTCATACCTGCTCTTAGTAGCGACAGTTCATTTTCAGAACCCACAAGCTTTATCTTAACCGGAATACGCTGCTCTATTTTCACAAAGTTACCTGTAGCATTATCCGGCGGCAATAGCGAAAAGCGGGCACCACTTGCCGGCGACAACGATTGGATCACTCCTTTAAACACCTTATCATGAAAAGCATCCACATCAAGTTCAACCTCCTGTCCTTCTTTCAGGTATTCAATCTGAGTCTCCTTAAAATTAGCTATCACCCATTTTTCACTGCTAACTACCGAAACCAACGTTTGCCCTTCCTTAACCATCTGCCCCGGCTGGATTACCCTTTTACCCACATAACCATCATAAGGAGCTGTTATTACAGTATACGACAAATAAAGTGACGATTTCTCTGCCACTGCTTTTCTGGCCAGCAATTGCGACTGCATTACAGGCAGTTTTGAATAAGCCTCCTTAACCGCTAAACGCGCAGACTGCACAGCCTTTTCCAATTCCTGATAGTGTGATCTTGCCTCATCATAATCCGCCTTTACACGTTCAAGCTGTTGTAATGTGGTAGCCTCCTCTTTATACAAAGCCGAGTATCTCTCAAACTCAAGTCGGGCTTTTAATAAATCGGCTTTAGCACCGGGCAGCTTAGCTTCCTCAACCTCCTTCATGCTCTCAGTAGTTACAGCAGCATTTTTAGTACTCCCAACAGTATTTTGCGCGGTAAATTCATCGGCCAGTGCCTGATTGTGATAAGCGCCATACTCCCTGCTGTCAATCACAATAATTGTATCTCCTTTATGCACAAACTGATTTTCTTCATAACGAACCTCCTGCACATATCCTGTAATCCTGGCCATTACAGGAGTCATATATTGTTCTACCTGGGCATCATTGGTTTCTTCATGGCTTTCATGAAAAACAAAAAACCAAACCACCACTAAAAGGGCTGCTACAACCAAAAGCGATGCCGCAACGGTAACAAGATTATGAAAATAACCTTTAGCCTTTTTACTCATTTTTCAGATTATTAATTGTTGTTATTAAGCGTTAAGGAAATTCCCGAAGCATGCAGCAACTCATAATATTTCATTGCAGCATCAATACGAAGCGCCACTTTATTATAGCGTGCTTCAAGCAGCGCATTATCAGCATCTATCATTTCGGTTACAAGGGAAAGTTGGTTCAGGTATTGCAGCCTGACAAGCCTGTAATTTTCCTTAGCTAGCTGCTCGGCTTTTTCCGCTACAGGAAACCTGTCGAGCAACTCATTGTACTGGGTATAATTACGAAAGACTTTTTCTTCAATTTCATTCTCTTTTACCTGAACTTCAGACCTGGCTGCCTCTTCTCTTTTTTTAGCAGTGGCAACTTTTGCCCTGTTCTTATAAAGTCCTGAAACACTAAACACTGCATCTATACCCACCTGACCGAAAGTGTAAGGATAAGGATCGGGTGGAAAAAACATGTAGTTAGGGTATTTATAGGCGTAATTACCAAATAATCTTATTTGCGGATAATAGCCGGATCGGGCAATCCTGACATTAAGATGCTGCAGTTGTTCGCCCTGCCTTGAAAGCAGAAGTTCTTCATTACCTGTAGCAGCAATACCCTGATAATCTCTTTCTTTATACATCAGTCTGCTTAAAAGACGGGTACTATCTACCTCTACATGCACTTCTTCAGGAAGCTGAAGCATCAGCCTGATTTCGTGCAACATGATATCAGTTTCCTTTTTATTAGCAAGTAAAGCCTGTTCGCGCTCGGCAATCTGAAGTTCTGCTCTTAGTATTTCATTCTTAGTAACAACGCCATTTTTATACAGCGACTGAACTTCTCTAAGCCTCTTTTTTTCCTCTTCAATATTTTCAGCGATAAGCTTTTTGGTCTCCATCAGCTTATATACTCCAAGATATAACGAGGCAACTTCAAGATGAACATCCTTAATAGTCTTTTGATAATTAAGCTGTATCATTTCGTTTTCAATTTCAGATTTACGCACAGCAGCATTAATAGCCCCTCCTTTATATAAAGGAACACTAGCGGTTAGGCCACTGCCATACATCTGAGGAATAATAGGGGTAATTTTACTGTTCCCAAAATTACCGTTGGTAAATTCGGTTATATTGCTAACTCTGGCATAAGATGAGTTAAAATCGATTTCAGGAAATCGCTGCTCTTTGGTTTCTTTAACCATCTCCTCACCGATTTCACTCTCGATTCCGTACCTGATAATTTTTGCATTATTCTTTTCAGCAAGGCGAAGCGCATCATCAAGATTTAGCAAATAAACAGGATGTTCCTGAGCAACAGCACTTACAGACATCACAATCATCACACCGGTAAACCTGCCAAGGTTTAGTAATTTATGCAGACACATAAAATCATATATTAAATATGATGCAAATTTCAGGCAATTCTTAGCTAGTCTGCAAATGACAAAAAGACAACTTTTTATTAAAAAAAGACATAATATAAACTATACCGTTTGAGCAAAAAAAATCCCGGCACACGAGCCGGGATAAAATATATACTGTACTTAAAACTGTAAATATCTCTTTTCTTAGTAACGACCTCCGCGGTTGTAATCACCACCGCCACGGTTGTTATCTCTGTTAAAACCACCACCACGGTTGTTGTCTCTGTTGAAACCACCACGGTTATTGTTAAAACTCCTTCTTTCACCTTCCGGTCTTGGTTCAGACTTGTTTACTACAATAGTTCTGCCTGACACAGTAGCACCATTAAGCTCATCGATTGCTTTTTGAGCCTCATCATCGTTTGACATCTCAACGAAGCCAAAACCTTTACTTCTGCCTGTAAATTTATCTGTAATAATCTTTACAGACTCTACAGCGCCATAAGCCTCAAAAGACTCTCTTAAATCTGCCTCCTCTAAACTAAATGGAAGGCTACCTACGAATATGTTCATAAAAAAAAATTTGTTCGGTGTTTATACTTCTTACAAATGTAAACTTATTTACTTATAAAACAACTTATTATTTTTTTTTAATAAAACTTTAAGAATGACTTTACGTATAAGGAACATAAAAAAAACCGCCCTAAGGCGGTTTATACATTTTTAATCTTGTTTTATTATGGCTCTACGGTAAGCGGTACCCTGTAGAATACACCCTGCTGAAAGTTTACAACATTAGATTCATCTGAAGTGTAAGCATTAAAATAAAAACTACCTGATATAAATCCTTTTCCTCCTGTTCCGTTGATGTTGTTATCATCTTCACCCATAATAGTAACACGGCCATTCCCTACACCTGCACCTGTAGTAAAGCTCTCAGAAATACCATCTATATCATAACTGTAACCGGCAGTATTAAGATTATCTAACCCTAAATTATGTACTGAACCCGGAGCAGCCGCAGTAAGCGTCAACGTCAAAGTTTCAAAATTACCTCCTCTATGAGCATTTATAATAATAGTATTACCCGTTTTTTTAGCATCATATGTTGTTGCTTTCCAAAGCTCATTATCTTTCAAACCCTGTACTGCAGGATTGTTGAATTTGATATCTTCTTCACACGACACCAGGGCAGTCACTAATACTAAAAGTGATAAAAATTTTTTCATTATTCGATAGTTAGAAAGGAGTAGTTCAAATTTTACAAGGACAAAAATAGTTTTTTATGGAATATATCCTAATCAAAATGAAATAAATCACAATAAAAATATAAAATTTCAATTAACAGCAGGATAATAAATCATAAAATATATGTTTTAAGCCATTGGTATAGTAAAGTTTTTATATATTTGCACCCTAATTTTAACGAGGTCGGGTACCTCACTTTAATCAAACAGATTATGCCTGTAAAAATCAGATTACAAAGACATGGTAAAAAAGGGAAACCTTTTTACTGGGTAGTAGCAGCGGATAGCCGCTCAAAAAGAGATGGTAAATTCCTTGAGAAAATAGGAACTTACAATCCAAACACTAACCCTGCAACTATCGACATCAACCTTGATAGCGCTGTACAGTGGTTACATAATGGTGCTCAGCCAACTGACACTGCAAGAGCAATCCTTTCTTACAAAGGTGCTTTACTTAAACACCACCTAGACGGAGGTGTACGTAAAGGTGCGCTTACACAAGAGCAGGCTGACGCTAAACTAGCTAAATGGTTAGAAGAAAAAGCAGGAAAAGTTGATGCTAAGAAAGCTGGTCTTTCTACAGCTAAAGAAGACGCGAAAGCTGCTGCACTTGCTGCTGAGAAAAAAGTTAACGAAGATCGTATCGCTGCTGCTAAGCAAGCTGAGGCTGATGCCGCTGCTGCTGCATCTGCAGAAGAAGCTACTGCTGAAGGTAACGAAGAAGTTGCTGACGTTGAAGCTACTGAAGAAAACAACGAAGAAACTCAAGCTTAATTATTCCTTAGCGATACATGCGTAAAGAAGATTGTTTCTACTTAGGTAAAATCGCTAAAAAATTTAGCTACAAAGGTGAAGTCCTTATCTGGTTAGATACTGACGAGCCTGAGTTGTATGAAAACATGGAATCAGTGTTTGTTGAAATAAACAAACACCTGGTTCCATTTTTTATTGTTACCTCTTCCCTACACAAAGGCGATTTCCTAAGAACACGTTTTGAAGACATTGACAACGAAGACGATGCCGACGGCATTATGGGAAAAGCTGTTTATCTTCCACTTTCTGCCCTTCCAAAACTGGATGGCAACCGTTTTTATTTCCATGAGATCATAGGCTTTCAGGCCGAAGACGAGCGTCTTGGCAATATCGGAGAAATTGTTGGCGTAAACGATAATTCGGCACAGGCTCTTTTTGAGATCAGAAAGGGAGAAATAGAGATACTTGTCCCTATGATTGATGATTTTATCGTGAAAATAGACCGCGAAAACAAAAAAGTAATCCTAAACACTCCTGAAGGATTAGTTGACCTTTACCTTAACAGCTAAAGAGTTTCGGGTTCAAAGTTTCGGGTTGCCAATCTGAAATCTACATTCTAAAATCTAAAATCAGGCATGTTCCAATTCAAGCAATTTACAGTTCAGCAGGACAAATGCGCTATGAAAGTAGGCACAGATGGTGTATTGCTTGGTGCATGGACACCTGTAGACCACAATCCTTTTAGCATACTGGATATTGGAGCCGGCACAGGCCTTATTGCCCTGATGCTGGCGCAACGTTGCCATGCCGAACAGATTGACGGACTTGAAATTGATGCAGACGCTCATGAACAGGCAGTAGACAATTTTGAGAATTCTCCATGGGGAGACAGATTGTTTTGCTACCACGCCAGTCTTGATGAATTTATGGAAGAGCCGGAAGATGAATATGACCTCATTGTTTCCAATCCTCCTTTTTATACCGATGGGTATTTTTCGGGAGATGAACAACGCGATATGGCACGCCATAACAATTCACTTCCCTTTGAAGATCTCATTCAGGCCTCTGAAATACTATTGTCAGAAATTGGTATACTGGCTGTGGTTATTCCTTTTAAAGAAGAAGAGAAATTCATAGCACTGGCAAAGGAAGAACAACTTTATCCCTTTAAAATTACAAGAGTAAAAGGAACACCTGAAACCGAGATAAAAAGAAGCCTGATTGCTCTAAGCAGGTCAGAAAAAGAAATAAGCACTGACGAGCTTATTATAGAAACAGCCCGTCATAAATATACTGATGAGTATATTTCGCTTACCAAAGATTTTTACCTGAAGATGTAATTATTTGACTCCTACTTTCAATCCGAAATTAGGTGCAACCAGCATTTTTTGAGGAACTTCTTTTTTGAAAGCATAATTGTAGTCTACTTTAAGCATCTTGTTGCTGTTTATCCAAAATTCACTGTCTTTTCCGTATAAAGTTGCTGACCCACAGTAATTATCTGTAACAGATGGACGAAAACTAATCTGCGTTAAATCTTTCGATTTCAAACTGGCTATTTTATTACCATCTATATCAAAATATCCATCTCCTTCAAGACTAACAAAAAGGCCATCGGCAGGCATCGCGATATTGTATTGCGATAAATCAATTTCTACAATCCCTTTTTGTCCCGGCTCTATATACACCACAATATCACTTGCTTCAATAACTTCTCCGGGAACAAATGAAGGATATGTCAAAGTACCTAAGTCAAGATAAACTTCCTGTACAAATTCTTTCTTTTTATAAAAACGAATATTTGCCTTTGTTCTGTGGTTTGCTTTATCAACCTTAAAAAGAAACGACTTTAAGAAAACACCTTTAGTCTTTTCCTTATTTTCAAAAAAGTAAGCATCTCTGCCCAATGCCCTACCTTTTCCGGATTCGACATCATATTCTCCAAGCAATACATCCTGTGCCTTAGACACTGAAATATCATTATTTGACAGATCTGAAAAAGCAACAAGATCATTTTGCGCAAAAGCCAATAAACTTAAAAACAAAGCCGAAGTTAAAAGTAATTTTTTCATAAGTAGCTGGAGGTTTTTACATTAAACGGTACAAGTTACTAAAAAAATGCTTTTGCAAAACTTCTTTTTTAATTTACCCGAAAACGATTTAGCTTGAAAAATTACAACATTTTATTATGGTATTGTTATAATACTTCTTTACATTTGCTGCTGTTAAAACTAAAGCAAATGAAACCGGATTTATTTCAGGCTCCTGATTACTACCTGTTAGACGAACTTTTGTCTGACGAGCATAAAATGGTACGTGACGCTGCCCGTGAGTGGGTTAAGCGCGAGGTATCCCCTATTATTGAAGACTATGCCCAAAAAGCTGAATTCCCTAACCAGATCATTAACGGACTGGCAGAAATTGGTGCTTTTGGCCCTTATATCCCGGAAGAATATGGAGGCGCTGGCCTTGACCAGATTTCTTACGGACTTATCATGCAGGAAATAGAGCGCGGCGACAGCGGTGTTCGTTCTACTGCATCAGTACAATCGTCTCTTGTTATGTATCCTATATGGAAATATGGCAATGAAGAGCAACGCATGAAATACCTTCCGAAACTTGCTTCAGGTGAGTTTATGGGCTGTTTCGGACTTACAGAGCCGGACTTTGGTTCTAACCCAGGCGGTATGATCACCAACTTTAAAGACATGGGAGACCACTATCTTTTAAATGGTGCTAAAATGTGGATCTCTAACGCTCCGTTTGCAGACATCGCCGTCGTATGGGCTAAAGACGAAACAGGCCGTATTCACGGACTTATCGTAGAGCGCGGCATGGAAGGTTTTACAACACCTGAAACACACAATAAATGGTCACTAAGGGCTTCGGCTACAGGTGAGCTTATATTTGACAACGTAAAAGTTCCAAAAGAAAACCTGCTACCTAACAAATCAGGATTAGGCGCACCACTTGGCTGTCTTGATTCTGCACGTTATGGTATTGCATGGGGAGCTATTGGTGCTGCTATGGACTGTTATGATACAGCACTTCGTTATGCTAAAGAGCGCGTACAGTTTGACAAACCTATTGCTGCTACCCAGCTTCAGCAAAAGAAACTTGCAGAAATGATCACTGAGATCACTAAAGCGCAATTGCTTACATGGAGACTTGGTGTACTTAGAAATGAAGGCAAAGCAACATCAGCACAAATATCTATGGCGAAGCGCAACAACGTAGACATGGCTATAAACATAGCACGTGAGGCTCGTCAGATTCTTGGAGGCATGGGTATTACAGGAGAATACTCTATCATGCGCCACATGATGAACTTAGAGAGTGTTATTACCTATGAAGGTACACACGATATTCACCTGCTTATCACAGGTATGGATATTACAGGCCACGCTGCTTTTAAATAAGAGAAGACCTTACCACTCAATATAATGCTACCCGGACTGTAATTACAGCCCGGGTTCTTTTTAAAAAAAGTTTTCAACAGAAAACCTTTTCGCGCTTAAAATCGTAAGTTAGTTTAAACACCAAACTCAATAATTTACAGATATTTGGCGTTATAATAAAAAGCATGCTTGCATAATAAGGCATTATTTTTGTATTGATAAAATTGATATAAAAAAGATTTGCTTCTGCCAGAGCTTTTATAATTTTGTAAAAAACAATGCTATGAACACCGCTACTATTAACAGTATCATCCAACCCCAAAAGGAAAAACTGTTGCAACACTCGCTGTATGGAAAAGTAAAAACCATTGAAGATCTTAGACATTTTCTTGAAGGCCATGTGTATGCCGTTTGGGATTTTATGTCGCTACTAAAAGCATTGCAGGCTAAACTAACGTGTACCACCACACCGTGGCTGCCGGTAGGTAATCCTGAAATACGTTACCTTATAAACGAAATAGTTCTTGCCGAAGAAACCGATCTGACTATAGACGGCAAAAGACAAAGTCACTATGAAATGTATATTGACGCCATGAATGCATGTGGTGCCGATACACTTACTATAGCAGCTTTTCTTGAAAACGTTGAGAGCACACAAAATATATTTGTTTCTATAAAACAAAGCACCCTTCACGATAACATCAAGGCGTTTATTGATTTTACATTCAGGGTAATTGAGCAGGGTAAACCTCATGAAATTGCTGCTGCATTCACTTTTGGCCGTGAAGATCTTATTCCGGCAATGTTTACGGAAATCCTGAAAAATTTCCAGCAGAATTTCCCGGAAACTAACCTGGATAAGCTTATTTATTATTTCGAAAGACACATAGAACTTGATGCCGATGAGCATGGTCCAATGGCAATGCTGATGATAGCCGAGCTTTGTGGAACAGATTCCCAAAAATGGAAAGAAGTAGAAGAAGTATCAGTACTTGCTCTTGAAAAAAGAATAGGCCTTTGGGATGCGCTTGAAGAAAATATAATGCAGCACGACATGGCTTCGATATAAGACTATATTTCAATAAAAATCACCGAATCCCGGCTTAGCCGGGATTTTTTTATTTATGTCCCAATTTTACAATTCAGGATTATTTCTTTTACTAAAATTTGCAATATCATGGAAAAGAGTTAAGACTTATGCTTTTTTAACAGTCTTCAACTTTATAATTTAACTATTTTTAACTTGTTTTGTAACAAAATCAGAATTTGATCGTTCTAAAATCACAACTATTTTAAAAAACGCAAATGAAAAAAATTACCTTTAAAGCTTCAATGCTTATCATTGCAGGTATGTTTGCCTTAACAGCAAATGCTCAACAAAAGCAAAAAGGAGCAAAAAAATTTGGCCTCCCGGCAATTGAAACTCAACCGTGCGGAACAGTGCAATATGAAAACTTACTGCATAAGAAAAACCCATCGCTAGACAGTAAAAATGAATTTGAGCAATGGATAGCTCCTAAAGTAGCCGAAGTAAAAAGAAAAAGAATTCAGAAAAGTGGAAACACTTCAAATGAGGTAGTAACTATTCCGGTTGTATTTCATGTCATCCATAACGGAAGCCCGGTAGGTGTTGATGAAAATATTGCTGACGGACAGATAATTTCTCAAATCGATGTTCTTAATGAGGACTTCAGAAGAATGGAAGACTCTAACGGATACAACACTAACCCTGTGGGAGCCGATATGGAAATTAACTTCTGCCTTGCAAAACAAGATCCTGACGGGATATTATCTACAGGTATAGTTCGTTATAACCTTGGGGATGGTAATGGCTGGACAATGGAACAAGCAGAGGTAATTAAAGCACAAACGCAATGGGATCCTAACAAATACCTTAACATTTGGGTATTTGATGAACTATTCGGTTTGGCAGGATACGCGCAGTTCCCTACTAATTCAGGGCTTGAAGGCATAGACTTTGATGGACTTCCTTCGGCTGCAAATACTGATGGTGTTGCTTTAGGCCACCTTTATGTAGGTTCTGAAGAAAAATTCCCTGCCGGGCAATACAGTGAAAACAGAAATCTTGGAAGAAGTGCAACGCATGAAGTAGGCCACTTCTTTGGACTACGCCACATCTGGGGAGACAGTGACAGCTGTGAAACCGCAACAGATTATTGTGACGACACCCCTACGGCTCTTCAAGCCAACTATGGTTGCCAGATAGGTCTCGACTCTTGCCCTGACAATTCTGGTAACGATATGATTGAAAACTATATGGATTATAGTGATGATGCGTGTGTTAATGTATTTACACAAGATCAAAAAGACAGAATGCAGGCAGTACTGCTTAATTCTCCAAGAAGACACTCACTTATAACATCTACGGGATGTGTACCGGGTATCGTACTTGAAAATGACGGATCGCTTGAAATTCAAAACGGTTCTGACAGCGAGTGCGGTAGCAGCACATTTGCACCGGAACTGGTATTGACAAATACCGGATCGGCTACTCTTACTTCTGCCGTAATAGTATACAGCGTAGACAACCAAACTCCTACTACATACAACTGGGAAGGAAATCTTGCCGCTAATGCGTCAGTCACCATTTCAATCCCTGAAGTTACATTACCTGTAGGCGCGCATACTTTCAACGCTGATATCACAACTGTTAATGGCGTAGCTGATACAGCAACATCAAATGACAATAAATCAATTGATTTTACAATATCAGGATCACATACAACTACAAGTATTAAAATTACAATAGTAACCGATGATTTTGGAGATGAGACACTATGGGCTCTTGTAAGAGAAGGGGCTCAGGACGACATCATTGCAGGAAACATCAACCCTAACAATCTTGGTCAAAGTAACTGGTATGGTGATAATGAAACTCACATAACAAATGTACCTATCACAGTTGAAGATTGTTATGCATTTGTTATTATAGACTTTGGCGGAGACGGCATGTGCTGTGAATTTGGAGAAGGCTCTTATAAAATTGAGACTCTTGAAGGAGAAATAATTGCTCAGGGTGGAAGCTTTGCTGATCAGGATCAAAAAACTTTTAAACTTAAAACTCCTACAGCCGGACTTGAGGATGTAATTGCTTCAAATGGTATTAAGCTGTATCCTAACCCTACCAACAACACATTAAACATTGCTGTTGCTGATGAGGCAGGAACTCCTGACAACTATGTAGTATACAACACTCTTGGACAGGTTATGGACAGCGGAAACATTACATCTGCAGTTCATTCACTGGATGTTACTAAATATGCTAATGGAGTTTATTTTGTAAAACTGGCTAAAGGACAGGATTCAACTACGCTTCAGTTCATTAAAAAATAAGTCATTGCTTTAAATGAAAAAAGGCCTCATTCTTTATTGATTGAGGCCTTTTTTTTTTACAGAGATTTACCGCCGAAAAAAACGCGTTTACCGCATAATTTAGATTAGGCGTTAACTTATTTCTACATTTGAAGCTTATGCGAACCACAGACAAAAAGCTTCAAAACTACTTACTATACATATTAGGAAGCGTCCTTTTTATTAGTATTCCGGTATTTTCGTCTCCCGACTTTAATACCCCTGGACATCTTTTTAATATTGCCCCTTTTCAGCGAAATTTTATTAGCCATCTTTTATTGCTTGGCTTTTTTTATGCCAACTATCTTTATTTTTTACCAAAGTTTTACTTTACAAAAAAACAACCACTATATTGTGTAATATTGATAGTTTGCTTCCTGATTATTAATTTCCTGCCACAACTTATTATTGAGTCAGAACATTTAAAATTTGCTTCAGGCTCAATACCTCCACCCCCACCACATGGACATCCTATGATGCCGGACATAATGCCTATGTTACCGAGTGGACCTTTGTTCAACTTTTTGATAATATTCTCGCTAAGTTTTCTTTTAAGGGTCAATCAACGTATGACATCGATGCAAAACGAGAACCTTAAAACCGAAATCTCATATCTTAAAGCACAAATAAATCCCCATTTTCTATTCAATACTCTTAACAGCGTATATGCACTTGCACTGGAAAAATCCGATTCGGCTCCCGAAGCTATTCTCAAGCTTTCATCCATGATGCGTTATGTGGTAACTGAAAGCAGCAGAGAAACCGTTTCTCTTGAAAAGGAAATGGATTATATAAAAAATTACATCAATCTTCAGCAATTACGAATGGATGGTGAAAATTCATTCTCATTCATAGTAACCGGCAGCCCAATAGGAAAAAGTATATCTCCCCTTATACTCATACCATTTATTGAAAATGCATTCAAATATGGCTTAAACCCAGAAAGAGAGTCCTATATAGCCATAAATATAGACATAACTGCACATGAGTTAACACTTATGGTTAAGAACGATAAAGTTAATTTACAGCTGTCATCAGAAGAAAAAAGCGAACAAGGGTTAGAAAATACCGTCAAACGACTGGACTACCTGTATCCTGATAAACATAAATTGCTTATCTTTGATGAAGAGCACACCTTTACCGTTAACTTATCCATAACTTTGCTATGATAAAGGCTATAGCTATTGATGACGAGCCACTTGCGCTTAAGATTATAGAGCACTTTTGCAAACAAACAGACTTCATTGAACTCGACAAAACCTTCACCAAAACGGATGAAGCGTTAAAACATATAAAAAAGTTTCCGGTAGACCTCCTATTTCTTGACATACAAATGCCGGGGAAAAACGGAATAGACTTTTACAGACAACTCGACACTGATGTTATGGTAATCTTTACCACAGCATTCAGTGAATATGCTGTAGAAGGCTTTAATATAAATGCTTTAGACTATCTTTTAAAACCTTTTTCCTACGAACGCTTCATACAGGCTGTAGAAAAAGCAAAAAAAGAAATGCTGAGCAAAAAAAACACTTTAGACCATACACACCTTCTTATTCGTGCCGATTACAAACTTAATCGTATCGAATTTGACGACATTATGCTAATCGAAGGATTAGATGACTATATCCGTATACATCTAAAAAACAAAACAACTATTACTGCCAGGCTTTCAATGAAGAATATTCTTGAAAAACTTCCGGCTGCCTTATTTATAAGAGTGCACCGATCGTATATAGTTCCTGTAAAAAAAGTAAAATCTTTTTACAATAAAACCATTCAGATTGAAGACTTCGTTATACCTATAGGAGACACTTATAAAGAAGAAGTCAACAAATATTTTTAATTTTTTTTACCAGTTCACCGACGTTTTTTGACGGTTCACCTCAATTTATACATTTTTTTAGTTTATTCTTTTGCTTTTACGCAACCTTTGAAAAGTTTTGACATCTATTCTTAACAGAATATTAATATTTAACTATTAAAATTTTTCAATACCGCTGAATTTGAATATCTTGCGGCGCTAAAAAAATGAATACCTCTATTAACTACATGAAAAAAATTTTAACATTTAAAAATGCAACATTGGCTTTATGCTTTTCATTACCAATGTTCATAAATGCTCAAAATGCTCCCAAAACATTTGGCAAAAGCATAACTGAGAATGCAAATCCTGAAAACGGAATTATCCGTTGTATTTCTACCGAGTATGAAAAATTTCTTCAGGAAAACAATCCAAACAGAGCAAAAGATGCCCAGTTTGAATCTTGGATTAACAACAAAATCACTGAAAGGAAATTAAATGCAGCAGGTCAAAAATCATCAAATGCAATAGTAACAATTCCTGTTGTAGTTCATGTCATTCATAACGGCGATGCCATTGGATCTGGCGAAAACATCACAGATGCGCAAATACTTTCTCAAATCAGAGTTCTAAATGAAGATTATAGAAGAGCATTTAACACTCCGGGATATAATGAAGATCTTGTAGGTGCCGATACTCAAATCGAATTCTGTCTTGCTCAGATAAACGAAACCGGTCAGCCGACAACGGGTATTACCAGAACAAATTTAGGAGTTTCAAGTTGGGAAAGAGCTCAGGTTGAATCATATCTTAAACCAGAAACACAATGGGATCCTGAAAAATACCTTAACATTTGGGTTTGTCGTTTTGGTGGCGATCTTAGTGATGTTTTAGGATATGCACAGTTCCCTCAGGGATCAGGACTACCTGGTTTAGACCAGTCTGGCTTTGCATTCACTGACGGCGTTATTATAAGCTATCAATGTTTCGGATCTTCTACCTACTATCCACAAGGAAGCTATAATTCATCATATAATCAGGGTAGAACTACGACACACGAAGTTGGCCACTATCTAGGACTAAGACACATTTGGGGAGATGGCAGCAACTGTACAACCAATACTGACTATTGTAACGATACACCATTTTCGGCACAGGCTAACTATGGCTGTCAGTTTGGAATCGACTCTTGTCCAAATCAAGACGGACTTGATATGATTAACAACTATATGGATTATTCAAACGATATCTGTATGAACATCTTCACTAATGATCAGAAGACAAGAATGCGTACCGTTCTTGAAAGTGCTGACAGAAGAGCTTCGTTACTTACATCAGGAGTTTGCGGTCTTCTTACAACTGCTGACTTTGATGCACTGCGCGAAACAACAGTATATCCTAACCCTGCACAAAATGAGTTAAACATTTCTGTCGCTAACGGAGAATTTCCTGACAGCTATGTTATCTATAACACTTTAGGACAAACTGTAGCTAACGTAAAAGTAAGCAGCGAGTCTAACCTTACTGTAAACACATCTGGTTACGCTAATGGGATTTATATCATCAAAATATTCAAAGGAAGCGAGTCTAAAACTATCAAGTTCATCAAGAACTAGCTATAAAACTTCTTAAATACACAAAGGCATTCTGTTTTCAGGGTGCCTTTTTTGTTTTCCATATAAATCCATCTAAAAGATAATGTGTAAACTGAGGTACAACTAAAATAGGCACAAGTAAAAAATGCCAGTTTTCAAAAGCACCTGAACCAGTTAACGTAAACTGCTCATTCCAAACCATTATCTCCCAAAGGTATTCTTCCGAAAATGCCAATACTATCAATATTGCGGCATAGACAAAAACACCTTTGTAAGTATTGAGATAATGAATCAATCCAATACTACCTGATTTATCCTGCTTTATCTCTTTAAGATAGATAAGTGCCATATAAGGAATACCATGCGAAACTATATTGAGCATGGTAAAAACAAGATCATTATTAAAATATACAATACCAAAATACCACGATAGTGCTGTCCCTGTTATAATTAAATTCTTAGGAATATTAAACTGCATGGTTTTAAAATATGTCAATCCTATCCTTAAAACATATATTCCAAGGATAATGAAATAAAGATATCTGGCAACATCAAGTAACGCATCATTTTTATAGGTAAAGAATTCATCTTTCATAAACCATGTAAAATTGCGCTGCGGACTCATAAACCAGTAAAGCATAGGATAACCCGTAGCTGTATATATAGTGAGATTATCCAGAAAAACACCAAGTCTTGTTTTAGTTTCATATCGTGAATAAAGCCTCATAAAACCGTATTGCTGACGTATGAAGTGAAATACTGCAACATAAGCAAGCGTTACCCAAAATACTTTACTACCAAGCATGAATAATATCACACCTATGAAAAAACAGATTACCGGAAGCGCAATAAGCAGTTTTTTTCGTTCCTGAAAAGCTTTAGGTACGAGGTAGGTCTTAAAAAGTGTAGCATACACATGAGCTACATCTATAAAGACCACAAAAAAAAGCCAGGTATAAAAAGAATAATGCGCTTCAAGAGTATGTAACCATCCCTGACAAAAGAATACTATTGCCAATATTACAAAAGGAGGCGACAATATAAACAGACTGTCGGTTTTAGCTTTATCTATCCAGGGTTGTTTCATTGAGCATTTTGTTTACAGCATTTATACCCTGATGAAAGGCCTCTTCAAATATAGAAATCCCCGACAGGTCACTATGAGCAAAGTAAATAGTGTTATCAATACTTTTTGCAGACAAAGCCTTAGCTTCCCCAAAAATAAACTCCGGCACAGGGCTTATCATTCCGTGCCCTACTATATGAATATCAATTTGCTCAATAAACGTCTCAATACCCGGATGGGCAGTCTTTAAATCAGAAATTACAAAATCTTTCCAATACTCTTTTGAAGTCTTATAAACCCATTTTCTGTTCTTTTTGCTATCTGCAGAAGAAAAACTGTGATAGTAGGTAATCACCACCCTGTCCTGCAACTGTTTTACCGACTGGTGCTGATCGTAGATATAGCCGAGTCCCTTTCCTTTGAAGATAACATTATCCCAGCTTAATGGCTGGCTAAAATCATCCGGCAGTTCTGTTAATGTCAGCGTTGCCAACAGCCACGGTGCATAGGTGAACTTTTGAGAAAGTTTTTTTCTCTCCGGCAACAAATAAGCATTTACAAACTGTGGCGTTGCCATAATTACTTTTCCTGCTCTTATAGTTATCGACTCATTCTTTGATGCATCAAAAACTGTCACAAGTGCTTTTCCATCCGCTAAGGCAACATCATAAACAATATGATTTACCAGCGTTTTGCCTTTGGAATATTTTTTAAGATGTGTCGCCAGCCTTGCATTTCCTTCCGGCCATGTTAGCACATTTTCTTTATACTTATCACCTGCATTGTGTTTTCGGGCAGCAAAGTAATGAATACCTGCCCAAGCCGAGACATAATCTATACCCAACCCAAAATCATCACGGCAACAATAATTTACATATTCAAATAACTCCGAAGTTGTAAAACCTGTCTGCACCAACCATTCTTTCATTGTCATTAGATCAAGCAGCATATGCTTAGGATCGTTAGTAGTATTTGATATAGGAATATCAAAACTATATTTCCCGTCGGCACCTTTAGCCTGTCTGTAATCCTCCATCATTACAAAAAAGCTCCAGAATTCCTTATTGGCAACAGAACCTAATCCATACTTAGGAACCAGGCCTTCCTGCCATGAGTTTTTATAAAACAGGCGTTCCTGAGGAGCAAACGTAAGCTGTTCCTCATCAAATTCAGGAAAACCATTACTGTCATATCCGGTAATAATGTTTTCCTCCTCTAAAAAAGCCAAAAGTTCCTTATCATGAAAGTTCGGAAGTGGTAAATAGTGTGCTCCCAGAGGATATTTTGAATACTTATTTTCTCCTGATGAAGAATTACCCCCCGTATGATTTTCAAGTTCAAAAAGCAAAAAATCATCAATCCCTTTGCGGGTAAGCTGACGGGCAGCACTTAATCCCGAAATACCTCCACCAACGATCAGGTAAGGTATTTCTATTTCTTTAGTCGATTTAGGAAAATCTTTAGCCCAAAGCCTGTGACCCAAAATATGGGTGGTTCCGGTAAGCTTTACAATGAGCGATATAGCCTTTTGCCTGCAAGCCTGAACTGCCGGCACCAAAAGCAATGCTCCTGCAATACTTTTTAAGAAGTTACGCCTATTATAATTTTCCCCATTCTTCATCAAAATAGCGAACTAGTATCTGGTTATCCAGCCTGTTAATTTCTATCTCATCAGCAACCATATCTTTAGAAAAGACACTCAGTTTGCTGTAGTCATAATTATAAAACCTAAGCCCTTCTACCTTTCGTCTTACATTATTAAAACCAGCCGACGGATTGTTAGAAGCAATAGTATAACCCCATTCACCAAACGAAGGCACATAAACATGGTAAGCATCTGTTTTTGGTAATATTTGGGCAACAGTCTTATTGATACACCAAAACGATTTAGGTGCAAAATAAGGCGAAGTAGTCTGTATGGTTACTACAGCATCGGGTGTTAATATATGTTGCAGTGTCCTGTAAAAGTTAAGTGAATATAATTTCCCAAGGCTATAATTAGAAGGATCGGGAAAATCAATAATGGCAACGTCAAACTGTTTTTTACAAGTCTTAGCCCATATATAGGCATCGCTGTTTATTACTGTTACTTTTGGGTTTGTAAGGGAGCTTCCATTAAAATCTGTTAGTATCTTATTGGTTTCAAACAGTTTTGTCATACCCTCATCAAGATCCACCAGCGTAATGCTTTTTACATCTTTATACTTCAGGATTTCACGAACAGCCAGGCCATCGCCTCCACCCATAACCAAAACATTATCTACCTTTTTTGCCACTGACATTGCCGGATGAACCAATGCCTCATGATAACGGTATTCGTCTTTTGAGCTAAACTGAAGGTTATTGTTGAGATAAAGCCTGTAATCACTTTTGTTATGCGTGAGCACAATTCGTTGATACGGTGTTGCGTGTGTATACACAATATTTTCACCATAGAGCTTAGACTCTGAATATGACAGAATCTGCTCCGAAAAAATAAACACCGCTACCAGTATTATAAACGAAAGTATTGCCTTAGCCTGTAATAATCCCTGATTTTTCAGTTCTTTTTTCAGTACCACGCATAGCACTATAGCGATACTTATGTTTATCATCCCAAAGAACAGTGACGTTCTCATAATTCCCAATTGTGGCACAAGTACCAAAGGAAACAATATTGACGCCAGTAATGCCCCGATATAATCGAACGTAAATACATTCGATACCAGATCGCGGAATTTAACCTTATCTTTAAGGATGTTCATTAACAGTGGTATTTCAAGCCCGACAAGGCAGCCGGTTATGAATACCAAAAAGTATAATATGAACTGAAAATAATAGACACTCTCAAACAGCACAAACAGCAGTACAGAACTTAGTCCGCCAATAAGCCCGACAAGTATCTCTATCTCAACAAATGTATTGAGAAGATTTTTTCTGATGAATTTTGAAAAATAAGAGCCTATCCCCATCGAGAAGAGATAAACCCCAATAATAAATGAGAACTGCTTTACTGAATCCCCAAGCAGATAACTCGCAAGCGTACCCGCGACCAGCTCGTAAACGAGACCGCATGTGGCAATGGTAAAAACGGCAAGCAATAGCAGTACCTCAAACTTAAGTAATTTTTTAACCATGTATTGCTCCGCTGATAATAATCGCGATTCCTATTATAAATGCACCAAAAACAATAGCCAACGCTACATTTTTATTCTCAACAATTTCTTTCCATGTGTTTTCAGGTGTCAGTTTTTCCACAATATAATAGGCTACAAGCAGTACCGCAAGGCCTAAAAATGAAAAAAGTATCGAACCTGTAATTTGCCATAGTAAATGTTCCATGATATGTATTTTTATTTATGATAAAATCTGTTAACTCCCACACGTCCTCCTGAGCCCGAAGCCGGCTTATATTTCTCTGTCGATTCGCAATCACAAATCCTGTTACCTGCAAAAGTAAACTGCAGGTATACCAGATAGAAAAAAATGCCAATTGCCAATGCTATATAATTCTGCTTTAAAAAAGCAATTATCTTTTCTTTATCCATAATTATTAAGTTGATGAGTAAGGAGAATAACTACTGTCAGCCCATCTCCTTTGTTCAAAATAAACACCCAGATAATAACATACTACTGTAACAACCAGCATAATTATTATAGGTATCACCATGTTCCAAACCGATGGTTTATTCCACTCAGCCTCTACCGAAATAAAGTTATTGTTAGCGTCTTCAGGAGCTTTTTGAGGTGTTATGACCAAATGATATGTCCCAGCACTCACACCACAGATATTAAAATTTTCATTGGTATCACCTTCTGACCAGTGTTCACCACTTTCATAGCCATGATAATACTCTATATCCTTATTAGCATATACCTCGTCACTCGTTTTTTCGTTGATCAATGCTACCTGAACCGATGCCCACGAGTTATTTACATCCGAATGTACCGATATGGTAAGCGGTGCAGATCCTCCCTCTAATGTAAAAGGTTTTGTTACAAAATCTTTACCATCGGATTCACTAAAGCTAAGCGCTTCTTTTACCACTGTTGTACTCTGTCTGCCGGAATAAATAATTAAGTGGCTCACAAGAATAAGTACCGCCACACAACAAAAGGTAATTGCCATTTTCCTTATATTGATCAAATAAGGCTGCACAATCCCAACGCCTGCTTTATAAGGCATGGACTTTACATTAAAAGCCTTTTTCACATCACCTTTAGAAATATGTTCTCCAAAAAAAGAAGCTTCATTTCTGTCTATTTCTATAGAGAATATATAAGGCGGATTGATGTATTCAATCATTTTTACCCTTCCGTTAGGCAGCTCATAGCTAAAAAATCCCTGCGCGCTTATAATCCTCGTGTTCGAATGATCATAAATATTCATGTGTATATCATCATACACCAGCGTTTGAGGGTAATCTTCTACATCATAGCGGTCTTCAACTTCATGAAGCAGTATCCAGTGCCCTTCGGTTTCTGACAGATAAAGCCATTCATTATCCGCAGAAGTGAGTATATATTCTGTCCAGAAGTAAATAGGATCTACTTTTTTGACAATAATTGCGGTAACGGTATACTCCTTACCTTTAAGCATACCCTTTTGCCCCACAGACAATGCAGGGGCAGGCCGGTTATTACTAAGATCGTCTACAATAGCACCTTCTGGCACCTTTTCATAGGAAGTAACTTTTTTGCAATTGGGGCAACCAAAGTTTACAACTTCAAAATCTACTCCTGCCGCTTCGGTTACAGTGCCGCATTTAATACACTTTATCTGCATACTATCGGTTAATTTCAAAATCGTTCAACACTCCGGCTTCAAAATAGGCAATATAATCAGCAGCCACCTGCTTTACCTTATGACTATTATCCCTAAGGTAATTGCACAGGTAAATATCAATGGTGAGTTGTGAAAATTCAGGCCATGTGTGTATGCAAATATGCGATTCCTTTAAACAGACTGCGGCAGTAAAACTTCCATTATCAAAAACATGGGAAGAAAACCCAACCTTTTCAAGGTCATATTTATCAAGAATAGTAGCTGTAACGGATTCAAAGCCCTGCAACGAAGTAAGTTTCGCGCTGTTTTCTACGCGAAGTGTAAGCAGTTTATGAAGTCCTGGCGAGTAATTCATATCCATCGGCATTTATCATCATAATATCTCCAAAGATATTTTTATTTCCGAAAAATGCAAAAGTTTTCCTAAAAAAATAGCGCTCCTTTTAGGAGCGCTGTATATTATTCAGGAGCAAGCTCCAGCTCGAGCCCTTCCAGTTCGGGTGTTAGGTTTATCTGGCAACCAAGACGACTGTTTGGCTTAACATTAAAAGCTTCACTAAGCATCGCATCTTCATCGGCACTCATTTCAGGCAATGCTACATCATTTAAAATGTAGCACTGGCAGGAAGCGCACATTGCCATACCTCCGCAAATACCTATAGTCCCTTCAGGAGCCAACTCATACGACCTTACCAACTCCATTATATTCATAGACATATCAGTAGGTGCCTGCACTTCGTGGACAATCCCTTCTCTGTCTGTAATTTTTATTGTAATATCCATTTTTTAGTTCTTAACGTTGTAATGTTGAAAGTTATAAAGTTCTTGTAAAAACTTTTAAACATTCAACATTCAAACCTTCAACTATTACTCTATTGCTTTAACCACTTGTTTCTCGGCTTCTTTGCGTGTACCGTCAAAACCATCCACACCGCTTACGGTAGTGTATTTAAGCACATATTTTTTACCCGGATTCAGCTTATTATAAACGCTCTGACACATTAGCGTCGCCTCGTGGAAACCACAAAGGATAAGTTTTAGCTTACCCGGATACGTATTGATGTCGCCAATAGCATAAATGCCTTCCACATTGGTTTGATAATCCAGGGCATTATTAACTTTTATAGCATTCTTTTCTATTTCTAGTCCCCAATTGGCTATTGCACCCAGTTTTGGTGTAAGACCAAAAAGCGGAATGAAGTAATCCGTTTCTATGCGCTGGTGTGCACCATCAATCTCAACATCAAGAGCTTCAACTTTTTCAGCTCCGTGAATACCTGTAACCTCTGCAGGAGTGATGAGCTGTATCTTACCCGCTTTTTTAAGCTCCTGTACTTTCTCAACAGAATCAAGCGCTCCCCTAAACTCATTCCTTCTGTGGATAAGCGTAACGTGAGAAGCAACATCAGCAAGGAAGATACTCCAGTCAAGCGCCGAGTCTCCACCTCCTGCAATCACGATCTTCTTATCACGGAAAAGCTCAGGATCTTTCACAAAATACTCAACACCTTTATCTTCGTAGAATTCGATATCTTCAATTAATGGCTTACGAGGCTCAAAGCTACCAAGACCACCTGCAATAGCTATCGCTTTAGCATGGTGTTCAGTACCTTTATTAGTCGTTACTATAAAAGTTCCATCTTCCAGTTTCTGAATGGTTTCTGCCTTTTCATTAAGTGTAAAACCAGGCTGAAACTGTTTTATCTGCTCCATCAGGTTATCTACAAGGTCGCCGGCAAGTACCGACGGGTAACCCGGGATATCAAAAATAGGTTTTTTAGGATACAGCTCGGTAAGTTGCCCTCCCGGCTGTGGAAGCCCGTCTACAATGTGACATTTTAATTTAAGAAGTCCGGCTTCAAACACGGCAAAAAGACCTGTGGGCCCTGCGCCTATAATAAGTATATCGGTTGTAATCATTTTGAGTTAATAAGATAAACAGTTTTAAAGCACAAATCTCTTTAAAACTGTTTGTTTTATTTATGATAAATATCAGCTTATGCTAAGCTGCTGCACACTATAGATTAGGCAACGTTAACCACGGTTTCTATCTGCGGTACATATTTTTTAATTGTAGTTTCCACACCGGCCTTAAGTGTCATCTGGTTTACACTGCAGCCTACACAGGCACCTTCAAGGCGCACTTTAACGTGCTTATCGTCCTCTATGCCTATTAGTGTAATATTACCTCCGTCTGACTCAAGGAACGGACGGATCTCATCCAGTGCCTTTTCCACATTAAGTGTAATTTCTTCTGTCGTCATTGTTATTTCTTTTTAACAGCCGAACAGCCGGCCATAGTCGTTATTTTTATTGCCTCTGTAGGCGGAAGGTTGTCATTTCTGTTTACCGTTTCCTGAACTACGTTACGAGCCAGTTCCTCAAAAGCAGCTTCAAGCGGCGTAGCAGTCTGCAATGCAGCCGGACGTCCGTAATCTCCTGCCTCGCGTATGCTCTGAACGATTGGAATTTCTCCTAAGAACGGCACATCAAGATCTTCGGCAAGGTTTTTAGCCCCTTCTTTACCAAAGATGTAGTATTTGTTATCCGGAAGTTCGTCTGGTGTAAAGTAAGCCATGTTCTCAATAATTCCCAACACAGGAACATTAATACTTTCCTGCTGAAACATCGCTACACCTTTTTTAGCATCTGCCAAAGCTACTGCCTGCGGCGTACTAACCACAACAGCTCCTGTAATAGGAAGCGACTGCATGATAGAAAGGTGGATATCACCTGTTCCCGGAGGAAGATCAAGTAACATAAAGTCAAGCTCACCCCAATCAGCATCAAAAATCATCTGGTTCAATGCTTTTGAAGCCATCGGCCCTCTCCAGATTACTGCCTGTTCAGGACTTGTAAAGAATCCTATCGAAAGTATCTCTACACCATAACTGGTAATAGGTTTCATTTTAGATTTTCCATCAACTTCTACAGATATTGGGCGCTCACGCTCTACGTCAAACATTATAGGCATTGAGGGACCATAGATATCGGCATCAAGAACACCTACCTTAAAGCCCATTTTAGAAAGGGTAACAGCAAGATTTGCCGTTACTGTAGATTTTCCAACACCACCTTTACCCGATGATACGGCAATAATATTGCTGATTCCCGGTATTGCTTTACCTTTAATTTCAGGTTTTTCAGGCGCTTCAACTTTTACGTTTACTTTCACCTTAGCATCGGCATGTATTTTTTCCTGTATTGTTTTTATGATATCGGCCTCAGCCCTTTTACGAATATGCATTGCAGGAGTTGTCATAACAAGCTCCACCACAACTTCATCTCCAAACGTAAGCACGTTTCTAACAGCACCACTTTCTACCATGTTCTGGCCTTCTCCGGCAAGTGTAATGGTTTCAAGGGCGCTTAGTATCTCTTTTCTGTCTAACTTCATGATTTATATTATGCTAACAGCCTCTTATTAAGACTGATTTCAAATTGCAAAGATAGTATGAAAAGTTTATATGGTAAAGTTTTATGAGGTAATCCTTTTGAGGATTTAACGATTTAATCGTTAGTTTTTTGTCATTTCGCCGAAAGGAGAAATCTTTTAGATTTTTCAACTGAGCTACGCTACGCTCAAACCAACAAGGCAACCATCGAAACATCCAACAGTCTAACAATCGAACAATCTAAATACTCAGTTCCTTTACCGGATCCCAAAAGTATTTTTCGAAGTTCACGATTTTGTTGTCTTTTACCTTTACGCCTTCGCTCTCTAAGAGTTGCTGCATAAGGTTAGTACCTTCAAAATGGTGCTTTCCCGAAAGTAGCCCTACGCGGTTTACAACCCTGTGCGCAGGGACATCGTCACGCCCGTGACAGGCGTTCATTGCCCATCCCACCATTCGTGCCGAACGTGCTGCACCAAGACATTTGGCAATAGCACCATAGCTGGTTACCCTACCGTAGGGAATAAGGCGGGCAACATCATATACTCTTTCGAAAAAATTGTCATCTTTAGCCATATTACACAGCTTTAGTTGCGAAACATCTTAATAAGCGTTACTATGGCAATAAGCCCTGTAATGGTACCGATAAGATAGTTTACATTTCGCATCAGGAAATCGGTTTTATGCTCAAACCTCTTAAAAAAGGCAATGTAAATATAGAATACTGTGTAAGCCCCTAATGAGGCCCCAAGTACAAATAAGAAGATAGGCAGATTGGTAAATTCAAATGTTTTAGATGCCGAAAACGACACCCCTAAAAAAACATAATAAGGAATGGCAAAAAAGTTAAGTGCAGAAATAAGAGCCCCTAGGAAAAAGTTACCTGTCTTACTTCTTCTTTTTGATAAACGTTCTAACTCATCATCATCTTCTTTCTTTTTTGTTTTGGCAAAAAAGAGAAAATAAACAGTCAGTATGCCAAAAATACAAACCCCGGCTTCCTGAATATTTAAAAGAATATCCGGACTACGGTTAATCAGTTTGGCAAATGTAACCGCGATATAAGCCTGTACAAATAAAATTAACGCAGCACCAAAGCTAAAAAACCTGGCATTGGCCCGCCCTTCGCGCAGGCTGATTTTTGCAGCAGTCATGTTTAACAGTCCCGGCAACAGAGTAGCAACAAACGATACTAAAAAGCCCAATCCCACCGGTACTATTAATTTCATCCTTTATTTTATTTTAAACTTAATATAGGTTATAGGCTTATTTTGCTCAAGATATTGTTGTTCGTAAAACGTTTGTATCGCCGTAACCACTTCAGGAGCACCTTCGTTGCGGTAAACGTTGTGGTTCGCATAAATAACTTCATGTCCTTCGCCGTGCAGCAACCCGAGCGTATAACCATGCATGAATTCGCTATCGGTCTTAAGGTTCATGAAACCATCTTTTTTAAGTATTTTTTTATAACGCTGAAGAAACTCAGAGTTGGTAAGCCTGTGTTTGGTACGCTTGTATTTAATCTGAGGATCCGGGAAGGTAATCCATATCTCGGTTACTTCGCCTTCGGCAAAAAAGTGCTCGATAAGCTCAATCTGCGTACGAAGGAAAGCTACATTATGCAAACCATTCTCTACAGCAGTCTTGGCACCTCTCCAAAAACGGGCTCCCTTAATATCAATACCAATAAAGTTAGTATCAGGATAGCGCTCTGCCAGTCCTACCGAATATTCTCCTTTACCACAGCCAAGCTCCAGCACAATAGGATTATCGTTCTTAAAAAATTCATTCCATTTGCCTTTCAACGCAAAATCTCCTGCTACCGCCTCTTCTCTTGAAGGCTGCATTACGTTGCCAAATGTTTCGTTTTCCCTAAACCTTTTGAGTTTGTTCTTGCTTCCCACGTCTTAATTTAAATTTTTGGTAAAATTATGGAAATATACGACACTGGAAATAATTTTAGATTGCACTTATTAAATAGTTATCAAAAAACACCGCTTTGTCGTATAAAAAGAGAATACTCGTTGCCCCGCTCAACTGGGGGCTAGGCCATGCTACACGCTGCATCCCCGTTATTGAAGCACTCGAAAACCACGGATACGAACCTATAATCGCATCTGACGGTATTGCGCTCGCATTGCTAAAAAAAGAGTTTCCTCACTTAACAGCTCTTGAATTACCACATTATCATATAGAATATGCCAAGAGAGGCGTATTCTTTAAGCTTAAAATCATCAGGCTGCTGCCACAGATGCTAAAAGCCATACGCACTGAAAAAAGGATCATTCGTAATATCATTAAAGAGTATGCCATACAAGGTATAATTTCCGACAACAGGCTTGGCGCACGATCTAAGTCAATACCATCGGTATTTATAACACATCAATTAAATGTCCTTACCGGAACCACTACATGGATAACCACACCACTGCATCGTAGGTTCATTAAAAAATATAACGAATGCTGGGTTCCCGACGTTGAACACGCGCCGAACCTTTCAGGCAAACTGGGCCATAGTGAAGAAAACAGCCTCAGGTTAAAATACATCGGCCCTCTAAGCCGCCTTCACAAAAAGCCTATCGCTAAAAAGTATGATCTAATGGTGATACTCTCCGGTACCGAACCACAACGTCGTATGCTGGAAGAAAAACTACGTGAAGAACTGAAAAACTATTCCGGCAAGACCCTTTTTGTGCGTGGTGTAGTAGAAGCCGATGAAGAAGTTATTCAGGATGGTAATATTACCTTTTATAACTTTATGAATAGCGCTGCCCTTGAAGATGCCTTTAACCAAAGTGAAGTGATACTTTGCCGTTCGGGCTACAGCACCATAATGGATTTGGCACAGATGGGAAGAAAGGCTTTTTTTATACCAACTCCCGGAAGGTATGAACAGGAATATCTGGCAAAAAAATTAAAGAAATCAGGATTGGTGCCTTATGCCACACAAAACGATTTTAAAATAAGTGATCTGCGCAAGGCAGATCACTATAAGGGTTTAAAACATATCGCAGGTGATATGAAATGGAAAGACTTATTTTGTCTTTTCGAGGGTAAATGAGAATTCTGATCCTTTCCCGTATTCACTCTCTACATACATTTTTTCGTCGTGGGCTTCTATTATGTGTTTTACGATAGCAAGTCCAAGACCGGAACCACCTTCGGTACGGGCACCACTCTTATCTACACGGAAGAAGCGTTCAAAAAGGCGTGAGATGTTCTTTTTCTCGATACCCTCACCGTTATCTTTTATACGAACGATTATCTTGTTGTTTACCAGATCTTCGATAGCCACCTCAGTCGTTCCGTTCTCTTTACCATATTTAATAGAATTCACAACCAAATTGGTTACCACCTGCTGTATTTTCTCCTGATCACCATATACCATTATAGGCTTATAGTACTTCATGTCGAACATCAGCATGATTCCCTTGGCATCGGCTTTCATCTCAAGAAGGTCAAATACATTTTGTATAACATCTACAATATTAAAACGGGTAAAACTAAGATTAAGGTCACCTACCTCTAGTTTGGTGATCATATCAAGATCCTGCACTATGTAGATAAGTCTTTCAACTCCTTTTTCAGCACGCTGAAGGTATTTTTTTCGCAATTCCTTATCATTCATGGCGCCGTCAAGCAGCGTAAGGATATACCCCTGAACAGTAAATAAGGGTGTTTTTAGCTCATGCGAAACATTCCCCAGGAATTCTCTTCGGTATTCCTCGCGGATTTTAAGGGTTTCGATCTCAATTTTCTTATCTCGGGCAAACTTCTCAACCTCTCGGGTAAGAGTAGCCATATCGGTAGTAATGGATTTATTCCTGAAACTACTCGATTCTAAGAGCGACACATCATCATATATTTTTTTTACCCTTCGGTAAATAAAACGCTCCACCCTGTACTGCAGCACAAAAAATGAAAATATGAATAATGCTATGGAGAATATTACAACAAAATTCCAGTTTAACGTCTGGAAATAATGCAACATAACCGCCATGAAGGCGGTTGAGAAAAGTGATATATAAAGTGCCGATTTTACGGCAAACCTATATGTTTTTTTAAAGTTTATTGCCACTAAATTTCGAGCTTATAGCCCACTCCTTTTATGGTTTTAAATAAATCATCGCCTATTTTCTCGCGAAGCTTCCTGATGTGAACGTCAATTGTACGTCCGCCTACAACCACTTCGTTACCCCAAACCTTATCAAGAATTTCTTCTCTTTTAAATACTTTACCCGGTTTAGAAGCTAAAAGATAAAACAGTTCAAACTCTTTTCTTGGTAAAACAATTTCTTTGTCTTCCAATACTATTTTATATTCTTCACGGTTGATCTCGATGTTACCAACTCTCAGAACGTCTTCTTTGGTTTCATCATCCTTAAGTCTTCTAAGCAATGCTTTTACTTTGCTTACAAGCAATTTCGGCTTGATCGGTTTCGCAATATAATCATCTGCACCTGCATCAAATCCTGCCACTTGTGAATAATCTTCGCTACGTGCAGTAAGGAATGTAATGATAACGTTGCTAAGCTCAGGTATTTTCCTGATGTTCTCTACCGCTTCCATGCCATCCATCTCAGGCATCATTACATCTATAATAATAAGATGCGGAAGTTCTTTTTTTGCTTTTGCTACTGCTTCTTTTCCATTAACCGCGGTAGACACCTGATACCCCTCCTGTGTCAGGTTGTAGCCTACAATTTCCAGGATATCCTGCTCATCGTCAACCAGTAAGATCTTGATCTCTTTTTTCTTCATAATGATAATTCATCTATGTTTTCGGGCTCAAAGGTAAAGATAATACAAAACCATCAAACGTGTTAACAATTATTTAATGCCTTAACAATTTAATAATAAATACCAAATTCAGTGATAACGATTATGTAACACAGCATCAAAATCGCGGCAGTTACTTTGCAGCAAAAATTATAACACACGAAATGAAACTTAGATTTTTATTAATTGCACTGTTTTTTGTAACTCTGGGCTTTGCACAAAACAAGGGTACTGTTACAGGTACCATTACAGACAAAGACATGGGTAATGAAACGCTGCCATTTGCCAGCGTACTTGTAAAAGGAACTAAAATAGCTGTTAACGCCGATGAAAACGGTAATTACTCTATTACAGCGAATGAAGGACCTCAAACATTAATATTTGCATTTTTAGGCTATCACAATGCCGAAGTACAGGTTACTGTAAAAGCTAATCAGACTATAACAGTAAACAAAGCACTTGAATCTACGAGCGTACAACTACAGGACGTAGTAATCGAAAAAATTGTAAGCCGCGAGAAAGAATCAGCTCTTATAGCAGAACAACAAAATGCCATCGAGATGAAACAGGCTATTGGAGCGCAGGAACTTAGCCGTAAAGGTATTAGTGACGCTGCTGCAGCTGTTGTAAAAACATCAGGGGTATCAAAATCAGATGACGTAAACAACGTATTCGTACGTGGACTTGGTGACCGTTATAACTCTACAACATTAAACGGATTACCATTACCTTCAGAAGATCCGGTATATAAAAACATATCTCTTGAGTTCTTTGGTTCATCAATTATCAAGAACATCAATATCAACAAAACATTCAGTGCTGATATTTATGGAGATAATGCAGGTGCTAATATAGACATCTCCTCTAAAGAAGTTGATAAAAGAAGCTACCTTAACGCAGGTATAGGCACAGGATATAACACTAATGCTGTAGGTGCAGGTAATTTCCTTGTAGCTGATGGTGCTTATAATTACTTTGGTTTCTTAGAGAACGGAAAAGATATTCCGCTTACAAACCTTAAAAGCTACGACTTTAAAACCAGCTTTAACCCTGTACAAAAAAACAACCTTATCAATTCAAGCTTCAACATTGCAGGAGGTGGTAAATTTGACCTGGGTGGAGAAAAATCACTTTCAGTATTTGCCACAGTACAAAGTTCAAGCGACTTTACTTACAAACATGGCCAGGCTCGTCAGGTTAACCCTCAGGGTGGTGCAGGAATGGACATGAATTTTGAAAAATCAGAATATAAAGCGACTCAGTCGGCTTTAGGAAACGTAAAATACAAATTTGGAAACCAAAGAAGTATTTCATACAACACCCTTTTCATTCACGACAACAACCAGTCTGTAGGAGATTATCGTGGTTTTGCAAAAAATATCAATGACAATAACGACGCTAACAACTCAATTATCCGTCGTCAGCAGTTAAACAACAACAACCTGTTCGTTAACCAGTTATTAGGTGAATACAGATTTACTGATAAGATAAAAGCAAACGCAGGTGTAACTTATAACACTATCAGATCGAGCCAGCCGGACAGACGTACAAACTCTTATGACTACGACTATAACGGAACAAACGGTAATGGATATACTGTAGCGAGTAACTCAGCAGGACTTAACAACCGTTGGTACTCTACTCTTGAAGAAAATGATGTTGCCGGTAAAATTGAAGGAGAATATACATTTAACCCGGAAAGCAACCTGAAAAAAGTATTAACGGCAGGATTCAACATGCGTAGTACTGACAGAACTTTTGATTTCACTCAGATCAACTACGACTTTAACAACCCGGTACCGGTAAACCCGAACAACCCGGACGCAGTATTCAACCAGGAAAACCTGACGCTTGGAAAAAACAATGGAGGTTTTGACCTTGTAACTACAAGAGGTAAAAACGCTAACGCACTAGATCCTTTCTACTACCTTGCTGACAGACAAATCTATGCAGGTTTTGCACAAATGGTATACCCATTCAGCGAAAACCTAACAGTTCAGGCAGGTGTACGTTATGAAAAAGTAAGCCAGAAAATTGACTGGGATACTAACCTTTCAAGTAGCGTAAACAATCTTGCGATAGACCCTTCTACAATCGACAAAGATTATTTCTTACCGAGCCTTAACCTGAAATACTCTTTAAACGAGAAAAATGCTATCCGTTTCGCAGCGAGCCAAACATATACAATGCCTCAGTTTAAAGAAACAGCAGCTTTCCTTTATGAAGATGTAAACATCTCAGAAATGGGTAACCCGAACCTATTACCATCAACAGATTATAACGTTGACCTTAAATATGACTGGTATATGTCTGACAACGAAATTATCTCAATCGGTGGTTTATACAAATACATCAAAGACCCTATCAGCCGTATGAGAATCCTTTCTGCTGCTAACGACCTTTCTTATGTTAACACAGACAAAGCTTTCGTAGCGGGTGCTGAATTAGAAGTAAGAAAAAACATTTTCAGATTAGGAAGCGATACCCGCAAAAAAGACCTGACATTCGGACTTAATGCTTCATACCTATATACTGAGCAGGTACAGAATGATGTTGATACTGACAAATTCACAGTACAGTTTACGCATGATAAAGGAAAAATGCAGGGTGCATCTCCGCTACTTATCAATACCGACCTTAGCTACAATGTAAGCGATGATAAAACAGCTTTACTATCAACTCTTGTTTTCTCATACTTTGCTGACAAAGTTTACTCAGTAGGCACAAATAGTAACGAAAACATAATAGAGAAAAGCGTGCCAACCCTTGATTTCATTAATAAATTTGACATCAAAGACAAAAAGCTACAGCTTAGCCTGGGAGTTAAAAACTTACTTAACCCAAGATACAGACTAACACAAGACACTACCATAAATGGTGTACCTACAGAATCTATTATAAGCAACTATCGTAAAGGTATGTTTGTATCGTTCGGCCTTAACTGGACACTATAATAAGTAAATACAATAACTATATAAATTTTAAACTTTTAATTGACTTTAATTTTCAAAACTATGAACACAATGAAAAAAGTTCTTATGCTTTCTTTAGTAGCAAGCTTCTTCGTAGCTTGTGGAGACGATGATTCTAAACCTGCAGTTAACCCGGGTGTTGCTGACGGTGTAATCACTTCTTTAGAAGATCCTGATTTTGACGCTACTAACCTTAAAGGTATTATCGGTGCTAACATCGAGCTTCCTGCTGGTGAATATGTTCTTACAAGTGGCCTTATCGTAAGACAGCCTTACACACTTAAGCTTGCTGCTGGTACTACTATCAAAGCTGCTGCTGGTGGAACTGACGTTTACGTTATTGTTGAGCAAGGTGCTAAACTTGATGCTCAGGGAACTGAAGCTGCTCCTGTAACTTTTACATCTAACGCTGCTACACCTGAGCCAGGTGACTGGGGTGGAGTTATCCTTTGTGGTAAAGCACCTATCAGCGGTGGTGGTACAGCTGTAACTGAAGTTGTTGACCATTTCTACGGTGGTGATGATGCTAACGATAACTCTGGTGTTCTTAACCACGTTGTAATCAGATATTCTGGTGCTCGTATCAACGGTGAAAAAGAATTTAACGGTCTTACTTGCTACGGTGTAGGTAAAGGTACTTCAATCTCTAACATCGCTATCTACAATGGTGACGACGATGCTATCGAATTCTTCGGTGGTTCAGTAAACGTAACTAACCTTCTTGTAGTTAACGCTAAAGATGATATGATCGACTGGACTCAAGGATATACTGGTACTATCACTAACGCTTATGCTGTTAGAGAAGCTGCTTACACAGCTGTATCTTCTGACCCAAGAGGTATCGAAGCTGATGGTAACCTGGACGGTCTTAACCCAACTCAGGCTGGTCAGTCTAACCCAACTATCTCTGGTCTTACAATCGTAAACAACGCTCCTGTTGCTCTTTCAGACGTTATCAAAATCAGAAGAGGTAGTGGTGCTAACATCTCTAACACTCTAGTTGTTTGGTCTGCATCTGCTACAGTTGCTCCTGACGATCTAGTTGACTGTACTGACTCTTTAGGTGATGCTATGGCTAGTACTTCGGTAACTTTTAACGCTAGCGGTGCTATCCTTAACCTAACAGACCTTAAGCCAGGTGTTAATGCTGCTTCAATCAACGTAACTGCTGGTACTTCTGGTGGTGCTGATACTTCAGCATTCGGATGGACTGGATATGCTTTCTAATTAACAAAGTACATCTCTATACATAATTTCAGGTCTGAAATTATTTTAAACGCCCGCAAGCCTGCGGGCGTTTTTTTTATATACCATTAATTTACAGCATATTAAACAAACCAAAACATCTATTAGCATGTTGCAAAAACATATCTTTCTGCTATTTTAACAAAAATTGCATTTTGGTATAATATTTGAAACATCTTTCGTATATTTACACAATATTACACCATATGACAAAAAAATACTTTTATATTGCCTTACTACTCACCTGCCTGTTTTCTCTTAGCGCCGTAGCTCAGGAAAGCAGAGGGACTTCTGTAGCCGGTAAAGAGCCTATAGAAGGACTTAACATTTACCCAAATCCTGCCAAAGCAGACAGGATTTACATTACAACTGCTAAACCAAGCATCTCTAAAGAAATAGAGATTTACAACACGGTTGGAAACAGAGTAATGCAGGTAACCCTTAACGGTGGAGCTAAAGAACTTAATATCTCTTCCCTTTCACGTGGAATGTACTTTGTAAAGGTAAAAGAAGGAGATGCATCTGCAACACGAAAATTAATGGTCGAATAACACCTTTAAAATATAATAACAGGCACCGCAATAGCGGTGCTTTTTTATTTTGTATTTTTACAAAAACATTTATTCCATTGGTAACCACACAAGACATATTTACCATATCGTCAAAAAAACAGTTCGAAAAGATTACACTAAAAGTATTTCGCCATCAATATGACAACAATACGGTGTATCGCGATTTTTGCAGCTTCCTGAAAAAGGACAAACAGAATGTAAAATCAATTCAGGAAATACCATTCCTGCCCATACAGTTCTTTAAGAGTCACGAAGTACTAAGCAGTACCGATCCGGTTCAGGAAACCTTTACAAGTAGCGGAACTACCGGAATGATTACCAGCCGACATCTTGTTACCGACCTGAATTATTACGAGCAGAGTTTCCGCCAGGCATTTTCACAGTTTTACGGTAATATAGAAGATTATGCCGTACTGGCATTACTTCCCTCCTATCTGGAACGCACCGGATCTTCGCTCATTTACATGGTAGAAGACCTGATTGAAGGCTCCAACAATCCTGACAGCGGCTTTTATCTCAACAACTATGATGAACTTATAACAAAACTCACTACTCTTGATAATGCCGGACAAAACGCACTGCTTATAGGCGTTACCTATGCCTTGCTAGACCTTGTAGAAAAGCAAAGTTTCGATCTTAAGAACACCATTATCATGGAAACGGGAGGCATGAAAGGCCGCCGTAAAGAAATGATTCGTGAAGAACTGCACGAAGTGCTGTGCAACGGCTTTGGTGTAAGCAAAATCCATTCTGAATACGGAATGACCGAACTGCTTTCTCAGGCTTATTCACTTGGCGACGGTATATTTGAGTGCCCGCCGTGGATGGACATCCTTATCCGTGATACCGAAGACGCCCTTAGCTATATCGAAACCGGAAAAACAGGCGGCATCAACGTTATTGACCTCGCCAATATCAATTCCTGTTCGTTTATCGCTACGCAGGATCTGGGCAAAAAATACCCCAACCAGTCGTTTGAAGTACTGGGACGTTTTGACAATTCTGATATAAGAGGCTGCAACCTGATGGTTTACTAAAGAATCGTTAGATTGTTAGATTTTTCGACTTCCGGGTCATTGCGAGCGGAATGCAATGGAGCGTGGCAATCTCTTTCAGCAAAGAATAAATCATAGATTGCTTCGTCGTTCCGCCTCGCAATGACGAAACTCTAGAAAACAAATCATAAAAAAGGAGCCCTAAAGCTCCTTTCATTTTATATTGATCTTTGATTATCCTTCAACAGGAATCACAAAATTCTTTTTCTTTCCGTGCGATACAAGAATGTATTTACCAAGTATAACATCCGATTCTGATAGCGTATACGTTTCAGTTACTTTTTCTTTATTGATAGCAACCGCATTAGCAATAAGCGCTTTTCTTGCCTCACCTCGCGAAGTAAATATATTAGTTGAATCTGCCAGTATGTTTACAATATTAGCCTCAACACCAAGGTCGGCTTTTTTGATAGCCGGAGTAAAGAACTCTCCAAAAATATCAGTAAAGAACTCATCGCTAAGTCCTGCAAGATCCTCTTTATTATAATTAGAGAAAACAAACTCCGATTTTTTAACCGAATCTTCCATATCCTCTTTAGAGTGTACAAAAGTTGTTACTTCGGCAGCAAGCTTTTTCTGAAGCACCCTTAAATGAGGTGCCTCGGCATGCTGTGCGATAAGCGCTTCAATCTCCTCTTTAGGAAGGAACGTAAATATCTTTATGTATTTCTCAGCATCAGCATCAGAAGTATTCAACCAGAACTGGTAGAATTTGTAAACCGAAGTTTTATCAGCATCAAGCCATACGTTTCCACCTTCCGACTTACCAAATTTAGAACCATCTGCCTTAGTAATAAGAGGACACGTCATAGCAAAAGCTTCTTTCTGGCTTTCTTCATTGTTCATACGACGGATAAGCTCCGTACCCGTGGTAATGTTACCCCACTGGTCGCTACCACCTAACTGAAGTTTAGCTCCAAGCGTTTTGTGAAGATGGTAAAAATCGTACCCCTGGATAAGCTGGTAAGTAAACTCAGTAAACGACATACCGTTCCCTGCCTCACCCGAAAGACGCTTCTTAACCGAATCCTTAGCCATCATGTAGTTTACCGTAATACGTTTACCCACGTCACGTGCAAACCCGATGAATGAGAATTCTTTCATCCAGTCGTAGTTGTTTACCAATACCGGCGCATTAGCCTCGGTAGAATTAAAATCAAGAAAACGCGAAAGCACTCCTTTAATACCTTCTACGTTTTTGTTAAGTGCAGCTTCATCAAGCAGGTTTCGCTCATCTGATTTACCCGAAGGGTCACCAATCATACCAGTAGCACCACCCACAAGCGCAATAGGCTTGTGTCCGCATTTTTGCAGGTGAACAAGAATAATGATAGGCACAAGGCTACCGATATGCAATGAGTCAGAAGTTGGATCAAAGCCTATATAGGCAGTGGTCATTTCTTTGTTCAGTTGCTCTTCAGTTCCCGGCATCATGTCATGCACCATGCCCCTCCATCTTAGTTCTTCTACAAAATTTTTCATACGTTTATTTTAATGAGATGCAAAAATACAATACAATATGATTTTTTTACATTAATTGACATCAATTATATCATTTAATCTTACACTTAGTGTATTTTTGTCGTAATGATATTAGTAACCGGAGGAACAGGATTAGTAGGAGCCCATTTGCTGCTCGAGCTTACAAAAAGCGGGCAACAGGTGCGCGCACTCTATCGAAGTGAAAAATCACTGGCAAAAACCCGTACCCTTTTTGCCGCAAATTCCAACCCACATTTTAATACAATCGAGTGGCTAATTGGCGACATTACTGATATCCCTTCTCTTGAAGATGCTTTTCAGGGCATAGGAACCGTATACCATTGTGCTGCCTGTGTTTCGTTTGAACCAAGCGACGAAGAACTTTTACGTAAGGTAAATATAGAAGGCACTGCTAACATGGTAAACTGTGCACTCGATTTTGGCGTAAAAAAGTTTTGCCATGTAAGTTCTATTGCTGCATTGGGCGACCCTAAAGAGAATGAAATTATTACCGAAGAAACCGACTGGAATCCTGAAGTTCGCCACAGTGACTATGCCATTAGTAAATATGGAGCCGAAATGGAAGTTTGGCGCGCCTGGCAGGAAGGCCTGAATGTGGTTATCGTAAATCCCGGGATTATTTTCGGAAAAGGCTTTTGGGAATCCGGCAGTAGCGTTATTTTTAAAACCATAAGTAACGGACAGTCTTTTTATGCCGAAGGAAGCTGCGGTATTATCGCTGTAGAAGATGTAGTAAAGGCTATGACACAACTTATGGCTACCAGCATCAACGGTGAAAGATATACGCTTATTGCTGAAAACATGCCGTATAAAGATATAATGGATAGTATTGCAGGCAACCTGAAAGCAAAACATCCATCTATACAGGCAACACCTATAATTACTTCTATTGGATGGAGGCTGGACTGGTTCCTATCAAAACTTTTAAGGCAAAAAAGAAGACTTACGCAAAGCATGGCACGTTCATCACACAATCGTGAAACGTATGACAACAGTAAGATTAAGGAAAAACTGGATTTTACTTTTGTACCGCCTTCTGTTTTTCTAAAGCAGCTTGCCGAAGACTATCGCGCTTCGCTTTAAGGTTAGCTTTAGCCGAACCCTGCTTAAATTGTTTTGAAGGTAAAACAGTGTCTTTTGATGACTTAAGTGCGTCCATTTCTTTCTGAACCCTCTCGGATGCTTTTTTATGAATCTTTTCATAATTCTCCATATCAGTAGCATACCATGCGTTGTTTTGCGCCAGGTCAAGGCTGTCTATCTTATATTTTTTGTATATATATTGCTTTGCAACCACATTATTATCCGGCATTGCCTGAGACTGCATCGAACGCAAAGCCTGGACCATATTGATATCATATATAATATTAGCCATTTCGTCTTCAGACAACAGGTGTTTGGGCTTTTCTACAGTCCCCTTTCCACAGGAAACTACCATAACAGCCACCAATAACAATGTAATTCTTTTCATATACACTAAAAGACCGTTTTTTATCTGTCAAACAAAAGTCTTTCGCCGCAGCGAATGTCTTTTACCTTAAAGTTGTTGTATACAAGCGAACCGTTTACGAAAGTATGAGTAATTCTCGATTTGAAGTTTACCCCCTCAAACGGAGACCAGCCACATTTATAAAGGATATTCTCTTTTTTCACATTCCATGGTAAGCCTGGGTTTACGATAGCAAGATCGGCATAGTAACCTTCCCTGATGAAACCTCTTTTCTCGATTTTAAAGATTTTGGCAGGATTATGCGCCATCTTCTCAACAATCTTCTCTACCGATATTTTGTTTTGGTGATAAGCCTCAAACATTGCTACTACAGCATGCTGCACCAGCGGCCCTCCCGAAGGTGAGCTTGTATATGGGTTTTTCTTTTCGTCTAGTGTATGAGGAGCGTGATCTGTAGCAATAACGTCAATTCTGTCGTCAAGAAGAGCAGCCCATAAAGCATCACGGTCTTCAGCTGTTTTAACAGCAGGATTCCATTTTATAAGCGCCCCTTTTTTCTCATAATCAGCATCACTAAACCATAGGTGGTGTACACACACCTCGGCAGTGATCATTTTTTCCTCCAGAGGAATCTTATTGGTAAACAATTCTGTTTCTATTCCTGTAGACACATGGAATACATGCAGCCTTGCCCCTGTTTTTTTAGCCAGCTCAATAGCGCGTGACGATGATATGTAACAAGCTTCAGCACTACGGATAAGCGGGTGGAATTTTACCGGAATATCGTCACCATACTCGGCTTTGTATTTTTCAAGATTTTCGCGAATGGTAGCCTCATCCTCACAATGCGTTGCAATAAGCATCTTAGTACTCGAAAATATCTTTTCAAGCACCTGCTCATCGTCAACCAGCATGTTTCCTGTAGATGACCCTAGGAAAAGTTTAATTCCGGCAACATTCTTAGGATTTGTTTTAAGAACTTCTTCAAGGTTATCATTTGTACCCCCCATCATAAACGAGTAGTTAGCATACGAAACCTCAGATGCCCTTTGGTATTTTTGCTCTAACAGCTCCTGAGTAACCGCATTAGGCACGGTGTTAGGCTGTTCTATAAAAGATGTGATACCACCGGCAACGGCAGCACGCGATTCAGTCTCAATAGTCCCTTTGTGGGTAAGGCCCGGTTCACGAAAATGCACCTGGTCGTCTATCGCACCCGGAATAAGAAAGTTCCCTTCAGCATCAATAATCTGCACATCTGAAGATTTCGGGCTTATTTTCTCGGCAATCTCTTTAATGAACTTATCCTCAATTAAAAGATCACCCTCAAAAATAGATCCTTCGTTTACAATCTTCGCATTCTTAATTAAAATCCTGTTCATCAATTCTCTTCTATAGTCTGTTAAGCATTTTTTTTATTCGCAGCGCTACTACCCCAAAGATAGCTTCTTTTATGATAGCATTGCTCATTTTAGATTCACCTTTTGTCCTGTCAGTAAAGATAATAGGCACTTCTACTATATTAAAACCGTTAGCATAAGCACGGTATTTCATTTCAATCTGAAAGGCATAGCCCACAAATTTAATCCTGTCCAGATTTACGCTTTCAAGCACCTTGCGTTTATAGCATATAAAACCCGCGGTTGCATCGCGTATTGTCATTCCGGTAATTGCACGAACATAAGCTGACGCATAATACGACATCAACACCCTGTTTAACGGCCAGTTTACCACATTAACACCTGTTACATAACGGGAACCTATGGCTACATCGGCTCCTTTCACACAAGCCTCATATAACTTTTCAAGGTCATTAGGATTATGCGAAAAATCAGCATCCATCTCAAAGATGTAGTCATACTTTTGTGCAATAGCCCACTTAAAGCCATGTACGTAAGCAGTACCCAGTCCGGATTTACCGGCCCTCACTTCAAGAAAAAGCCTTCCGGCATATTCATTTTGAAGCTCAGCTACCTTTTTAGCAGTACCATCAGGCGAGTTATCATCTACTATAAGCACATCAAAGGCAGTATCAAGCAGAAAAACCGCCCTGATAATAGCTTCAATATTGTCAATTTCGTTATAAGTAGGAACTATAACTATGCCTTTGCTCATGAGGTACCTTTGAATTTTGGTGCAAAAATAATGTATTTCTAACGGTCTGACACCATATTTAAATTATAATTAAAATAAGAGAATGCAAAAAATGCTAATTTTGCAGCATGATGGACCTGGTATACCACGAAAGATTAATTGGCACCAAAGATTGGGCAACATTGGTATTTGTTACCTGCTTTGCACTTATCGCCATAAACAGAAGCGTATTTGAGAATCGTTTTGCCGAATTCATAAAACTGGCGGTTTCAGATAAGTACACTAAAATATATAAAGACAGTGGAAATATGCTGAGTTGGTTTACCATCTCATTCTTTTTTATCCAGGTGGTATCGTTTACTTTTCTTATTCAGTTTTTACTGAGTTATAACGATGATGACCCTTCCAAAAAAACAAGCTGGGTGTTTTTTATACAGCTGTTTACGCTTATAGGCGTTTTCATACTTGCCAAATACCTTATCGAAAAAATTATAGCTACAGCCTTTAATATAGAGGAATTTAATGAGCTTTTCAATTTGCACAAAGTAAATTACAGAACCTACATCGGATTATTGCTTTTACCTGTAAATATTTTCTTATTTTACAACAACTCACAGCACGCAATTGTCATTTATGTAATTATTGGCCTGATAATCGCCGCCAGTATCGCGTCTTACCTTGTTTCATTAAGGATTTATCAAAATTTAATCCTCGGCAAGTTATTCTATTTTATTTTGTATCTTTGCACACTTGAAATAGCGCCCTATTATTTCATGTATTATTGGTTTACAAACAGTTAAGTATTACAATTAAATATGAAAGTGAAAACAATTTTGGTTTCCCAGCCGGAACCTAAAGTAGAAAATTCACCATACTTTGAAATTCAGCAAAAATTAAAAGTAAAAGTTGATTTTAGGTCATTTATTCACGTAGAGGGTGTAACCGCTAAAGACGTAAGGGCACAAAAAATTGACCTTAACAACTACACTGCTATCATTCTTACCAGCAAATTTGCGGTAGATCATTTTTTTCGGGTAGCAGAAGAAATGCGATACAAAGTACCGGAAACACTTAAGTATTTCTGCCAGAGTGAAGCTATTGCATTTTACCTGCAAAAATATGTAGTGTACCGCAAACGTAAAATATATGTAGGCCAGAAAGATTTTGCTGATATGGCTCCGCTTATCAAAAAATATAAAGACGAAAAATTCCTGCTGCCGTCTTCAGACCAGCTTAACCACGATATACCTCCTACTCTTAACAACCTTAAGGTAGACTGGACTCCGGGAACTTTTTACAAAACCGTAATGAGCGACCTTAGCGACCTTAAAGATGTATATTATGACGTACTTGCATTCTTTACACCAACAGGAATCAAATCGCTTTTCAAGAACTTCCCTGACTTCCAGCAAAACAATACACGTATTGCCGTATTTGGAAGCTCTACACAAAAAGAAGCTCTTGACCATGGCCTTAGAGTAGACATTATGGCTCCGACACCGGACACCCCGTCTATGACAATGGCTCTTGAAAAATACATTATTAAAGCTAATAAAGAAACTAAGGAAAAATAGAACTTTACTTTACAATACAGGAAAGCCGCTCAATGAGCGGTTTTTTTTATATCGGATTTTTCCAAATCAGCATCATCCTCCACTCTTTTTAGCCGTTAAGGATAAAAACACAAACTCCATATCTTTTCAAATCAAACCACCTTGGCTTTCAGCCACACTCCAAAGAAAGAAAAGACTCATTCTTACTCTCAAAAAAGTTGAGGTGAGAAACAAAAAAAACTGCCCCATCTCTGAGGCAGCCTTCTTTCCAAAAAACATCTATTCTAAAATTCACATTATGCCAACGGTCCGCCGGACATAATTTCTTCATTTGCAAACTCTTCGAATTTGGCAAAATTATTTTTAAATGCTGCAGCCAGTTCAAGGGCTTTTGCATCATAAGCTTCTTTGTTTTCCCATGTATCCCTCGGGTTAAGCACCTCATCAGGAACATTAGGACATGTTTGAGGAATGGCAAGGCCAAACACCTCATGGTTTTTGTATTCTACATTATTAAGCTCACCGTTTAGCGCTGCGGTAATCATCGCTCTTGTAAGCTTCAGTTTCATACGCTGACCTGTACCGTAAGGACCACCGGTCCATCCTGTATTGATAAGCCATACGTTTACTCCTGCTTCTTTCATTTTGCTGCTAAGCATTTCTGCATATTTAGCAGGGTGAAGTGGCATGAATGGCGCACCAAAACAAGCTGAGAAGTTTGGTTGCGGCTCGTTTATACCCGCCTCTGTACCGGCAACTTTAGCCGTATAACCAGAGATAAAGTAGTAGGCAGCCTGTCCCGGAGTCAGTTTAGAGATTGGAGGCAGGATACCAAACGAGTCAGCACTCAGGAAGAAAATATTCTTAGGATTATGTCCTACTGAGCCCGGCTGTATGTTATCAATATGTGTTATTGGGTAACTAACACGTGTATTAGGAGTGATAGAAATATCCTCAAAATCTACCTCGTTAGTGCCCGGTTTAAAAATTACATTCTCAAGAAGCGCACCTCTTTTAATAGCTCTGAAGATATCCGGCTCGTTTTCTTCGGTAAGGTTAATCACCTTAGCATAACAGCCACCTTCAAAGTTAAACACAGAGTTATTGCTTGTCCAGCCATGCTCATCGTCTCCAATAAGCTTACGTGCAGGATCGGCAGAAAGCGTTGTTTTACCTGTGCCTGAAAGACCAAAGAAAATCGCTGTGTCTCCGTCTTCACCTACGTTAGCACTACAGTGCATCGGCAGGGTATTCTTATCTACAGGAAGGATAAAGTTCAAAGCAGAGAAGATGCCCTTTTTCATCTCGCCTGTATATCCCGTACCGCCTACTAAAGCGATTTTCCTTGTAAAATTAAGTATAGCAAAATTAGACTGACGTGTACCGTCTACAGCAGGATCTGCCATAAAGCCAGGCGCACATACAACGTGCCAGTCTGCTTTAAAATCTTCAAGCTCTGATTCTTCAGGACGAAGGAACATATTATAACAGAAAAGGTTAGACCATGAGTTTTCTGTTACTACCCTCACATTCAATCTATAATCTTCATCGGCGCACACATAACTGTCGCGCACAAAAACTTCTTTATTAGAAAGGTAATCCGTAACCTTATCGTAAAGCGCATCAAATTTTGCACTATCAAACGGAATATTCACGTTACCCCACCAAACTTTATCTTCTGTAATGCTGTCACGAACGATGAAACGATCCTGAGGCGATCTTCCTGTAAACTCACCTGTATTGATAGCAAGTGCTCCTGTATCGCTTTCAACTCCCTGGCCTTTTTCAATCGTGATATCATGTAACTCATCGGGAGTCAGCTGATATCTCACATTAGCATTCTTTATTCCCAAGTTCTCTAACGAAATCGTTTTCGTAGAAAGGCCGTAATTCTCCATACTTTTAGATATAAGTTGCATTGTTACAAAGGACAAAAGTAAAAATATTTTTTTTACAACCTATAAATTTCCGAAAAAATTATCGCTTTTGTTTAATTAAATGTAAAAATAAGGTTATCCACGCGCCTATTAATAGTAATCCTCCAATTGGAGTAATAATACCAATTTTCTTAAAATCAAAAGAAAACAAATTGTTGCACGCCAAAAAATAGATAGATCCTGAAAAAAACGCAACTCCTGTTATCACCAACCAAAGGATAGTATTCTTAACCTTATCAGATACCAGTGCCGTATTTCCTAAAAATAACAAAAACAGCGCATGGTACATTTGGTATTTAACTCCTGTTTCAAAAACGGCAATTGATTCCGGTTCGATAAGTTTTTTTAATCCGTGAGCTCCAAAAGCCCCTAAAACAATGGCTATCGCGCCTAATATCGCAGCAACTAAAATAATTTTTCTATTCATCATATTAGTGTTATGCGGTAAAATTATGAACTTTCTGTAATTTTTTTCGTTTAAAATTTTTGATAAATATAACATATTACTACTTTCGTGTGATATTATCCTACCGCTATGAGAAATATTTTCATCATCGGAGCCGGACGCTCGGCTTCGTCACTTATAGATTACCTGCTTAACAAATCGCAAACAGAAGACCTGCACCTAACAATAGGCGACTTATCACTGGAACTTGCCCAAAAGAAAATCAAAGGGCATCCGCGAGCTACTGCCATTGCATTTGACATCTTTAACGAACAGCAACGCAAAAGCGAAATAAGCAAATCAGACATTGTAATATCCATGCTTCCGGCACATCTTCACTTTGAGGTTGCCAAAGATTGTATTACCTACAAAAAACATATGGTTACCGCTTCATACATTAGCCCTGCCATGCAGGAACTTGATGAGCTGGTAAAAGAAAACAATCTTGTTTTTATGAACGAAATTGGCCTCGACCCGGGTATAGACCACATGAGCGCCATGAAAATATTAGACGAAATACGCGATCAGGGCGGCAGGATTCTCCTATTCGAGTCGTTTTGCGGAGGCCTTGTTGCCCCTGAGAGCGACAACAACCTGTGGAATTATAAGTTTACCTGGAACCCACGCAATGTAGTACTTGCGGGACAGGGAGGTACAGCCAAATTTATACAGGAAGGTACTTACAAATACATTCCTTACAACAAACTTTTCAGAAGGACTGAATTTATGGAAGTGGAAGGTTATGGCCGTTTTGAGGGATATGCAAACCGTGACTCTCTTAAATACCGCAGCGTATATGGCCTTGATGATGCACTTACACTATACCGCGGAACCCTTCGTCGTGTAGGCTTCTCAAAATCATGGAACATGTTCGTGCAACTGGGAATGACTGACGATTCTTATGTTATGGAAAACTCAGAAACCATGAGCTACAGGGATTTCATTAACTCATTCCTGCCTTACCACCCTACTGATTCGGTAGAACTGAAGCTACGCCATGTTCTTAACCTGGAACAGGACGACATTCAATGGGAAAAACTGGTAGAGCTCGATCTTTTTAATTCAAAAAAAATAGTCGGCCTTCGCAATGCTACACCTGCACAGATACTTGAAAAAATACTGTCTGACAGCTGGACACTTAGCCCTGAGGATAAAGACATGATCGTAATGTACCATAAAATAGGCTACGAACTAAACGGCGAACGCAAACAAATAGATGCTACAATGGTATGCATTGGCGAAGACCAAACCTATACCGCTATGGCAAAAACGGTAGGATTACCGGTTGCTATTGCCGCACTGCTCATACTAAACAAAAATATTACCACTCCCGGGGTACAGCTACCGATTAACAAAGAGGTTTACCTGCCGATACTTAAGGAGCTTGAAGAATTTGGGGTTGTTTTTCATGAAAAACAGAGCAGCTACATGGGGTACAACCCAATGAATGTAGTAAGCTAAAGACCTTAATAACTAACTCAAACACTGCAGAACCTTCCTTTTTGTAGGGGGGTTCTATTTTTTAAATTACAATCATCAATCAAAATCATTATATTTGATTTCAATCTGAAACCATGAAGATCAACTCACTACAGATAGAAATAGACGGCATTGATAAGGAAATCCTACGATACCTTATGGAAGATGCACGCAAACCCATATTGCAAATTGCCGGAAAAATAGGTATCTCGGGAGCCGCCATTCATCAAAGACTTCGCAAGTTGGAGCATTCCGGTGTAATATCGGGCTCAAAATTTATCGTAAACACAAAGGTATTAGGCTACAGCACTATGGCTTTTGTGGGTATATATCTTGAAAAAGCAGCCAACAACTCTGAAGCTGTAAAAGAACTCCGTAAGATCCCTGAGGTACTGGAATGTCATTACACTACCGGAAACTGGTCGATACTCATAAAAATGATATGCCGGGATAACGAACATCTTATGCAACTACTGAACACCAAAATACAACCTATTGACGGTGTATCGCGTACAGAGACGTTTATCTCACTCGAACAACAGATTGAAAGACAAATACAATTATAGTTTCAGGTTGCTTACTCCTTCTTAAAATGTTTTAATAAATAAGAAAACCTCCTTTGTAGCGGAGGTTTTTCTATTATATCACTTTCTAAACCGCTACTGTTTCTCGCAGGGCTTTGGCTGCACCTACCATAGCTATCAGTGCTTTTTTGGTTTCATCCCAATGGCGGGTTTTCAGTCCGCAGTCCGGGTTTACCCATAGCTGGTTTGCCGGCAATACCGCCTGTGCTTTTTCAAGCAGTACGATCATTTCTCCCTGAGATGGTACCCTTGGCGAATGGATATCATATACTCCGGGACCAATATCGTTCGGGTAATTAAAATTGGCAAAGGCATCAAGCAGTTCCATTTGCGAACGCGAACATTCGATGGTTATAACATCGGCATCCATTGCAGCTATATCTTCTATAATATCATTAAACTCCGAATAACACATGTGGGTATGTATCTGTGTTGCATCTGCCACACCCGATGCCGATATCCTGAATGCCCTGATCGCCCAGTCAAGATATTGTCCCCAGTCCTCTTTCTTAAGCGGAAGCCCTTCACGGATAGCCGGCTCATCAATCTGTATCACCTTTACTCCTGCTTTCTCAAGGTCGGTTACCTCATCACGAATGGCAAGTGCTATTTGGGTACAGGTAATATCCCTCGGCTGATCGTTACGCACAAATGACCATTGCAATATGGTTACAGGCCCTGTAAGCATCCCTTTTACAGGTTTATCCGTAAGCGACTGCGCATATTCTGTCCAGTATACCGTCATAGGTTCAGGACGGCTTACATCGCCATAAATAACCGGTGGTTTTACGCAGCGGCTGCCATAGCTTTGTACCCATCCGTTTTTAGTAAAGGCAAAACCACTTAGCTTTTCACCAAAGTACTCCACCATATCGTTTCGCTCAAATTCGCCATGTACCAAAACATCCAGACCTGCTTCTTCCTGAAAGCGAATGGTCTCTTCGGTTTCCTTTTTCAATAAGGCATCGTATTGCTTTTGGGTAATATCGCCATTCTTAAACTGTGCCCTCCACGAACGAACTTCTTTAGTTTGCGGAAACGAACCAATAGTGGTCGTTGGAAACAATGGCAGATTCAGCTCTTTTCCCTGAAGCTGCTTACGGGTATTAAAACTACTGTTTCTATTAGCATCTGCATCGGTAATGGCAGCTACCCTTTGCTTTACGGCAGCATCATGTATCAATGTTGATGTTTTTCTCGTTTCAATTGTTGCTATATTAACCTTAAGGGCATTAGCTGCAAACGTAATGTTTTCGCTATTGGCAAGCTGCTTTAAAACAACAACCTCATCCAGTTTTTGTCGGGCAAAAGCAAGCCATTGCTTAATTTCTGGAGTTAGTACCTCCTCATTGGTTTCGGCTGTAAGGTCACAGGGAGAATGCAGTAACGAGCACGATGGCGAAACAATAACACGGTTGGCACCAAGCTTATCTTTAGCCTTTGCGATAAGTTTTAACGATTCCTGATAATCATTTTTCCAAATGTTACGGCCATCGACAACACCCAGTGAAAGGCTTACGTTTTCAGGCAGAACCGGCAGCACGCTATCCAGCTGTTCCGGATTGCGTACCAAATCGATATGCAGGGCACAAACAGGCAGCCTTGCTGCAAAAGCAGCATTTTCGCCAAGCCCCTCGAAATAGGTAGCCAACAAAATTTTTAGTGATGGATAGGCCTTGCGAATGGCTTCATACGTTTTAAGAATACATGCTTTAGCTTCCGCATCAGTTCCCAGAGCCAGAAAAGGCTCGTCAAGCTGAATCCATTCAGCACCTGCATCCACAAGCCTTCCTATAAGCTCTATATATACAGGAAGCAAGCGCTCAAAAAGCGATATACGGTTAAAACCTTCCTCTTTTTCTTTACCCAGTAAGAGGTAAGAAACCGGAGCTATAAGTACAGGCTTGGTAATAATACCCTGCTCTTTAGCCTCACGAAACTCATCAACCGCTTTATCAGACAGTAACGAAAACTGCTGTTCTTTATAAAATTCAGGTACAATATAGTGGTAATTGGTATCAAACCATTTTGTCATTTCCATAGCGGTAACATCGTTACCATCCTTTTGGTTTCCTCTTGCCATTGCAAAATAAAGATCGGTAAGATTTCCATCGGTCAATCCGGCATAGCGTGTTGGTATCGCGCCTAAAGTCAGCGTAAGGTCGAGCACCTGGTCATACAACGAAAAATCATTCGACGGAATAAGATCGATGCCTGCATCTTTTTGCAGTTGCCAGTTGGTAAGCTTTATGCTTTTAGCAACATCCTGAAGTTCGTTTAATGTTATTTTCCCTGCCCAGTAATTTTCACAGGCTTTTTTAAGTTCGCGTTGGTTCCCTATTCTCGGATAACCCAAAGTATTTGTCAGCATAGAATTGATTTTTTAGTTTGATATTTTTCTGTGACAAATTTAATTTTGAAGTTTTTAGTTCTGACAAAAGTAAAAAAATAAGAATATTTATCTTAGTTTTGACTTTAAAACAAAACAAAAACCTATCAAAACAATCATTACAACCTAATGAAAGAAAATTATTCTGCCGAAGGGATTGACACCATCGATTTACAACTACTGAATATACTGCACGAAAACTCAAATCACACCACAAAAGAGCTTGCCAAAATGGTGAACCTCTCGCCATCGCCTGTATTTGAAAGGGTAAAAAGACTTGAGAAAAATGGCTACATAAAAAAATATATAGCCATATTGGATGCCGAAAAGCTTAATCAGGGCTTTACCGTATTTTGCAACATAAGGCTCAAGCAGCACGACCGCAACATAGGCAACGAATTTGTAAAAGACATACTGGCGATAGACGAGATTATTGAGTGCTATAACATCTCGGGCGATTATGATTTCCTGCTTAAGGTAACCGTAAGAGACATGAAGCATTATCAGGATTTTGTTTTCAACAAGCTTGGGTCTGTTACAAGCATAGGCAGTACCCACAGTATGTTTGTAATGGCCGAAATGAAAAACACCTATGGTGCCGCCATTCGTATGTAAAACATTAATACTTACATTTGGATAAAGCACTATACCCTTAAATTCCTGTCATGAAAAATGTCCTAAAAATAGCTGTATTACTTCTGGTCTTAACGGGTTGCAGCAGCAGTGAAGATGCGGTAAAAAACAATACGCAAAATGATTTTGACCTTGACGAAGCCGCTCTGGAAGCCGATGGTTATTCAAAAATCTATGAAGACAATTTTGATTCTGGATTGAGCGGATGGAACGTTTGGGAAGGTGGTGCCTATAATGAAGAACTTCAGCTATACAAGTCGCAAAACCTTATACTCGCCAACGGAATACTCGAAATCCGCTCGAAAAAAGAAGATGTAACAGGTCCTGTAACACCGGGAGATACCGAGTTGTCTGACTTTGCCTATACATCAGGAAGAATTGAGTCGGTTTATGAGGTTACCCATACCTCTCCATCACAAAAAATACGTATTAGTGCGCGCATAAAGCTGCCTGCCTCTTACGGAATGTGGCCCGCCTTTTGGAGCTATGGCAACCCATGGCCTACCCATGGCGAAATTGACATACTTGAAGCCACGGGTGACAAGCATGGTTACATTACTAACTATTACTATGGCAGCCAGTTTGACACTCCGCAAACCAATGATGACCTTACCTCTGAAGAAATAACAACCCCTAAAGACCTGAGCAGCGGTTTTCATGTTTATGAGGTGATCTGGGCAAAGAACAGCCTTACCTTCCTGCTTGATGGCGAGGTGGTAGAAACCCGTAATGCATCCGAAACCGGGCAGCAGAACATTCCAGATTTCTTTGGAAAAAGCCAAAATATCGTACTTAATCTTGCCGTGGGCGGCACTATGTTTGGCGCCGATTTCGACGAATCTAAAATCAAGGCCTCATCAATGTATGTAGACTGGGTAAAAGTTTTTAGTAGTCAGTAAGCCGTGTTACGTCAGTAGTTAGTTGAATCAGACAAATAAAAAAATCCGCCCGGCATTGCCGAAGCGGATTTTTCGCTCTATATATAGAAAGGGCAGCGCTTATCGCTCCCTTGATCCGCCGAATACCTGCAGGGCAAAGTATAACAATGTAGCTACAGCTCCTATCGCAGCCACAAGATAAGTCCTTGCTGCCCATTTCAGTGAATCTTCTGCGCCTTCATATTCGTTCGGAGCCAGCATATTCTTGTTCTTAAGCCATGCAAGGGCACGGTTACTCGCATCATACTCTACCGGAAGGGTAACAAGGGTAAAAAGCGTAGTTATAGCCATTAGTATAAGTCCGGCAACAGCCACATAATACCCTATACCTATGTGAGCAGCAGCTCCCATACCAAGCCCGATTATAATAATCCATGGCGCCATTCCTGACGAAAAACTAACTACCGGAACCAACTGAGAACGCAGTTTTAGCATTTGGTATGCCGTAGCATGCTGAACGGCATGGCCTACCTCGTGGGCAGCCACGGCAGCCGCAGCCGCATTACGCTGATTGTATACCGCTTCACTTAGGTTTACGGTCTTATCGGCAGGATTATAGTGGTCGGTTAGCCTACCCGGAGTAGAGATAACCCTTACGTCATAAATTCCGTTATCACTAAGCATTTGTTGGGCAATCTCTGCCCCACTCATACCATTGCGCAAATGTACTTTAGAATAATGCTCAAACTTGCTCTTGAGCCTTGCACTAACGGCAAAGCTTACAATAGCAATCAATCCTATCACTATATAATATCCAATCATTCTGTTTTAATTTTGGTTTCTAACTATACATCAAAAAGAAAGCCAATCTTTACGGGATTGGCTTAACTCTGAAATTTTGGCAGTACTCACATAAAGAGTCTCCTGTTTTTTGCAACTACAATTCTGCGTAGTTATAGTCTATAGTGCGGGTTACACCACCTTCGGCCGTTAATACCATTTTAGTAACATAGCCTTCTTCGTCATAGGTATTAGTTACGGCATATTCCGTTCCGTTTAAGGTTATCTTTTTTACGGCCTGTGCAGAAATATAACCGTAAAGCTCTGTAAACAATGGCAACAAATAAACATTATTTGTAGGCACATTGTATAAACAGCCCGGCTTTTCTTCGTCATACTCCATCTTTGCCAGAACAACATCATCGGCATCGTTCACAGAAGCAATATCCCTGCTTTTAAGCAGTACTTCAATACCCGACCCCTCAAAAGTGTACTTTTTGGTCGTTGAGTTATAGGTAATAAACCACGATTTTCCATCGCTGTCTATATAATCCGTTGGCTGGTTGTTTTGGTTAAGTATATTGTACAGCTGCTTAGTATCGGGATTATCCAGCGCACCATCATAAATAATAATCAGGTTCCCTTTATTATAAGCAAACGAATATTCAGTCACGCCATCTTTAGTGATTCCTGTTATATTCCAGTTAGCGTCGTAAGCAAATTCGGTAGTTGATGTACTGCCGCTTTCGGTTATAGCAAACGACGATAACAGCTTTTTAGTCACAACATTATTATCATCGCCGGAACACGACGCAAGCAATACAACTGCAACAAGCAAAAAGATCTTCTTCATTTTTTCAGATACTTATTATTCGCCATAAAGATAAAACTTCCCTTAGATATTGAACAATAAAAAAACCGGCATTAACCGGTTTCTTATAGTATGAGCTAATTAATCGAGCATTAGCGTAAGCTTAGCATAAAAATGCCCCTGCCCGTTTTCTCTAAAAGTATTTTCTACATTACCATACTGTGACCTCCATTTACCGGTAAGAACTGCCCAGTTGTAGCCTACATTCAGCCTCATTTTGTAATCAGTGTTTTGTAAAAAACCAAACGCTGCCGATGGGCCCAGTATAAACTGGTCGTTGTAAAGGTTTACATGTCCCGGATTGTTGGCAGGATTCAGGTCGTTAAGGTCGATAACCCTGTCGCGTGTATTGATATTAAAATTATTGAAGGTATAACCAAGATCGGCACCACCTGTAACAAAGAATTTATCACTGGTAAGGATATTATAGTGCCCACGGAAGTTAACCCCTGTATTAAAGTTACGCACCCTGTTTACAGCATCCTTTTTATCAGAATAGCTACCCACGAATTCAAAATCGAAAGACAGTTTTTTAAACATCAGATAAAAACCTACTGTCGACTCAAAGGCTGTCGAGTTAAGCTCCGGCAATCCCTGAGCTTTTAGCCTGTCATTCATTTTAAAACCATCGTTTCCGGCAACACCAAAAGAAACATAGATTCCTTTACCCGGATTATCGTCGTCATACCTTTGGGCATAAGGCCTTGGAGGTTCAGGTGGAGTTGGCGGGGTTGGTGTGTCTTGTGCGCTTACCGATAGTTGCATGCCCATAAGAGCAATAACAGCAAATACTAATTTTTTCATTATGATTGATTTTAATTGATTTGTTTTCGAAAAACCAAAGAGTATGCCAAAATTTCGCATAATCACCTGTAAATATAGGGGTTTTGGCTCTTGCGGAACTATTTTATTCCGCAAATTTAGCAGGAAAAAATTCACCTGAATTGTAAAATTGGGACAAGGAATAACAATAAATTATGAATTTTAAATTTTGAATTACGATAAACTTAATAAGGCCTCACCCCTGACCGCTCTCCAAAGGAGAGGGGAGTGCTTCACTCATAGTCCGAGTTCAGTTAAATCATCTAAGCATTAGACAAGAGTGAAGCTAAGGCATTAGGCTCCGTGGCGTAAGCAAATTATTGAGAAAGGCGTTAAAAAGCATTCGCTGTCTGAGCCGAAGGCGAGTTCGAATGGTTTAGCCGAACGAGATAATTTGTAGCCTAAGGAGTCAGAGCCTTGAATTTTTGGTTCTTTTGTTTCAAGACAAAAGAACACACAACAAAAAACCGCAGTATAAACTGCGGTTCTATATCCATATAAGCAACTCGACTTTACTACTTTGTTACTCTGTCGCTTTACCACTTTAAATCTACATCACAATATTAATGATCCTGCCCGGTACTACGATTACCTTTTTAGGAGCACCACCATTAAGCTGCTGTGCTGTACGCTCATCGGCAAGGATGGCTTTCTCAATATCGGCAGCAGTCATATCCATAGGCAGCTCGATCATAAAGCGGGTCTTACCATTGAATGACACAGGGTATTCCTTACTGCTTTCTACCAGATATTCAGGATTGAATTTAGGGAATGGTACATGGGCAATACTACCCTGATGCCCTAACCTGTTCCAAAGTTCCTCGGCAATATGCGGCGCATAAGGCGAGATAAGTATGGCAAGCGGTTCAAGGATAGTACGCTCGTGGCAGTTCATAGCCGTAAGCTCATTAACCGCAATCATAAACGAACTTACCGAAGTATTAAATGAGAAGTTCTCGATATCTTCCTGTACTTTCTTAATGGTCTTATGAAGCGTTTTGTATGCCTCTTTGCTACCCGGGTTAGTGTTAACTATAAGTCCGTTATCGTCAAAATACAATTTCCATAGTTTTTTCAGGAAACCTGATACTCCCGTAATACCGGCAGTATTCCACGGTTTAGCCTGCTCTAATGGCCCAAGGAACATTTCGTATAAACGAAGGGTGTCTGCACCATACTGGTCGCAGATATCATCCGGCGTTACTACGTTGTATTTTGATTTCGACATTTTCTCTACTTCACGGCTCACAGTATATTTACCATTCTCCTCGTTTAAGAAAATAGCATTATTATATTCCGGCCTCCAGTTTTTGAATGCTTCGATATCAAGTTCATCCGATGCATTAACAAACGACACATCAACGTGAACATTGGTAAATATCTTTTTCGCAGCCTTAAGCTCTTCGTCAGTAGTATATGTAGAGATTATCTCATCTACCTGACTACGATAAGCGGCGTGTGCTTCTTCTCTTTCAGCGTAGTATCTTTTTGAAGAAATGAATATCGGCGGAACGATCTTATTAAGTTCACCCTCAAAGTTTATACGGATAGCAAACGCACTCATACCAAGAATCATCCCCTGGTTAATCAATTTTTTGAATGGCTCCTCCTGATTGATATACCCCCTGTCTTTAAGGAATTTATTCCAGAAACGGCTGTATAGCAAGTGGCCTGTAGCGTGCTCGCTACCACCAATATATAAATCTACATTCTGCCAGTAGGCCTCTGCTTTCGAGTCAATGAATGCCGCATCATTATGCGGATCCATATAACGCAACCAATACCATGAGCTACCTGCCCAACCCGGCATGGTATTAAGTTCAAGTGGGAACACGGTTACATTATCAATTAGGTCGGTAGCCACTACTTTGTTAGCAGCTGTATCCCATCCCCATTCTTTAGCATTACCTAATGGTGGCTGCCCGTCTTCAGTAGGAAGGTATTTCTCTACATCAGGAAGGCGCACCGGCAAATGCTCGGTAGCGATCATTTGCGGCATACCGTTTACATAATATACCGGGAATGGTTCACCCCAATAACGCTGACGGCTGAAAACCGCATCGCGAAGACGGTAATTCGTCTTGCCACGTCCCTGCCCTAAATCCTCAAGCGACTCAATAACTTTCTTCGTCGCTTTTTTATAATCAAAGCCATTAAGGAAATCTGAATTCTTAAGTTTTACGTTGTCTTTAGACCCATAAGCTTCTTCAGAAATATCAGCTCCGTCAAAAATATCTTTTATCTCAATATCGAAATGTTTTGCAAAATCATAATCACGCTGATCGCCCGCAGGTACAGCCATAACGGCTCCTGTACCATAACCGGCAAGCACGTAGTCGCCTATCCATACCGGAATTGGCTCTTTGGTAAACGGATGTTCTGCATAAGCACCTGTAAATACCCCCGAAATGGTTTTTACATCGGCCATACGCTCACGCTCGCTACGTTTAGCAGTAGCTTCAACATAGGCATCAACAGCCGCTTTTTGCTCAGGAGTTGTAATTTTAGCTACAAGCTCATGCTCCGGTGCCAGTGTCATGAAGGTAACCCCGAAAATAGTGTCAGGTCGCGTTGTGAATACCTCGATAGTGTGGCGATTATCATTGTCGCCAACTTCACTAAGCATATCCTCAATAAACTTTCTTACACCAAGCCCTTTAGTTGCTTTATGAGCATCTTCAGCCTCATCCGGCGTAAGTACTTTAAACGTTACCGATGCACCTACCGATTTCCCTATCCAGTTACGCTGGCTCTCTTTAAGCGACTCGGTCCAGTCGATACCTTCAAGACCCTGAAGCAATCTTTCGGCATACGCCGAAATACGCATGCTCCACTGCGTCATTTTTTTACGGATAACCGGATGTCCTCCTCTTTCAGAAACTCCGTTTATAATCTCATCGTTAGCCAATACCGTTCCTAATGCCGGACACCAGTTTACTTCGGTCTCAGCAAGGTAGGTAAGCCTGTATTGCAACAATATCTCCGATTGTTTTTTTGCATCATAACCTTTCCACTCATCAGCACTGAAAACAGCAATATTATCATCGCTAACGGCATGTACTTTAGCATTGCCATCAGCTTCAAAAGCAGTGATAAGCGTAGCGATATCCTCTGCCTTATCAGTATCTAAGTTGTACCATGAGTTGAACAACTGGATAAATATCCATTGTGTCCATTTGTAATATTCCGGGTTAGAAGTTCGCACCTCACGATCCCAGTCAAACGAAAAGCCTATCCTGTCCAGCTGTCCGCGGTAACGCGAAATGTTGGTTTCGGTAGTAATGGCAGGGTGCTGCCCGGTCTGGATAGCATACTGCTCTGCCGGAAGGCCAAAGCTGTCGTATCCCTGCGGGTGCAGTACGTTAAAACCCGTGTGGCGTTTGTAGCGTGCATAAATATCAGATGCTATATAACCCAGCGGGTGACCTACGTGAAGCCCCGCTCCCGATGGGTACGGAAACATATCCAGCACATAGTATTTAGGTTTGTCGCTTACGTCCTCGGCACGGAAAGTACCATTCTCAGCCCAGTATTTTTGCCATCTGGCTTCAATTTCGTTCGGATTGTATCTCATTGTTATGTCGAAAGTTCTAAAGTCGTAAAGTTTATAAAGTTCCGCAAGCGGAACGCAAATTTACGCTTATTGTACGAAAGTCAAAACTTTGCCCGTTATAAACTAAGAAGTTGTGCTTACTTTTATGCATAAATGAAAAAGTCATCATAAGTTCTGTCTATAAACAAAATAGTTTCTTTATTTTTACGGCTAAAATCTAACCTATGTCCACATCTTTTGAAAAGTTCCAGAAAAGACGCCTGATCTCTTCTTATTTTTCTGTTGTACTGTGTATTTTCATCGTGCTTACGCTACTGGGAACCCTTGGATTGTTTGTAATAAACACCGAAAAGATCTCTTCCCACGTGAAGGAAAATATACCTATGACGATTTATTTTAAAAGAGAAGCTACCGACAGCATTAAAGAAGCTTTTGGCGTACAGCTAACGAATTCAAAATACATAAAAGACAGCAAATATGTATCTAAAGAAGATGCAGCAAAAAACAATCCCGACATTGTAGGCGATTACGAAACGCTGCTGGACAGCAATCCGTTACTGGACTCATACGACGTACACCTTAAAGGCGAATATGTACAGCCTAAAAAAATAAAAGCCGTTGAAGTAGAACTGCGCTCTAACCCCTATGTAGGCGATGTAAGCTATGACAACACCCTTGTAGACATGGCTAACGAAAACATAAAGAACATAAGCTTCTGGATACTGGTTATCAGCGGAATTCTTGCCGTGGTTGCCATGCTGCTTATTAACAGCGCGCTAAGGCTGTCTATTTACAACCACCGTTTTACCATTAAAACCATGCAGATGGTAGGCGCTACCAAATCGTTCATCCGCAAGCCATTTATATGGAGAGGTATAAAACTTGGAATTATCGGCGCATTATTCAGCATCGCCGTGCTATTGTACCTTGTACACTGGTTTGACGGACTTTTCCCTGTGCTTAACATTTGGGAAGACTGGATCCCTACAGCCATCGTGCTTTCAGGCGTATTGGGCTTCGGTATCATTATCAGTATGATAAGCACGTTCTTTGCTACTCAGCGATTCCTGAACCTTAGAACGGACGATCTTTATTAGTAGTGAGAGAATAGATATTAGATAATAGACGAAAGACATAACATATAATTTAGGTATTGTGGCGTTTGAGTGAGAACTCAAAACTCAAAACCCAAAACCCAAAACCCGGAACTTATGAAAAACAACGAAATAAAATCAGAATTCCTTTTTGAAAAGGTAAACTACAAAATACTACTTATAGGTATTGCTGTTATTGCCATTGGCTTTATACTTATGAGCGGTGGCGGAAGCAACGACCCTAAAGTATTCAGCGAGGATATCTTTAACTTCAGAAGAATCAGGCTTGCACCAACAGTGGTGCTTATCGGCTTTGGCGTTACTATCTATGCCATCCTTAAAAATCCTGCGAAGGCAGAAAAAACCACTACAGGAGAAACTTTCCCTGAAGACGCATCAATCAAGAATTTTAAACAATAGAACTAATACAGAATGGATTTTATCCAGAGCATCATCCTTGCCATTATTGAAGGTTTAACCGAATATTTACCTATATCGTCTACCGCCCACATGATTTTTGCCAGTTCTTATTATGGCATTCAGGAAGACGACTTTGTAAAACTGTTTCAGGTATCCATACAGTTTGGCGCCATACTGGCTGTAGTGGCATTGTACTGGAAAAAATTCTTCGACTTTAGCCGCCTTGGTTTTTATGTAAAGCTGGCCTGTGCCGTAGTACCTGCACTGGTACTGGGCTATATTTTTGACGACATGATAGACGCCGCATTAGGCGATCCAATTCCTATTGCTATTGTGCTTATCCTGGGCGGAATTGTACTATTGTTTATTGATAACTTCTTCAAAAATCCTGAAATAGTAAAAGAAGAAGACATCACCATACAAAAAGCGGTTACCATAGGTTTTTGGCAATGCCTTGCCATGATGCCGGGTACCAGCCGTGCAGCAGCCTCTATTATTGGAGGTATGCAGCAAAAACTTACCCGCGAAACCGCTGCCGAATTCTCGTTTTTCCTTGCTGTGCCTACCATGGCTGCAGTAACGGTATATTCGGTATTCGTTAAGACCTACCACCAGACAGGACTTAAAGGTTATGAGCTGCTTACACAAAATAGCGAGAACCTTAAAATGTTCCTTGTAGGCAATGTAATTGCCTTTATTGTTGCCATTATTGCTATTAAAGGTTTTATAGGCATCATTAAAAAATACGGATTCCAGCCTTGGGGTTGGTACAGGATAATTGCCGGAGCTGCGCTACTGGCTTATTTTACAATCTATAAATAATACTGTTGTGGCTACACCCGAAGATTTCCTGGAAGGAAAAGTTGTGCTGATTGACAAGCCATTGACCTGGAGCTCATTTCAGGCTGTAAATAAAGTAAAATGGGCGCTAAAGAAACACTTAGGCCTAAAAAAACTAAAAGTAGGCCATGCCGGAACACTCGATCCGCTTGCCACAGGACTCCTTATAATATGCACAGGTAAGTTTACCAAACGTATTATGGAACTTCAGGGTATGCCTAAAGAATATACCGGCACTATTATGCTGGGCAGTACGACCCCTTCATTCGACCTTGAGACCGAAGTAAACGCTACTTTCCCTACTGAACATATTAACGAAGAACTGATACACGAAACTGTAAAACAGTTCCTTGGTGAAATCGACCAGCAGCCACCTGTATTCTCGGCCATTAAAAAAGATGGAAAACGCCTTTATGAACACGCCCGTGCCGGCGAAGAAGTAGAAATCGCTTTCCGTAAGACTACCATATACGAATTTGAGATTACCCGAATTGCCCTGCCCGAAGTAGATTTCAGGGTAGTATGCAGCAAAGGAACTTACATTCGTTCCCTGGCAAATGATTTTGGTAAAGCACTGAATTCGGGTGCACACCTTACCGTTTTGCGCCGTACCAAAATTGGTGAATTTGACGTTGCCAATGCTATATCTCCCCAGGATTTTGAAGACGAAGTTTCTGCATAAGATATACTTCATACTTTTATGTATGGCATACTGTGTGTATGCACAGGACAATGCCAAACCTGAAACCGTGTTTGTTACCAAACCAAATCCTGACGGCAAAGTACAAAAACGCCTGCCTCTTTTTGGTCAGTTGGCAATTTCAATACCGCTTACAGCTACACCTGAAGCCAGTAAGAATGGCGACCAATACAACACCAATACGGTTTTTGATTACGTGATTCCTAACGGACTGAGTGCTAATTTCGGACTTGGACTACACCTTAACGAATGGGCCGGCATTAGCGCCAATACCGGCATTGACTGGATTGCAAGCGAAAAACTGGTTACCACCCCTATGTATGGCAGCATAATGCTAAAACCTTATGTACACAACGACAATTCAGTGCTTTTGCAGTTTGGCTACGGCTACTCATTTGCTTTAGGACGCGGTGACCTTTCGGGCGATTTTCAAAAATACAGGCTGGGGTATGTAGTCGAAGATTCAGTATCTTTATATTTGGAAATAAACCAATACGGCTTTCCGCTTTATGACATGAACCCTGCGGGCAGCATCTGTGTTGGAGTTAGTTTCTTTGATTTTTGGTAATTATGAAACAATTCATTCTTCTTTTTCTTTTCAGCTTCACATCGCTTTTTGCACAGCAAAAAACAACACTTAAAGATGGTGACCTGCTCTTTCAGGATATGGACTGCGGTCCGCTTTGCGATGCTATCGAAGCGGTAACAGAAGGCTACAAAGGCAACGACTTTAGCCATATGGGAATGGTATACCACCGCAACGATACCATTTATATTATAGAAGCTGCCGGCAATGCCGTGCGCCTTTCTACCCTTGAGAAATTCTCTAAGAACACTAAAAAGCCAATGCTCATTGGCCGACTGAAAAAACAGTATACAAAGCTCATACCACAGGCAATTAACTTTTCCCTGAAACAGCTTGACGTGCCCTATGACGACGAGTATGTTTACGATAACGGAAGCTATTATTGCTCCGAACTGATATACGACGCTTTTATGTTTGCCAATGGTGGAAAACCTTTCTTTACCCTTTTCCCTATGACGTACAAACAACCCGGAACGAACGAATTTTTCCCTGCATGGGTGGACTACTATAAAGCCATCGGCAAAGAAATCCCTGAAGGGAAACCGGGATGTAATCCGGGAGGGATGTCGGTATCGGATAAGATTGAGATAGTAGGTTGGTTGCCGGTTGGCGGTTGATGGTTGTCGGAAGTCTGAAGTTACTGTCATTGCGAGGAGCGAAGCACCCGAGGCTGAAATCCGAACGGACGAAGTAATCTAAAATAAAGCACAATGAGAAAGATTTTTTTAGGATTTATTTTTATATTGATTTTCGGTTTAATTATAGCATCCATCATTAAAGGATACGAAATAAAAAACGATATTGAAAATAATGGTAAGGCATCTGTAGGTAAATATATAAAACGAGAATGGGGTAAAGAACCGTCAAATATAATCCGCTATTATGATAACGGGAAAGAGTATGAAAGCGATGGTGGAAGAGCACCGCAAGGATTTGAAAAAAATATTGGCCGCTTTTACAGAATATCTTACTCCGAAAAATATAAAGGTTCCCTTCATGCGGATTTCACGCACGAAGTTACAGACACCGCCGAAATTCTCAACGCAGGATTCCGTTTGATTGATGGCAAGATTAGATAGATTAACACCCTCTATTGTATTCTACTCGCAATTACATGTGAGCCGTCATTGCGAGGAACGAAGCAATCTAAAAAATTAAAAACAATGAAAAGAATATCTGGTAAATTTGGGCCTGTATATCGTAAACTATATGCCGCTTTTTGTGTAGCAATCGTATTTGTGATGATTTATTTATCATTTACAAAAAACTTCCCTTCTTTTATATTTATTATACCACTCATTTTTGCATGCATAGCTTATTTCACAAAACGCGAGGTAGTTTATATCGATAAAAACGATTTTGTCGTAAAAGGAAAAAAGATATTGATTACTGATGTAATCTCTATTGAGAAAGAATTCATTTTACATATCTACAAGGTTAGGTATTATGATGGAGATAAAATTAAAAGCTTTAAGTTTGAAATTGATCGATTTCTACCTATTAAACCTGACTTTATAAAAAAGCTACAAGTTTTAGTTGTAAAAAACAACCATAATACCAGTCTTCTGTAAGAGATCTCTCCACTTCGCTACGCTACGGTCGAAATGAACACTCATACCCATAAAAAATCCCCGACTAAAAGCCAGGGATAAAATATATAAGGCACAAGTCAAGCTGACAACCATCAACCGACAACCGACAACCAAAATTTACATATTTTCAGCGTTCTCAAGCAATAATGTAATTTCCTCCATAGTACTGATACCTTTATCATGCAGGTACCAACGCTGTAAATCTTCTTTTGCCTGCGGAGTTACCACACCGTGTTTAGCTTTGTCGTCTATTATAAGTTGTGCAGCATCATGAGGACGTGGTCCCCAGCTACCACGAGCTACAAGGGTATCACTTTCAACCAGAACCAGTTTTGGAATAGAACGTGCACCGTTGGTTAGGTAGTCGTTCATCAGTTCGTCGTTCTCATCACGAAGCACGATTTTCAGGTCAAGCTTATCACTTTCGGCAACCAATTTATTCATTACCGGAACGATCTGTGCAGCATCGCCACACCAACCTTCAGAGATCACTAAAAGTGTATGCTGTTTTTTAAGTTTTCCTAATTTTTCTTTTATCTCATCCGGCACGTGTATAGTCTTGTCAAGACGGTTCATACGTGTCTCGTTCAATGTCGAATAATGGGTTAAATCTTCGCTTTGCGTATTTCCTGTAGAGAGGCCATCGGCAAGCAGAGCAGAAACATGCTTCCTGTAATTCTCATAGGTAAAGCTTTTGTTTATGCTATTTTCAATCAATGATGTTGTTACGTTCATATCTCTCAATTTTAAGTGCAAAATTAGTGATACTTTTATGATATCAAAAAAAAGACCAATTTGAAAAAAGTCAGGAGGAGTTCAACAAAAAACTGTAAATTAGTCAGTAAATAAATAATGTAATGAAAATTGATGGTGGGTCCATTGGACTTGTGCTTTCGGGTGGGGGCTCGAAAGGTATAGCCCATGCGGGCGTTTTGAAATATTTAGATGAAATAGGCCTTGAGCCTTCACATATTGCCGGAACAAGCTCGGGTGCCATTGTGTCGTCTTTGTATGCCTGGGGCAAGCGTCCCGAAGAAATACTCGAATTCTTTAAATCGATATATTTTTTTCATTGGAAGCATTTCACCTTTCGCAAGGCAGGCTTTATCGACTCGGAAGCTTTTCGTGATTATTTTTATTCAGTTTTTAAAGATGCTACCCTTGGCGATATGCCATATAAGATGCACCTTACCGCTACCGACCTGGTATCGGGCAAGCTGCGCATTTTTGGGCCCGAAACCAAAATTGCCGATGCCGTACTGGCTTCATCTGCATTTCCGGGTATCATCTCGCCTTATGAAATAGACGGCAGACTCTACAGTGACGGTGGCATCATCAACCACTTCCCTACAGATATCCTTCAAGGACGCTGTGACAACCTGATAGGTATCTATGTGAGTCCGATACAAAAAATTGACGCCTCCGATTTGCGCACCATACGTTCGGTAACCACGCGTGCCTATGATTTGCTTTCCGCCAATACCAATATGCAAAAATTCACGCTATGTGACTGGGTAATAGCACCTGACGAATTGGCACTATACAGTACCTTTGAAACCAATAAGACTAAAATGGATGAGATATTTCAGATAGGCTATGAGGCTGCAAAGAAATCACATAGCGAAATTATTCCGGCTCATCCCATACCCTAGTTTATTTGGACTGTGAGGTTACAAAATTGTTATTTTACGAAAAACAATTATTACTATATTTGCACCAGTCAAAATTTACCCTATGAAATACAATAGAATCCTGTTAAAGCTTAGTGGCGAAGCCCTGATGGGCGACAGGCAATATGGCATTGACCCTAAAAGGCTTGCCGAATATGCAGCGGAGATAAAGCAAATACATGAAAAAGGTGTTGAGATCGCTATCGTAATTGGCGGAGGAAACATTTTTAGGGGTGTATCAGGTGCCAGCAATGGTATGGACAGGGTTCAGGGAGATTACATGGGTATGCTTGCTACCGTAATTAACGGTATGGCACTACAGGGAGCTCTTGAAGATGCAGGAATGCAGACACGCCTTCAGACAGCACTTAAAATAGAGGCAATTGCCGAGCCTTATATCAAGAGAAGAGCGGTTCGCCACCTTGAAAAAGGAAGAATCGTAATTTTTGGAGCAGGTACAGGTAATCCTTACTTTACTACCGATACGGCTGCCGTATTGAGAGGTGTAGAGGTTCACGCGGATGTTATCCTGAAAGGAACACGTGTAGACGGTATATATACTGCCGATCCTGAAAAAGACCCAACAGCAACAAAATATGACACCCTTACGTTTAATGATGTACTTGCCAAAGGTCTTAACGTAATGGATACTACTGCTTTTACGCTTAGCCAGGAAAACGAATTGCCTATTATTGTGTTCGACATGAACAAACCGGGCAATCTGGTAAAAGTTTGTGAAGGCGAACTGGTAGGAACTACTGTAAATGTTTAATTTTTTATCATAAGAATTACACCATGGAAGAAATCGATTTTATCTTAGATAGCGCTCAGGAGTCTATGAACAACTCTATAGCACACCTTGAAAAAGAATTCCTTAACATCCGTGCAGGAAAAGCATCACCGGCTATGCTTGGTGGTGTGTTTGTAGATTACTACGGTTCTCAAACACCACTTTCTCAGGTTGCCAATGTAAACACTCCCGATGCAAGAACTATTACAGTTACACCTTGGGAAAAAAGCATGCTACAGCCTATCGAGAAAGCGATAATGATCGCTAACCTTGGGTTTAACCCAATGAACAACGGAGACAACATCATCATCAGTGTTCCGCCATTAACAGAGGAGCGCAGGAGAGATCTTGTAAAGCAGGCAAAAGCTGAGGCAGAAGATGCAAAAATAGGTATCAGAAACGTTCGTAAAGACGCTAACAACGACATCAAGAAACTTGAAAAAGACGGTGTTTCTGAAGATGCTTGCAAAGGCGCTGAAGAATCGGTACAGGACCTGACAAACAGCTTCATCAAGAAAATTGACGAACTACTGGTTGTTAAGGAAGCCGAAATCATGAAAGTATAATTGAAAATCCGCCCACCGAGGCGGATTTTTATTTTCTATATCTTTGCAGTAACAATTTTGCACTTCTTTCGTTTTAGCCATAAAGCCTTCAATGAGACTACTTACGTTTTTGCTTTTCTTTATCTCCTTCGCATGCGGGGCACAATCGGCCATTACCGGCATAGTGAAAGACAGCAAAACCGGTGAAATTTTACCCTTCCCTACAATTTATCAGCAAAACGGAAAAAGCGTAATTGGCGATGTTGATGGCAAATTTGTACTTGACCACCCGCAAATGCACGAGATATTTACCGTTGACTATGTTGGTTACACCGAACGTTCGTTCAAGATAACACCCGGAAGGATATTTTACTCTGTAGCATTAGAGCCAACAGCAGGGCAATTACAGGAAATTGTTATTGGCGGTGAAAATCCTGCCATTGAAATCATAAGAAAAGCCATTCGCGGAAAAATCATAAACGATCCTCAGCAAAAGCTCAACAGCTTTAGCTACAATACCTATGAACGGTTAATTGTTACGGCTAACCCTGACTCTATTGCAGGTGCACTCGATTCTATTTATGAATATGAAAAGGCAGCCCGTATCTTTAAGAAAATAGATTCTACCGAGTATAAATTTAAAAAACTGATTGAGAAAAGGCACATTTACCAAACGGAGAAGGTCTCTGAATTCCTCTTTAACAAAAAGCAGGGGCTTAAAGAAAATGTACTCGCTACCAGAATGGCAGGTTTTAAGCAGCCTTTATATGAATTCATCGGACTGAAACTGCAATCGTATTCGGTATATACCGATAAAATAGATATTCTTGAGACCAAATATGCGGGACCTTTAGCTTCAGACGCGCTCAAAGAATACCATTATAAGATACTTGACACGGTTACTATTGATGGACGCAATACTTACATGCTTTACTTTACGCCTAAAGACAAGAACAAAAAGAAAAAGCTCGATGGTATCGTTTACCTTGACATGCAGAACTATGGCGTTGCAAAAACCATATTCAGGGTTAAGAATGTAATTGATGTCACTTCAACACACTTTTTTAGCTATGAAAAAGAAAAAGGCATTTGGTTCCCGGACAGGAAAACCCTTAAAATAGTAAAAGGAAACAACAAACAGGATATTAAGATACTTGGGGAAACCATAAAATTTGATGCTGAAGGCACAGGCAAACGCAAACGCGACACCGAACCTACCGATCTTATTTACGTTTATTCGGAAGCGGGAAATTTTGATAAAAAATTCGATATTCCGGTTACCATACGACGTACAGGAGTTGCCATAGATATTAAAAAAGAAGCCATAAACAGGCCTGAAGACTACTGGAATAACTTCCGCCCTGATACTCTTGATACCCGAAGCCTGACCACCTATACTGCCATGGACAGTATTGTGGCCAAGGAAAACTGGGAGCAGATTATTATTAAAGGAAAACGCATCATTAACGGATATTTTCCTGCCGGCCCTATTGATATTGACCTTCAAAAAATTATAAAATACAACAACTACGAAGGCTTCAGGCCAGGTTTGGGTTTTGTAACCAATAATAAATTTGCCGAGACATTCAGGCTTAGCGGTTATGGCGCCTATGGTACTAAAGACGGTGTCTTTAAGTATGGTATGGGTGGCGCTGTACGCGTAGGCAACTTCTCAAACTCATGGATAGGATTCAACTACGCTGATGACATTACCGAGATTGCGAGTACCTCATTTGCTACTGACAAAAAAGTCTTTAAGATCTACGACCCAAGGCTCCTGAACCTTCTTACCTTCTATAACCACCAAACTTACATGGGGTATATAGAAACGAAGATACTACCTAAAACCGAAAGCCGTTGGCAGTTGGAACGCAGCCGCATTGACCCGAAATTTGGCTATACCTACATCCCTGAAAATACTCCGTATACCCTTTTTTACCTAACTCTGGCAACAGTATCGGTTCAGTGGAATCCGTTCAGTGATTTTATGCAAACGCCTACCGGAAGGATAGAATCTGAGAAAAGATACCCTAAGTTCACATTCCAATACACACAGTCGCTTGGCGGACTGCTTGACAGCGATTTCTCCTTCAGCAAATTTGACGCAAGGGCAGAATATGAACAGAAATACCTTAACGGACAAAAAACATCGGCTCTAATACAGTCAGGACTTGCCTTAGGCGATACTCCGCTTACACACCTGTATAGCACTTCGCCCAACAATCTGAGCAAGGACGGCGTATTGGCACGTATCAACTTTGCCAGTAAAAATGGTTTTGAGACCATGTATTTCAATGAGTTTTTCTCAAGTCAGTATATTACAGGACAACTAAGGCATTCTTTCAGGAAATTTACCATCTCCGGCATCCTGAAAATGGCACCTGCCCTTGTTACCCGTGCAGCATGGGGCAGTATGGATAATAAAAATGACCATATAGGCGCCAGCTTTAATACTCTCGAAAAGGGTTATTACGAAAGCGGTGTAGAACTTAATGAAATTTTAAGCATAGCCGGTATATCAGCATTTTACCGTTACGGTCCCTATCACCTGCCACAGTTCGAAAAAAACATCGCAGTAAAGATTACGTTTGTACTGAATTTGTTTTAAAAACTTAACCACGAGGATCACAAAGCTTTGTGTACTTAGTGCCTTCTTAGTGACCTTTGTGGTTAAAAAACTAATGCGCCGAGACAAACTTCAACCCTACAATAGAAGCGATAAGCGTAGTAAGAAAGAACAGCCTCCAGAAGTCTGAAGGTTCTTTAAAAACAAAAATACCTACCAGTACCGTACCCACTGCACCAACACCTGTCCATACAGCATAGGCAGTACCAATAGGCAGGGTTTGGGTAGCTTTATACAGCAATACCATACTGATGGTAAGGCAAACAAAAAAGCCACCCATCCAGTAATTAGAAACTGCGCCAGAGGTTTCTTTAGCCTTTCCAAGACATGAGGCGAAACCTACTTCAAACAAGCCTGCGATGATAAGTAATATCCAGTTCATGGTAAATTGTTTTACCGACAAAGATAGCCCTTCCTGCCAACTATGGTTCAATTTTAACCCCGCCGCGACATTTTTATAAATTTGATGCAATTACAACACAAAGGCCTATCAACTTTTTACGCTTTTTACTACATTTGCAGGCATTTGCCTCTCTAGACGCTAAAACGGGGCATTTTCCATAAAACAAGTTTAAATTTTAAAAAATGAAACACACAAAAGTTAAAGACCTGCTGAACAGCGCGAAGCCTGTTGATGATGTATTAGTAAAAGGATGGGTAAGAACTTTTAGGAATAATCAGTTTATAGCCCTTAACGACGGATCTACTATAAATAATATCCAGTGTGTTGTTGACTTTGAAAATACACCCGCAGAAACTTTAAAAAGAATAACAACCGGTGCTGCTGTAGCTGTTAAGGGTAACCTTGCAGAAAGCCAGGGCGCAGGTCAGAAATATGAAATACAGGCCAAAAGTGTAGAGATACTTGGAGATTCAGATCCTGAGAAATTCCCTATGCAGCCTAAAAAACACTCACTGGAGTTCTTACGTGAGAACGCCCACCTACGTGTACGTACTAACGTATTTGGTGCTATCATGAGAGTACGTTCGGTACTGTCGTTTGCGATTCACCAGTACTTTCAGGAAAAAGGTTTCGTATATGTGAACACGCCTATCATTACCGGATCGGATGCCGAGGGTGCAGGCGAAATGTTCCAGGTAACGTCGCTTCCTGTGGGTAACCCACCATTGAATGAAGAAGGAAAAGTAGACTACAAGCAGGATTTCTTCGGAAAGGAAACCAACCTTACCGTATCGGGTCAGCTTGAAGGAGAGACTTTTGCTATGGCATTGGGCCAGATTTACACATTCGGACCTACTTTCCGTGCAGAGAACTCTAACACATCACGCCACCTTGCAGAATTCTGGATGGTAGAACCTGAAGTTGCCTTCAATAATCTTGATGACAACATGGATCTTGCTGAAGATTTCATCCAGTATGTGATCAAATATGCAATGGACCGTTGCCAGGACGACCTTAAATTCCTTGACCAGCGTTTAGCTGATGAGGAAAAACAAAAACCAACGGCTGAACGTAGCGAGATGGGCTTATTAGAGAAACTTCAGTTTGTACTGGAAAACAACTTTAAGCGCGTAAGCTATACTGAGGCTATCGATATCCTTAAGAACTGTAAGCCAAACAAGAACAAGAAATTCAACTATATCATTGAAGAATGGGGTGCCGACCTACAGAGTGAGCACGAGCGTTACCTTGTAGAGAAACACTTTAAATCGCCTGTAATATTATTCGATTACCCTGCGAACATCAAAGCATTCTACATGAGACTTAACGACGACAAGAAAACTGTACGCGCTATGGACATCCTGTTCCCTGGTATTGGTGAGATCGTTGGAGGATCGGAAAGAGAAGAGCGTCTTGACGTGCTTCTTGAGAAGATCGCCGAGCTTGGCATCGACGAAAAAGAGCTTTGGTGGTATCTTGACACCCGTCGTTTCGGAACAGCTACCCACGCTGGTTTCGGACTTGGTTTTGAGCGCCTTGTGCTATTCGTAACCGGTATGGGTAACATCCGTGACGTTATTCCTTTCCCAAGGACACCACAGAACGCTGAATTTTAATCTTTTCAGTATTGAGATATTAGTACTGAGAATTGAGATAATAGAATTTAGAAAGCCTCGCAGAAATGTGGGGCTTTTTTTTGTCCACCCCTGTTCAGACGTTGCAGTGCAACGTCTCTACAAAACCTAAAACAAGAATATTAATCTTAAATAATTTCATATTTCTTCCGTAGAGAACTTGCAGGGCAACGTCTGCCATAACAACCAAATTTTAATCAGAATTACCTACAATAATATCAGAGGCATTGTAGTTTATATTGTGGTCTTTTTTTATTAAATGCATTTTGTATCTAACAGCATAAGAACGCAAAAAGCCTAAAACAAAGGTTTTAAAGTATCCTTTTTATAATTTTATCCAAAAAGCATCAATAATTATGCCTGTTTTTTGTAATTTTATACTGTAAAAATGACTGTGTTTATCTATGCTTAAGCAGAACTTACAACTTAAATTATCCCAGAAACTATCGCCACAGCAAATTCAGCTGATGAAGCTGATACAATTGCCTACGCAGGCTTTTGAGCAACGCCTTAAAGAAGAAATGGTTGAAAATCCTGCACTGGAAACAGGCAAGGAGGATGAATATGAGAAGGACGAATACGACACTTCTGAGGATTTTGACGACTATGATGATTACGACAACGATCGCATTGATGCCGACGAGATCAACATAGACGAATACCTGAGTGATGATGAAATTCCCGGATATAAAACCCAGGCGAACAACTACAGTGACGACGATGAGGACCGTACGATGCCTTTTGCCGCACCCGTAAGTTTCCACCAAAACCTTATCGAGCAGCTGAATACCTTTATCCTTACCGATGAAGAACGCGAGATTGCCGAGTTCCTTGTGGGCAGCATAGACGATATGGGCTACATCCGCCGCAGTATCCCCGATATTGTTGACGATATGGCCTTTACACAGGGCATTTATACCGATGAAAAGACCACCGAACGCATACTGCACGTTATCCATGAACTCGAGCCATCGGGGGTGGGTGCGCGCGACCTGCAGGAGTGCCTTTTACTACAGCTTAAACACAAAACGCCTACCGCTTCGGTAGAGCTTGCCACCGATATAATCGAACATCAGTTTGATGCTTTTACCAAAAAGCATTACGACAAACTGTTACAGAAATATGACATCTCTCAGGATCAGCTGCGTGCTGCTATTGATGAGATCGAACGCCTGAACCCTAAGCCGGGCGGCTCTTACGAAAGCAACATTAAAGCCGTAGAGCATGTTGTACCTGACTTTGCCATACGTATTGTAGACGGCGAACTGGAACTGACACTAAACGGACGTAATGCTCCCGAACTGCACGTTTCTAAAGACTATCAGGAAATGCTGCAAACCTATAAGGACAGCCGCGATAAAAGCAATGCCCAAAAAGATGCAGTTCAGTTCATCAAACAAAAACTGGATTCGGCAAAATGGTTTATCGATGCTATCCGCCAACGTCAGGAAACCCTGTTCGTGACAATGAACGCCATTATGCATTATCAGGAGGAATATTTCCTTGATGGTGATGAAGCGAAACTGAAACCCATGATCCTTAAGGATATTGCCGATATGATCGGGCTTGATATCTCGACCGTTTCGCGTGTGGCTAACAGTAAATATGTGGAAACACCTTACGGCACTAAACTGATAAAAGAATTCTTCTCCGAGGCCATGAAAAACGATCAGGGTGAAGATGTATCAACCATTGAGATCAAAAAGATACTTGAAACCGTTATCAGCGAAGAGGACAAACGCAAACCACTTCCGGACGACAAGCTTGCCGAGATACTTAAAGACAAAGGCTACCCTATTGCAAGGCGTACCATTGCTAAATACCGTGAACAGCTCGATATTCCTGTTGCCAGGATGAGAAAGAAAATATAGATTGGCATGAAGAAGTTTCTTGCTCTGTTTTCCTATATTTTCCATCCGCTGTTTGTGCCGGTATATGCTACACTGTTTTACTTTGTGGTGGCCAACAGCTTTTTTTACGAGCACGAAATTTATCTCGCTTTTGTACAGGTACTCATACTTACTGTACTATTGCCCATGTCTATATTTTACCTGTTACGTTCGCTGGGCAAAATGAAATCGAAACTGCCGAATGCTAAAGAACGCCGGTTACCGCTCGCTATTTATGCGCTGCTGATACTCTTCCTCATAAAGTACAGCCTGTCAATAGTCGTTATCCCGGAGCTATACTATTACTTTACAGGCGTACTGATAAGCACTGTAATAACCCTTGCATTGGTACTGGGTAATTTTAGCCCAAGCCTGCACACCATGGCTACGGCTTCCCTAGTGCTTTTTGTAATTGGTATCTCTTCCTATTATCATATCACTTACCTGTACCTCATCGCACTATTAGTAGTATGCACCGGTATTGTGGGTTCATCGCGCATGGCTGCCCGTTCGCATTCACTAAGCGAAGTACTGCTTGGTGCACTCATAGGCATAGTGCCACAGGTAGGACTTTGGTTTATATGGCTGGTACCGGCTGTTTAAAACCCGAAGGCGTTGCCTCCGGTTATTATATCTGAGCCTTTCAGGCTCAATCAATCAACTCCTAAAACATCGCTACCAACATAAATCGCTACGCGATATTATCCTCTGATACATTTCCCGTTAAGGAAATAATTTTGGTAGAAAGGAATAAGGATATGGAAAGTTTTCCCGTAGTGATAAACAAAGCAGTTAATTAAAAGTTAAATCCTACAACGCTCTATCTTGCCTAGAAGCTACATAAAGACGATTCCTTTGGTAATTTAAAACATCCTTAACAAAATACCGGCATTTTGAATTCACGATAAGCTATACTGATTTTCAAAAAACCATGATTTGTAATATTTTTATCACATAATTAAAATTACAAGACATGAAATTAACCAACTTCATCTTTAGAAAATCACCTTTACTATTACTCATTTTTTCTTTATTGACAGTTGGCTGCGGCGATGATGACGGCGGAAGCACAAATCCGGCTGCAAAAGGTTACCTGACCTGTAAAATCAATGGTACTGACTATGATTTTAGCCAACAGGTTAACGCTAATGACCCTCCATCTGAAGAAATCGTTCATTTTGTAACCATTGGCGGACATCTGACCGATGATCTTACTTCTCCGGGGTTTGGTTTTCAGCTCGTATCTGAAGTAGGAGCAGTTCAGGGTGAAACGTATACATCGGCAGATTCTGAGCTTCACGGAAACTATTACATCCAAAACCTGGATGACAACGGGGACATTATAGGTACAACCGTTTACACCGGCGATGGATCTGATGGATCAGGTTTTACCATGACCATTACTTCCCTTACCGACTGGGGCGTGGAAGGAACTTTTTCGGGAGTATTGAGACTCTCAGGTGGTAATGAATATCTTACCGTTACCGACGGCAAGTTCTCTGCTCCTTACAATTATCAGAATTAATGATGGATTATTGAGGTTTATAAAAAAAGCGCTGTATCAGATTCCCGATACAGCGCTTTTCACTTAAGCATTATTATTTATTTCTTTTTCAATTCGGCTAATATAGCTTCCCCTACACCTTTTGCAGATTGTGGGTTCTGCCCTGTTACAACCCTTTGGTCAACTGTCACGTGCTGCTGCCACATCCCTGATTTCTCAAATTTAGCACCGTGCGCTTTCAGTCCGTCTTCTAACAGGAACGGCACAACTTTAGTCAGCCCTACAGCCTCTTCTTCTTCATTCGTAAAAGCATTTATCTTTTTACCGTCAATAAGGTAGTTGCCGTTAGACAGTTTTATATTCACCAGTCCCGCAGGGCCGTGACATACCGCTCCAACAATTCCGCCTTTTTCATAAATGACAGCGGCAATCTTTTGCAGTTCGGCATTATCGGCAAAGTCCCACATGGCACCGTGACCACCTGCATAGTAAATAGCAACATAATCAGCAGGGTTAACCTGAGATGGTTTTAGTGTATTTTCTATTTTATTATGGTATTCGGCATTCTCCCAAAACTCTTTGTTTACAGGATCTTTCAGGTCGAAACCATCAACCGGTGCTTTTCCGCCTTTTGGGCTTACAAAATCAATAGTGTATCCTGCATTGTGCAACACTTCCCACGGGTGTGATGCTTCGCCAAGGTAAAAACCTGTAGGTTCGCCCGTGCTTCCTTTTTTGTCGTGGCTGGTTACCACAAACAGTATTTTCTTCTTATCCATATTTTTTGCTTTTTTAGCCTGTGCCAATACAGGTACAGTACTGATTAACAATATCGCTATAACTTTTGCTATATTTTTCATGTTGTAATCGTTGAAAATTTATAGTACAAAGTTCGGCAGAATGAGAAGAAGAAGCACTTGATCTACATCACAAATATACTGTGACCTGAATCACGCTCAGGAAGAAAGCCTGCTTAGAGTTTCGCGCGTAACTCCCAGATAAGAAGCCAAAAGGGTTTTAGGAACCCTTTGAAACAATGAAGGATATTGCTTTAGCATTTGCTCATAGCGTTCTTTGGCACTCGTAGTGAGCAATGACAATATGCGTTGCTGAAGGGCAACATAACCGAAATTAGCCTTGCGCCTGAAGAAATGCTCGGCCTTTTGGAGTTCGCTGCACAGCTTTTCAGAATTTTCAAGTGACAGGCAGAGTACCTCTGTATCTTCAAGACAGGATAACGAAAGTGTAGCCGGCGTTTTATAATGATAGGCCTGATAATCGCTTACCCACCAGTCTTCCATGGCAAACTGAAGTATATGCTCCTTGTCCGACTCGTCGGTATGAGATGCTTTAATAAGCCCCGAAACCACAAACCATGAATGGTACACAGCATCCCCTTCCTGAATAAGGAACTGGTGTTTCTTTAGCTTTTTGGAAGTAAAATGAGACAGTACAAATGCAAACTCATCATCGGTTAGCGGTACAATCTTTTCTATATGTTCACGGAGATTTACACTCATAAGATTATCATGTCTTACAAAGATGCAAAAGTTTACCGCTTATGCCAAAAATAAACGCCATGCTTACACATGGCGTTATCTTTTTATTTTACAACCGTGGCTTCAAGTTCTACTTTTAAGGTCTCGAAAAGAGTTTTTACTTCCATCAGCGTGGTCGCCTGTTTTATGCCGTGTTTTGCGATCCACTCCTGAAGAATAGGGAAATTAGGCCACAACTCTTCTGTTGAAGTTGTGTATATGGTTAATCTAACAATATTTTTAGGATCGTAACCTGCATGATTAATAACCTGCTCTAAATTTGTTATCGCTTCCTCCAACTGGCTTTTCATATCGGCATTACTGGAAGTACCATCGGCGTGTACTGCCGCCTGACCTGAAATATATAATGTTGCCTGAACATTTTTAACCTCAACAGCCTGAACATAGCTGCGTTCATCCTGCCATTTCCAAGGACTGAATTCTCTTTTTTCCATTTGCTTTGCGTTTTTGGTTTGTGCCAGTAAAGGCATAACCGTTAATAATGTAAATACTAAAATTTTCGCTGTGTTTTTCATGTTTAAAACTGAAATAGTTACACTGCAAAATTGCACAGAATGGATGGCTGCCACCTATGACATTCGTCACAGATATGAAGTGAGGTTTGTCACGCTAGTTGGTAAGCCTGCTCAGGGTTTCGCGCGAAACGCCCAGATAGGAAGCGATCATGGATTTGGGTACTCTCTGAAACAGAGATGGGTAACGTTCAAGCAATTGCTCATAGCGTTCTTTGGCATTGCTGGTAATAAGCGATAAAATGCGTTGCTGCGAACCTATATGTCCTCTGTTAGCCTTTTCCAGAAAAAAATACTCCATCTTCTGAAGTTGGGAACACAGGCTTTTATAATCTTCAAGGGTAAGACAAAATACTTCAGTATCTTCAAGGCATTCTAACGACATGGTAGCTTTAGACTGATTGTGAAAAGCCTGAAAATCGCTTTCCCACCAATCTTCCATCGCAAAGGACACGATATGTTCCTTGCCGGAAGCATCGGTATGTACAAGTTTTAAGAGTCCAGAAACTACAAAATAAGAATACAGTACAGGTTCGCCTTCCTGAATTAGGAACTGATGCTTTTTATATTTTTTTGAAGTAAAATGCGAAAGTACTAACGCAAACTCATCGTCAGTAAGTAATACGATCTTTTCTATATGTTCACGGAGATTTATGCTCATTAGAGAATCAAATTTTTAAATTCTTCCAGTATTTTTAAATAAAGCGTCTTCTCAATACTGAACATATTAATCCTCTCACTTTGGTTATTTAAATCGAAAAATGGTGTTTTAGCATTCCTTAGTTTCCACAATATGTAAATCCGGTCATTAAAACAGAATGAAAATATATAAAAGTCATCGCAAAAAGTTGCAAAACTTCTTATAGAATATTTAAGATGTTCAGCATTATTTTGGTCTTTATATGACTCTAACAGAAATTTAAACAGACTTGTCTTATTTGGAGTAAATTGAAAATCATTAGCTTCAGAATTTGCTATATCTTCCAAACCGGCTAACAAATAACCCTTTAAATATATTAAATCCTCATTAGTTCCCAGAGAATATCCACCAAACCAAATTTTAGCAAATCCGAGTAATTTCTGCTTGTCAGTTATTTTATATTCAACAGCAAAAATATTTTTATCACCATAAATTTCCATTAGAGTATATAAAACATCAGTCCGAGATTAATAGCCCGTAATTTTAACTTTTGATCGGTTCCTTCTATAGGTGCACTGTTATAAACCGGCGTAAGACCATAATAAGCATAAAAATTCCAGGTATTCCACCCCGCAGAAATATACGTACCGTATACAAAATCGTTCAGGTTCGCATCATGTTTTACCGTAGAATTTACATCTCCCCTGAATATGGCTTTATCGGCAAACATCCAGCTGGCCTTAAAACCAAGATAGATGCGCCAAAACTGGTGATCAGTCGGATTACTGTTACGCCAGCGCAATTCTAATGGGATTTCCAGATAATGCAATACCAGTTTGTTCTTATCAAAAGAACCGTTCGATACCATTTGATACGTATTGGTGCCGTCCACATTAAGCACCTGAAGGTTATGCTTAAGGTTACTATACGAATAACCCAACCCTAAAGCTACGGCATAAGTGCGGTTCTTATTAACAGGCATATCCCGTAAAAAACCTAAAGAGATACCTGTAGAAACCCCATCCTGAGAATAATTGTCAGGCTTAGACTGAATCAGGTTATAGGTTAATGAAGCATAAAACTGATCTTCACGGTATTTAACATCATATACCGGAGGTAAACTGTCTTTTTCTATAGTATCGAGTACTTTAGGCTCAAACACCTGAGCCGTTGCCAAAAAGCCCGAAAAAAATAGTAAAACCAAAAATAATTGCCTCATAATGGTATTGCGTGATTGCTGTCTTACAAAGATGCAAAAGTTTGCGCAATAGTTTCAGGCTTACGCCAAAAATTTAAGAAGAAACAAACAGTCCCGTCATAAGCGGGACTGTTTACAGAATAGATGTATATAGACGGCTTGTGCCGGGATGTTTTTAAGAAAGACCGTTCATTGCCAATAATGCCTGCGCAGGATTAGCAAGGCTTAACCTGTATATGTCCTCGGTTTGCCCGGTGTGTATCTGGAATCTGTCAGTATTCAATGCATCAATAAGGTCATTTACCAATACCGATGGCGGTATACCATTCTCTCCTCCTATTTCTGCCGAAAGTGCTGTGTTTACCAGTGGAGGCATTAGCTCGAACACTTTTACTGCAGTATCCCTAAGTGCCAGCCTTAGCGATTTTGTATACGAATGCAATGCCGCTTTGCTTGCCGAATAAGTAGGCAGGCTTTGCGCCGGAGCAAAAGCAACAATTGATGAAACGTTTACGATAGCAGCATCTTTTTGAGCTTTAAGTACCGGAAGCAATTTCTCGGTAAGTCGCACCACCGAAAGAAAATTAGTATCAAACTCGGCTGCTGCGATTTCATAGGCTTTCTCTCCTGAATCAGCAAGGTTGTGAACATCTGCACGACCGGCATTGTTTACCAGCACATTCAGCTCAGGGAATTCGGTTTTTATACGATTAACCAAATCTTCAACACTTTGTGCATTGCTCACATCAGAAGTAATTGCCGTAACATTACCTAGTTCAACTGCTGCTTTTTTAAGTCTTTCCCCATCCCTTCCGGTAATGATTACTTTGTTTCCTAACGCCACGAACTGACGTGCCATTTCTAATCCTATTCCGGCACTACCACCGGTAATTAATATTGTATTTCCTGTTGTTTTCATTGTTTTAGAATTTATATATTATTGTTTTTTACCACAAGGTTCACTATCCCGATAGCTATCGGGATCACTAAGAACACTAATCACTTATATTTAGCACAACCATTTTAGAAGAACACAAAGCTTTGTTCTTTGTGCGTTCTTTGTGTTCTTTGTGGTTAAGTTGTTTTTTTAAATATCGATGTTGCCGTATGCCCACCAAAACCAAAGGTGTTGTTCAGCGCATACTGTATGTTTCTTTTTTCGGGTTCGTTAAGTACCAGGTGAAGTCCTTCGGGTATGGCTGGATCTAAATACTCTACATTAATTGTAGGCGGTACTATATCATTTTTAACTGCCAGCACACTGATAATACTCTCGATTGCCCCTGCTGCCCCTAACAAATGCCCCGTCATCGATTTGGTAGCGCTTACTGACACATCCTGCCCGTTAAAAACAGTATTGATAGCATTCAGCTCACTTAAATCGCCTACAGGGGTTGAAGTTGCATGCGCATTAACGTAATCAATATCTTTTGGAGACAGATTGGTATCCGCCAATGCTTTTTGCATCCCCAGTGCTGCACCAAGACCATCAGCAGGTGTTCCGGTTAGGTGATAAGCATCAGCAGCCATACCGCCACCTATTATTTCGGCATATATTTTTGCACCTCTCGCCACTGCATGATCCCAGTCTTCCAAAATAAGTGCCCCTGCACCTTCTCCTGCCACAAAACCATCCCTGTTGGCATCAAACGGACGTGATGCTGTTTGAGGACTATCATTACGCTTTGACAATGCCTGCGATGCATTGAACCCTCCTATTGAAGCAGGTGTTATTGCGGCTTCGCTTCCTCCTGCTATCATAATAGTAGCTTTACCAAGGCGAATGGTATCGAAAGCGGAGATAATCGCCGTATTGGATGACGCACAGGCTGATACCGTTGCATAGTTAGGACCATGCAACCCATAACGGATAGACAACACCCCTGCAGCGATATCGATGATCATTTTAGGAATAAAGAACGGATTGAATCGTGGTGTCCCATCACCTGAATTAAACTCCTGAAGCTGTTCTTCAAATGTGCTGATCCCACCATTCCCCGATGCCCATATCACACCTACATCAAAACGTTCGTTTTGCGGCATGGCGGCAAAATCCAGTCCGGCATCTTTTACAGCCTCATCGGTTGCCGCTATGGCATATTGCGTAAACAGGTCATACTTGCGCGCCTCTTTTTTTTCTATATATTTTTCTATATCAAAATCTTTTACCTCGTGGGCAAAATGGGTCTTGAACTTCGTAGTATCAAATTTGGTTATAGGCCCTGCACCGCTTTTTCCTGCAAGGATATTCTCCCAGAATTCAGCTACCGAATTACCAAGCGGTGTTATGGCTCCAAGCCCTGTTACAGCTACTCTTTTCATTGTTTATTTTTTAATTTCTGTTTTCAGCAGGTTAGTATATCCTCTGGCAATAAGCCTTGAACGGTCGGCATTCCATAGCTCACATTCAGCATTTACCAATTGTTTGCCTTTCTTAACTACTTTCGTTTCAGCAATTATAATGTCTCCCTCTACGGCTGCCGATAAATAATCGATAACCAGGTTCACTGAAACATAAAAAAAAGGCTCACCATACGATATTAATGTTGCCCCAATAGCATCATCTATAATTGCGGCAGTAACGCCACCATGCAGGGTACGGAAAGGATTTGTCATTTCTTTGCGGACTGTGTACTGAAAGCGAAGATTACCTTCATTTACTTCCAGCATTATCGGCTTTAGCCAGCTCATAAAAGGTGATGGCGAATCGGTAACTTCTTTACCTACCCTGTCTTTGAGGAATTGTGCTGCTTCTGAGAACATATTACTGGTTTTTTAGGTTTTCTATTACTATTGCCGATGCTCCACCGCCACCATTACAAATGGCTGCCACGCCATACTTACCGCCTTCCTGTGCAAGCACCGAAGTAAGGGTAGCAATTATTCTTGCTCCCGAAGCGCCTATAGGATGTCCCATAGCCACACCTCCTCCGTAAACATTTATCTTTTCGGGTGGTATGCCTAATATTTTTCGGTTAGCCAGTATTACTGCCGAATAGGCCTCATTGATCTCAAAATAATCGATATCATCCTGAGACAATCCTGCCTGGGCAAGTGCTTTTGGTATCGCCAGTGACGGTGCTGTGGTGAACCACTCCGGTGCCTGGGCGGCATCGGCATAGCCTATTATTTTTGCAATAGGTTTCAGGTTGTATTTTTCTACCGCTTCGGCAGATGCCAATATAACAGCTGCCGCACCATCATTAAGGTTACTGGCATTGGCAGCAGTAATGGTTCCACCTTCTTCAAATACAGGTTTAAGTGCAGGAACTTTATCAGCTATGAGTTTGTATACATCTTCATCTTTGTCGATGGTTACCTCTCCTAAGCGTTGTTTTATAGTTACAGGTATAATCTCGCTGCTGAACTTTCCGTCTTCAAACGCTTTGGCAGCCCTGACGTATGACTCAAGTGCATAAGCATCCTGCTCTTCCCTCGATATATTGTATTGACGCACTGTAATCTCGGCAGCGTTGCCCATGTGAAAGTTATTGTATGCATCGGTAAGGCCGTCTTTTAAAAGACCATCAGTAAGAAGGCTATGCCCCATTTTGTTACCTACACGTTGCTGTATATAATGTGGTACATTACTCATGCTTTCCATACTTCCGGCAACTACCACATTGTCTACACCCAGTTGAATTTGCTGAGCACCAAGCATCACCGCTTTCATACCCGAAGCGCATACTTTATTAATGGTTGTAGCATCGGTATGATCGTCTATGCCTGCAAACTTCGCAGCCTGTCTTGCGGGCGATTGCCCCAGATTAGCAGATAGCACATTACCCATATATACTGAGTCGATCTCATTTGCAGGAATATTGGTTTCTGCCAACGTACCTTGTATGGCTATTTTTCCAAGTTCTGTCGCGGTGATACCTGATAGGCTCCCCAGAAAACCTCCAATAGGTGTCCTTTTCGCTGAAACTATAAATACATCTTTCATAATTTTATGTTTTATACCAATCGGTATATTTTGTCTCAAAAAAATATATCTTCAAAATTTTAATATTATTCTTCTAAAATATACCGATCGTTATATTTTAGAAGAAAATTTTTAGGTTGCTATGTCCTTAATCATTTTTTCTGCCTGCTTCATGGCAGCCTTAAGTCCCTGCATCTTACCGGTAACCTTCGCCAGCATTATTCCACCCTCAATAAGCGCGATAAATGCCCCTGCAAAATCTTTCGCATTAGTACCCTGTTTTATTTGTCCTGCTTCAACGCCATCATTAATCACTTTCTCTAAATGGCCGTACCAGTTTTCAATAGCTCCTACAGCTTTAGCCCTAAGCTGCCCGTGCGTATCATCCGATTCAATAGCTGTATTCAAAACCGGGCACCCCCCATGCAACATAGGAAGATTGACAAAATCAGAAAATACCGTAAGGTATACTTTTAGCTTATCTATATTATGGGGCTTACCTGCCATTTTAGACTTTATAAGGGCAACTACATTCCCATAGTTATAGTCAAAGGCAGCCAAGGCAACCTCATCTTTGCTTTCAAAATTACCATAAATACTGCCTTTAGTCAGCCCTGTGGCCTCAACAATATCGTTTATAGAAGTACCCGCAAATCCTTTCCTGTTAAAGATGGGAGCTGTTTTTTCTACTATAAATTGTCTTGTCTTTTCCGCTTTGCTCATCATGGCATTATCATTTTATCACTACAAAATTATACCAATCGGTATATTATTCCAAGCATATTTCAATTATTTTTTTCTATGATACCATAAACCAATTAAATATTAATGTTAACCTATTTTGTTTCGTTATTGAATGAAAAATCGCTAAATTTACTATGAATAACCACAAAATACATAACTATGCAAATTCAGTTTAGCATTGACTGTAAAGACAACGGTCATGAGAGAATAGAAAATTATTTTACCACAGTAATAAACGAAACACTAAAAAGATATGATGATAAGATAACAAGCGTTACGGTACACCTGGCCGATGAAAACGGTGCCAAAACAGGTCCGGACGATAAACGCTGTACTATCGAAGTTCACGCAATGGGTCTTAATCCGGTTGCAACAACAAACCACGCCGATTCGGTTGAGAAAGCCATTAAAGGCGCAGCCGACAAAATGAAAAATGCACTGGAGCATGCTTATGGCAAACTACAGAAAAGCCACTAAGATTTTACAAATTTCTATACGCAAAAACCCTCCGCTTTCGGAGGGTTTTTATTTCACCATAATTAAAGTATGTTTGCTATGTAAACTATCATTTCTATGAGCGTCCTTAAAAACATATACTCTCCTGAATTTTACGAACGCCTTTCTGCTGTTTTGGACCAATCGCTTCCCGAATTTGACAAAACTAAATTCATTACACTTATAAACTCCGATGGTTTTGACCATAAGGAACTCAAGGCAAGGATGCGTCATACTGCCGTAGTCCTTCACGAATTTATGCCAAAGGATTTCAGTAAAGCCGTTGTTGCTTTAGAGACTATAATAGAAAATATGAGAAAGGCTCATTTCACTCAGGACAGCCTCGCCTGTATGTTCCTGCCGGATTATGTTGAGCTATACGGACTCGATCATTATGACGATGCCATCCGTGCGTTCGAATATATTACGCAGTTTACCAGTTGTGAGTTTGCCGTTCGCCCATTCCTTATCAAATATGAAAAACAGATGCTGGCGCAAATGACTACATGGTCCAGGCATCATAACCATCATGTTCGCCGTTTTGCCAGTGAGGGTTCAAGACCAAGATTACCCTGGGCAATGGCGATACCTTCCCTTAAAAAAGACCCTACACCTGTACTACCATTACTGGAAAATCTAAAAAATGATCCTTCGGAATATGTCCGTCGCAGTGTAGCCAATAACATTAACGATATTGCCAAAGATCATCCGCATATTGTTTTGGATATTGCTAAAAAATGGAAAGGCAACAGTAAAGAGACCGACGCCATTGTAAAACACGGTGCCCGAACTCTGTTAAAGCAGGGGCATTCTGAGATATTAAAAGTTTACGGACTTGATGCCTCACAAATTGACTTTTCAGAATTTAAAATAGATACGCCTAATGTAAAAATGGGCGACAGCGTAGAGTTTAGCTTTGTCATCGAAAACAAAGACAACAGGCCACAAACCGTACGCCTTGAATATGGTATGTACTACCGTAAGGCTAAAGGACAGCTGGCTAAAAAAGTCTTTAAGATAAGTGAGAAAATATACCAGCCGGGTGAAAAGGCTGTGATAGTACGCAAACAATCGTTTAAGGCAATAACCACAAGGGTATTCTATGCCGGAGAACATCAGTTATCCATTATTATCAATGGTGAAGAGAAGCAGCCTATTTTGAGTTTTGAGTTGGTTTAGGTTTTGAATTTTGAGTTTTAGGACTCCGGGATTTCGAATTTGTTGTTTGGGTTTTGGCACTTGCTTTTTTGGCCTTGGAATCAGAATCTTTTGTCCCGGGACTTTTGGCTTTAGACTTTTCCCTTTCCGCCACTTTCATTTCATGCCTTGCCTGTGCTTCACCTATAGAATGTGACTCCTTTAGTGAACGGGTCTTTTGAGCCAAAGCTGCCAGTTTTTGATAATATTTTTCCAGCACTTCCATTTCTTCTTCGCTTATATCCTCGATATCAACAATGCGGTTAGAGGCAAGCTCATGCGATGCCACCAACTCGTTAAGCTTTATCTGAATCGCAAGCGAATCTTTATTCTGTGACTTTTGGATAAGGAATACCATTAAAAAAGTAATGATGGTCGTTCCCGTATTAATGACTAGCTGCCAGGTTTCGCTGTAGTCAAAAATAGGTCCGCATATCGCCCAAACTACTACTATTAAAAAAGCTCCAAGAAATACAGGTGTACTTCCTGTGGCTTTGGTTACCTTCTCCGCAAATTTTTCAAACAGATTCTTTCCTTTTTCTTTAGATTGCGCTGCCATAACAACTTATGTTTATATTCAACCTAAAGTTATGCAATAAGTAAATTACTGTGTGGTAAAATTATCTTAATACCGGTAACCTATTTTTTCTTTCTGTTGCTAAAAGGATCGTATGAAAAACCAAGACTAAAATAGCCCGTGCCATCCTGTTTAGTTGAGAGTAAATAATCATTGGTAGATTCTCCCCTAGAACTTACCTTTGATATAAAAACATTAGATAATCCGGTTTTAAACTTACCTACAAACCCGTCTCCTAACCAATGCTCATAGGTAACCCCCGAGCGAAGTTCAAGCTGTCGGTAATCGGACACATTGCCCGGATTGATTTGAGATGACTGAAAGTAAAACCCATCACTTACCAGCTCGGTCCCAAACGAAAGCCTTCCGTTTTTATAAATATCATGCTTTATAAATAAACGCTGTGGCAAAATTATATCCAGCATCCACCCGGAGTTAAATTTGTGATCTAATGTAAACACAGGCGCTACAGGTACCGGAGACGTTTTATCTATTAATGCAATCATACCTAAGGTCATTTTTGTTTTTTGGTTCGCCTTAATTACAAAACTTCCTCCAACAAAACCCTTAACACGCTGTGCATCGCGTTCAGTACCATCAACAATTAAACTCGCATTATATATAAATGGCTTTTTGAATAAAGTTGTAAAACCTGTAAAACTTACTACTCCCGACAAGTAATGAAAATCGTATTTTTTATCATAAAAAGGAGCCACCATTCCTGCTCCGTCCTTTACCTGCTCCGTTTCCATGAATTCATACTTGTAATTCGCCGTTGCCGTAATATTCCATTTCTTTTTTATGACAACTGGAATATTGGCGAAAAAATTGAACTTCCCCCTGTTTTTTATCCTCCCGCTTATAAAGTCCTTATCCAGCAATTCGCTATCAAAATCCTGAGGGATATACTGAACATATTTCACATCGAAAACCCGGGCAAAAGGGAACTTATCGGCAATTACAGTCTGGGCTTTTTGCTTTAGGGAATCGGCCTCCTGAGCAGTTACATTAAGGCATAGCAATGCCGATGAAAATAAAAACAGCTTTTTTTTCATGATTGGGTTTGATTTGATTGATGATTGAACTTCCTAGAGTTTGCCTGAGAGATCTTTACCTAAATACATCTCTAAAAATTCCTTGCGAAATACATCGCCAATGGGTATTTCAGTATTCTTTATAAAAATGGTATGATTGTCAAATGAATCGATGTGATTAATGTTTACTACATATGACTTGCTTACCCTGGAAAACATTCCTGCACTGAGGTGGTTATGGATGGTCTTCAGGTTCATCGCAGTAATGATCTTATTGTCTTCAATATAAATTACCACATAATCCTTAAGCCCTTCTATATACAGTATATCCCTAAACATTATTTTATGGTAACGCCTCTCCGATTTTATCAGCATAAATTCGGCATCCATGCTTTCCATCTGGGCATTTTGCCCGGTTAGCAGTGCGTTGTAACCTATAGCCTTTTGCACCGCTTTTAGCAGCCTTTCTTTTTTTACGGGCTTAACTATATAGTCTACCGCCTCTACCTCATAGCTTTGCAGGGCATACTGCGAGTAGGCCGTGGTAAAGATCACCAGCGTTTCACCCGAAATTGTAGCTGCAAAATCAAGTCCCGTTGTACCCGGCATCTGTATATCAAGAAAAATAAGATCTACCTTATTTTCTTCCATAAATGCCCTGGCTTTCTTGGCACTGTTAAAGCTACCGATAACTGTCAGCCCGGCTATATCCTGTAGCTGAAGCAGCATTCCTTCACGCGCCAACGGCTCATCGTCTACTATAATACAATTCATACCGGTAGTATCAGGTTAACTTCATATTCTTCATTATGGTCGTTTATCACTAATGTATAATTCGTACCATACAATAATTCCAGTCGTCTCTTCACATTGGCAAGCCCCAGCCCTCCATTGGCCGACTGCTCCATTGGCTCTGTCGGTTTAGAGTTGACACATCTAAAATGAAGCTGATTGGCCATTATTGTAAAATCCGCTTTTACAAACGACGGATTATCTAAATCAACACTATGTTTTATAGCATTTTCTATAAACGTAATAAACATATTTGGCGGTAGTATAAGCCGCTGTACTATCTCAGCATCGGCAGTTGCATTCTTCACCTCCAGGCTGAAGGTAAACTCATCACGCCTTATTTTTTCGAGTTCCATAAAATCATTCAGGAACTGTATCTCTGGTATCAGCTGAACCGATGCCGCATTATTCTCATACAACTGATAGCGTAAAAAATCAGACAGCTTCATTACTATAAGCGATGCCTTAACCGGATCTTTGGTAACCAAAACATTTACATTGTTCAGCATATTGAACAAAAAGTGCGGATTTATCTGGTTTTTCAGCTCTTTAAGTTCCATTTGCAACGAGTTCTTTTCCAGCTCCGCCATACGGGTAGTATCGGTTTTCCATTGCTGAAACAGCTTTATTGCCGTTGACGAAAAAACGGTAAGGGTAAGAATATTAGCGGCAGCCAGTATTTCCCTCCACACATTCATCTTTATAGGCTTAGGCAATATCCTGTGCGGATCAAAATAAGTAATATTAATTTGTCGCATTGACGAAAACGTAAGCACTATAAGCCCTGTAAGGGTTATTATATAGGTAATGTATTTCCCCTTAAAAAGCTGATAGGGCACCAATACATACATATTAAAATAAACCATAGTCAGGAAATAGGCCATCCACATTATACGGACATACAAGTAATAATTACCTTCAAATTCTCCGGCTTCTCCACTGTCAAGTAGTGTCAGTACCAGGTACAGCCATATCATTAAATGGCGGTATATCCTGTATTTAGGTTCTACAAGAAAGTTTACAAACCCGTTGTTATCGGTACAATATATATCCCTGAATTTCTGCATACTTTTTTAAATCACTGCGAAATACGTTAAAAACAATGTCTTATAAAATCATTTTATACCAAACCCCACTTATTTTATACGAAAACGGTTTACTGATTTTTTAAAGTAACAAGCTAAAAATGTTTGGTATAACAAAAATGCCGTTTGGTATAAAAATACGCATCCCGATGTCATACAACGCTATTTTTGATAGAAAACTTTTATACTATGGATGCCAAAATGATAGAAAAATGGATAAGTGCTCTTGAAAGCTGTTCAGCTTCAGACAACAATAAAGACATTGATAATATTATCAGTTTATGGAAGTTTGCGTCGTGCTATGGCCCCAAAACCACAATTAACGAAAATGGCTCATTTAACGACGGTAAAGGAAGCGACATCAAAATTACTTTTACAGATGTTGCCCTAACCAATGCTGATACTCCCAATATACTTTCTACATTAGGGCTGAACATAGGCGCAGGACTTCATGAACTTAAAGACTCTTATTACGTTTTGCTTCATGACCAGAAAAAAAATTATACTCCTGCGCGTTTAATTGATTTAGAAGAAGAAATAATAAATGCCATACATGGAAAGATAATCCCTTACAGCTATGTAAGAAGACTGACACGCGTTAATGGCAATGCCGGCATTTATACCAATACATCCGTAAAAAAATGCGGCAGGCAGGACATACTATCAGCTATCAATGATTCCCCGGCTCCAAAAGATGACTCTGACTGGCTGGTACTGATACTTGATAATCTATCGTCGCAATGTGATAGTTTTTATTTTGACCTTAGTGTGCTATCGCAGCCTTTTGCCAGCAGCTATAAAAAAGTAATGCTGTTCGATTTTTATAAAGGTGAGATTATCGATCTGGTAACCATCAAATAAGAAAAGCCCTTTAAGTGTAACACTTAAAGGGCTTTTGTTTTCTCTCAATATTTAACTGGCCTCATCCCCAAGCTCTCTCCAAAGCGGAGAACTGGGGTGAGCCTAAAATTCTACCAGAAGAAGATGTACAGCGCAGCGATAAGCGCCGTAACAATAACAGATCCTGCAAGGAAACCGTTAGACACCTTAAACATTGAAGTATCTACCTCAAGACCATTAGGCGTAATGCCTTTACGGTATTCTTTAAGACTGATGTATACCATACCTGTTACACAGATAAGGAATACAAAGCCCATCCTGTCGATGAACGGAATCTCGTAAATACCATCGGCATTTGCTACTGCAAAGCCCCAGTCGTATAACCAAGATAAGTCTGTCATACCCGGAAGGAACTTAAAGATAACCGAGAAGATAAATCCGCCTATCATACCAAACAATGCTGCGTTAGACGTAGTTTTTTTCCAGAAGAATCCAAGGATGAACATCGCAAAGATACCCGGACTCAAAAAGCCTGTAAACTCCTGAATGAACTGGAAACCTCCTTTTTTATCAATTCCAAGGAATGGTGCAATGATGATCGCGATTATCATCGCTGCTACTACTGTAATCTTACCTATTTTAACTAGTTTCTCTTCGCTGGCACCCGTATTGATTCTTTCTTTATAGATATCTAGTGTAAAGATTGTCGAAATACTGTTTGCCTTACCTGCAAGCGATGCAACAATAGCCGCTGTAAGTGCTGCAAACGATAGTCCTTTAAGTCCTGAAGGCAAAAGGTTAAGCAGTACCGGATAAGCACGATCAGGATTAAGTTCTCCTCCCTGAAGCATTTCCGTCTGGAAACCACCCTGCTGGTGCAGTACATAGGCCGCAATACCCGGCAATACCACAATAATAGGCATTAGCAATTTAAGGAACGAAGCGAATAATATACCCCCACGGGCAGTCTTAAGATCGGCACCAAGGGCACGCTGTGTTATATACTGGTTACAACCCCAGTAGTTCAGGTTAATAATGATCATACCTCCTATCAGTACCGATAATCCCGGAAGGTCGGCATAGTTAGGATTGGTCTTATCAAATATCATATGGAAATGGTCTCCCGCCTGAGTAGTCATGTGGTTAAAACCATCAATTACACCCGATCCGCCAAAGTGCTCGGCAACAAGGTTAAGCGCAAGGTAAGTAGTAGCAAGACCTCCCAATATCAGGAAGAATACCTGTATAACATCGGTATACCCTATTACCTTCATACCACCAAGAGTAATAAATATGGCAAAAACAGCCAGGAACGCCATACACAGGTTCAGGTCAAAGCCCGAAATACTACTGATAGCCAATGCTCCTAAATACAATATAGAGGTAAGGTTTACAACCACATATAATAACAACCAAAACACCGCCATAATCATGGCTACACGTCCGTTGTAGCGCTGATTCAGGAACTGCGGCATGGTAAATATCTTGTTCTTCAGGTATACCGGTATAAAAAATACGGCAACCACTATAAGTGATACGGCAGCCATCCATTCGTAGGTAGCAATGGCAAGCCCCATTTTAAAGCCGCTACCGCTCATACCAATAAATTGCTCGGCACTAATGTTACTGGCAATAAGTGATGCACCAATAGCCCACCATGTTAGTGAGCCTTCGGCTAAAAAGTAGTCGTTACTACTGGTGCTTTCTTTCTTTTTTCGCCTGTATATCCATAATCCGTAACCTACAATGAGGACAAAGTAGAATAAGAAAACGATATAGTCGGCAGTCGATAATGCTTTCATAGTTTCTTGTGTGTTAGTGTTCGGTTATATAGTTTGTTTGTAGTGTTTTTCAGGAAGATTCCTAAGAATTTCGGCACTTTTCTCGGGCGAGATATCCCTTTGTGCCTCGGCCATCATTTCGTAACCCACCATAAATTTCTTTACGGTAGCCGAACGCAGCAATGGCGGATAAAAATGCATGTGGAAATGCCATTCAGGGTGCGGCTTTCCATCGGTAGGTGTTTGATGTATCCCCGATGAATAAGGGAAAGACGTTTCAAACAGGTTATCGTAACGCACAGTAATAGCTTTCAGAATTTCGGCAAATGCCAAAGATTCCTCTCCTGTCATTTCGGTAATGTTGCCAAAATGCCTTTTGCTGATGATCATGGTTTCATACGGCCATGTAGCCCAAAATGGCACTACTACGGCAAAATGTTCGTTCTCTGCCACAATGCGCTCGCGTTTGGCAAGTTCTTCGGTAAGGTAATCGGCAAGCAGGCTTTTTCCGCTTTTTTCATAGTAAGCAAGCAGATTGACCTGTGTTTTTTCAACCAATGTTGGCAATGACGACTGTGCCCATATCTGCCCGTGCGGGTGCGGATTGCTACAACCCATTACTGCACCTTTGTTCTCGAATATCTGTACGTGGTTAATAAAGTCTCTGCTGCCCAGTTCGGTGTATTGCTGTTTCCAGGCTTCAACTACTTTTACCAGCGCGCTTACTTCCATTTCAGGAATGGTCAGGTTATGTATTGGCGAAAAACATATCACTTTATTGATTCCCCTTTCCGGCCTTAGCTGAAACAGATCGCTGCCCTGAGGCACAACCACTTCATCGGTAAGCAATGATGGAAAGTCGTTATCAAATACAAAAACATCAGTGTATTTATCATTCTGCACACCATTTGAGCGCACATTTCCGGCGCACAGGTAGCATTCCGGATCATATTCCGGTAAAGTGGCATTGGCAGCATTTTCCTTTTGTCCCTGCCACGGCCTTTTGTTGCGGTGTGGCGATACCAGTACCCATTCTCCCGTTAGAGGATTATAGCGCCTGTGCGGATGTTCGTTATTGTCAAATGCCTGCATGTTATTTTTTATAAAGGGTTGTACCTTTTGAAATCTTAATCTTATATGGCTTAAGCGTAATGCCAAATTTGGCTTTGTACTCAGCACTCACACGCTCTATAAGCGCATCTTCACTTCCTTTTTTTACCAGGTTGATAGAGCATCCGCCAAAGCCTCCGCCCATCATACGTGAGCCTAACACATTATCATCATTCCTTACGGCATCTACCAGAAAATCGATCTCCTCGCAGCTTACCTCATAACCTTTAGAAAGTCCGTCGTGGGTAGCGAACATCAGTTGTCCCAATTTAGCAAAGTCCGATGCTTCAAGCGCATCAACAGCATCGAGAACGCGTTGAATTTCCTGTACTACAAACAGGCAACGCTTAAAATTGATCTCACCCAGTTGTCCACGCTGTGCAATTACCTGCTGCTCGTTACAGTCGCGGAATGTTTTAATACCGGGATATACCTCTTTTAAAAGGGCAAGCCCTGCTTCAACCTCCTGCCTACGGGTATTGTAACCCGAAGTAAGATGTGTATGTTTAACATTACTGTCTAACAATAATAAGGAATAATCTTTAAAATCGGCTTTGTGGTATTCATATTCCAGTGAATTGCAGTCCAGTTTTATCACACTGTTCTTTTTACCGAACACTGAGGCAAACTGATCCATAATACCGCAATTCACACCCACAAAAGTATGCTCCGACTTCTGTCCAATCAGTGCAATTTCCTCTTTTGTAAGTCCAAGACCAAACATATGGCTAAACATATAGCCGATACCGCACTCCAGTGCCGCCGAAGATGAAAGCCCGGCTCCCATAGGGATGGTACTGCTAAAAACAATGTTTACACCTTTAATCGCATTGCTTCTGCCTTTAAGCTGATGGATAACACCTAAAATGTAGTTAGCCCACATAATATCGGTAGGCCTTAATTCGTCAGTTATATCAAAACTATAGGTCTCTTCAAGGTCTTTGGCAACAATAGTGCATTTAGAACTTCCCGACTCTGACACCGCAAAGCAAATGTATTTATTGATGGCTGCCGGAAGCACAAAACCATCATTGTAATCTACGTGTTCACCAATAACATTTATCCTGCCCGGAGACAGGAAAATATGTTGTGGTTCGGTTCCAAAAGCAGATTCAAAAGCTGCTGTAACCTGTTTAATTAACTTCTTTTTCATGTATCTTTTACCTTATCAGGTATTATATCGTTTCAAATTTCCAGATCGTTTTCTGGGTATAGGTATCGCCTTTACGCAAAATGGCATTTGGAAAATTATCGTGGTTCGGTGCATCGGGAAAATTTTGGGTTTCAAAGCATATCCCACTCTGCGGATGATATGCTGCAACCTCTTTTCCTTCAACTGTACCAAAACAATTCCCCCCAACATAAATATGCACCGAAGGCTGATCGGTATACACCGTCATTTTCAGTCCGGTCACATCACTGAATAATATTGCTGCCGGCTGATCATTGGCTGTAAGCACAAACGAATTATCAATTTTAGCCGGACAGCCCGACGGTATCTTAAAATCAAAACCTTTTTCGCCGGCTTTCGCATAACTGCCGGTAGGTATGCCATCGTCAGTAATATCTACTAAAACTGAACTGTTTACCATTAGTTGTTGGCGCAATACATCTCCATTATGACCATCAAGGTTAAAGTAGCTGTGCTGCGTAAGGTTTATCACTGTATCCTGACTGCTCCTAGCAGTATAATCAATATTAATTTCATTTTCAGAGGTAAGCGTATATGTTACTTCCGTAACCAGTTCACCCGGAAAACGCTCATCGCCATCTGGGCTTGTGTATGAAAAAGTTATGAAAGCACTGTCTGCTTCCCGCTTAACTTCTTTTACTTCCCAAATCACACGGCAAAAGCCAAATTTCCCTCCGTGCAGGGTATTTTTACCAAGATTTTTATCCAGGTTATATAGCTTGTCATCTATTTTAAAGCTTCCGTTTGCAATGCGCCCCGCATAGCGACCGATAATGGCCCCAAAATATGGCGGGCTTGGTAAATCATACGATGCGACATAACCTTCAATAGTATCAAATCCTAAAACCACATCTGTTTTTGTATTGCTCTTGCTATCAACCAATAACGACTGTATTGCAGCTCCATAGGTAATAAATGTAACCTCCAGCCCTTTGTGGTTCGTAAGGGTATATTTATATACTTCACTACCATCCGCAAGAGTCCCGAATAATTTCGCAACAGTATTATCACTAAAATGTGAAATGTGATTTTTTTCCATTATTTTTTTATCGAATCGGCATCAAATGTAAAAGTTAATGCATAACAACCGTACCAGTACCCACCAGTTTTTGTATCTTTACTACCAGTTTGCATTCTCATGAAAATAATAAACATAGACAACCGCAGCAGCCTCCCCAAATACAAACAGATAATCCTGTCTGTAGAGACCGCCATTGCCGACAAGAGACTAAAACGTGGCGACAAGCTGTCGTCTGTAAACAAAGTAGCCCTTGAGTTTTCCCTTTCGAGGGATACTGTACTGCTGGCCTACGACGAACTTAAAAAACGAGGCATTATCTATTCCCGACTTGGTAAAGGTTACTATATAAAAAGCGAGGAATTCAGTTTTGAGCAGCGCATCTTTTTGCTGTTTGACGAATTCAACTCCTTCAAAGAAGACCTATACAATTCGTTTCTGGAAACAATGGCTAACAATGCACAGATAGATATCTTTTTTCATTATTTCAACATTGAGGTCTTTAAAAAACTAATTAATGAGAACAATGGTGATTACTCAAAGTACATCATTATGCCTACCACTCTTAAAGGGGCGGCTTCAGCTATTAAGGCGTTACCAAAAAGTGATGTGTACATACTTGACCAAACGAACGAAGAACTGCATGATTATCCATCAGTACATCAAAATTTTGTAAAAGACATTTACAATGGCTTATTGCAGGGCAAAGAAAAACTGAGGAAATACAGAAAACTGATACTCATATTTCCTGACTTTAAACAACCCCCCGGTATGGCGGAGGGCTTTACAAACTTCTGTACTGAGAACAGTTTCGATTTCGAAATCATTCCTGATTTTGAGAACCGGCAACTAAAACACGGTGAAGTTTATATCATTCCTAACGACCGGCATTTAGTAAGTGTTATGGAACAGGCACGCGACAGGCATCTGAAAATAGGCACCGATGTGGGCGTAATATCATACAACGACACCCCGCTTAAAAAAGTTGTGGGTCATGGTATCACTACCATTTCTACTGACTTTACCGAAATGGGAAGACTATTAGCCGAAATGATATTGTCACAAAACAAAACTCAAATTGAAAATAAAAGCAGACTGATAGAGAGAGGGTCGTTGTAAGCTGGCTATTTAGACATTAGTAGGTTTCCCCTCCTCCGGAGGGGTGGCTGAAAGCCGGGATGGTTTATTGATCATCTAACTACCCCGCCCTACGGGCACCCCTTCAAAGAAGGGGAATTTCACTCATACTCTAAATTGGTTGAAATAAAAAAGAGCCCCGAAGGACTCTCACGCATATATACAAACGATTTAAAACTCAAAGTTAAAGCCTTTTTTGGTAAGCTTCTCGTAGATTTTAGGATCAAATTCATAAAGCTCGGCGGCGCGATGGGAAACATCTTTTTGCTTTTCACCGAGAGCAACAAGCAATTTCATACGCAATATTTTTCTCCTGAAGTTAGATTTATCCATCTCTACCCCAAGTATCTCTTCATACAGTTGCATTAGTTCAAACAGCGTAAATTTCTCAGGAAGCAGGTTAAACCCAATTGGCGCCTGTTTAACACGGGTTTGCAGATTGGTTAAACTATAGTTCAGTATCTGATTGTGGTCATAAATAAGATTAGGAACATCGGCAATTTTGTACCATTTAGCATCGGAAGCCGTAAAACCGGCACGGATATTATAATCTTCTCTTTTCACAAGCGCATAGTAGCCTATAGTTATTACACGCCCTAGCGGAAAGCGATCGGGCTCGCCAAACGCCTTTAGCTGTTCCAGGTAAATATTATCAAGACCGGTAAGGTCGGCAAGTAGTCGGTGTGCGGCATTATCAATACTCTCATTCTCGTGAATCCAACCACCCGGTAAACCCCATTCTCCTTTTCGGATACCTTCGGCGTGCTCAATAAGCAATACTTCTAGACTGCCTTTATCAAAACCGAAAATTACGCAGTCGATTGTGATGGCATTCATGACTGAACGCTCCGAAACTTTACCCGATTCTTTGTCTATAATTTTTTTTGCCATCATTCCCATTTAAATCCCAACGAATATAGGGATTTTTTCAAAATTACCAACAATAGGTATTTTTTTACACATCCGCTAATAAACTGCTTTTCAATTGGTAATAATAAATTTTTTTGCTTAATATTTTGTTGATATAAAAATAATGTTCTATACTTGTGGTCAAATTAACCATAAGAAAAAACGTTGTAGTATATTCGCAACTGAAATTTCATAATAGTTAATTTACAAATACCAAATAATCAGGTTATGCATTTTTTAGGAATAGATTTAGGAAGCTCATCCATAAAACTTTCGGTACTCGATGCCGAAAAAGGCGACATCATAGCCACTGTGAGTGTACCTGATTCTGAGATGGATATTATAGCTCCAAAATTCGGCTGGGCAGAACAGGACCCCAACCTTTGGTGGAACTATGTTAAATCAGGAATAAGCCAGTTAGGGCAAAAACACAGTGTAGACCTGAAACGCATTGCAGGTATAGGCATTGCCTACCAAATGCACGGACTTGTACTTACTGATGCGCAACTAAACCCCATACGTCCTTCTATCATTTGGTGCGACAGCCGTGCCGCAGAAATAGGTGATAGCATTTATGATCTTATAGGGCATCAAAATGCACAAAGCATTATTTTAGGAAGTCCGGGCAACTTTACCGCTTCAAAACTAAAATGGGTAAAGGATAACGAACCGGAAGCTTTTGCCAAAGCAGCCTACTTTATGCTTCCGGGCGATTTTATAGCTGCAAAACTTTCAGGAAAAGCACAAACCAGCACCTCGGGATTATCGGAAGCTGCTTTGTGGAACTTCTCTAAAGGTCGTCTGGCAACAGAAGTACTTGAAGCCATGGAACTTCCAACAAATCTTGTACCTGAAATAGTAGCCAACTTTGGCCAACAGGCTGACATCAATCCGGTGGTAGCTTCAGAGCTTGGATTGAGCCCAACAGTAAAAATCACATATCGCGCCGGCGACCAACCCAACAATGCTCTTTCTCTCAACGTATTAAAACCGGGAGAAATAGCTACTACAGCCGGAACTTCGGCAGTAGTTTATGCCGTTAGTGACAACGACACTTATGATGCTAACAACCGCATCAATACTTTCCTTCATGTAAACAATACCGAAAGCGAAAAACGCAATGGCGTAATGCTATGCATTAATGGATCGGGAATATTATACCAATGGCTGCGCAGAATAATGTCGGCCGGAAGCAATGAGCTTATTTCATACGAAAAGCTTAATGCAGAAGCCGCAAAAGCACCTGTCGGCAGCGAAGGTCTTCGCTTTTATCCTTTTGGCAACGGTGTAGAACGCATCTTTAATAACAAACCTGCAACATCGGGTATACAAAACCTGAACTTCAACATTCATCAGTCTCCACACCTTGTACGTTCTGCCTGCGAGGGTATCGTATTTGCCATGAACTATGGCTTTGATGTGATGAAATCAGTTGGAGCATCGGGTACTGTAGTTCGCGCGGGAAAAGCAAACCTGTTCCTGAGTCCGGTATTCAGGGAGATTTTTGCCAACACCACCCAAACTACCGTAGAGCTTTACAACACTGCCGGTGCCGATGGTGCAGCGCGTGGTGCAGCCTATGGTTATGGCTATTACAAGTCGCTTGACGAAGCCTTTGACAGCCTTAAATGCCTGGAACGCATTGAACCAACAACGGCATTAAGCCAGCAATATGCTGAAATTTATCAAAACTGGAAAAACACTATTTAATATAATTCAATACAATGAGCACAACAACAAACCAGTCGTTTTTTAGTACTGTAGATAAGATACAATATGAAGGCAGAAACAGCACTAATCCGCTGGCCTTTAAATGGTATGACGAGAACCGCATAGTTGCGGGAAAAACACTGAAAGACCACTTTAAATTTGCTATGGCTTACTGGCATACGCTAAACAATAAAGGTGGAGACCCGTTTGGAAGCCCTACCGAAACTTTTGCGTGGGACAAACACGAAAATGTTATTGCAAGAGCGAAAGAAAAAATGGATGCAGGATTTGAATTTATGGCAAAACTTGGCATTCCTTACTACTGTTTTCACGATGTTGACATGGTTGATGAAGCTTCTACACTTGCTGAGTTTGAAAAACGCATTCAGGAAATGGTAGAATATGCTAAAATCAAACAACAGGAAACAGGTATAAAACTACTTTGGGGTACTTCTAACCTTTTTAGCAACCCGCGTTACATGAACGGTGCCGCTACCAACCCTAACTTTGACGTTTTGGCACATGCCGGAGCACAGGTTAAGATCGCAATGGATGCTACTATTGCTTTAGGCGGTGAAAATTATGTGTTTTGGGGTGGTCGCGAGGGTTATATGAGCCTTTTGAACACTAATATGAAACGCGAAATAGACCATATGGGTCAGTTCCTTGCTACAGCACGTGATTATGCAAGAAAACAAGGCTTTACCGGAAACTTCCTTTTAGAGCCTAAACCTATGGAGCCTATGAAACACCAGTATGATTTTGATTCGGCAACGTGTATCAATTTCATCAACACTTATGGCCTTCAAAAAGATTTTAAACTTAATATTGAGGTTAACCACGCTACACTGGCAGGACACACGTTTGAGCACGAACTGCTTGTTGCCGCTAATGCCGGAATGTTAGGAAGTATTGATGCTAACCGCGGTGATTATCAAAACGGATGGGATACCGACCAGTTCCCTATCGATATTTATGAAACTACCCAGGCAATGCTTGTGTTCCTTGAGCATGGCGGAATGCAGGGTGGTGGTGTAAACTTTGATGCTAAAGTGCGCCGTAACTCAATAGATCTTGACGATAAATTTATTGCTCACATTTCGGGTATGGACACTTTTGCACGCGGTCTTATATGTGCTGACCACATCCTTCAAAATACTGAGTACTCGGCATTACGCCAAAAAAGATATGCATCATTTGACAGTGGCGAAGGTGCAAGGTTTGAAAAAGGAGAACTTACTCTGGAAAACCTTAGCGACATCGCGCGTAGAAATGGAGAACCTCAGCCGATGAGCGGAAAACAGGAACTGTTTGAGCAAATCGTAGCGAATTCTTACTAAGAGAACCTGATTAAAAACAACAATAACCAAACACTCTAATTAATTATGAAAAGTAAAATTACGATTCCGCACAGGATGTTTACCTTTTGCTTATCATTTCTGTTTACCCTCGCTTTTACAGCTGCCTTTGCACAGCAGCAAACGGTAAAAGGTAAGGTAACCGGTGCCGATGACGGCCTTGGATTACCCGGAGTAAGTGTAATAGAAAAGGGAACAACAAACAGTGCCTCTACCGACATTGACGGTAATTACCAGATTGCAGTTAGCCCAAATGCAACATTGGTATTTAGTTTTGTGGGCTATGCCCCAAGAGAAGTTGCCGTAAACGGACAAGCAACAGTTACGGTATCATTAAAACCGGAAGCTAACGAACTTAGCGAGATAGTAGTTGTAGGTTATGGTACCCAAAAGAAAAAGGTATCGAGTGCTGCAACAACAGTTGTAAGTGGTAAAGACCTGCAACAAACAAATAACATTGATGCTACTGCTGCCCTTCAGGGACAATCATCAGGGGTTAACATTACCTCTACATCAGGTCAGCCGGGTGCAGGTATGGTAGTAAACATTCGTGGTACAGGTACTACAGGTAACAGCACGCCGCTTTATGTGGTAGATGGTGTTGTGGTAGATAACGGTATTGGTTACCTTGACCCGTCTATCATTGAAAGGATGGACGTACTTAAGGATGCTGCCGCAGCTTCTATTTATGGTGCACGTGCTGCTAATGGTGTTATCCTTGTAACTACAAGAAAAGGTGCCGAAGGCAAAATGAATGTATCCTTAAACAGCTACACAGGTTTTCAGGAAGTAGCTAAAAAACTGGATATGCTTACTGCTAAAGAGTACGGTACGATTATGAATGAAGCCCGTGTAAACTCAGGACTTGCACCTATGTATACTCAGGATCAGATCAACAACATGACAAACCACGACTGGCAGGATGACCTGTTTAACGATGGTGCCATGAAACAAAACCACTCACTTGTTGTTTCAGGTGGAGACAGTAAAGCTACTTACAACTCAGGCCTTTCTTACTACGGACAGGATGGTTTGATAGGAAGCAACAGCGGACAATCACACTACGACCGTGTAAGCTTTACTATGAACAGTACTTATAAAATAAGAGAGAACATCCGCTTTGGTGAGAACTTTACGTATACAAAAGTAAAAAGCAGCGGTATTGCCGATGATGGTATTTACAACAACTCTATAAGAGGGTTTCTGAACTCTCCTCCTAACTTCCCTGCTTACAACGCTGACGGAAGCTATGGCTCATCAGATATATCTTCTGATATTACAAACCCTGTTGGTTTAATGTACTATACTAATTTTAACGAAAGCAAAACCAACCGTTATGTAGGTAACCTGTTTGCAGAAGTTGATCTTATCAAAGGACTTACTTTCAGAACTTCATTTGGTGTTGATGTAAGCGATAATACTTATCGCTCGTTTACTCCGGTATACCAGTTGTCATCAGTGTCATACAACACTATCTCGACAGTTACACAGGGTACCACAAACAACTACTCATGGACATGGGATAACACGCTTCAGTACAAAACGAGTTTAGGCAAACACAATATAGATGTACTTGCCGGTATCTCTGCACGTGAGCGTATCTCTGAATTCCAGACAGGTTCAGGTAAAAACCTTATTTTTGATGACTTTGACCATGCTTACCTAAGCAATACTACAGATAAGACACAAAACACTGTTTCGGGAGGTAAAGTACCATACAACATCTATTCACAATTTGGACGACTGCTGTATGACTATGACAATAAATATATTGTAACTGCTACCATCAGAAGAGACGGTTCATCAGAATTTGGTCCTAATAACAAATACGGTATCTTCCCTTCATTCTCCGGAGCATGGAATATCGATCAGGAAAACTTCTTCCCTCAGGATGCTAAAGTGCTTAATAAAGTAAAAATCCGTGGTAGCTGGGGACAAAATGGTAATGACCAGTTCCCGAGAACTTTTGCTTACATGTCTACAATCAGTTCATACGACAAAAATTACCACTTTGGTACAGGTCCTAATGAAATTCCGCTTTTTGTAGGTGCAAGCCCGGATGCATTATCTAACCCTGATCTTAAATGGGAAACTTCTGAGCAAGCCAACGTAGGTATCGACGCTACTTTGTTTAACGATTTTAACCTTAGCTTTGATTACTACAACAAACAGACAAAAGACTGGTTAGTACAGGCGTCTGTTCCGGAAATCGCAGGTGCCCAGGCTCCATACATCAACGGGGGTGACGTAACCAATAAAGGTTTCGAGATTGCTCTTAGTTACAACAAAGCATTTAACGAAGACTGGAGATTAAGTGTAAATGCTAACTTCTCTCACAACAAAAACGAGGTAACCCGTATTGCTAACCAAAACGGTATTATATACGGAGAAAGCAACCTGTTATTCCAGGGTCTTGATGAGATGAACCGTGTTCAGGAAGGCAAGCCTATAGGTTACTTCTACGGACTTCAGACAGCAGGTATCTTCCAAAATCAGGCCGAGATTGACGCTTACAGTAAAGATGGTTCGCTTATACAGCCGGGTGCAGTTCCGGGAGATGTTAAGTTTGTGGACCGCAATGGTGACGGACAGATTACTGCCGATGATAAAACCCAGATTGGTGATCCCAACCCTGATTACTACTATGGTGTAAACTTCCAGCTTAATTATAAAGCTTTCGATCTTTCGGTTTATACGTATGGTGCAGGTGGAAACCAGATTGCATATGGTGTTCACGATTACTCAAGACCTTACTACAACTACACCAGCGAAGTTCTTAACCGTTGGACAGGCGAAGGTACATCTAACAGTACTCCAAGGGTAACTTATGGTACTACAGATAATGGTAACTACACTAAGTTCTCAGACCTTTATATTAAGGATGGTGATTTCTTCAGGATTAAAACTGTAACTTTAGGTTGTGACCTTGCTAAACTAAGCGATCAGATAAGCAAAACATTCAGTCAGTTAAGACTTTATGTATCAGCCAACAACCTGTATACATTTACAAAATATCCTGGTATGGATCCTGAAATTGGTTTTGGTAACGTAAACCAATCGTGGGCAAAAGGTATTGATGTAGGTTACTACCCTCAGCCAAGAACATATATGTTAGGTTTAAGCGCTAACTTCTAAAAAAGCACTGAAAATGAAAAAATATATTAAAATAGCATGCTTATCGACAGTACTAGCAGTTACAGCCTGTTCTGACGATTTTATATCCAACCAGCCTTATACCGATAAGGTGGAAGACAACTTCTATAAAAACCAGAAAGATGCATTACAGGGACTTGTAGCAGTTTATGATGTACTGCAACGAGAAGGTTACGGTGGTTTTCTTCTTAACACAGAAACTGCCTCTGACGATTGTTATGGTGGTTTTGGCACAGCAGATAGTAACGTAGCACTTGAGCTTGACCGCTTTCAGTTTATTACCGACAAGGAAATGAACAACCCTATATGGCAAAACTGTTACCTTGGTATTTACAGGGCTAACATTCTTCTTGAAAACCTTGATAAGGTAGACTGGGGTACACAACCGGAACTTAAAACCCAATATGAGGCAGAAGCACGTTTTCTTAGAGCTCATTTCCATTTTGAGCTAGCGAGAGTATTTGGTGATATCGTTCCATTGGATCACACTTTAAAACCAAATGAATTCCAGACACCAAGAGCAACTGCAGATGTTACTTATGCTCTTATAGCAAACGACTTTAAATTTGCAGCAGATAATCTTGGCCCGGAAAATTATTCTCAGCCCTCTAATGCTAACTACGGACGTGTAACAAAATGGGCTGCTGAGGCTTACCTTGCTAAAGCATTCCTTTTCTATACTGACTACTATGAGAAACCGGATCTTGCGGGTGTAGTTACCAAAGCAGAAGCTGTAAACTACATTAACGATGTGGCAAACAACAGTGGACATGGTCTTGTAGCTGACTTTAGAAGCCTTTGGATTGCTTCAGCAGCTTCATCAGGTGTAACTTATGCCGGTGAAGGAAATACTGAAATGGTATTTGCTATCCGTTTTAACTCTTCTGGTAACGCTGACTGGAACCTGCATGAAGGTAACCGTTTTGCAGTAAATATTGCTGTAAGAGGTGGCGACCTTGGTACTTATGGCCAGGGATGGGGTGGTGCTACAGTAACACCTTCTCTATATGAAGCGTACAGCGATGGCGATATCCGCAGAAACGCAACTATTATTGACTATGCTGCCGAAGGCTTAAACTATGATGCAGTAGCTGCCGGAGTACGTCAGTTTACAGGTTACGGATGGAAAAAATTCTGTCCTATCAGTGCAGAGGTAGCAAACAATGGTGGTGATTTCCAGATAGACAACTACGAAGATTATCCTGTTATCCGTTTCTCTGATGTGCTACTTATGGCAGCAGAGCTTAACCTTGACAGCAACGCCGCTTTTGCTCAAGCTTGTCTTGACAGGGTTCGTGAGCGTGCTTTTGGCAACACTACAAGCAGCATCCCTGCTACCAAAGCTAATATTATGAATGAGCGCAGACTTGAGTTTGCTCTTGAAGGACACCGTTGGTTCGACCTTATCCGTCAGGATATGAATACCACTAAAGCAGCTGTAGATGCAACCTCTATGCCTAATGGTTTTGAAACAAGTTTCAGACCGGAAACATTAGGTTGGTTCGCACTTCCACAGTCTCAGGTATTGCTTTCTAACGGAACAATTACCCAAAATCCGGGATGGAATTAATAATATAAAAAGTATTAATCATGAAAAAGTTTCTAAAATTATTCGTTGCTTTTACAGCTATAGGAAGCCTGGTTTCCTGCGAAGCTACAGTAGATGACGAAAGCCTTCCGGCTCCTGTTGATGCATCTAAGATTGATATTTCGGTTACAGCTGATGCTACTAACCTGGTAACTATGAAGAACAATACCCCTGGAACTATTGCCTACTGGGAGTATAAAGATGCAGCCGGTAACCTTATGGGAACCAGCAACCTGAATGAGGCAAAAGTTATGTTTCCTTTTAAAGGAACGTATGATGTTTTCTTTACTGCATATAGTAAAGGTGGTGCCGTGCCGGCAGAGCCTGTAAGCATTACACTTGAAAACACTAATGAAAGCTATTTTACTGCTCCTGAATGGGAAATGCTTTCTAAAAAAGTTGAAGGTAAAACATGGGTAGTAGATATGAGTGGCCCAATTGGATGGGCAGGTCTTGACTATCCTTATAACCCATCAGGTTCTGATGCGTGGAGCTGGTTACCAACTTATGCCGAGGCAAGCTGGGCAATGGCCGACAAAAACTGGGGAGAAATGACGTTTGACCTTGATGGGGCTTATAACGTTAGTGTAACGCAAACTGCACTAAATGATGATACTCAAACAACTAAAACAGGTACTTTCAGTTTTGACATCGCCAAACACAAAATGAAATTCAATGGTGGTGTAGAGATGCTTTACGGCGGTGATTATCATCCTGACTGCAGCGACTGGACTACCTTAAACGTAATTGAGCTAACTGAAACTTCGATGCGCCTTGCGGTTATTCGTGATCAGAGCCGTACCGGTGAAGGAAAATGCCAGATTGTTTTCCACTTCAAACCAAAAGAATAAAGCATATTGCCGGTAAGCATATCCAAAAGTGTTTACCGGCTTTTTTTCCAAAAAAACAGCATGAAAAAAATTTACTCATATATCTTTATAACCATTGCCGCAGCAGGAATGCTAATGTTTGCAGCATGCAGCAGCAGTGATACTAAAGAGCACAACAACCGGAAAATATCTTTTAACAAAGACTGGCAGTTTCATCTTAATGATGCTACCGTTGACAAAGACACCTTTTCTGCCGCTACCAAATGGCGTACACTAAACGTACCGCACGACTGGAGCGTAGAAGGTAGTTTTGACGAGCATAGCCCCGGCGGAATAGGCGGAGGCGCACTAAACGGAGGACTTGGCTGGTACAAAAAAATATTTACTGTTGCCGCAGCCGACAGTACTAAGGTTACCTCTATAGTATTTGATGGGGTATACTGCAACAGCGAAGTATGGATAAACGGTCATTACCTTGGCAAACGCCCTAATGGCTATATCGGCTTTGAGTATAATCTTACTCCTTTCTTAAAGTTTGGCGATACCAAAAATGAGATTGTGGTAAAAGTATTAAACCAGCAACCCAATTCAAGATGGTATTCAGGTTCTGGTATGTACAGAAACATATGGCTTCAGACTACCGATAAACTACACGTAGCCGAAAATGGCACTTTTGTTACAACACCTAAAGTAACTGCCGAAAATGCTATCGTAGCCATACAGACTACCATCAAAAATGAATATGCTTCAACCAAAGAAGCAACTGTTACCACTACCCTGTACAAAGGTGATAGTGAAGTAACATCGGTAAGCCAGAAGATATCGCTTGAGGCTAATACCGAAAAAACCATTAAACAGGAAACTACTGTAAACAATCCGGCACTATGGAATGTAGACGCACCGGAACTTTACACCGCTATAACCGAAATTAAGACCGGCGATGAAGTTACAGACAGCTACAGCACGCCTTTCGGAATACGTTCTTTTACATTTGATCTTGATAAAGGTTTTATCCTTAACGGAAAACAACTGAAGATAAAAGGCGTTTGCCTTCATCACGATTTGGGTCCGTTAGGCTCTGCAATCAATACAAGAGCGATTGAACGCCAGCTTCAGATTATGAAAGATATGGGCGTAAACGGGGTTCGTACTTCACATAACCCTCCTGCTCCTGAATTGCTTGACCTTTGCGACAAAATGGGCTTTATTGTAATGGATGAGGCTTTTGATATGTGGGAGCAGTCAAAGAACAAATATGACTACAGTACTGCATGGGACAAATGGCATAAAATTGACCTTGAAGCACAAATTTTAAGGGACAGGAATCACCCTAGTGTTTTCATCTGGAGCATTGGTAACGAGATACCGGAACAATGGAACGAAAATGGGGCACGCATTGGTAAAGAGCTTGCTGCTATTGTAAAAGCACTGGATACTACACGTCCTGTAACAGCTGCGATGAATCCGCCAATTATTGTAAACGGAGATATTAATATCCAATTTACCGAAACGGCTGCGCAGCCTAATGCACTGGCAGGATCAGGGGCACTGGACCTTATTGGATATAACTATGCGCACCAAACGTATGCCAACCACAAGATCAACTTCCCGAAAACTCCTTTCATAGCTACCGAAACAACTTCGGCTCTACAAACGAGAGGGTATTATGACGAGAAATCGGACACGATAAAACAATGGCCTAAACGTTGGGATATTCCATTAACTACAGGTAATCCCGGTAATACCTGCTCAGCATACGACCAGATCCAGACACCCTGGGGCTCTACCCACGAAGCAACATGGAAAGTGATGAAAAAGCACGATTTCCTATCGGGAATGTTCATCTGGACAGGCTTTGATTATATAGGTGAACCTACTCCTTACCAGTGGCCGTCTATCAGTTCTTACTTTGGCATAGTAGACCTTGCGGGCTTTCCGAAAGATGTATACTATATGTACCAAAGCGAGTGGACCGATAAGGATGTACTGCATATACTTCCGCACTGGAACTGGAAAGCAGGCCAAACGGTTGATGTTTGGGCATACTACAACCATGCCGATGAAGTAGAACTTTACCTTAACGGAAAATCGCTGGGCAAACAAAGCAAAAAAGGCGACGATCTTCATGTAATGTGGAAAGTACCTTATGCACCTGGAACACTAAAAGCTGTTTCGCGCAAAGGAGGCAAGACCGTGCTTGAAAGAGAAGTAAAAACTTCGGGCGCAGCTGCTTCACTAAAAGCTATTGCAGACAGGACTACCATTGATGCTGATGGCAACGACCTGAGCTATATAACGGTTGATATTTATGATGCCAATGGTGTTTTTGCAGCCACAGCTAACAATGAGATAAACTTTAGTGTAAAGGGCGAAGGTAAGATTGTTGGTGTGTGTAGCGGAGATCCTGTAAGCCATGAATCCTACAAAGGCACTAAACACACAGCACTAAACGGTAAATGCCTTGTAATTGTACAGTCTACAGAAAAGGCAGGAACCATAGAACTTACAGCGAGTGCAGCCGGCTTAAAGAGCAGCACTATTGAGATAAGAACCAAATAAACAAACATCTATAATAAAATGAAAAAAACAACTTTAGCAGCGGCATTCCTTAGCCTGGCCCTGGGTCTGGCAGCAAGCCATGAAGCTGCTGCTCAAATTCAGAATGCGAACATCCTGAACCATCCGGTTGATGTTAGCAAAGATTTTGAGGATTACCTGAACACCTTCTATTTTGCCGACGAGCTGGCCTCTTTTGATCCGGCTACAGGAAAAGGAACGGTAAAATACCTTCGTTACAATTACAAAACCCGTCAGGCCTTCAACAATATGATGATGAAACCTGATACGGAAAAAGCAAACGAATTTCCTGCTACAGAATATGAGGCATCTCCTGTATTGCCTTTCAGTATACAATTTGTATCAGAACGTACGGTAAGAATCGTGGCTGCTTCGGGGCCACAGTTTAACCAACCGGCAGAATCGCTGATGCTGGTAAACGGTACTGCACCTAACCATCCTGAAGGGTGGAAATACAGCAAAACTGCTACCGGACATCAGTATGTGAGCAACTACGGTAAAGTAGTTATTGAAAACAAACCGTGGCACGTAAAAATATATGATGCGTCGGGTAAACTGCTTACATCGACACTGCATAATGACGACCTTCAAAATACCTATACACCTACCCTACCGTTTGCTTTCGTAAGAAAGAACAGCGATTATTCGCGCAGTGTAGCACCTGTATTTGGGCTTGAGCCGGACGAAAAGATCTTTGGTTGTGGTGAGTCATTTACACAATTCAACAAACGTGGACAGAAAGTAATTATGTGGACGGATGATGCCAATGGCGTTCAGAACGAAACCATGTATAAGCCTATTCCTTTCTACATGAGTTCACGCGGTTATGGTGTATTTATGCATACGTCTGCTCCTATTACGGTTGACTTTGGTAAATACTACGCCAGCGCTAACAAAATGATGATAGGTGATGATGTTGCCGACCTGTTTGTATTCATTGGAGAGCCAAAAGACATCCTTGATGAATATACCGACCTTACAGGCAAGGCCGCCATGCCACCACTTTGGTCATTCGGTCTTTGGATGAGCCGTATTACCTATTTCTCTGAAAAAGAAGGCCGTGAGGTTGCTAAAAACCTTCGCAAATACAAAATACCAAGTGATGTTATTCACTTTGATACAGGGTGGTTTGATGTAGACTGGAGAAACAACTATGAGTTTGCTTCAAAACGTTTTGAAAACCCTACAAAAATGATATCGGACATGAAAAAGGACGGCTTTAACGTATGCCTTTGGCAGTTGCCATACTTCACACCTAAAAATACTTTATTCAGTGAGATCGTAAACAACGGCCTTGCTGTAAAAGATAAAAAAGGAAACCTGCCGTATGAAGATGCGGTACTGGATTTCTCTAACCCTGAAACTGTAAAATGGTACCAGGGCAAACTGAAACACCTGTTCGATCAGGGTGTAGGCGTTTTCAAAGTTGACTTTGGAGAAGCGGCACCGTCTGAAGGATTATACCACAGCGGGCGTACCGGTTATTATGAGCACAACCTGTACCCTTTGCGTTATAACAAGGCTGTTGCCGAAGTTACACAACGCGAAAAAGGTTATACACTAATATGGGCACGAAGCACATGGGCAGGTAGCCAGCGTTACCCACTGCATTGGGGTGGTGATGCCGAGACCAACAACGGTGCTATGGCAGCTACGCTTAGAGGCGGACTTTCATTAGGATTATCAGGTTTCAGTTTCTGGAGCCACGATTTGGGTGGATTTGCAACTAAATCGCCGGAAGCATTATACAGAAGATGGACTCCGTTTGGTATGCTTACCTCTCATGTGCGTAGCCACGGTGAGCCACCAAGAGAGCCGTGGTTATTTAGCGAAGATTTCCTTAAAGGATACCGCGCTGCCGACAACATGCGTTACGAACTTATGCCATACATCTATGCTCAGGCAAAAGAAAGTTCTGAAAAAGGACTGCCGATGATGCGTGCGCTGTTTGTAGAATTTCCTAACGATCCGGGAGCATGGTTAATTGACAACCAGTATATGTTTGGTTCAGACCTGCTTGTTGCTCCATTATTTGAAGAAGTTACCGAAAGGGACGTTTACCTTCCTGCGGGAACATGGATAGATTACCAGACTAAAAAAGTATATCAGGGCGGATGGCATAAAATCAAAGCGGGCGATATTCCTATCGTAGTATTGGTTAAAGACGGTACTGCACTGCCGCACATTGGCCTGGCACAATCAACTCAGGATATGGACTGGAGCAAGCTTACGCTAAAAGTATATGCAGCCGACGCTACCACAACAGCTTCAGGTAAGGTTTACCTACCGGGTGGTGACAAGGTACAAACAGTTACTGTTTCTAAATCGGGCAGCAGCTTTAACCTTGGACAAAATCCGCTAAACGGAAAAACTTCCTTTAAAACGGAATGGATAAAATAAATTTTGTGTTATTTGGGTTAGTTCTTTAAACTCTCCGGGAACCGTTTTGACTTCCGGTTCCCGGATTTTTAAAGCTTAACCGCTACAAGCTACTATTATGACAATTAAAAAACTTATACTGCCTGCCCTTTTAGTTGCATCCCTTACCGGAAATGCTCAGGCGAAAAAGAACAACTACGAACTTAGCTCTCCGGGAGGAAAGAACACCATAAACTTTGCACTAGTAAACAATGCGCCTACCTATGCCGTAAAACATGGTAAAGATGAAGTTATCACTCAATCGGCTATGGGGTTTATGCTGAAAAACGACGACCTTACCAAAAACTTTGAGATTGCCGATGTAAAAACCTCAACACACGACGATACCTGGACTCAGGTTTGGGGTGAAAAGAAAAACATCCGCAACAATTACAACGAACTTATTGTTAAACTAAACAGTAAGGATAAGAACAAACGTAAACTGGAAATACAGTTCCGTGCGTTTGATGATGGTGTAGCTTTCCGCTATGTATTCCCTGAACAGGGTGTTAAAGACAGTATCTTCGTTATGGACGAGGCAACTACATTTAACCTTAAAGAGGATGGACAGGCATGGTGGATTCCTGCCTATCAGGAAAACCGTTACGAGTACCTGTTTACCAAATCGGCAGTGAGCACACTTAATAAAGTGCACACTCCGCTTACTATTGAGAACAAGAATAATGTGATCAGCTTCCACGAAGCCAATCTTACCGACTGGCCAAGTATGGTTATGGAACACACTACGGATGCTAACCTGAAGTCTGACCTTGTGCCGTGGGCAGATGGTATTAAAGCACGTTACAAAGGTGGTTTTACCTCATCGTGGAGAACTATCCAGATTGGTGAAAAACCGGGCGACCTTATTGAGTCATACCTTATCCTGAACCTTAACGAGCCAAATAAACTAAAAGACCTTTCGTATGTTCATCCATTCAAATACTTAGGAATTTGGTGGGGTATGCACATTAGCAAATTTACGTTTTGGGAAGGTGAAAAACAGGGGGCAACCACTAAACACGCCGAGCAATATATTGACTTTACGTCTAAAGAAGGTTTTAAATACCTGCTTATAGAAGGATGGAACAAAGGCTGGACTCCGGCGTGGTATGAGAACAAAATGCACATGTTCAGTTTCACTAAGAATGCCGACAACTTTGACCTTGATAAGGTAGTTGAATATGGTAATAAAAAAGATGTACAGATTATTGGTTATCACGAAACCGGATCAAACCTTATTAACTATCTGAAAGAGATTGACGAAGGTTTTGCCCTTTATAAAAGACTGGGAATTCATAATATTAAAATAGGTCAGGTAGGTTCTAAACTGAATATGAAAGAATGGCACCACGGTCAGTTTGGTGTGCGTTACTACCGTTATGTGTTAGAGAAAGCAGCACAATACGGTCTTGCCGTGAACTTTCATGAACCAATAAAAGATACCGGAGAACGTCGCACCTACCCTAACATGATGGCGCGCGAAGGTGCAAGAGGTATGGAATACAACGCATGGAGCGAGGGTAACCCGCCAAGTCATGAAACCATCCTGCCATTTACGCGTATGCTTGCCGGCCCAATGGATTTTACGCCGGGTGTAATTGATGTGGAAGAAAAAATGGGCTTTAACAACAGAAGAGTTCATACTACTGCAGCAAAACAATTAGCACTATATGTAGTGCTATATTCGCCAATACAAATGCTTGCCGACCTACCGGAAAACTATGAAGGTAAAGCAGAACTTCAGTTCCTTAAAGATGTACCTACCGACTGGGAAGACACAAAAATCATTCAGGGACAGATAGGCAAATTTGTAACTACAGTACGTAAAGACCGCAACAGCGGCGACTGGTACCTGGGTAGCATCACTAACGAAGATGCCCGTAACCTGAACGTTCAGTTGTCTTTCCTTGACCCGAATGCTAAATATGAGGCACAAATTTATGCCGATGCTCCGGGCACAGACATGACACATAACCCAAGTGCTGTAGCCATTACTACTAAAGTGGTTACTGCCAAAGATAAGCTTACACTAATGCTGCCAATATCTGGAGGTACAGCTGTACGCTTTAAAAAACTATAAGCCATGAAACAGTATGCACTATACATAGTGTTATTGGTAGCGGCATCATTATCGGCACAGCAAAAAAGTTATCAGTACCCTTTCCAAAACCCGGGCCAGGACACGGAAAAACGTATTGATAACCTGCTGTCGCTTATGACACTGGATGAAAAGATACAGGCACTGAGTACAAATCCATCGGTGCCGCGTCTTGGCGTTAAAGGTACCGGACACGTAGAAGGGCTGCATGGCCTTGCTATGGGTGGCCCTCCGGGAGAATGGGGTGGCAAGAATAAAGAACCGTTGCCTACTACAACTTTCCCACAGGCGTATGGCCTTGGCGAGACCTGGGATACTGAACTGTTGCAGAAAGTTGCCAACGTTGAGGCTATCGAAACGCGTTTTGCTTACCAGAAATATAACCGAGGCGGACTCGTGGTTCGGGCTCCTAATGCCGACCTGGCCCGTGACCCACGTTGGGGACGCACTGAAGAAAGCTATGGCGAAGATGCATTTTTGACAGGTTCTCTTACTGTTGCTTTTGTAAAAGGATTACAGGGCAATCACTCAAAATATTGGCAAACCGCTTCACTCATGAAGCACTTTTTAGCCAACAGTAACGAAGACGGACGCAGCTATACCTCATCTGATTTTGACGAAAGATTATGGAAGGAATATTATTCTGTACCGTTCAGGATGGGAGTTCAGGAAGGCGGATCGCGTGCTTACATGGCCGCTTATAATAAAGTGAACGGTATCCCGGCAATGGTACACCCAATGCTGAAAGACATCACCGTAAAAGAATGGGGACAGAATGGTATCATCTGTACCGATGGTGGCGCATTTACGCTTTTGCTGTCTGATCACAAATATTATAAAGACAAATACCTTGGTGCAGCAGCAGCTTTAAAGGCCGGTATAAACCAGTTTCTTGACGAATATGTGGATGCTGTATATGGTGCTGTTGCCAATGGTTACCTGAAAGAAAAAGAGATTGATGAAGTACTGCGTGGCGACTATCGCATTATGCTAAAGCTTGGTATGCTGGACGCTCCGGAACAAAATCCGTATGCTAACATTGGCCTTGACAAAAATGCAGTTGATCCGTGGACTACCGATACCCACAAAAAACTGGCATTGGAAGCAACTCAAAAGTCAATCGTACTTTTAAAGAATGACCCTGCTAAGAACCTGCTTCCTATAGACCGAAAAAAAGTGAAGAAAATTGCTGTTATTGGTCCGCGTGCCGATCAGGTAATATTGGACTGGTATAGCGGAACTCCACCTTATACCGTTTCAGCACTGGCAGGCATTAAAGCCAAAGCAGGAGAAAATATTGAGATTACCTATGCCCTGAACAACATAGACGGTAAAGCAGCCAAACTTGCTAAGGAAGCTGATATTGCTATTGTTATTGCAGGAAACCACCCATGGTGTAATGCGGGCTGGGCGCAATGCCCTGTACCGAGTGACGGTAAAGAATCGGTAGACCGACAGTCGATTACGTTAGAATATGAAGACCTTATTAAGGTAGTGCATCAGGCGAACCCTAATACTGTAGTTGTACTGATGAGCAGTTTTCCGTTTGCCATCAACTGGACACAAGAGCACGTTCCGGCTATTGTTCACATGACGCACAACAGCCAGGAATTAGGTAATGCCCTTGCCGATGTGCTTTTTGGCGATTACAATCCGGCAGGAAGATTATCCCAGACATGGGTTAAGGATATTTCGGATTTACCGGAACTACTGGATTATAACATCCGTAACGGGCGCACCTATATGTACTTTAAAGGTAAACCACTGTATGCCTTTGGCCACGGCCTGAGCTATACTACCTTTGGATACAAAGGAATAGAAGTAGAAAAAGAAGCTATTGCAAAAGGTGAAACCCTTATTGTAAATGTAACAGTTACCAACACCGGAAACCGTGACGGTGAAGAAGTGGTACAACTGTATGTAAAACATACCGACTCAAAGGTAGAGCGTCCTATAAAAGAGCTTAAAGCCTTTAAACGTGTACTTCTGAAAGCCGGTGAGACTAAAACTGTTGCTTTGCAACTGCGTGCGGCTGACCTGGAATACTGGAATACTAAAACCCAGAAATTCGAGCTTGAAAAAGGCACAATTGAGTTACAGGCAGGAGGAGCGTCAGACGCAATTGCGGTAACGAAAACAATACGAACCAAATAAACATCTATATAATGAAGAATAAGATACTTTGCCTTTCGGCAGCACTTGTGCTGGTAATGGCATCATGTAAAAAAGAAACGGGAGACGCTACAGCTTCGGGCGATATCGCCGCTACCTATGAAGGTACTCCGATGAGCGATAAATATGACGCTGAGATCAACAAGATCGTTTCTCAGATGACCCTTGAAGAAAAAATAGGATTGCTGCACGGTTACAGCATGTTTACCAATAAAGGTGTAGAACGCCTGGGTGTTCCGGAAGTGCATATGGCTGACGGACCACTTGGTGTGCGTGAAGAAATATCGCGTGACAGCTGGGCTCCGGCAGGAAATACCGACGATTTCGCTACTTACTACCCTGCAGGTGGCGGACTTTCGGCTACATGGAACCCTGAGATGGCACACACTTTTGGAAGAAGCATAGGCGAAGAAGCCCGTGCACGCCAAAAAGATGTATTGCTTGCTCCGGCATTTAACATTATCCGTACACCGCTTGGAGGTCGTACGTATGAGTACATGACGGAAGACCCGTTCCTGAACAAGACACTTGTGGTTCCGTATGTAACAGGTGTGCAGCAGAATGATGTTGCTGTGTGTATAAAACACTATGCTGCCAACAATCAGGAAACCAACCGTGGTACTGTAGATGTTCAGATGGATGAGCGTACACTACGCGAAATCTATCTTCCTGCGTTTGAGGATGCTGTAAAAAAAGGTCATGCGTATAGCGTAATGGGTGCGTATAATAAATTCCGCGGTGATTACCTTTGTGAGAATCCGTATATGCTTCAGAATATCCTTAGGGATGAGTGGGGCTTTAAAGGTATTGTGATCTCTGACTGGGCTGCGGTGCATACTACAAAAAAAGCACTTGAAGCAGGGACCGACCTTGAAATGGGTACACCTCTTGCTTTTGACGATTTCTACTTTGCCAATCCGCTTATCAAAGCTGTAAAAGATGGCCAGGTATCGGAAGCGGAAATTGACAAACATGCTAAAAGAATCCTGAAAATGCTTTTCAACCTGAAAGCAATGGGATCTGACAAAAACAGTCGTGCTATAGGAAGTATTGCTACTGAAGCGCATTATAAAGATGCTTACAACATTGCATCAGAATCGGTTGTACTTCTTAAGAATACTGAAAACCTTTTACCGCTTAACGCTGATCAGCTTAAGAGCGTAGCTGTTATTGGTGCGAATGCAACCCAGAAACACGCTCAGGGTGGTTTTGGTGCAGGTGTTAAAACAAAACACGAAATCACTCCGCTTGATGCATTAAAAGCAAAACTACCTCAATCGGTTGCTATCAACTACGCTCAGGGTTATAAAACTGAATTCAAGCCTAAGAAGGAAATGAAATTTGGTGAGGTAACTCAGGAAGTAAAAGAAACTGTAAACGATCTTGACCCTAAAATGGTTGCAGAGGCTGTAGCTGCTGCAAAAAAATCGGATGTTGCGGTACTGTTCGTTGGTGCTAACCGTGACTATGAAACAGAAGCTTCTGACCGTGCTGACCTTTCCCTTCCTTTCGGACAGGAGAAACTTATCGCTGCTGTAAAAGCTGCAAACCCTAAAACTATTGTAGTTTTTGTTGCGGGTGCTCCGTATGACATTAACAATGTGGTAGCTACCAACTCTGCTATCGTTTGGGGATGGTATAACGGTTCTGAAGCCGGTAATGCTATCGTAGATGTACTATTAGGTAAAGTGAACCCTTCAGGTAAACTACCCTGGACAATGCCTAAGAAAATACAGGATTCTCCGGCTCATGCTACTAACAGCTTCCCTGGTGGTGCAACTGAAGAGTATAAAGAAGGTATCCTTGTAGGTTATCGTTGGTTCGACACCAAAAACGTAGAACCGCTATATCCTTTCGGTTACGGACTATCATATACCAAATTTGAATTGGCGAATGCGAAAACTGACAAGAAGGAATACAGTCAGGATGATACCATCACTGTAACAGTAGAGGTAAAAAACACCGGTAAAGCCGATGGTAAAGAAGTAGTTCAGTTATATTCTTCTAAAACAGGAAGCAAAGTAGAGCGTGCTGCTAAAGAACTTAAAGGTTTTGCTAAAGTATTGGTAAATGCGGGTGGTTCTAAAACGGCTACAATTAAAGTTTCGGTAAAAGAACTGGCCTACTATGACAACGCTACTAAAAAATGGACTGTTGAGCCGGGTGCGTATACCTTTAAATTAGGTAATTCATCAAGAGATATCAAACAGGAAGTTACGGTTATGGTAAAATAAGAAGTTATACCACAGAGAGTCACTGAGATTTACACAGAGATTCGCAAAGTTCATTTTGAGCTTAACGCAAGCGTAAGAACACAGAGTTGACTTTGTGTTCTCGCGCCAAAGGCGCAAACTAAAAAACTTTGTGTATCTCTGTGTTTTTCTTTGTGTTCCCGATAACTATCGGGACTGTGGTACAATAAATTAATAATATATGAAACAACTTCTACTCTTCATATTGTCCTTAACATTGGTTCAGACCGTATCGGCCCAAGATACGTTTACCAATCCTATCTTTCCCGGCGACCATGCAGACCCTTCTATCATAAGGGATAAAGACGATTATTATATAGTACATTCCTCTTTTGATTACTACCCGGGGTTGCTGATATGGCATAGTAAAGACATGGTAAACTGGGAACCTGTAACCCACGCGCTGACAAAGAATGTTGGTTCGGTTTGGGCGCCGGATCTGGTAAAATATGACAATAAATATTACATCTACTTCCCGGTAAGTAATACCAATTATGTGGTATGGGCCAATAACATCAACGGACCGTGGAGCGACCCTATCGATCTTAAAGTAGGCAGCATTGACCCTGGTCATGTGGTAGATGAAAAAGGTAATCGTTACCTGTACTTCAGTGCGGGCGATTATGTTCCGTTGTCTAAAGACGGACTATCGGTAACCGGACCTGCAAAGCATGTATATGACGGTTGGGCTATACCTCGTGAGTGGTCTATCGAATGCTTTTGTATGGAAGGTCCGAAGATCCTGAAAAAAGGAGATTACTATTACCTGACTGTAGCCGAAGGAGGAACTGCCGGCCCTGCTACAAGCCACATGGTGATATCCGCACGTTCTAAATCGCCACTTGGACCTTGGGAGAATTCACCCTATAATCCGGTACTTAGAACAGGTAGTGAAGACGAGAAATGGTGGTCGAAAGGACATTCAACAATCATTGACGATGCCTCTGGTAAGTGGTGGATGGTTTTTCACGGCTATGAAAACGGGCATTACAATTTAGGACGTCAGACACTGCTTCAGCCTATAGAATGGACAAAAGACGGCTGGTTCAAAAATCCTGAAGGTGTAAAAACTGAAGCCCCGATTGCAAAACCTAAAGGCAAAGCAATTGCCACCAAAACAGGATTATCCGACGATTTCCAGCAAGGAGCGTTAGGAAAGCAATGGCAATTCTTTAAAGAATATGACACTAAACGTTTCAGCCTAGACAAGAGTGGACTTCATATTAAAGCACAAGGTAAAAGTCTTCATGACAGCGCTCCCCTATCGTGCATCCCACAAGATCATTCGTATACTGTACAGATTGAGGCTACCATTGAAGGCAATGCAACGGCATCGCTTATTCTTTTTTATGCCGACAGGATACATACCGGAATTGGTGCCAATGCTGAGAGCATCATGGCTACCTTACGCTCATGGCAGTTTGCTACTGAGAAAAATCCGGTAGGCAAACACATTTACCTACGCCTTAAAAAACGCGGTCAAATGGTAAATATGTTCTATAGTGCTGATAACATCAAATGGACAAAAATCGAAAATTCGGCAGAGGTATCAGCCTTTCACCACAATGTACTGAGCGGTTTTACGAGTTTAAGGATAGGGCTTTCTGCCGCTGGCGAAGGCAATGTAACGTTTAAGAACTTTGTATATACGCCAATTGATTAATAAAACACTATGAAAAAAATTATAATTCCTATAATCGCTTTGTTTGCCTTAAAAAGCAATGCGCAGGAAACCTACCAGCCTAACTGGGAATCGCTTGCCAAATATGACGAGACTGCCGAATGGTTTAAGGATGCCAAGTTTGGTATCTATGCACATTGGGGTGTACTTTCGGTTCCGGCGTATGCCAACGACTGGTTTCCGCGAAATATGTTTATAGAGGGTACGCCTGAGTACAAACATATGGTATCATTATATGGTGATCCTTCTAAATTTGGTTACCATGATTTTGTACCGATGTTCCATGCCGAATATTTTAATGCGAATGACTGGGCTGATCTTTTCCAGAAGGCCGGAGCAAAATTTGCCGGTGTAGTTGCCGAGCATCATGACGGCTGGAGCAACTGGGATAGTAAAATCAACCCGTGGAACAGTATGGATATGGGTCCGCATCGTGATTTAGTTGGTGAGCTTGCCAAAGCCATTCATGGCAGAGGCATGAAGCTGGTAACCTCTTTTCATAAAGACCGAAATCTTCAGATCAATAAGGATAATCCGGACAAATGGCTGGATGATATTTCATATTTCCCATACAACCCAAAATTCCCAACATCGTCAACCGATCCTAAGCTGGCGCAAATGTATGGTAATATTCCACCCGATCAATTCTATGCTAACTGGTATGGTGAGTTAAAGGAACTTATTGATAACTATTCACCCGATCTTATTTATTTTGACAGCAAAATGACTAAGATACCGGAGAAGACAAAACAGGAATTTGTTGCATACTACTTTAACCACTCGGTAAAGGAAAAGAAACAGGTCATCATTACACATAAGGAAGGCGAGCTTCCTAAAAGCGTAAGTATAGAAGACTTTGAAAAAGGCCGCCAGAATGCCATCACTAAAGATTTCTGGCTTACGGATGAAACCGTATCGGTAGGCAGCTGGAGCTATACTAACGACCTTGGCCTGAAAACCGCTAATGATATTGTTGACCTATTGGCTGACATTGTGAGCAAGAACGGTGCGCTAATGCTTAATGTATCACCAATGGCAAACGGCATAATCCCTAAAAACCAACAGGATATATTATTAGAGATTGGGCAATGGCTTAACGTAAACGGTGAGGCCATTTATGGCACACGTACTTTTGATGTTTTTGGCGAAGGCCCTACCAAACAGGAAAAAGGCGGTATGTTCCTGGATAAGATAAGCTATACGGCGCAGGACGTTCGCTACACCCGAAAAGGCAATACCATTTATGCTATTGTATTAGGCTGGCCGGGAGAAGATGCTTCTATAACGTTCGGGGCTTTAGCCAATAAAGGAAAAGTAAAAAACGTTAGCATTTTAGGAAGTGCTGAAAAGACAGCTTATACCTATGACAATTTAGGGCTACATATAAAAACTCCTTCCAAAAAAGTAGATGATAAAGCTTTTGTAGTGAAGGTGGAATTGAAGTAGGACTCTTATATTTGGCTAAAGCCAATAACCTTTGATTATTATTCACCCCGACTGAAGTCGGGGGCAATGCATATCACAAATCTATAATTTGCCCGCTGCTTTAGCTGCGGGTTTTTTATTTTGATAATAAAAGGGTTTTAGTCAAATATAGAGGCCTCACCCGCTCCCGATAGCTATCGGGACTCTCCAAAGGAGAGAGGAGCATAGGAAGTGCTTAATTATCAGTTCTACCAAAATTATATTGCTAACGGGATATGTATTGGAAATTTCCCAGAGGGAAAAGATGTTGGTAGCAAATAAATAATATTAGGATTTTATTTTCCCGTAGGGAATAAATCCTCCTTCTTAAAAAACAAAACCTGCAAGGTCTCAAAGACCTTGCAGGTTTACCCAAACATTCCGGATTAACATTTTGCATTTATTCCGGTATATCCTTACCCAAGAATATATTTTTTACTCTGCGGCTTCTTCAAATTCTTTTAACAGACCGCTCACTTCGTTCCAGTGGTTTATCCTTTTATGATGTGTAAGATTCACATTGTGGTATGCTGTAAACATCAACGGTTTTCCTTTACAGAAATCAAGATTTTTAATGTGGTCATCGATCATATAATCGGTATCTATAATGCTCTTATCTCCACAAAAGATAATATTCTTCCAGTTGATGAACGGAAAATGTTCTGCCAGCCATTCTTTCTTTTCGAATAGTGATAACGGAAACTCCATTGCGGCTGATACTACATATACTTCGTATTCTTCCATAAGTGCTTTAACCACTTCTACAGCACCATCCATCACAGGCAGGTTCCTGAAGAAACCTTCGGTATTCAGAATCTTCAATAATAATTCCTTATCAGGAAAAAGACCGTGATCTTCCATACCCTGTATTTCATCTCTGGTAATAGTAGTTCCGGCTTCTTTATTGTACCAGTCTACAATATATTGTTCAATATCGGCCATTACGCCATCCATATCTATAGCAATCGATTTTTTCATTGTTGCGTTATTTTGCATTTTATTGCATTATTTCGAAGCAAAGGTAGTGTAATAAAATTATAAATTGCAACTATTTGCAATATTTATTTGATTATATTTGCAACATATTGCAATATCATGTTAAAAGAAGAACGCCTGCAGGCCATATTAGATCAGTTATCACAGGATAATAAAGTACGTCTTGATGCATTGAGTGAATCACTTAACGTATCGGAAGATACCATACGCCGTGACATTAAGGAGCTAGATACACGTGGACTGTTGAAAGCCGTTCGTGGCGGTGCTGTATTACATTCACCTGTTCCGCACCATTACAGGGACAGGGAAAAACATGATATCGGCACTAAAAAGATAATTGCCACAAAAGCATTAGACTTTTTAACGGACGGTCAGGTAGTATTCTTTGATGGAGGAACATCGGTAGTAGCACTGGCGGCCAGCTTGCCGGCAAACCTAAAGATAACGGTTGTAACCAATAGTTTTCCCGTTGCCAATGTGCTGGAAGACCACCCGAATGTAGAAGTCATCTTTGCAGGAGGAAGACTGTATAAAACGGGCTTTACCACTATGGGACAGGAAACACTGGATACTTTTAGCCGTGTTAGGGCCGACATCTGCTTTTTGGGGATATGCAGTATCCACGAAAGCATGGGTGTAACTGCAATGGATTATGAAGATGCACAGGTAAAAAAGATAATGGTAGAAAAAGCCGCAAAAACTATTGCCATGTCGTCACTGGAAAAAACCAACACCGTTGAACCTTTCTATATTTGCCCGGTAACCGACCTGGATGTGATTATTACCGAAGCTGAACCGGATAATAAGCTGCTAAAAGGTTTTGGAGAGATGGGGATTGAGGTGGTGTAATATATAAGTAAGAGCGTCGCGCGAGAGTACAATATAAATTTTTATTAAAAGACTTTCCTTTTTGCACGAAAAGAAAACAATAAACCGACATATGCATTCATTCGACGATTTAATTTACAGAAGTACTATATTCACTCTAAACACATTAAAAGAAGTAAATTCTAAAGTCATTGAAGAATTGCCTTCAACGATTGCTGTAAAGAATCTTCAAATGATTCAATTACAAAAAGTTATTATTTCTATCGGAATGTTTTCATTATTCGAATCTATACTGCAAGAAGGTTTATCTTGCAGGAATGGCTTTGAAGAGGCTAAAAAAATACTTATCCAAATAGGGAATACAGAGTTAAGTAATCGTTTCAACGATTTCATTTCTGCCATTAATGTACTGAAACATGGAAAAGGTAAGAGTTATAATACTTTAGTTGCAAAATCAACTTCATTATCTTTTAGAATAAAATTACCAGGAGAGCATTTCTTTGATGAAGGTGATGTTTCTGAAATTTCAACGTTGATTGAAGTAGATGATAAATTTATTTTAGACTGTGCAGAATTAATTGAACAGGTTTCTAAAGAAATAAGAAAAGAGCGATCTGATTTTTTTATGTAAATACCCTTCCGTTGCCTCTCTGCTGGGGCGAGCGTCACGTCCGTACACACAAATCTACCTCACCACCGCCCTCAATTCATTCCTGTAGCCCGAAGCGCTTTTTCCTGTAAAATCTTTAAATGACTTATTAAAGTGGCTAAAGTTATTAAAGCCACTTTCGTAGCACACATCGGCTATACTCATTTGTTTTTCGGTTAACAGTTTACAGGCGTGTACGATACGGTATTCGTTTACAAAACGGGTAAAGGTTTTGTTAGTCACTTTTTTAAAGTAGCGGCAAAAGGAGGGTACCGTCATGCTCGCCATATCGGCCATCGCCTCAAGGGGAATCTCTTCCCTGAAGTTATCCTTCACATGGTTGAACACCATATTAATACGGTCGTTATCCTGCAATTGGGTTTCGAGCGCAAAACCTTCGGCATTCAGTATTTTATAGTCTTTGGCATGTTCCAGCTCGTTGAGTATGCTTATCATGGTGAGCAGGCGTTCCAGTGGCGGCTGGGCTTCCATCGCCTCTATCCTTTCGCCTAAGGCGTTCTTGGTCTCTTCGCCAAAAGCAATGCCTCCTTTAGCCCTTTCCAACAGCTTCTGTATGTTCTTGGTTTCGGGCAAAGCCATGAACGCATCGCCCAGAAAATCGGGTTTCATCTGAATAACCGTTTCATTCTTATTTCCGGTATGATCATCGGTAAAACCACAATGCGGCAGGTTGCTTCCTATAAGTATAAGATCGCCTTCAGTATAATAGGAAATATGGCTTCCTATCTGGCGTTTTCCGGTACCGCCGTTTACAAATACCAGTTCCACTTCGGGATGGTAGTGCCAAAGGTGCGCCTTGATGTTGGCATTCTGCACATATTTAGAATAAGAAAAAGAAGTTCCGAAAGCAGGTTCGATAACTTCAAAAGTGGCTTTCAAATTTTTCATCTCCTATGCTCTTTTACCATACAAATTTATTAAAATTTTGCCAATATTTACATTAAAATAACCTATAACGTTTTCGAAAGGTTAATATAGCATATAAACATGAAAATATAGGTATGCATACTATTATAGAACAAGAGTAATTTAGCACCATAGAAATTTGTTAAACCAAGTAAATATAAATAGTATGAAAAATGTAGTGAAATTCGGTTTAGCCCTTGCAGTATTTTTAACTGCGTTTGGAGTAAGAGCAAACGATGCAGATTTTTCTGTTAGCGTAAGAAGCGGTCTTGGAAAATTGATCAATTTTTCAATCAACAATACAAAAGCACACGTATCTATTACAGGTAAAGACGGAGAAGTGCTTTTTGAAGAAAACATTAAAGCTAAAGACGGTAAGATCAACAGGACGTATGACCTGAATGCTTTTCCGGCAGGAAGCTATTTCCTTGAGGCTGAAAACGGTGCTAAAATTGCACGCTATGAAATCAAAATTGATGAGAAAACAGCATCAGTTTCTGAGAAAGCGATTGCCGAAGTATTAAAACCGGTAGTTACTGCTAAAGACGGAATTGTAACCGTAAACATTAAAGAAGCAGCTAAAACACCAGTTGAAATTAAACTATACGACGAAAATAACGCTGAACTATACAGCGAAACTGTTACAAAAGGTTCAAACATCACAAAACGCTTTGACACAAAAAACATCAAAGCTGATAAGTTTACCGTTGTAGCAAAATATAACGATAAAATGTTTGTTGAAACTGTTACTACCAAGTAATAGTTTAAGGTTAGGTTTGGTTATAGAAACAGGTCTCTGCTGTGCTGCAGAGGCCTTTCTTTTTTCTGTACTTTTCCGGTGAAATCCCGTATTTCTGCTTAAAGGCCGTACAAAACGATTGCACGTAAGCATAACCGCAGCATTCAGCTATTTCAGCAATGGTTTTCTCTTCATTCCTGAGCAATTCTGCAGCTTCAGACATCCTGAGCTCATGAAGATAACCAAAAACTGTTGTGCCAAACAGTTCCTTAAATCCCTTCTTTAGCTTAAAATCATTAAGTCCACTCCTGCGGGAAAGTTCTGTGAGAGAATGGTTGTGGGCAATATTTTCTTTCAGGTATTCTTTTACCGATTCAAATTTTTCTAAATCGTGCTGTTTTACATTTTTTCCCTGCTGCCTGTTAGTAACAGGTCCGCATTGATCAAATTGCAGTAATAGTAATTTAAGCGCATTAGCCTCAATATAAAGTTGCTTAATTATACCTTTCTTATCACACTGCACCATATCGTTCAGTATAGCATACATCTCTCCGGTTATACGCATATTACCAAAGCTAAGCAATGAGAATTCCCTGTTTTCAATCTTTTTTACAAAAGCCGAAAGCATTGAATGATCTGCCGGTGTAAAACGTCTGAAATATTCTTCGGTAAACTGCACCTGTACATAGATGTTCTCTTCATCCGTTTGAGAAGGCTCAATGAAAAATTTATTATCGGGGATATAGTAAAGGTTATGATATCCGGCACCGACACTGCTCCTGTTATTGCTTTCGGTAAAATAACTGTCCCTGCTGCCGGCCAGGGAAAAAAACATTACTATGTAAGGAGCATCATTAACAACCTGCACCGGTATGGGTCTGATAAACTTTAGCTTTCCATACAGAAAACGTATGCCATCAAAATCTATCTTTCTAACCAAAGTATTACCAATGGCCGAAAAAGGGATATCGCTCCCGGTACATTGCTCATTTTCATAAGCATAACCAAAATCATTTTTATACCTATCTCCGTTATTTTTCATACCAATTATCCGTTTGGCTTAAATTTTAATCCGTTTAGCAAACAGTATTACTTGTAAGGTTGAAGAAATTTGCGCAAATCTAATTAATTATTATTTAGACTAAATATTAATAATTAATTATTGTGAGAAATATCACAATTAGAGCACTTATTGTTATCTGAACTATAAGTTGTTAGCGTAATATCATAAACTACTATAATATGTCAAACAATTATTCACTAATCAAAAAAATGCTGGCACTCATTGCTTTCCTTTTATTCCTTAATTTGCAGGCACAGGAATGCCCCACTCCTTACGGTCTTATTAGCGGTCCAAAAGGAATGACGCATGCCAAATTCTACTGGGCAGTTCAGCAGCCATCATCTTCACTGGATTTTGAATGGGAACTTACATTTCCGGAAAGCACCACAGTAATACAATCAGGCATTGCTCAATCAACACAACTTTTACTGCTAAATCTTATTGTAAATACAAATTATACCTTAAAAGTACGCTCACACTGTTCTGAAACGTCAAACAGCATCTGGATAGAAAACACATTTACAACTACACCACAATATAATATTAACTACGGCCAGATTGGAGAAGGAACAGATACACTTGCTATTTTCGGTGCTTCCTATGGCCCGATGATGTATGCAAGTATTGCTCAACGTAATGGCTCAGTAGCCAATATGTTGTATACACAAACCGAACTGCAAAATGCAGGAATACCTGTAAATGCACAGATTACCGGTTTGGCATTTGAAAAGATCAATGGGGCCTATGGTGGCGACGAATATCCCGATCTGCGTTTGCGAATGTTTGCTAAAAACTCTGTAGAAACTGCGCCGCTAAGTACAGCAATCACTTACGGTGAAATTCTTCAAACCCATACAGAAGTAACCGACAACCCGGCTTATGACCTCCCTCCCACTATTGGGTGGATCGATTTTCCATTTGATGAAGAATTCACATATACCGGGAACAATTTAGAATTAGCTACAGCTATGTACCAAAACGGACAAACCGCACAATTTAGCACATTTATTGTATGGCAATATACAGCAGGTTACAGCGATTATATTGTAGGCGCATGGCCTATCAATACAGTACCTATGAATGAAAACCTAGTATTGAACCATGGTAGTGGCGGAGGACAATATAAGGTCCGCCCTAACGTAAGAGTCTATTATAAGGTAAGCAATGCTGTAACGGCTATTAATGTCTTAACCGAGGGTAATGTGGCTTCGGAAATTACACAAAATGGCGGTACGCTTCAATTAGTTGCTCCCATAATTCCATCAGTTGTGAGTCAGGAAAAAATATGGGAGATAATTTCGGGAGGCGAATTTGCAACTATCAATGCTAACGGACTGCTGACTGCAACCGCAAATGGCACTGTTACTGTACAGGCTACCGCTGCTGACAATGCTACAATTACAGATACTATCGAAATAACAATCAACGGACAACTACCTGTTATTACAAATCTTGAAATTACTGTAGCTGATAACGTAGCCCCTGCAATCACCGCTGATAACGGAACCCTTCAGCTTACGGCTTCAATAACTCCTACTGAAGCCTCACAAGAAGTTACATGGAGCATTGTTTCAGGCGAAGTATATGCAACAATAGATTCTAACGGACTTGTAACTGCAACAGACAACGGAATTGTAACTGTACAGGCAGTAAGCGTACAGGATACTACAAAATCAGACACCATTGAAATAACAATAAGCGGACAGGTTGTTCCGGTAGCAAGTCTTGAAATTAATGTAGCTGATAGCGCTCCTGCAACTATTACAACTGACGATGGAACATTACAACTTGTTGCCACAGTATTACCTTCAAACTCAAACCAAAATGTGGTATGGAGTACAATATCAGGCAATGCATATGCTTACATGACTCAGGATGGTGTCGTACATGCCATCAACAACGGTACTGCAACTGTTCAGGCTGTAAGTGCTGAAGATAACACAATACTTGATACTATAGAAATTACTGTTTCAGGACAAATGGTTGCAGTTACTTCATTAGCCATTTCTGTTGCGGATGATGCTCCTGCAACTATTACAACCGATGATGGAACGTTACAACTTGTTGCCACAGTATTACCTTCAAACTCAAACCAAAATGTGATATGGAGTACCATATCAGGCAATGCATATGCCTATATGACTCAGGATGGTATCGTACACGCTATCAACAACGGTACTGTAACTATTCAGGCTGTAAGTGAAGATAATACGATACTTGATACTATAGAAATTACTGTTTCCGGACAAATCGTGGCTGTTACTTCATTAGCTATTTCAGTTGCGAATAATGCTCCTGCAACTATCACAACTGAGGATGGAACGTTACAACTTGTTGCCACAGTATTACCTTCAAACTCAAACCAAAATGTGGTATGGAGTACCATCTCAGGGAACGCTTATGCTTACATGACACAAGACGGTATTGTGCATGCTATCGGAAACGGAGTAGCTACCATAAAAGCCGTAAGTGCTGAAGATGCAACTATTTTAGACACTATTGAAATTACCGTAAGCGGACAGGTATTAGGCCTGGATGATTTCAATAAGAACGAACTGGTTGTTTATCCAAACCCTGCACAAACAGTGATTACATTACAATCTACAACTATAATAAGTAAGGTGGTAATTTATACGGCAGACGGCAGAAAAGTAATTGAAGCGAACGAAACTACAATCGATATAAGCTCATTACCACAAGGGCTTTATATGCTGACTGCAACTTCTGATGAAGGCAAAACAATCACCCGAAAAATAGTAAAGAATTAATTCCCTGAATTAATTAAAAAAGCCTCCGCAATACGGAGGCTTTTGCTTTATATACCTAACATACTTTCCATTGCCCAATTGGTATGCGTTCCCGAAGTTCCTGTTGAAGGGTGCTGCAGATTATCTACCAAATGCTCTTTCATATTATTAACGTGGTAAAGCTGAATATTCTCAGGATGTTCAATCTCAATCTCTACAACTCCATCATTTGTTGTAAGCTTTAAAGGAACATCATCAAATATTGCAAATTCTATCTTTCCTTTACTGCCAATGATAGTAACACTATCATCTTTCTCAAAACTTCCAAAATTCCAGCTTCCGGTGCCTGTAACCCCAGATTCGTGAACCCAGGAACCAACTACTGCATCTTTTGCAGTATAAAGCCCCTGCTGGTTTAAACTGCTGCCGTTTACCTCTTTAAAATCACCAAAGAAAAAAGCAAAAAGATCGAGTCCATGACTGGCCAGGTCATCAAAATAACCTGCTCTGGCTATTTCGGCATCTGTACGCCAATTGTATTCTCCCGATATATCTACCGGTGAAGGTGTTCTGCTTAAATGCCAGTTTATATGGCGCACCTCCCCTATTTTTCCTTCTTCCATCCATGTCTTTACCTGCAAAAAACGAGGCAGCGAACGACGGTAATAAGCCACAAATAATGGCAATTCTTTTGCCTCAAAAGCTTTGCAAATGTTAACACACTCGCTATATGACGGTGCCATAGGTTTCTCTATACAGCATGGTTTTCCGGCCACGGCCACCTTAAGGGCATAAAATTCATGGGTATCCGGTGGTGTAGCAATATATATGGCATCAATCTCAGGGTCATTGATCAACGCATCAGCATCGGTGTAATGTTTAGGAACACCATGCCTTCGCGCATAATCAGCCGCTTTTTCGGCATCACGGCGCATTACAGCATAGAGTTCAAATCCTTCCGTTTTCTGATATGCCGGACCACTCTTACGTTCTGTTACATCGCCGCAGCCAATAATACCCCAACGGATAATCTCAGGATAGTTTTTCATAGATTTTTGGTTTGTTTTTTGGAAAGCTAAAAATAGTGTTTTTTAGCAAAAACACTTATAGTCAAACAGACTATATTTAAACAAAAATCCCCCTGATTTATTCAGAGGGATCTTCACGTATATAAAACTTTGGTAATTATTAAAAAGCCGTGGTAATGTTAAGCGTAAAACCTGTACTCTCAGGTACGAAACGGCATACACCGCCCACACACACAAGTCCGCCACGCTGTCTACCGTAGTTAGCAGCAATACGGGTAGCACCTATTCGGTAAGCACCTCCCATATTATAATAATGTGTTTGTTTTTTAGGATCATCATTCCCATAGTTATAAATATCCCATACATATAATGAGTATTTATCATTCAGGTTAAGCTCTAGTGTACCACCTGCCCAGTTTTTCTTATCGGCATCGGCCCACATGTGCTCACCTTCAAGACGGATTGATTTATTATCAGCAAAGTTGTAAGTAGCTTCTGCAACAGCAATGTTAGCTCTTACCTTATCACCACCTTCTAACCAGTCTTTGTTGTAGTATTGGTTGATATACTCAAAACCTGTAAGCCATGTATCAGAAAGTCTCTTTTTTACCTCGAAGTTATAGTCTGAGAAATACTTCTCTCCTACTCCAAAAAAGCTTGTACTGTAATCTGCCGGAACGGCTCTGTAACTTCCCGGAAGGTTATACCAGCTTGATAAATTCAGGGCAACTTTAGTTCCGTATTTACCTCCTAAAGACGATCCTTTATCAAAGTCGTAGAAAATATCTATCTGACCCCCGGTCTCACCCGCTTTCATCTTAGTTGGGTCAATAAAGTCTACTTTACTTTGCGCCTGGAAAACATAAATATTAGCCAGATTAGAGTGGTGCTGTTTTGTAAGTGCCGGTGTAAAGTTTAGCACCTTGTCGTTAAAGTTAAGACTGGTTGTTTGTAAATCTCCGGTAGCCGTTGGAATTCTTTCAGAAAGCACTTTAAAGTTCTCAATACGACGGAAAGTTGCATCGATACCAAGTCCTGATTTAGAATATCCGAAATTAAGCAATACCGTATTGCCCGGTTTTACGAAATCATTCGATATATTATTCTGTGCGTCAAGCACTGCATCATCAATTTTATAATCATACTCCCCTGACACATAAAATGCATCATGAATGAAATTAAATCGGAAAGCCGACATGCTCGTTAATGAATGAAAGTTCGGATCCGGTAAATCTACCTTTTCGTAACGTCCAACATAACTCAATCCAAATGAAAGGTCACTTTCCTGAAAGTTTAGCAGCTGGCTTACGTTAAAATCAGAATCAAAGCCATAGATATCTCCTTTAGCCACATCGAAACCGCTACGTTGTCTTCCGTATAATGCTGTTAATCTTACATTGTCACTTGGGCGGTAAATGATTCTTCCCCCACGAAGTGCAGTATTAATACCTAATGCACGGTCTTCCCATGCACGAAGCAGCATTCCGCTACCAAACTGCTCATAGAAATAACCCGCTGTAAATTCAAACTTTTCTGTTTTATAGCTTGCAAAATAAATACCAAGATCAGTACCCTTAAACCCCGGATTGTAGTTTAAAAGCGCATTAGGTTCATAAGCCTCTACCTGAACTCCGGCGGTAAAACCTCCAAGCTGATAATTTACTAACAGATAATTATTAGAACGGAAAGGATCTTCAGGATGATTAAGCCCTCTCCCTTTATCGTTAAGATACCATTGCGAGTTCGATTCTAAACTTCCGTATATCTTTCCGTAGTTCTTTTTTTGTATTGTATCATTTTCCTGGGCATAAATAGCACCCGCTGCAAAAGGCAGTAATAGTAGGAATAGCTTTTTCATTAATTACAGCTGCTTCAGTTTATTATAAAGTTCTTTTTCTGCACCCTGGCTGTAACCATTGTGGATGTAAACTATCTTTTTATTTTTTACCACTACTGTATAAGGAGGATTAGCCACTCCAAGAGCACGTTTTAAATCCTGATTTGTATCAAGCAGTACTGTATATGGCCATTTTTTACCGTTAAGCAACGGCTTAACACGCTTTTGTGTACGCGTATCATCAATAGAAACGGCAATTACTTCCATATTAAGCTCTTTAGTCCATGTTGCATAATTTTCATTTATTGCATCAAGCTCATTAATACAAGGAGCGCACCATGTTGCCCAAAAACAAAATACATAAAGCTTATCTTTCTCAGCGAAATCATTTTTAACACTAAGTGTTTTATTATCTAATGACTTAAGTGTTACCGATGGCATTTCTTTTTGCGCATAAGCAGAAACTGTAAGAAACAAAAACAGCAGGGCTAATTTTTTCATAATTATAAAGTTTAAATAAAACTGCATTTGCAGTAGCGTGCGCAATATTAAAAAAAAATTAACATCTAATAGTATGCGTTTTCGTTAAAAACAAAAAAGAACAGCATAAAATTTAAAAAAAGTTGCATTTTTAGCGGTTAAAAGTCTATCGGACTGGTAGATTATCATGTTTTTTGCCATTTTTTAGATTTTTTTTTACATGATTTGACGAAAAAATTTTGACATGTCATTTTTTTCTATAATTTCGTCAAAATAATTTACATTAGGTTTATATATGCTTAACCCATAACAACTTAATTTAGATTAGAATATAAAAGATAAAATAACAACTATACTATTTAAACTATGAAAAAAAGACTACTACTTGGCATGATGCTTATGGGTGCCTTTGCTGCAAATGCACAAATCGCAAACGGATCTCCGGCGCCGGAAATTTCAGGACAGCAAATCCTTTCAATTGTAGGGAATGACATAACTTATGGTGAACAAATTTCACTTCAGGCTTATCTAAATGCTGGAAAAACTGTAGTTGTTGATTTGTCAGCAGCTTGGTGTGGCCCATGTTGGTCTTTCCACGAGTCTCATACACTAGAAGATCTTTATGCTGCTTACGGACCAAACGGAAGCGATGAGCTTGCTGTAATATTCGTTGAAGCTGATGACAATACACACATACTTGAATTAGGCGGACAAAGTTTACCTCCAACAGCAGGACAACCTGAACGCGGCCCATCACAAGGAAACTGGATTGAGGGAACAAATTATCCTATAATCAATAATGATACTGCTGCTGCAGCTTATAATCTTGAAGGTTTTCCATCTCTTTACATAATTACTCCAAACGGGCAAGATGAACCTGGAACAGTTACTAACCTTGAAAGAGCTTCATTAGCTACTATGGTTGCAGCTATTAATACTGCAAGAGGTACTGCTATGGTAGGTGTTGACCATTGGGGCCGAATTGGAGCCGGAGGTGGAAAATACTGTGAATCAGGAGCTACTGTAAGTGCATATGTACAAAGTTACGGACACACTGTATCTCATGTAGAAGTACAACTTAAAAAAGATGGGGAAGTAGTAGCAACTCAGCCTTTTGACGTTAACCTGGTTCCTTTTGGAGTAGCTGAAGTAACTTTTGATGGTATTATTTCTGAAGAAGGTGCTAACTATCAGGCTATACTTACTCAGGTTAATAATGCTCCGGCAGTTGATACAAACCCTGAAAACAACATCACAGCAGAATATGATTATGTAACAGGTACTCCGCTTGAATCTACTGATGATATAACTATTACGATTCATACAGATGAGTATCCTAATGAGATGAAACTTTACATCCTTAGAAACAAACCTCAGGGAGGTTACACTACAGCTGACATAGCATACCAAACACCAAACTACACTAACACACCTACTTATCAGGAAAAAACGTTTACATACAATAAAACACTAAGCTCTAATGAGTGTTATACTATCCTCTTAAGTGATGCTTATGGTGATGGTTGGGATGCGAACGAAAATGGTGAAGCTCCAGCACACGGCGTAACTATTACAGCTGGAGACGGAACTCTACTGTTTACTCACAATGGTACTTTCCAATACGAGGTTATTAAGGAGACTGCCTTCAAAACAAACGGAACTCTTGATAACGAGACTTTCGAAACTAAATCATTAGCTGTATACCCTAACCCTTCTAACGGCATCTTCAATTTTAGCACTGAAGAAACCATCGACGTAACGGTTACTGACCTTACAGGTAAAACAGTTCACACTGCTAAAGGTATCGAAAACGGTGGTTCTATCAACCTAAGTGGACTTTCTACAGGTATGTACATCGCTAAAATAAACGGTGCATCTGGCGAAAGAGTTGAAAAACTAATCATCAAATAGTTTTAAACACTATTTAACAGTTATATAATATAACGCTATCGGGAACGGCTTTTCTGTTTCCGATAGCTTTTTTAATAAAAACGCATACATTAAATTAAATTCGGAAAAATGAAAAAGATTATTTTAGCAGCTGCACTTTTTGTTGGTGTTTTTGCTCAGGCACAAATTATAGTAATGGATGGTGATGTAGAACTTCAAAACAACCAGACATATACTTACAATGTTTATGGATCAGAAGCGAAAATGCATTTTTTGGTTTTAAACAATACTGAAGAAACTATTAATGTTAAGCTTAAAATGGTTGATTCAGATGTAAATCCTTTAGGAAATCAGGTACAATTTTGTTACGGAGGATACTGCTTTAATACTGCACCTGAAGGTACTTTGGCTCCTCCGGGTGTAGCAAATGAATACACAGAGGTATTGCCAAACGGAACAAGTGGGGCAGAAAACTACTTTTACAATCAGTACCAATCTCCTGTAAGCTACACCATGGCACTTGTACACGTAAACGCTGCCGGAGAGCAAACAGGTGAACCGATTATTACTTTCACGTATAAATACGACCCTACAGCATCAACTACTGATTTTGCTTCTCTTGAGAAAATGGGTATCGTAGTAAATAACACTGTAGTAAAAAACACACTTGACGTTACTGCTAACCAAAATGCAAAACTTCAGATCGTTAACATCAACGGACAAATCGTAAAATCGGCTACTGTTGTTAATGGTTCTCAGGCAATCGACCTTTCATCAGTTGCAGCGGGTGTTTACTTTGCACGTTTTACTACCGAAGAAAACAAAACAGCTCAGATAAAGTTTGTTAAAAACTAATACGCATTAGCTTAAAAGCACCAATGCACGCTTACATTACAATGAAAAAGAATTTTATCCTGATAGTTGCAGCCCTACTTATCGTTATAGGCTGTTCAACTGATTATGAAATATTAGAATCCCAGACAAACATCAGCCTTACTGCCGATAAATCTGTTCAGGTAATTGGAAACCCCGTTACATTTACAGTAAAAGACGCTAAAGGCGATGAACTGACTGAAGAGGCTGAATTTTATGTTGATGGCAACAAAATAGAAGGCAACACATTCACATCTGATGTTGTTGGGAATTTTGAAGTAACAGCTGTTTACAACGCTGTAACATCATCACCATTAATGATAAACTATCACGACGGAACAGGAATCAACTTCAGGAAAAGAATGCTGATTGAAGATTACACCGGCACATGGTGCGGATGGTGCCCAAGGGTTGCGCATGCTATAGAATTGGTTCATAATCAAACCGAAGATGCTATAGCGGTAGCCATCCACGGTCCGGGAAAAAATCCTAATGATACCGGATATGACCCATACACCTATGACACTTCTGCATTTGAAACAGCAATGAACCTTGCTCCGGGATATCCTAAAGGATACCTGAACAGAAACATTCAGTGGGCTTTCCCTGAACCAAACAATATCAATCAGGCCATAGCTCTAACACAGGGTGAAAACCCAAAACTTGGTGTTGCTATGACATCTTCTATTGCTAACGGTAATATTAGTATGGATGTAAATGTAATGTTTGGTAAAGATTTCAGTAATAACCTTAAATTGGTAGTATACGTAGTTGAAAACGGGCTTATTTATGAGCAGCACAACTATACTTCATATTATGACGGGGTTGACCTACTGGAAGACTACGAGCATAATCATGTGCTTAGAGATCCGCTTACGGGAATGACCGGTGAAGCTATTACTGCTGACCAAACAAAAATTGGCCAGACATATACAAGAACTTTCAATGTTGCGGTACCTGCAAATGTTGCTAATACTGCTAACATAGAGTTTATCGCTTTTGTAATTGATGAAACCGGAAGGGTGATTAACGTGAGAAAATCATCTCCTGGTGAAACTCAGGAAATCGAGCTTCTTTAAAAATTCTTATCTAAAATATGTAAAAACCATCAGCTAGCGCTGGTGGTTTTTTATTCCACTATGGAATATAAAAAGTAAGTAACAATCCTAAATATTAAAAAAATGTTCCATTTTATAAGATGCAACCTATTAAGCCTTTAAAAAAAGGTTAAAGAAATATAATCAGGTTACTTTGCATTGTCATATTCAACCAAACGACAATCCTGATTATGAAAAAAATACACTTTTACTTATTCATTTTATTATTTTTAGTTACAGCTTGTGGCACAAATACGTCGGTAACCGGATCGTATAAAGACGCAGCGGCACCTCAGAAAGCTTATAGCAAAGTCTTTATCGTAGCCATGACAGACAGGGCTGCTGCAAGACAAACAGTTGAAAACGGGCTGGCTCAGTTAATAACCTCAAGAGGATCTGCTACAGTAAAAAGTTCAGATGTACTACCTCCTGACTTCAGATCTGGCGAAGCTACAAAAGACAAAGAACGTATTATACAGAAAATAAAAGAAACCAATTGTGATGGCATCCTTACGGTAGCATTGGTAAATCAGGAGCATGAAACCCGTTATGTTCCGGGAACTACAAACTACTACCCTATGGGTTTTGGTTATTATGGTGGTTTCGGGACATATTATGCTTACGGTTATAACAACTTTTATACCCCAGGTTATTATACCGATGACAAGATATATTACCTGGAAACGAATCTATACGATGCCAAATCCGAAAAAATGGTTTGGTCTGTTCAGTCTAAAACCTACAATCCTGCATCATTGGATGATTTTCTTGCGGGTTACAACAAAGCTCTTTCGGCTCAGATGGACAAAGACAATGTAATGATATCTTCTAAGAAGTAAAAATACTTTAACCGAAGTAAATATATTATTGAATAATCTCTCTCTTAAAATTACCACACACACATCAAAACATGACCATGAAGAAAATACACTCCAGTTTTCATCAGATAGTCCCGGTAAGAAAATTCAGGGATTATTTAACTGCTGAACAAACCGATCTGGCTCTTGAAACAACACATCTGGCCTGGGTGCGTACTACACTTGTCATGATCTTAGCCGGACTTTGTATCAGCAAGGGACCACAGCTACTTTCTGAAGCAAAACTTTTAACTCAGGAAATAATTGCCGAAAGCAATATTATGGGCATTGTCCTTGTTGTGACCGGCACTGTTCTTTTAACCGTTATTACATTTTACTTCTTACTACGAAGAAAGCAACTATCGAGTGTTAGCAAAATAAATTCATATACATTAATTCCAATGCTACTAATATCAGCATTTACCGTGTTAGTAGGTATTGGGATAAGCTATTTACTTATAGCAACATAAATGTTAAAATTTTAACAAATTTTACATTTTATTAACGTATTGTGATTGAAATAAAGTCTAAATTAGTAAGACCAACAGCCAATACACCTTATTATGATTACAAATTTACTATCCACCATGTTCTTTTTAGCCGGAATGATTGGATTGATAGTTTCAGTCATTATCATTTGCAAAAAGGAAAACATCTTACAAAACTTACTTCTTAGCCTTTGCCTTTTTGCATTATCCTGCTCCTGCATCTATGGCTTATATACCAGTAGCCTGCATTTCTATCCAAATGAGGCTTCTCCTTTAAAATCATTAGCCTTTATTGTTGCTCCATGCGCTTATTTATACACCAAGAAAACTACCAATCCGTCTCTGGTATTCAAATGGTATCATTCGCTGAATTTTTTACCCGCTTTACTCTATCTTATTTATACAGTTACAAGTAACTCACAAATCGCTAATCCAAATTTTTGGGTATTTAACATTGTTGACTACACTACCGATTTTTATGCTTTTAATATACTGGTTAGCCTTGTATGGTTACTTTACGCATATACACAGGCATTAATTAAATTTAGCAATACGGACAAACTTGTTTTACTATCAGCAGACAAAACCTTATGGCTTAAATGTTTTAGCTTTTTAATATTATCACTATTCATTGGGCTGTTCATCCAAAAAGCTTATGGTCTTTCTTTCGGCGTAAACTTCAATATTATTAACGACGTCACTATTTCAGCGATACTGTTAGGAGCGGGCTACATGGCTTTTTACAAGCCTTTTGTGTTTTTCGATACAAAAAATCTTCACGAAGACTACCTAAAAAAATTAGAGGTAATTACCGAAGCCCCGTCAATCAATGAAGCTGAGCACTGTAAGGCGCAAGCAATTGTATTATCAGACAAAAAGATACTGGAGTACTCTGCTCAGATAGAAAAGGCATTGATAGATAAACCTTTCCTTAAAAAAGGATTTGTGATACGTGACCTCTCTGAACTGACTGATATACCCGTACATCATCTGTCACATTTTATAAATTCTTATTATAACCTGCACTTTCAGGATTTTATCAATAAAAAAAGAATTGAATACCTCATCCAACAACTCGACGACAGTGAATGGAAAAGCCTTTCGCTTGAAGGCCAGGCATGGGCCGTGGGCTTTAAATCCAGGACAACATTTTTCAGGGCTTTTACCAAGCTCATGGGAAAATCTCCTTCAGAGTACCTGAATTCTCTTAACGAAGCTAAACTTAAAAACTATTCCGCAACAGCATAAACCAATACAACCAATAAGTAAGGAAACCTCGTGTTTCCTTACTTATTAAATAAAATATGTGTAACGTTCTTTTTATAAGATCTTAAATGATAACGATTAAATCACGTTTGTCATTAAACATATTATAATGTAGTTTTTTATGATTGTTTGTCAAAATAATCCGGTGGGTAAAGCTTTTGCCCATACCTTTCGGCAGTTTCCATAATTTTAGCCCTTTCCTCATCGGTAGGCGGCTGAGGCTCCTCGCCTTCCCTTAATGGCTTTGACACCTCTTTAAAAAAAGCATCCAGTCCTGCAGGAGCCACCATACATAACAGCTTTGCCATCTCTCCCGAGAGGTTCTTAAAATTATGCACCGGCCCTCCTTCGGGAATAGTTACTACAGCACCTTTTCTGGCCGTATATGTTCCTGATTTTGTCCTGAACTCCACTTCCCCTTCCAGCACATAAAAACTTTCCTGAAACAATGGATGTTCGTGCGGTACAGGACCACTGCCCGGCGGTATGTTCATCTCTATAATAGCCAGTTTATCGTTGGTTTGTTCTCCCCTAAGCACAACCCTGTAATTAGAGCCTGCGATAAAAAGTTTATCGCCTTCATTTGATCCGGTTATGATAAGTGGTTTTGATTCAGCCATGAGTAAAATTTACTTAAAAGTAATAAAAAATGCCCCTCGCGGAGCATTTCATATTTTGTACCTGTAACCTTAGGCAGGCTTTACAAGCGACAGTATCTTTTTGCCGATAGTCATCAGTATAACCGCAGCAATTCCGCCAACAAGCCCTATAACTACTTCTTTTGCTATAGATGGCCATTCCGGAAGAAAATGGTGCAGGTAGTCAATATTATGAGCAAAAATACCACCCGATACCATAATAAGAGCCAATGTACCAATAACGGCAAGGGCTTTTATAACAATTGGCAGTGCCTTTACTAATAAATTACCCAACGCCGCTAAAAAGCCTTTATCGTTAGAACGTCGTATAAGGCTAAAACCTGCATCGTCCATACGCACAATAAGTGCCACGATTCCGTATACACCAACCGTTGCCAAGAAGCCAACGGCAACTACTGTCATTATCTGTGTAATTAGCGGTTTTCCTAATGTACTGCCCAGGGCAATGATAACGATCTCAATTGATAATATAAAGTCGGTAGTAATAGCCGATTTTACCTTAGCCTTTTCCTCTTCCGGCCCATCAGCATCCTGAGCATCTTCAATTACCTCGTGACCTGTTTTGGCTCGGTGAAAAAGAAACTCGATAATCTTCTCTACTCCCTCATAGGCAAGATAAATACCTCCCAATACCAAAGCCCATTTAATCGCTATGGGAAAAAAGTAATTTAGCAATAAGGCTATGGGAATAATAATAATCTTATTTAAGAATGAGCCTTTAGTAATAGCCCAAAGTACAGGCAACTCACGCGACGATAAAAAGCCCGTGGCCTTCTCGGCATTTACCGCCAGGTCGTCGCCCAGTATAGCAGCTGTTTTTTGAGTAGCTACTTTACTTGTTACTGCAATATCATCCATCAATGCTGCGATATCATCAAGAATCGCAAAAATTCCTCCTGCCATAGTTGTTTTGGTTGTTAAGCAGCAAAAATAGGGAAATTTGAGGGAGTTTGCGAGGGCTTATATAAGTTTTAACCGAGGATTGCAGTGTAGAATTTTTATGAGCACGGATTGCAAATCCGCGCTATCGGGGTTGCTAAGTTTAGTTAACCTCTTAATTTTTATTTGCCTTTTCATTTTTGACTCTCAGATATCGCTCTCGTTCAGATTGAGTAAAATCAATTTGAAGTATCTCTTTCGTTTGTAAATAAAAATACAATGTATCTTTTCCCTTTTCTTTTAAAAGTGAATCACCTATTTGAAGTTTATCGTATATAAAAGAACTTACATTTTGTCTATACCCATTCTCCAATATGACATATCTTGTCGCTCTCGGATAATCTCCTTCTTCATACTTATCAGAAACCTGTCCTGAGAATTCAACACCAAGCTGTTCCTGATATTTACGTTTAGTAAAGCTTAGAGAATTGTTCTGAAAATAAGCTATTGCAATAACCATTATTGCTATAGGCGCAAATACATAAGCCAGTTTCAATCTTATCTCTACATCCTGAGCTTCTAATTCTTCTTCCGGTATTTTATTATCAATCATTTATTTCAAGACAAATAATTATTATGAACTTTAGTCATATCCCTCACCCGTAAACCAATTATATCCATAAATTGTTTTGTATTCTGTAGGTGCTGAATTCAATACTTTTAAAACCTTTGCTGCTTTACTATTAGGATAATCCGTTGACACCATGACTTTACCTGTTTTTATACCTTTATTACTTTTTTCGTAAAAAACATACTCTAGCGTATCAACATTTTCACCTTTCCATTTGTATTTATACATTTCGGTATCACCCGGATGTCCATAGCAAACACCTCTGATTATCTTTTCTTTTGGATCAAAAGTAGGATTGATAAATTCAAAGCTTTTTGAGAATGTATTATCGGACCTTAACAGATATACATTGCTAAATGCTTTTAGGCAGCACCCATTACTTCCATACCAGTTTACTACAAAATCTTTTACACCATCACCATTAATATCCCTTATTGTATCATTTACGTAGGTCATCTCGGATTCTTCATGAGATATCACTTTCAAAAATTCATTATTTTTTTTAAAAAATATATCTATATAGATCAGTCCGGTTATCTTTCTTCTGATTACCAAATGAGTAATTTTCTTAGAAAAAAAGAAATCATTTCGAAGATTAACTTCAACCTGATAAGAACTATCCGGCATAATATCAGTATACTGTTCTTCAAAAACCTCTTTACTTTTATTCTTCCCAGCTATTATAACGGCCTTATTTAAAAGCTTTTCAAGATATATACTATCAGTATCCTGCTCTTCCTGAATTTGTTTTATTGCTGAACCGTTTACTTTATCGCTATTATACTGCAAAGTATCCGAAAAGACCACACCTTCTTTGTTTTTTTCTTGTGAGGTGTTACAAGAAAAAAACAAAAACAGTATTATTATAATTAGTGTTGGTTTCAAAATCATAAAAACAGACATAATTTAGTTTTTGGGCAGGATTTTTATATCATCTTTAGAAAATCCCGCTTTAAAAATTGCCATTGTATCTGTTACCTCTTCATCAAACAAAGCTCGAACAACACCTGGATACTTTTGCGAGTATATAATTTTATAAAATTTCCCTATATTTTTAGAAAAACTTTTTCCTGCTCTTCCTCCGTTTCCTTTATACCTTTCTTTTCCGATATAAAATTCAAATATATTTAATTCTCCTTTTGCCCAACTTTCATGATAAACATATTTACCAATTGATATTTTACCATGATTTTCGACGTCGTTTTTTTTTATATAACTCTTAGTTATACTATATAATATGACACCTATTATAGAAAAAAAAATTATTGCTAACACTTTATTTTTCATACTTTAATAACCCTGATTGCGCGGATTTGTAATCCGTGCCATACAATATTACAAAAATAAATCCTCAGCAGATTTTTTAGTTTCTGCGTTTATACTGACTTTCAGTTGCAACATAGGAATGGGATTGCCTTACGGCCATCCCCAAAGAGTGAACGGTTCAAAGAAATCAATGCTTCGGCACTATCATGCCTTGTCGCATTTTTAGTTTATGCGCTTATACTGACTTTCAGTTGCAACATAAGAATGGATTTTATATTTTTAATTTTCAAATTGCCATGAAAATGCAGCTATTAATTTCTTAACTCTAACTTATATTCGAAAGTGAAAGATAGTTCTACTTGCCTATAGTAGTAATTAAATCTTCATAATTCCTCTTTAAATTTATTTTTGCTTTTAAAATTAGTTATTTAAAGTTTGATGTTCTGGAGTATCACCATGATTTATTAATATAATAACCATTTTCCCCTGAGACAGGGTCTTCTACAACTAGTATAATTCCAAAACAAAATTCTACATCATGAGATTCTCCCACCTGTAGCCAATCACCTATGGAATATCCGTTTCTATATTTCCAATTGCAACTTTTTATAAAATAATTACTGTTAAAATATATCACAATTATCAGGACAACTACTAGTATCGATTGACTAACAGTGATCATAAGTTTTCTCTTATTGTTCATCTTGTAAATATTATTCTTCTTGTTCACCAATTTGCCAATAAGGACATACGGTAACAACGCGCAGAAACAAAAAATGCTCCCGCTATGCGGAAGCATTGATTTCTTTGGCAGAGAGGAAGGGATTCGAACCCTCGATACCCTTTTGGAGTATACACACTTTCCAGGCGTGCGCCTTCGACCACTCGGCCACCTCTCTAAGTTGCGGGCAAAAATAGGCTTTCTGTCCGGATATAAAAATTTTAATTATGATAATTCACCACGTAGTGAAGTTTCAAAAACCGTTTTGAACTCTTCGTGTGCTACTTCCTGTCCTAACAGATACATCATTTTGGTAATTGCAGCTTCGGTAGTGATATCTTCACCCGATATTACGCCCAGTTTCTTCAGCATAGTACTCGTTTCATAATGGCCCATATTCACACTACCTCCCGAGCATTGCGTTACGTTTACCACATGCAGTCCGTTTGCTATTGCCTTCTGTAGTATGTTGATAAACCAGTCTTCCGATGGTGCATTACCGCTACCATAGGTTTCCAGCACCATACCTTTAAGTCCCGGTATATTTACGATAGCCGACAATACCGCCTCGCTGATGCCAGGGAACATTTTTACGATAACCACATTCGAGTCCATTTCGTGGCTAACTTTCAGGTCGCTGTCATTAGCCACAGGCCATAAAAGGTCGTTGCTTACTTTCAGGTGTACACCAGATTCCGCCAAGGCAGGATAGTTAGGCGATGTAAAAGCGTTAAAATGCTCGGCACTGATTTTTGTGGTACGGTTACCACGGTATAATTTATATTCAAAGTACAAACAAACTTCCTGGATGACAGGCAGGTGTTTGTGTCGTAAAGAAGCTATCTGAATTGCAGTGATAAGATTTTCTTTGGCATCGGTACGCAAATCGCCGATAGGTAGCTGCGAACCTGTAAACACTACCGGTTTCTTAAGATTTTCCAGCATAAAACTCAATGCCGATGCCGAATAAGACATAGTATCTGACCCGTGAAGGATAACAAATCCATCGAACTTATCATAGTTCTCCTCTACAATAGTGGCAATCTTAACCCATTTAGACGCATCCATGTTAGACGAGTCGATAGGATTTTCGAAAGAGATGGTTTCTATATCGCAATCGAGTAATTTCAGTTCGGGAATACGTTGCAGTAGTTTCTTAAAATCGAAAACCTTAAGGGCACCGGTTTCGTGGTTCTTCACCATCCCTATGGTTCCTCCTGTATATACCAGTAAAATAGTAGGCTTAGACTGCATTCTCGTATTTCATTTTATTAACCACCGGATTGGCATACATGGCAAGGAAACCTTCTCTCATAACCTTGTTTTCGATATCAATGCGCATTTCGAGCCTTCTTTCAAAAAGGTTCTTTTCCTTCTCGGTATAATGGTTTGCAAAACGATTGGTATCATTAAGCAGGTCGTAGGCAATATAATTGGTAGGCCAAAGCTTATAGGTAGTAAGTATAGAATCATCTATTACCTGAGCCAGTGCCTGTATCTGTTTGTTTTGGTTGTCATTCTCCTCCTTGATGACGTCAAGTTCCTTATCTAGAATATCGCCCACGTGGATATGAATGTGCTTCTTCTGACCCATTATACCGCTGATAAGCGTCATAAAATCCTCGTTCTTTTCCTTAATATAAACCTCATCATTTGCTTCAGCCATAAGACGTGGCATCTTCAGCATATCGGTAGGATCGTATTCATAAGAAATGGAAACCGGAACGATCTTGATCTTCTTAAAATAATCCATCAGATTCTCTTCGTCCGATCCCATGGCAAGCATTTTAAGAACACCCTGCTGGGTCATGTCGTTACCGTCTTTAGTACGCCCTTCACGCTGGGCTATCCAAACCGAACGGTTTTCGCGGGTAAGCAACTGGCAAATGTATTCCGACATCAGCTTAGAGCTTTGCAGCAGTTCTCTTGGCGAAAGGCTACGCTGTACCAAAAAGTTCCGGTTAAGGCGCGACAAAACATGCAGGAATGCTTTTTGAACCAAGTTATCACCAATGGCAGATGCCGTCATGATAAGACCGTGGTCATATAATGATACGTTTATTAACGATGTATCCAGAATAATATCCCTGTGGTTAGAAATAAACAGGTATGGAGTGTGCTTATCTAATTTTTCAAATCCGGAAGTAGTAAGTCCGTCAGAGCTTTTCTGCAATACCTGCTGAATAGCATTATATATAAAATTAATCTGGAAATCACGTTTAGAGTGCGTTTTCCTTAGCTGATTGGCCCATACCTCCTCTTCCACATCCGGGAATGTGAAACTCATTAGCGCCTTCATCATCGGATGGTGCACAACGCTACATATAGCCTCATTTACCTCACTATCATAAAAAGGCCTTATATGGTCAAATTTAGACATGTACTTCTTTATGGTTAATACAATTCACAAAAGAACAAAAAAATAATGACTTTCGCTTTAAATCTTTTTTAAATCCCGTAAATCTCCTTAGAATTCTGAGTTGTGATTTCTGCTATTTCTACAACACTCTTACCGTAAATGGCGGCAAGTTTTTCAGCAACCAGCAATGTATAGCTGCTTTCATTTCGCTTGCCCCTGTGCGGTACCGGAGAAAGGTATGGCGAATCGGTTTCTAACACAATATGTTTCAGGTCGATATCTGCTAAAAACTGGTCGATCTTACCGTTTTTAAAAGTCGCTACCCCTCCTATCCCAAGTTTCATGTTATAGGAAATTGCTTTTTGAGCCTGCTCAAAATCACCTGTAAAACAATGGAAAATTCCGTAAAGATTTTCTCCTTTTTCACTCTCGAGCACTTCAAAAACCTCATCAAAAGCATCACGACAGTGGATATTTATAGCCAGTCCGTACTTTTTCGCCAGTTGTATCTGATACTTAAAAGCGTGCTGCTGCTCGGCAAGGCGGGTTTTATCCCAGTATAGATCGACACCTATTTCTCCTACCGCAACAAACTTTCGCGATGCCAGCTCACGCTCTACATGCGCCAGCTCTTCAAGGTAATTTTCTTTTACATACGTAGGATGCAAGCCCATCATCAAAAACACATTTTCAGGATATTGGTTTTCAATATCATACATCTGCTGCGTATACGACGAATCGATAGATGGCACAAAAAGACGTGTCACTCCTGCATCAAAGGCACGGTGCATCATGGCGTCGCGGTCTTCAGCAAATTCTTCACTGTATAAATGAGTATGGGTATCGGTAAGGATCATAAAAGCAAATTTGGACCGTAAAATTACAAAGTTGGCCTGTCTTTTGCCGTACTATTATCATATTTTAAAGTATTTTTGACCAAAAGCAACACAGAAAATGGAAAACCTGTATGCCACACTTAAAGAAAAAGGCTATACCCGCATAAAATTCAAGATTTCAAAAACCCAGCATTTATTGATAAAAGGCAAGATAAACGGAGTTGCAGGAAACTTTATCCTGGACACCGGGGCCTCTAACAGCTGTGTGGGCTTTGAAGGTATTTCTCTTTTTGAGCTTTCCGCTAATGACTCCGACACTAAAGCTGCAGGAGCCGGAGGAACCGGTATGGCAACCCAGACTTCCCTTAATAACAAACTAAAGCTTGGCCACTGGAACAACAAAAACTTCGGACTCGTTATTTTTGATATGTCGCATGTAAACGAAGCGCTACGCCAATACAAAGCCAAACCCGTTCATGGCATCATTGGAGCCGATATTTTAATGAAAGGCAAGGCTATTATTGATTACTATAATCATTGTGTTTATTTGAAGTAAACACTTACATTTGGTATACTGTAATGTATATTAATTTCATATTTTCGCGACTTCAAACCGACTATATGAAAAAATTGTTCTCGTTACTGTTATTAACAGTAACTTTTATGGCCACTGCCCAGGTAGCCAATGATGATTGTAGCAATGCTACTGTACTGCAAGTCAATCCTAATTTAACCCAAACGATTCAAACATCAGGAACTGTTGCCGGAGCAACAGCTTCTCCTGAAACCAACAATTGTGACGGTGCAGATGATGACGATGTATGGTATCAGTTTACCGCTACCAACACATCACACCAAATTAATATAAAAAATATAACAGGCAGCACTACAGACCTGAATCATGTTGTTTACGAAGGGAATGACTGCAGCACATTGATTCAAAAATATTGCAGCAACCCAAATAATAGTACTGCTACCGGCTTGATTATAGGGCAAACCTATAAGATAAGGGTTTACACCGCCATAAGTACTCCGGGGCAAACCACCACGTTTGACATTAACGTCACTACACCACCAACAGCACCTGTAAACGACACTTGCGCCAATGCAACAACACTTATGGTTAATCCATTTGGAGATACTACTATAACTGCAACCTCTACCCTCTACCAGTCAACAAAAACCATAGCACTTCCCAGCAGCAACTGTGGCAACGAAAATGAAGACGTATGGTTTAAATTTATAGCCACAGGAGCTAAACAAAAAATAACCACTACCAATATTAGCGGCAGTATTGACGGCATGAACTATGCCATATATTCCGGCAACTGCGAAGCATTAGCAGTAATGACATGCCTGGTTCCTGATAATATAATTGGCAGCCTTGTTCCGGGTCAGACTTATTATATCAGAGCCTATTCATGGGAAGGTGTGTCGCAGGCACCATCATCATTTACTATTAGCCTGAGTAATCTTTCTCCGGTAAACGACAGTTGCACTTCCCCAATTGCACTAACACCTGTCGCCACGCCATACTGTAGCAATGGTACACCGGGAAGCCTGGTACACACCTCCCCTTCAACACTCACTTCGTCAATCTGCGGCTATAATAGAAATGACTTATGGTATGAATTTACCGCGACAAGTACAAAACACAGTATATGGCTCACTAACATTGTTCAGCCAGAAGGTGCCATAATACAATTCACACTCTTTAGTGGTAATTGTACAGGACTTACCTCTCTTAAATGCGGTTCTGACACTAATCCCACATACACCTCATTTGTACCGGGTCAAACCTACAAGATCAGGGTATATTCAACAGCCTCAGGCAATGTTACGTTTAACATCTGCATTGGCACCCTAACCGGCCCACCTGTCAATGATAACTGCAGTACAGCCATACCTGTTCTAGCCAGCACTACAAGCCTCTGTACACAAACTGTTACCGGAACAATATCGGAAGCCACAGCCTCTGCTGAGCCACTGACATGTACAGGTACAGCCGACGATGATATTTGGTATACATTTACAGCTACAAGCCCTAAACATACCATTAGCATAAAAAACATAGCAGGAACAACCAAGCAATTAAATTATACTATTTACGATAGTTATCCGTGCGAGTTTTCGCAGTTTGCTGAAGCTTTTAAAAAAGAATGCGGAACAAATTACAGCGACCTCAACAACATCACTTCAAATTATACCATTGGACAATCGTATAAAATCCGAATATTCTCAACAACCGCAATTACAAATCAGGTCATATCATTCAACCTTTGTATCACTACACCTGACCCTCCAGTTGTTCCTCCCGCTCCGGCAAATGATCTTTGTACCAATGCCATAACGCTTCCTGTGAATCCAACTTTAGAATATACGCAACAACTAAATGGAACAACAGAATTTGCCACTAACTCGGCAAATACACCTTTCTGTAACGGACTATCGACTACTGACAAAGATGTATGGTACCAGTTTACAGCAACTAGTACGACACATTTAATAAATTGTATACTTCCTAACGGAAATATATATGACGGGGTTTCTCTTTACAATTCAAACTGCAATTTCTTACAAGGGATAAGTTGCAACCAACAGATATTCAGAAACCTTACAGTTGGGCAGACGTATAAAATAAGAATAGCAAGCGGTAACCCTTTAGCTTTTACTATTTCAGTCACCACACCTCCGCCACCACCTGTTAATGACGAATGTGTAAACGCTTTACCGATTCCTGTTAATCCGGGTCTGGTAGTAATAAATTCGGTTCCGGCAAGTATAAACTGGGCTACAAAATCTCCTCAGGCAATTTGTCAAAATCCTCAAAACTTTAGGGATATATGGTACACTTTTACAGCTACCAGTACCACACATCATTTTGTGAGTGAATCTTTCTTTGGATTTCAATATATTGCTCTATATACAGGCAATTGTAATACATTAACTGAAGTTTTGTGCCTCACATCAAATGTTATTTTTAATAATCTTGTTGTCGGCCAAAACTACAAATTAAGATTATATCGTCATGACTCTTCCGGAACACCTATTTATTGGTTCGAAGATTCTTCGGTTGCAATTGTTACTCCAACTATCCCTGCAAATGATCACTGTGCTAATGCAACAGTCCTTGCTGTAAATCCATCAACAGGATGTAGCCAGGCTACAGTAGGCACGTTTACATCAGCGACTGAATCAATGGGTTTACCTGCCGATGCGTTCGCAACTTATTTGGTTGATGTGTGGTATCAATTTACTGCAACACATACTTCACAAAGTTTATATTTTTCAAATGTAACCGGGAGTCATATTTCAAGAATAGAAATATATGAAGGGGCGTGTGGAACTTTATTAAAAAAAGGCCTATTCTATCCCAACAGTTCATCCGGCAGTCCTGAAATAACAGGCCTTACACCTGGAACAACTTATAAGATAAGAGTTCTGCAACAAAGCGAAAATGGTGATCCTTATGAGAATTCTTTTGAAATATGCCTTAGGGCACCCTATTCGCCTCCTGCAAACGATCAATGTTCTGCTGCTGTAATACTTCCTATTAATACAGGTTTGGTGTGCGAGACGGCAGTAGGCGGAACACTTCTTGGTTCATCTTTATCTCCCGAAAACCCAATAACTGACGGTTATTATGAAAGAGATGTATGGTATACATTTACAGCAACAGCTACCAGACATCATATCAATATTGGCGGAAGTGGATATTTTAGACATATCTTATATTCCGGCTCGGGTTGTGGTGCACTTACTCATATTTATACTAAAAATAACACTAATAGTATTGCTTCAAACCTTACTATAGGGCAAACCTATACTATTAGGGTATTGAATTCAGGGTATGAAAAAAGTGAGGATGCTAACTTCACCATCTGCATAGGCACACCAGTCTCTGCCGCTAATGATGAATGCAGTAATGCCATAACACTTACTGTAAATCCCGGTGAGGAAGTCATAAACTTTGCAGAAGGATCAGGACAATTAGCATTAACTGAAACTGCCGGATGTGGTACAAAAAAAGATTTATGGTATAAATTTACAGCAACCTCAACACTTCATTATGTTGATTTTCAAACAACAAACACTTATAATTATTCATTAACCGGAATAATTATGGCAAATGACTGCTCATCAATTGTATGCGGTACTAATGTTATAGCTCTTAAAAACAAGTATGCACCGAATCTGACAATAGGCCAAACGTATTACATAAGACTTCAACTAGACTTAGATATTCCCGGTGAACTTAATTCATTCAGACTGGCGATAACTACCCCACAAGCACCTGCCGGTGACACATGTGACAATCCCATTATTATACCTGTAAATCCAACTCAGGAATGTGATCTCACTTATACAGGCAACCTGATACAGGCAACCGATTCAGCTAACATTCCCGGATTGTGTTTTGCATCTTACCCTGACCTTTGGGTAAAATTTACAGCCACAAGCAGCAACCATATAATAAAACTAATTAGCAATACAGAAGGCTCAAGTAATAATAAGGTATATTATTCCGTCTTTGCGGGTGATGATTGCAACATTACAGAAAATACATGTATTTCATATGACTATGAAACCCCTATTAATTGTGTAATAGGAGAAACATACAGAGTAAGAATCCGTCTAAGAAGCACTGCATCATACTCATCTACTCCTGTAGAGCTGTGTGTAAGCACTCCAACTACCTGCAGTAATACTGAGCCTTTTGTAAATGGTTATAATGAATATGTTTTTGACACCGAAGATAGCATTCCTTATCAAAGTGGGCTAAGCTGTATTGGCAGTATCTCAAATGCAAAATGGTTTACATTAAACATTACTAACCCGGGAGATATTGAGTACACAGTATCAATTAATAAACAGTTCAATCCGCAAGGAGATCCTATAGGAGAGGTTATTTCTGATTTTTCTTATATTGTATGGGGACCTTTCAGCAGTGCCGAACAAGGATGTGAGAATTTATCGGCTGCAAATATCCTGAGATGCCAGTCACTATCCACCTATGATTATGAACCGCAAATATGCCAATTTACAATTCCAAATGCCCAGACAGGCCAATATTATATTATAATAGCCGGTTATATACGTCCTGCTAATTACACTGCCAATCCTTATATAAAATTTGAACAAACCGGTGGAAATGCAATGTCCGGAAATGTACCGCCTCCTACAGGTGATACTAATCAGGATTTTGGCCCGGGGCAGACACTTGCTGACATCGAAATGGATGATGATGTTACCTGGTACGATAATCCGGGTGAGCCTCTTGTAGTTCCATTCAGCGATAATGACGAAGAAGACGAACCGGAAGTTCCACTTCCTCTAACTACACCTTTAGTAAATGGAACAACCTATTATGCCGCAAAGACAATATATGGCATTGAAAGCTTTACAAGACTTGCCGTTACAGTAAATTTTGTTGAAGAAGTACCGGCTCCAACCGGACTTGCGGAACAAGATTTTTATGCTGGAGAAACGCTGGCTGATCTTGTAGTGAATGGAGAAAATATTAAATGGTACAATAATAACGAAGCAACAGTAGCTCTTCCATTAAATACGCTTCTTACTGACGGAGCTTCTTATTCAGCGTCCCAGACAATCAATGGGCTTGAGAGTATACAAAGGCTAACCGTTACTGTTAATGAAATTTCAGTACCGTCACCTACCGGAGAGGCTACACAAACCTTCACAGCCGGAGAAACTCTTTATAATCTTGAAGTAACCGGAGAAAACATTAAATGGTATGCAAATAGCTCTTCTGCCGAAGTATTGCCTGCAACAACTGTGCTGATTGACGGAACAACTTACTATGCATCGCAAACCATAAATGGAATAGAGAGCACGCAACGCCTTGCCGTTACAGTGGAATTAATAACAATAACTCCTGCACCAACCGGCCAAAGTGTACAATGGTTTAATGAAGGTGAAACACTTGCTAACCTCGAAGTAACCGGTGAAAACATTAAATGGTATACTGATATGAGTATAACTACTGCCCTGCCGGAAGAAACATCTTTAGCCGATGGTAATACTTATTATGCGTCGCAAACCGTGAACAATATTGAAAGTACCGACAGGCTTGCTGTTACTGCTTTCCTTATTGCTGTTACACCTGCACCAACCGGTGATGCAGAACAAACATATACTGATGGCGAAACGCTTGCTAATCTTGAAGTAAACGGAGAGAATATCAAGTGGTATGCGGATAGTTTTTCTACAGAAGAATTACCGATATCAACACCTTTGGCTGATAATACTACTTACTATGCTTCACAAACTATAAATGAAGTAGAAAGCAATGAACGATTTGCCGTTACAGCACATTTGATATTAGGCAATGACGATTTTATTTTCAATGGACTACGTTATTATCCTAATCCTGCTAACAATGTATTGAATATTGAAAATACCGTGGAAATAAATTCGGTTTCTATAGTGAATGCTTTAGGTCAAACCGTAATTACTAAAATTGTAAACAATACTAATGCTCAGGTCGATGTTTCGCCGCTTAGCAAAGGTGTTTACTTTGTTACTTTAAATTCCGGCAATGCCCGCAAGACAGTAAAGATCATAAAAGAGTAATTCTTTAAACCAATATTTTTAAGCCCCTGATTTTTTCAGGGGCTTATTTATTTACCATCCAATATATTGAAATGCTTTTTTCAGTATTTTAGCTACAAATCAAACTGATCTATTATGAAAAAACTACTACTTATTTTCCTTTTTGGAACTATGGCTTATGCACAGCCTAACATTAATCCTCCGTTGGATTTATTTGTTTGCCAGATGGACAGTGGAGGCGGAATGAATTATTTTGACCTTACCTTTAATGATATGGTTATGCTTGCAGGACTGAATGCATCCGAATATAATGTAACATACCACGAGACACAGGCCGAGGCTTTTAATGCTCAAAATGCTATAAGTAATCCAACGGATTATAGTTCCGTCTCAAATGTTATCTATGCCAGAGTGACAGAAATTGCGAATACCACAAACTATGTAGTTGCTGCTTTTAATCTTGTGGTTTCGCCACTTCCCGTAGTTCCAAATTTACCGGCAATAGAGCAATGCGGATCAATATTTGATCTTACAACAAACAGCAATCTTATTGAAGGCTCAACTGATGTATCATACCATATAGCCTTCTCCGATGCAGAAGCCGGTTTTAATGCAATTGCAAATCCGCAAAGTTATGTTAGTGAAACATCTGCCTCAGTTTGGGTAAGGATTTCAAACAATGCAGGCTGTTATATCATAAAAGAACAACAACTTATTATTATTGCAGGACAATTTGAAGTCTCAGTAGAATTCGATGCCCAGACAATTACTTTTGTTGCAGCACCTGAAGGAGACTACGAATACTCATTAGATGGTGGCGATTGGCAGGTTTCACCAAACTTTTACAATATTGCCTATGGAACTCACACCGGACAGGTTAAAAACATCTGTGGAACAACAGTTGCCATAACTATTGAACTAACCCCAATGACCCCAACCGGAGCGTCAGAACAAACCTTTACCGAAGGTTCAACCCTTGCTGACGTTGAAGTTGAAGGCGAAAACATTCAGTGGTATGACAATGATGGCGAAGGAATGCCGGATTTTCCTGATGGAACAAGCCAGCCATTACCTCTTAGCACGCTACTTGTTGACGGTGAGACTTACTATGCATCACAAACCATAAACGGTGTAGAGAGCACACAACGCCTGGCGGTAACGGTAAATCTTATCTTAAATAACGAAGATTTCATATTTAATGGACTGCGTTATTACCCTAACCCTGCCAACAGTGTACTAAACATTGAAAATACAACCGAAATAAATTCGGTTTCTATACTGAATGCTTTAGGGCAAAAAGTAATTACCAAAACTGTAAACGGCAATGCTGTACAGGTAGATGTTTCATCATTAAGCAAAGGAATTTACTTTGTAACCGTGAATTCCGGCAATGCCAGCAAAACAGTAAAAATTATAAAAGAGTAACTTTTTTTTGACTAGTCCTAAAATAACGATACAGGATTAATAATAGTAAAATACATTTTTTAGACAGAAGTATCTTTCGGGATGCTTCTGTTTTTTATTTTATAAGTTTTCATTTTGATACTATTTTGCAGATGCATCAGATTTGGAGTCAGCATATAATTTGACCAATGTGGCCTGATTTGGTTATACTTATTTATAACTTCCGCTACCAGCTTTTTCATTAATGATAATTCAAGATGGTAAGTATCAATCATAAACTCCTGTTTTAATATTCCATTTATCCTTTCCGCTACTGCATTTTCATAAGGATCTGAGTTTTGAGTCATACTACATTTCAAGTTACATTTCTTTAATAAATATTGATATTCATCCGAACAATATTGTATTCCCCTATCTGAGTGGTGTATCAATGGTTCAGTATTAAATATCCTGTTCTTATGAGCCATTTTTAGAGCATTAATACAACCTTGTGTATTCAGAGAATCAGACACATTATATCCCATTATCTTTTTAGAATAAGCATCTGTTATTAGGCTTAAATAACAAGGTTTATCACGTTTCCCGATATAGGTGATGTCTGATACCCACACCTGCTCTGGTTTAGTAATATCAAGTTCTTTTATTAGATTAGGGTGCTTTCTAAAACGATGGTGTGACCATGTCGTAACATGATAACTCCTTTTGGGCTTTATCAACAAATGATTAGCTTTTAAAATACCAAAGAACTTATCCCTCCCTACTTTTAAATCTTTAAGATTTGGATTAAGTATATGATACAATTTACGTGTACCAAGCCGGGGTTGGACTATGCGCTGCTCCTTTACAAGTGCTACAACCTGTTCTGCCAGGCTCCTGCGAAGTTTGACACGCTTAATACTTCGGTAATAAACCTGCCTGTCTATCCCGAACAAACCACAGCTAAAGCTTATGCTTTGCTGCCTTTTTTCACTGAAGGTTTGGATTGTCCGGGTGGTAAGTTTTTTCGAATATCAATATTGTATTCTTTTTCTGCTAAGTCTATCATCATATCAAAAATGATAGCTTTAGAATCGGAGATATGATTTTGATTTTCAAGCTGGGCTTTCTGCTTTTCCAAAAGCTTAACCTTGGCCTCAAGCTCCATAATGCGCTGTTCAGGTGTCTTTGGCATATTTGATGGTGTTTGATTTTCCCAATCAAAGTTACCATATTTTCGAAGCCAACACAAGACAGTGGAATGGCTTTGTATTCCATACTTTTTTCGAGATTCAGTAACGGATAACTCTCCTGATTCAATCGCTTTTACAATCTGAAGCTTTAAACTTAACGTGTAATCTTTTTGGGTGCGCTTTACATAATCGCTTTGTTCTTCCATAATGATACCTTTTTTGTGTATCGCTATTTCAGGACGGGACATTTTAAAGAAATAACTAAAACACCGTGTACTTAACGGTGTTTTTTTATTTAAAATAATAACGCAACCTTTTAATAATATAAGCATCTTATAATTAACCAACTAAATCAATTTTTATGAAGAAATTACTACTTATGCTGCTTTTCGGAGGTATTGTTTACGCACAACCAAACATTAATCCTCCTGTAGACATCTCCGAATGTGATGCAATTAATTTCCTGAACCAAACTGGCACCAACTACGATGGTATTACTGAATTTGATTTATCCTATAACTCTATAGTCATGCTGGCAGGGCTGGATGCATCTTTGTATACTGTATCTTATCACCAAACCAGTGGAGGCGCTGAAGAAGGATTATACCCTATTAGCGCTCCTACCAATTATTATTCTGCCGCAGCAACAATTTATGCGAGAGTAGCCGAAATTACAAATCCTGAAAATTATGTTATCACCAGTTTTAATCTCATAGTTGTACCTATACCTAACCCAATTCCGGAAATACCCACAGTATATCTTACCGACGGAAACGGAGACGGGATTGAACCGATAGATTTGACTTCTTTAGACAATCAGGTATTAACCGGACAGGAATGGACAAATTTAGAAGTCTCATATTACGTATCAGAAACTCTTGCGCAAATGGGAATCAGTTACATATCAAACCCTGAATCATATGTAACTACATCTACAATCATTTATGTAAGGGTCAATGCTACCGGATCAGCTTGCTATGTTATAAAAGACATTACTATTGAAGTCCTGGCTGATGAACCATTTATGCCACCACCTCCAACAGGATCATCTGAACAATCGTTTACACAGGGAGAAACATTAGCCGATCTTGAAGTAGAAGGCCAAAACATTCAGTGGTATGATAATGATGGCGAAGGAATGCCGGATTTCCCTGATGGAACAAGCCAGCCATTACCTCTTACTACACTGCTTGTTGACGGTGAGACTTACTATGCATCACAAACAATAAATGGTGTAGAGAGCTCGCAACGCCTTGCGGTAACCGTAAATCTTATCTTAGGCAATGACGATTTCATTTTTAATGGACTGCGTTATTATCCTAATCCTGCCAACAATGTATTGAATATTGAAAATGCCGTGGAAATAAATTCGGTTTCTATAGTGAATGCTTTAGGGCAAAAAGTAATTACCAAAACTGTAAATGGTAACGCAGTACAGATTGATGTTACCTCTCTTAGCAAGGGTATTTACTTTGTAACTGTAAATTCAGGTAGTGCATCTAAAACAATAAAGATTATAACAGAATAACACCAATACCTCTAAAAGGCCCTTCATGGGGCTTTTTTTATTTTAACACGCAACCATCGGGCAGTTTACACATCTAATAATAAACTACTAAATTTTACCACCTTACTTTTTATCTGCCGCAAGGCATCTATATATTGAAAACCCTGATGTTTGGCATCAGGGTTTTCGCTTTTATACTATTTCATAATTTTAATCCCGGTAGGGTATTTAAAAAGTAAATTGTTTCAATAGAGCATGCAAATTCATAATGAACATAAACTAACTTATATCTTACAATCATGAAAAGGAAAATATTACTCTTGCCTGCACTTTTACTTTTCGCGTTTTTCAGTGCCTGCGATTATGAACCTGTAGACATAGTTACCCCTGAAGAAAACATTCCCGAAAATCCATCAAACCCTAATCCGGAAGTTCCTGAAACTCCCGAAGCACCAACTGCAGCCGAATTTAACGCACTGCACCAGGAAGCTCTTGAAAACCTGAAACAGGAATTTACTTTCGATGCTTCTCAAAGCGTTGTGACATTTACATCTGAAAAAGGTGTTCAGATATCCCTATATCCGGCTTGCCTGACTAAAAACGGAGTAGCTGTTACCGGAAGCGTAGATCTTGAATATATAGAAGTTTTTAACCGCGGTAACATGCTTACAGCAAGCAAACCCACTATGGGACTTATGCCAAATGGCGAAAAAGGCCTGCTTATCTCCGGAGGTGAATTTTATATCAATGCCACACAAGATGGTGTTCAGCTTGAAATGGGTTGCGGAATGCAGCTGATGGTTCCCACAAACCTTACCGGAGGACAGGATAATGACATGACGATTTGGTTTGGTGCTGAAGATGAGAATGGCAACGTTGTATGGGATGAAGTTAATCCGGACAACCCGCAGGGACAACAGGAAGCCGGTGTAGGTGCCGAAGGCGGTAACTACTATTGTTACTTTAACCATTTTGGATGGACCAATATCGACCGTTTCTATAGCGACCCAAGACCAAAAACCACCATATATGTAGATGTCCCTGAGGGGTATGATGATACAAACAGCAAGGTTTTTGTTGCCTATGTAGGCGAAACCAATGCACTTGCCCTATTAGACGTATATGATGAAGATACCGAACTTTTCAGTGAGCATTATGGACAAATCCCTATCGGGCTGGAATGTTATGTGATCTTTGTATCCGAACAGGACGGAGAATGGGTATATGCCATTAAACCTGTAACCATTGTTGCCGATCAGATTATTGTTATAGACGATACTGAGCTCGACACTATTACCGAAGCTGAACTTATTGCCCTCATAGATGCATTACCTTAAAAAAATGATTTCTATTATTAATTGAGAGTAGCAAATCCCTGTACCCCAATACAGGGATTTTGTTTTTAAAGCACTGTAGATTTTATCTTACCGATAATCAACCACAAAAACTTTTCCTTAAATTGATTTTAATAAAACTTTAACGACTCATTTTCCTTACGCCGATAAAAAGAACCTTCTTAAAGAATATTTAGCTCTCCGTTTCATTACTTAACTACATTCGTTTCACAATTATTTAGTAAAATGCTAGCTACCTGCTATTTAATTGATCAATCATCCTAAAACTAAATTATTATGAAACACAATTTGTTCTTTAAAGCTGCTGCGGCAGCGATTCTTTTTGCTGCGTGCAGCACGGAAGAAAACGCAACATCAAACTCTACTACAAACTTAAAAGCTAAAGAAAACGGTCTTTCGGCTTTGCAGGCTAAAGCTGTAAACAAACTTACACAGCACTTTACGGTAAGTACAAATCAGGAACGTGCCGCAATTAAAACGAACAATGGCGTAATCATCAATTTCAATCCTCAGCAGCTAACTGTAAACGGACACCCTGTTAGTGGTAATGTGAACATTGAGTATGTTGAGATATTCAGCCTTGGAGACATGGTTACGGCCAACAAGACCACAATGGGCTTTATAGGAGAGAATAACCCTGACGATCCGCAAATGAACCGCTTGTTTTCAGGAGGTGAATTCTACATCAACGTAACAACAGAAGAAGGCCAGCAGGTAGACGAGGGGACTCCTGTAGTACTTGAGGTACCAAAAGACCTTACAAGTAACGAGGGAAGCGAAAACGACCCGGGACAAGACGGCATGACTACATGGGAGTCTGACGGAGAAGACACCAATGGTGATGGCGCACCCGATCCTGAAGGCGATACCAAATGGGACGAAAAAGAAGACGAGCAGGGCAATCCTGATCCGGTAGAAGAAAATGGCGACAAATACATCTTCCAAGTACTTAGCTGGGGCTGGTGCAACATCGATAAGCTAGATGCACTGCCGGGACAAAGAACTACTATCCAGATACAGGTCCCTACGGCTTATAACCCGTCAAACTCTAAATGTTATCTTGCTTATCAGGGAATCAGCAATTCAATATCTCCAATGGATACGTTCGACTACCCTAATAACAGGTTTAACGAACACTATGGACAGGTAATTGTAGGCATGAATGCTTATGCAATCTTTGTAACGCATGACCCTGTAACCGGAAACTGGAAATATGCTATAAAACCTGCTGTAATTGCTCCTAACGGATTAATAAACATTACAAATGCCGATATTTCAACAACAACTGATGCAGCTCTTATTTCCGCATTGAATGCGCTGCCATAACAACATACAAACCAATCAACCCTTAAACCCTGCTTGTAAAGCAGGGTTTATTTTATTACTAAATCAGGTACTTTTACCTGATTATCTGCTAATCGTTCTGGTTATATTGCACTCAACCCAAAAACCAATAACAAGTGGTTTAAAAGTAAACTGATTCCCCAATATCCCCATCAACGAAAACCCCCGCTCATTGAGCGGGGGTTTCTTTTTTTATAATGAGCTTAGAACTATAGTTCAAGCGCTTTTTTAGGATTGTTGTCCATAAGTAGTTCAACCGGATTCTCAAGAGCTTCTTTAACCGCTACAAGGAAACCAACTGACTCACGTCCGTCGATGATTCTGTGGTCGTAAGAAAGTGCCACATACATCATTGGGTGGATCTCAACTTTACCGTTTACAGCGATAGGGCGCTCGATAATGTTGTGCATTCCAAGGATACCTGACTGTGGAGGGTTAATGATTGGTGTAGAAAGCATACTTCCGAATACACCACCGTTAGTGATCGTAAATGTACCACCTGTCATATCATCTACAGTGATCTGACCATCACGTGCACGTAGTGCAAGACGTTTGATCTCTGCCTCAATACCACGGAATGTAAGTGTTTCAGCATTTCTTACTACAGGCACCATAAGTCCTTTAGGACCAGATACAGCAATAGAGATATCAGCAAAATCATAAGTCGTTTTAAAGTCACCGTCAATCATTGAGTTAACATCCGGGAACAATTGAAGTGCTCTTACAACCGCTTTTGTAAAGAATGACATGTAACCAAGGCTCACACCATTGTGTTTTGCTTTGAATGCATCTTTAAACTCGTTACGAACATTGTTTATAGGTGTCATGTTTACCTCATTGAACGTGGTAAGCATAGCTGTTTCATTTTTAGCAGCAACCAAACGCTCAGCTACCTTACGGCGAAGCATAGAAAGCTTAGTACGCTCAGAACCACGGTTACCACCTGTAGGAGTACCCATAGATGCTTTACCTGTAGCGTTTACAGCATCGTCTTTAGTTATTCTTCCGCCTTTACCTGTACCGGTAACATCAGCAGCAGGAATGTTTTTCTCGTCTAATATTTTTTTAGCAGCCGGAGATGGAGTACCTGCCGCATAGCTTGCAGGTGCAGCCGGAGCCGGAGCAGCAGCTTTAGGTTCTTCTTTTTTCTCTTCAGCTTTAGGAGCCTCAGGTGCTTTTGCAGCAGCCGGAGCAGCATCACCGCTTGGCTTACCATCAGTATCGATAAGGCAAACTACCTGCCCTACTTTTACTGCATCACCTTCTTCAGCTTTAAGGGTAATAATACCGCTAACCTCAGCAGGAAGCTCTAGTGTTGCTTTATCTGAATCAACTTCGGCAATTGCCTGATCTTTCTCTACATAATCTCCGTCTTTTACAAGCCATGTTGCGATCTCAACCTCTGTAATCGACTCCCCCGGTGAAGGGACTTTCATTTCTAAAATCATGTCAGTATAATTTTATTGGTGTTTCCTATCTTTTTTGAAAATCAAAAGTACGATAATTAATTAAATAAGTTTTTGTCAAAAACCATAGCGATAGCTGCTGCATGACGTTTTTTAGAACGTGTGTAGCTACCTGCCGCAGGTGCACTGTATGCTTTTGGAGCCGCAAGCCTGAACTTAACTTCGTTAAAGTTCATAAGCATGTAGCTGTAAGCACCCATGTTTCTTGGCTCTTCCTGTGCCCACACATAATCATTGGCATTAGGATACTGTGCTATGATTTCTTTGATCTGCTCTACCGGAAGCGGGAACAGTTGCTCTATCCTTACAAAGGCTACATCGTCACGCTTAAGGTTTTCTCTTTCAGCAATAAGGTCATAGTAGAACTTACCTGTACAGAACACAAGCGTTTTTACTTTCTTAGCGTCTGCTGCAGGGTCGTTTATCACTTCCTGGAAGCTGCCGTTTGCAAACTCATCAGCAGAAGAAACCACTAACGGGTGACGTAGTAAGCTCTTAGGTGTAAACACGATAAGTGGCTTACGGAATGTAGTTTTCATTTGTCTTCTTAACAAGTGGAAGAAGTTAGCCGGCGTTGTACAGTCTGCCACATACATATTGTGGTTTGCACAAAGCTGAAGGTAACGCTCCATACGCGCCGAAGAGTGCTCAGCACCCTGGCCTTCGTAACCGTGAGGCAATAGCATCACAAGTCCGTTTTGGTTGTTCCATTTATCTTCGGCAGCAGAGATATACTGGTCAAGCATGATCTGCGCACCGTTAGAAAAGTCACCAAACTGCGCTTCCCAGATGGTAAGTGTTTTAGGGCTTGCAAGGGCATAACCGTAATCAAAACCTACAACACCATATTCTGAAAGCAGCGAGTTAAATATGTGGAATTTACCTTTCTGGTCTTTCAGGTGGTTAAGAAGAATTACTTCTTCTTCTGAATCTTCAACTTTTACTACCGCATGACGGTGAGAGAAAGTACCCCTCTCTACGTCCTGTCCTGAGATACGAACATCATATCCTTCTGTCATCAATGAACCGTAAGCAAGCAATTCGGCCATAGCCCAATCCAGCTTATCGGTATCAAAATACATCGTCTTTCTGTCGTTGATAAGCTTTTGTATCTTATTAATGAATTTTTTATCAGAAGGAAGTTCTGTAATCACTTTTGCGATATCGGTAAGCATGTCTTTAGAGAAAGTCGTGTTTACCTTTTTAAGCATTTCCTGCTCGTCAGCCTGAGCATAACCTTCCCACTCGTTCTGCATGAATGGAGTGATGATAGTAAGCTCTTTCTTTCTTGAAGCCTCAAGATTCTCTTCAAGAACTGCTTTGTATTCTTTTTCAAGACCACCTACATAATCCGCAGCGATAATGCCGTCAGCTATAAGCTTCTCAGCATAGATATCTCTTGGGTTTTTATGTTTAGCAATGATCTTGTATAGTTTAGGCTGTGTAAAACGAGGCTCATCACCTTCGTTGTGGCCATATTTTCTGTATCCTAAAAGATCGATAAATACATCACTGCCAAATTCCATTCTGTAATCAAGCGCAAACAACATAGCATGTACAACAGCTTCTGCATCATCTGCATTTACGTGAAGTACCGGCGAAAGCGTTACTTTAGCGATATCTGTACAGTAGGTTGACGAACGTGCATCAAGATAGTTGGTTGTAAAACCAACCTGGTTGTTTACCACAACGTGGATTGTTCCTCCTGTTTTGTAACCATCAAGCTTAGCCATCTGAACGATCTCATAAACGATACCCTGACCCGCTACGGCAGCATCACCGTGTAACGCGATAGGAAGCACTTTAGAGAAATCGTCGGCATAATGCCTGTCTTGTTTTGCTCTTGCGATACCTTCTATAACCGCACCTACAGTTTCAAGGTGCGAAGGGTTTGGCGCAAGGTTGATATTTATCTGTTTACCGTTTCTTGTTTTCTTGTCAGCTGTAAGACCAAGGTGGTATTTTACGTCACCATCAAAAAGGGCGTCGTCATCATAGTCTTTACCATCAAACTCACTGAAGATATCTGAAGTCGACTTACCAAATACGTTAGCAAGAACGTTAAGGCGACCACGGTGAGCCATACCCATTACAAACTGCTCAACGCCTTTGTCTGCCGCACCTTCAATAAGTGCATCAAGAGCAGGGATAAGCGACTCACATCCCTCAAGAGAGAAACGTTTCTGACCTACATATTTAGTATGAAGGAAGTTCTCGAAAGAAACTGCCTCATTTAATTTACCAAGGATATTTTTTTTCTGATCAGCAGAGAAAGAAGGCTGGTTAGCGTTAACTGTAAGCCTGTTTTGAATCCACTGTCTTACCTGCGGATCACGTATGTACATATACTCAACACCAATGTGCTGGCAGTATACCTTACGAAGGTGATCTACGATTTGGGCAAGAGTAGCGTTTTGAAGACCTACCTCTTTACCTGCATCAAACACAGTATTAAGATCGGCATCTGAAAGACCGAAGTTCTCAAGTGCTAATGAAGGAGTAAAGATCCTCCTATCCCTAACCGGATTGGTTTTGGTAAACAGGTGGCCACGAGTGCGGTAGCCTTCAATAAGATTTAGCACCCTAAATTCTTTCTGAAGTTTTTCAGGGATACCTGAATAATCAGATACCGGCTGAGTTGCGGTAGCAGTAGCTGCTCCGGGAGCGTCAAGAGTTTCAAATCCGCCTCCGTACTCTACAGTACTACCAAAATCAAACCCCTGGAAAAAGCTTCTCCAGCTTGGTTCAACGCTGTCCGGATTCTCTATATATTGATCGTATAAATCTGCAAAAAAAGCAGTATGTGCTGCGTTTAAAAAGGAAAACCTGTCCATACCTATGTCTTTATGACCTTTGTTTTTAAAAAATTTTATGCAAAAGTACAATATTTGTAATAATCTTTCAGTGTTTTTTATATATTTATATTTCAAACCTCACATACTATCCGCCATGAAATCAGACATCTTAAGTTTTTTAACAAAAGCTGCACTAACCATAAGTTTTTTTATGTGTTTTACAGCCGTTAACGCACAACAAAATGATTTTTGGAGCAAGGTACGTTTTGGAGGCGCCATAGGAGCCGGTTTTGGAAGCGGTTATACCGATGTAACCCTTGCGCCACAGGCTATTTACCAGTTTAACCAATATGTTGCTTTAGGCGTAGGAATACAGGGAAGCTACTCCGAACAAAAAAACCTCTATTCATCATGGATGTATGGCGGGAGTGTAATAGGATTATTCAATCCAATCCCACAGGTGCAATTATCAGCAGAGTTAGAACAACTAAGGGTAAACCTCGATGTAGAACCGGATCGGTTTGGCATGTATGATGGTTACAGCAGGGATTTCTGGAACACAGGATTATTTTTGGGTGCCGGTTACAATACCGGAAATGTTATTATAGGCATCCGTTACAATGTATTGTTTAACGACAACGATTATGTATACAGTGAAGCCTGGATGCCGTTTGTAAGAGTTTATTTTTAATCCGACCCCCAATAAAACAGCTTTCCTGTTTTGAGGTCAATTTCAAAATAATCATGCTTTGCATAGGTTACATGCAATTTATCCTTATCGATATTTATATATCGGATTTTACGCTCTCCAATAACTTCAGATGTGAACTTCTCTGTAAAATTTACTTTCCATTTTACCTTACCACTTTGTTGATAAGCCGTAATCACATTAAGATCGTTTTCAACATAATAAACAACATCCTTATACTTTATCCCTCTCTTATCAGTCTGATAAAAGTTTAGTTCTTTTTTGGTTGTAAGCTTTGTTACATCATAAGGGAGTTTATCCTGAACCAGGATATTACCCAGAAGAACCAGAAAAAGAAGAATGTTTTTCATAGCATTAATACCTATTCCTAAACCACACTTTCTGCCATTCCCTTTTCAGTACCAAAAAAGCTACTTGCTCAGCAAGTTCGGCAATATCGCTGCCGTTTAAGGCTTTGATATCTTTTTCGGGTACATCTATAATATAGAGAAGGTTCAGGTATTCGGCAAACTTATGCTGAATGAGGTTGTAGATCTTATCCTGCACACCCAACTTTAGATTGATAGGCGTAATCTCAATAGCAAAATCTACGGGTTCGTTAGCCAGTGTAAAATCTTTATTCAATTGCTCTACAAGTTTTATGTAAAGCTGCTCTTTTTGTGCTTCCGAAAGCAAAAGGTCGGTATTAAGAGGTGCTGTAAACGTCATTATACATTTCTTTGCATCAGGCTTTCGCCAAAGTTTTTCAGTAATGCTTTTTTATCTTCGGCTATATCCAGCTTTTCTAAAGTTGCAAACGCTTTATAGGTATAGTCTTCTATAGCCTGTTTTATTGTAGCATCGGCACCGGTATGCCTGAAGATATTTTTAACCGCTACTACCTTATCACTATGATCTTCCGGCTGAACCGAGAACCATTGCAATAAATTTTGCTTTTCAAACTCGTTAGCCTGCGCCAAAGCCTTTAGATAAAGATATGTTTTTTTATTCTCGATAATATCACCGCCTATTTGTTTACCAAATGTTGCCGGATCACCAAAGGCATCCAGGTAATCATCCTGAAGCTGGAAGGCTATCCCAAGATTAAGTCCGAAGTCATATATAAGATCACAGTTTTCCTGAGATGTTTTAGCAACAATCGCCCCCATTTTCATGGCTGCACCTACAAGTACCGCTGTTTTATACTCAATCATTTTAAGATATTCCGGTTCGGTAACATCGTTTCGCATTTCGAAGTCAACATCCCACTGCTGGCCTTCGCACACTTCAAGTGCTGTTTTACTGAACAGTTTTGCCAGCGAACGGAAGGTTTCAGGCTCATACTCTTCAAAAAACTGATACGCCAGTATCAGCATCGCATCACCCGAGAGAATTGCCGTATTAAGATTCCATTTTTCGTGTACAGTCTGGTTACCACGTCGCAACGGAGCATCATCCATAATATCATCGTGCACCAGCGAGAAGTTATGAAACATCTCTACCGCCACAGCCGCCGGAAGCGCTTCTTTACAATCGGCACCAAAAATATCGGCCGTCATCAGCGTTAGCACCGGCCTCATACGTTTACCGCCCAGAGACAGTATATATTGTACAGGTTTATAAAGATCTACAGGTTCTTTTTCAAAGGATGTGTTTGCAAAGTAATCGGAAACTATTTGCTGGTAATGTGCTATAGGGAGCATTTATCTAATTTTTCTGCTAAAATACCCCTTTTTCCTTTTCCTTTCAAAAGTTTATGTAATTCTTAAAATCCTGTTTATTTTATAACATCATACCAAATGATTTGACCTTACAGTAGAGACGTTGCAGTGCAACGTCTGCCATTTTCACCCTAACATCGATGTGATAGACGTTGCAGTGCAACGTCTCTACAGAAAACAAAAATCTTCAAAGTCAAAACATAAACTGCAAAACATTGTCTTTTAACAGTTTAAAAACAATCTTCATTCTTAAAAAAATCAAAAACTTTGGAAACTTTTTTGGTTTTAAAAGTTTCCTTGTGTACATTTGCCCCGAAATTTGAATTTAATGAAAGAGACTATCCTACAGAAAGCCAATGAGATGTACATGACTTTAGGCTTTAAAAGTGTAACCATGGACGATATTGCTAACGAACTGGGCATATCTAAAAAAACCATTTACCAGCATTATGCCAATAAGAACGAACTGGTACAGGCAAGTACATTTTATCTTTTTGAACAAATATCTGACGGGGTAGACAAAATATGCGATTTAAATAAAAATGCCATAGAGGAGATCTTTACAATACGAACTTTTCTAAGCAGAAAACTGAATAACGAAACAACGTCCCCCTTTTATCAGCTCCAAAAGTTCTTCCCCCAGACCTTTTTTACTTTACACGCAAAACAATTTGAAAAAATGCACGGCTGTATGCTTCAAAACATACAAAAAGGAATTGAAAGTGGACTTTACAGACCCGATATAAACATTGATTTTGTATCCCGTATTTACTTTACCGGTCTTACCGGCATCAAGAATACGGAAATCTTCCCAACAGAAGTATATGAAGTAAATGCGTTGACAATACAATATCTGGAATATCATTTAAGAGCAATTTCAACCAGGAAAGGGCTTGATGTACTTATAGAAGAGTTGAAAAAATATTAACAAAATATTAACATATAACAAGGCGAAAAACGCATTAATTTTGCATTGACAATTTTGTCAAACATAAAAGTTAAACAAATATGTTAGTTAAGGAAACGGATCAGGATACAGAAAAGCTGATAATGGAAACCGCCAAGAACATATTCTTTGGCGAAGGACGCTTTAATGCGACCACACAGGAAATTGCCGATGCCGCAGGAGTAAACCGTACACTTATAAACTATTACTTCAGATCGAGGGATAAGCTTTTTGAGATTGTATTTGAAGATGCCCAAAGGCAGGAACAGGAATTAAGTGAGCAGATATTGAACACAAACCTCCCTTTAAGAGAGAAAGTAAGCCAGCATCTGGATAACTTTTTTGAACAATCAAAAAAGTACCCATACCTAGAGATATATATGGTAACGCAGGCCAATCAGGGATGCGCATTTAAGGACAAAGACAAGATGGGACCTCTGCTGGACAAATTTTACCTGGAGATTGCCCTTGAAATGGATAAAGGAAACATCGAAAAGATGAGGCCGGAACAATTTGTGTTGAATTTTATCTCGCTAATGTCTTTCCCTATTTCTATGAGACCACTGATTCAGGAATCCATGAGCCTTACCAAAGAATATTATGACACACTCCTTAGCGAACGTAAGGAAATTATAATCAGAACACTTTTTAAACAATAATCATCATCAATAAACACAGTTAGACCATGAAAATCATAAATGATTTTAAAAGCCTCACGGCAAAGGGACTTGCTTTGCTTACGGTTATATTGGCGATTCCGGGGATGCAGGCGCAAACAGCACCTGCCCAGGAACTCACGCTAAAGGACGCCGTAAACTATGCATTGCAAAACAAGCTCGAAGCAAGAAAGGCAAAATTAGCGGTAGAGAACGCTGAGTACCAGATTCAGGAGGTACGATCAAGAGCACTACCAAGCATTTCGGCAAGTGGAAACCTTACCTATAACCCAATCATACAGCAAACGGCTGTGGATTTTGGACAGGGCACGCAACTTTTGGCATTAGGCCAAAAATGGAGCTCGGTAGCAGGTGTAAGCCTTACCCAAAACATCTTCGACCAGTCGGTGTTTACAGGTTTGCGTGCTGCGAAGACCACGCGTGAATTCTATCAGGTAAATGCAGAACTTACCGATGAGCAGGTAATAGAAAGGGTAGCCAACAACTACTATAATGTATATGTGCAACGCATACAGGTTACTGTGGTAGACAGCAACTATGTAAACACGGTAAAAATTCGTGATATCATTAAAGGTCAGTTCGACAATGGCCTTGCAAAAAGAATTGACCTGGACCGAATTAATGTAACCGTTTCTAATCTTGATGCTGAACGTACACAACTACGCAGCAACCTTGAGCAACAGGAAAATGCGCTTAAATTCTTTATCGGTATGCCAATTCAGACAGCTATAGTTTTACCGGACACCCAATTTGAGGTTACACCGCAATCGCTAAACGATACTCCGGATACTACCCAGCTTCCGCAATATCGATTAATGCAAAAGCAAAAAGAGCTGTATGAGTTCAATAAAAAAGCAGTACAGGCAGCATATTACCCTACGCTATCGCTAACAGCAGGTTATAATTATATTGGTCAGGGACCTAAAATGCCTTGGTTTCAGCTTTCATCTGCCGGTGTATACTGGACTGACTTTTCGGCTATTGCAATGAATTTACATATCCCAATTTTTACAGGTTTTGGTACTCGTGCTAAAGTAAGACAGGCCGATATAGACATTCGCGAAACGGAAGAAGATCTTAAAGACACTAAGCTTTCGCTTGACCTGGCTTATTCGAATGCTAAATCACAAATGGTAGTAAGCCTTACCAATATTGCCAACCAGAAAGAAAATGTAAAGCTGGCTCAGGAAGTACTTGACGATGTTCAGAACAACTATCAAAACGGCCTTGCATCATTAACTGACCTGTTAGATGCAGAGACCAGTTATATCACGTCACAACGTAATTATACAAACGCACTGCTTACCTATAAACTGGCAGAAGTGCAACTTATAAAAGCTAAAGGAGAATTAAAAACCTTAACAAACTAATCCCCATGAAAAAAGTAATCTATATATTGGCAGGTGTAGGCGTAATCGCTCTTGGCGCCTTCATACTTAATAAAAACAAAGCAAAAAATGATGCCGAAACTGCTGTAGTTTCGCAAAAAAATAACTCGGTTGCTGTTAAGGCTACAACCGTTAAAAACGAAAAACCTAATACTGATTATATCGCTAACGGTACTTTTGAAGCTGCTCAGCAACTTGAATTCCCTGCCGAGAACAATGGCCGTGTGGTAAAGGTTTTAGTTGACGAAGGTGATGCCGTACGCGTTGGCCAGGTACTTGCTGTAATAAAAGGAGATAATCTTTCTATTGAACTTCAAAACACGCAAACCGCTTACCAAACTGCTGTTGCCGACAACGCCCGTTATGAAAATGCTTATAAAACCGGTGGTGTAACAAAACAACAACTTGATAATGCTAAGCTTAACCTTGCTAATGCAAAAGCACGTTATGACCAGGCTAAAGTAAACTTTGGTGATACTTCTATCAAATCAAGCATAAATGGTATTGTAAATAAACGTAACATCGAACCGGGATCGGTAGTATCTCCGGGTACTGTATTGTTCGAACTTGTAAACGTTTCTACACTTAAGCTAAGAGTTACCGTTACAGAACAACAGGTGGCAACTCTAAAACTTGGCACTCAGGTACCTGTAAGCGTAAGCGTTTATCCTGACAAGCAATTTACAGGAAAGATCACTTTCATCGCTCCTAAAGCTGATGCATCATTAAACTTCCCTGTTGATATTGAAATCACTAACAACCCTAACAACCAGATTAAAGCCGGTATGTATGGTTCGGCTACATTTGGCAATAAAGACAATTCTGGCCAGGCATCAGTACTTACCGTACCAAGGGTAGCTTTTGTGGGTGGTGTAGGAAACCGTCAGGTATTTGTAGTTAACGACAGTGTTGCCAAACTTATAAAAGTAACTCCGGGACGCATCTTTGGAGAAGAGGTAGAAATCCTTGGCGGCCTTAAAGAAGGCGATGTGGTAGTAACCAGCGGTCAGATCAATCTGCAGGATGGTACAAAAGTTAGTGTTATAAAATAACCACCCGCCTTAGCTTAAGCAAAAGGCAACCAATAAAAACTTAAAATGAAATTAGCAGAAATATCCATAAAACGTCCAACACTTATTATAGTGTTGTTCATCATACTTACGTTAGGGGGGCTATTTAGCTACAGCAACCTGAGCTACGAGCTTATCCCTAAATTTGAAATGAACGTGATAACCATTTCTACTGTATATCCGGGAGCATCGCCGGGTGAGATAGAAAACACGGTTACAAAGAAAATTGAAGATGCCGTATCATCTCTGGAACTTGTAAAAAAGGTAGAATCTAAATCGTACGAAAGCTTATCGCTTGTAATGGTAACATTAGAGTCTGAAGCAGATGCCGACTACTCCCTTAATGATGCACAGCGTAAGATAAACGCTATTGAAAAAGATCTTCCTGAAGATGCCGATCCTCCGGCTCTTGTAAAGTTCTCACTGAGTGACCTTCCGATCATTACTATGGGAGCAACTTCAAAAATGGATGAAGTTGAGTTCTATGACCTCCTTGACAAAAAAATTGAACCTATCCTTGCCCGTGTTCCGGGTGTGGCTCAGGTTACACTTGTAGGTGGCCAGGAACGTGAAATTCAGGTTAACCTGATAGAAGACAAACTGAAAGGTTACGGTCTAAGCATTGCCCAGGTACAGCAGGCTATTCTTGGCAGTAACCTTGACTTCCCTACCGGTAGCGTTAAAACACGTGAAAGCTCAATGCTTGTACGTCTTGCGGGTAAATACCGTAGCGTAGAAGAAATGCGTAATCTGGTAGTATCATCTAAAAATGGAATCCAGATACGTCTTGGACAGGTTGCCGATGTACAGGACAGCCAGAAAGAAGCGGATAAGATTGCCCGTGTAGACCAGGGTAGTGCTATTGCGGTTCAGATTACCAAACAAACCGAAGCGAATGCCGTTCAGGTGAGTGAGGATATTCGTATTGCCATTGCTAAAATTGAAAAAGATTATGCCAACCAAGGATTAAAACTTGTTGTAGCTAATGATACCTCTGAATTTACCCTTGTTGCTGCCGATGCGGTTATCCACGATTTATTTATCGCGGTTTTCCTTGTGGCTTTCGTAATGTTGTTTTTCCTTCACAGTTTAAGGAATGCACTTATTGTAATGGTATCAATTCCGGCATCGCTTATCGCTACTTTTATTGGTGTTTACCTTATGGGGTATACCCTAAACTTAATGAGTTTACTTGGACTATCGCTTGTGGTAGGTATTCTTGTGGATGACGCCATTGTGGTATTGGAGAACATTTACCGCCACATGGAAATGGGTAAAAGCAGGATTCGTGCTGCCTATGACGGTACTGCCGAAATTGGGTTTACCGTAATGGCTATTACTCTTGTAATTGTCGTGGTATTCCTTCCTATTGCAATGAGTTCGGGTCTGGTATCTAATATTATTACACAGTTTTGTGTTACTGTAGTTATCGCCACATTATTGTCACTATTATCATCGTTTACACTTATCCCATGGTTATCATCACGTTTTGGTAAACTGGAGCATATTACAGGAAAATCACTATTCGGACGTATTATCCTTGGTTTCGAGAAAGGTCTTGACCGTTTTACACACTGGGTTACCGACATTCTTAAATGGTCGCTTAAAAGCCGATGGACAAAACTTGCCAGCCTTGGTGTAGCAATTTTTCTTTTCATAGGTTCCCTTATGATTGCCGGAACCTATGTAGGTGGTGAATTCTTCGCTAAACTGGACAGGGGACAATTCATTGTTCAGATGGAACTCCCAAAAGATGCTTCGCTAGAGCAAACGAACTTTATGACTCAGGAAGCTGAAAAATTCCTTGCCAGCAGACCTGAAGTAAAAAGTATCATCACAACAGTAGGACAAACCAGTGAGGGTTTTGCAGGTGTACAGAGTACAGCTTATAAATCGGAAATTACCGTTACTCTTGTAGATGAAGAGCACCGTGCAGATAACTCTTTCGTATATGCTGCTAAAACCAAACGTGAACTTGAAAAAGTATTGGTAGGTGCTAAAATTAAAACCGTACCGGTAAGTATCATGGGTGGTGCCGATGATGCTCCTATTGCTCTTACCGTAACAGGTAACGACCTTGAAAGCGCTATGGAGTGGGCAAATAAAGCCGCTGCCGAACTTGCTAAAATTCCGGGTGCTACCGAGATAAAGCTAACATCTGAATCAGGTTCACCGGAGGTAAACGTTCAGGTAGACCGTGATAAAATGGCTGCTTTAGGCCTTGACCTGCAAACCGTAGGTATGACTATGCAAACTGCCTTTAACGGTAATACCGATGGTAAATTCCGTGCAGGACAGTATGAGTATGACATCAACATCCGTTTTGGTGAAGAGAACCGTATGGACATTAACGATGTACGTAACCTTACTTTTATAAATAATGCCGGACAGGAAGTGAAGCTATCACAGTTTGCAGCTGTAACAGAAGGTTCAGGACCATCATTACTTGAAAGACGTGACAAGAGTGCTTCGGTTACTGTACAGGGACAGTCGGTAGGACGTCCTGTAGGTGCTGTTATTGCGGACTGGCAAAAAGTATTTGAAAAAATGGAACGTCCAATGGGTGTAAGCTACGTATGGGGTGGTGATATGGAGATGCAGGAAGAAGGATTCGGTACATTGGGTATCGCGTTACTTGCCGCTATCGTATTGGTATACCTTGTAATGGTTGCACTTTATAACAGCTTTGTATATCCATTCGTGGTATTGTTCTCGGTACCGCTATCGTTCATCGGGGCATTGCTTGCACTGGCGTTAACAAACAACTCATTAAATATATTCACGATACTTGGTATCATCATGCTTATTGGTCTGGTATGTAAGAATGCGATATTACTTGTAGACTTTACCAACCACCGTAAGGAAGCCGGCGAGACTACTTTTAATGCACTTGTACAGGCTAACCACGCCCGTCTTCGTCCAATCCTGATGACGACTATTGCGATGGTTATCGGTATGATTCCAATTGCATTGGCAAAAGGTGGTGCTGCACAGATGAACAATGGTCTGGCATGGGTAATCATCGGAGGACTTGTGAGTTCGCTATTCCTTACCCTTGTAATTGTACCTGTTGTGTACTCTATATTTGATAGTTTGATCAGAAGATTCTCTAAAGGCGAACCTATTGATTATGAAAAAGAAATGGTAGCCGATTATGAGCACAGGGAACTGAGCGAAGATGGCTTTACCGCAAAACACTAAAGTTTAGAGTTTAGAGTTTAGATTTATATAAAAGGGGGGCTGTGTATAATACACAGCCCCCTGCTTTTTTGTTATTTTTTTGTGAACCGGAGAGAAAAAATTGATTAATCCTGCCCTTTTAGCTGAATTAAATCGAATATAAAGTTTCAATTTTTATGGTATCACAAAAAAAACTGCAAAATTTATAGATAGAAAACATTTTGAAAGAGGATAAACTTTTTATTTAGAATAATTAAAAATAATATTGTGTAATTGGTTATTGGCTATTACTTTTGCATGCGAAAACAAGATAACCATCATAAAAATGAACACAATTACATTTAAGAAAGTTTTGTTCTTCCTAATGACTTTTGTTACCATAACAATGGCAGCCCAGGAAAAAGGAAAAATAAACGGAACAATCTCTCTAAGCGGTAACACACCTGCCGAGAACATCTCTGTAGCTTTAAAAGGTACTGCTTATTCGGCCGTTACAGGTGCAAATGGTCAGTATGAAATTAGAAACATCAAACCGGGAACGTATACTTTACGTGTTTCTGCAGTAGGAATCTCTAATGTTGAAACCAGCGTTACTGTTGCTGCCGGAGAGAATGTTAAAAAAGATTTTACTCTTACAGAAAGCCAGGAACAACTTAATGAGGTAGTGATTAGCGGCAACGTTAACAGATATTCTAAAAAAGAAAGCGTAACAGTATCCCGCTTACCACTAAAAAATCTTGAAAACGCTCAGGTTTACAACGTAGTTACTAAAGAATTAATGACCGACCAGCTGGTAACAAACCAGGATGATGCTATTAAAAACATACCGGGTGTATATCAACTTTGGGGTTCTACAGGCCGTGCCGGAGACGGTGGTTCATATTTTGCATCGAGAGGATTCGTAACTCAGGCGTTGGTAAGAAATGGCGTTGCAGGAACTGTAATCGCTAATAACGATGCTGCTAACATTGAAAGCATTGAAGCTATAAAAGGCCCATCGGCTACACTATTTGGTAGTATACTTACTTCTTACGGTGGTCTTATAAACCGTGTTACTAAAAAACCTCATGAAACTTTTGGCGGTGAGGTTACATACCAAACAGGAAGTTTTGGATTTAACCGTGCTACTATAGATGTTAACACACCGGTTAGTGAAGACAAAAAAGCACTTTTCAGACTGAATGCGTCTACAACTAAATCACAGACCTTCCAGGATTATGGAATGAATAAAAGCTTCTTTTTTGCTCCATCCTTTACATATAAATTCAGCGACAAACTAACTGCAACGATTGAAGGAGAATTCTTTAACCAGGATGCAACAGGAATGCACCTTATCTATCTGGACTGGACAGCAACTCCATCACAAATAGGTATTACTAATGCTAAGGATTTAAAATACGACTTTAAACGTTCATTAAACGGAAGCGATTTTATAACACAAACTAAGAGCCGTAACATCTTTGCAACAGTAGATTACAAAATCTCAGACAGCTGGAAATCGCAATCGGTAATTACATCTGCCAACAATGAAGCTGAAGGTCCGGGTGTATGGTTATACCTGCTAAACACCACACAGATGTCAAGAAACGCATGGGGCTTCCAGGGTTCTTCTAATGCTATCGAATTCCAACAAAATTTTATAGGAGACTTTAGTATAGGTAAAATGAGAAACCGAGTAGTAATTGGCGGAGACATTTACCACACTAAAGGATATACTAATATTACTTATCTTCCAAGCGGAGGTTACCTATTTGACATCGTAGATTACAATGGTACAATACCAAACTACAATGCATTTAATCAGAATAATGTTCAGGCTCAGCTTGACCAGTCAACTAACGTATACAACAGCGGAACAAACCTGAGCACACATAGCGTTTATGTAAGCGATGTACTTAATATTACACCTAGTCTTCTTATCTCTGCAGGTGTACGTTTTGATAATTTTGAAAACAGAGGTAGCTATAGTGCGGTTACAAACACAACATCGGGCGGATTCTCTCAAAATGCTTTCTCTCCTAAATTTGGTATCGTTTACCAAATCATAGAAGAACAGGTATCTGTATTTGGTAACTACCAAAACAGTTTTAAAAATGTGCTTAACCCTAACCAGGGGAGTACACAGCCTAATGTCAATACCGATACATTTAAACCGGAACACGCTAACCAGATTGAGGTGGGTGTAAAACTTAATGCCTTTAAGAACAAGCTTAATGCTAACATAAGCTATTACAATATCAAGGTAGAAGATATTGTAAGGACTAACGCTTTGAACCCTAACTCATCTATTCAGGATGGAACACAAAAAAGTGAAGGATTTGAACTGGAAATAAATGCTAACCCAATTCCTGGATTAAACATTGTTGCCGGTTATGCTTATAATGACAGTAGACTTGAAAAAACAGAAGCTAACGTAAATGGCCTTCGCCCTACTACAGCGGGTCCTCAAAGCTTAGCTAACCTTTGGATAAGCTACAAACTTCCAGTAGAAACTATCGACGGCCTTGGTATCGGTTTTGGTGGTAACTATGCTGACGAAACTCTTATTTACAACCAATATGTTTCAACCGGAGCAAGAGAGACATTCAAGCTTCCATCATATACTGTGCTTAATGCATCATTATTCTATGACAAACCTAAATACAGGGTGTCATTAAAAGTAAACAACCTTACAGACGAGCTTTACTTTAACGGTTACACAACAATCAATGTTCAGGCACCACGAACATTTATGGGAGGTGTTACTTATAAATTCTAAAACAATTTAAAAACATCTTCCTCCGGGAAGATGTTTTACTTTTGTCTCCACGTTTAGTTCCGATTAATGGCAAAGAATAAACCGAAGAAAAAAAAGACTTTAAAGCAATGGATTGGCAAAATCCACTTATGGCTCGGGCTTTCCTCCGGGCTTATTGTCTTTATAGTGAGCATTACCGGTTGTATATTTTGCTTTCATGACGAAATAAAAGACCTTACCCGCGACTGGCGAAAGGTAGAGGCTGTAAATGCTCCTTACCTTATGCCTTCGGTATTACAGGCAAAAACAAAAGCCTTGTACCCTAATGCAACTGCCGATATGGTAGTATACCATGGTTCTGACAGAAGTGCTTTGGTTTACAGCACCGAAGCCGGTGAAGCCTATAATGTGTACTTTAACCCCTACTCCGGAAAATTCCTGCACCGCGAAAAAACCTCAGACGATTTTTTCCTGTTCATCGAAGACCTGCACATGCATTTATTGCTTCCTGAAGCAATTGGCAAACAGTTAGTAGGTATAGCCACCATTATTTTTATCATCATGCTCTTATCGGGTATTGTGCTTTGGTGGCCAAAGAAAAAAACCGACCTGAAGAAAAGACTGAAAATAAAATGGGATGCCAAATGGCGAAGGGTAAATTATGACTGGCACAACGTTACCGGATTTTATGTTGCACTCATAGCACTAATTGTTGCCCTTACAGGTTTGACATTCTCATATGAATGGATGCATAAAACCATGTACTTTGTGGGCAACATGGGTAGTGATTATCCTGAAGAAAAAGCAACTGTTACAGTAGATACACTTTTAGCAACGTCAAAAACTGTTATCCCTGTAGATATAGCTTACACAACCGCAAGAAAGGCAAGACCTGAAGACCAAATGTGTTTTGTTTGGCAACAGGATCATAAAAACGCGATAATTACAGGATCGTATCCTGAATCGCTTGATTTTGACCACCAGTCTAATATGTTCTTTCACCCTGCAACCGGAGAATTGCTGAAACAACAATTGTACGATCAAAAAAGTGCCGGAATGCAATTACAGGAAATGAACTATGGTTTGCATACCGGACAATATTTTAACCTGCCGGGTAAAATCATTGCTTTTATAGCCAGTCTGATTGCTGCCGCTCTGCCTGTATCTGGATTAGTGATATGGATAGGCCGCAACAATAAAAAATCCAAAACAAAAATTGCTGCATGAAAAAAAACAAAAAAAATACTTTTAAACAATTTATAGGCCAGTTGCACTTATGGCTTGGCCTTACTTCGGGACTTGTCGTGCTCTTCCTTTCTATCACCGGCTGCATATTTGTTTTTAGTCAGGAGATAAGCGACTGGCAGCGTGAAGATGCCCTTTATGTTCCTGAAGTAAAAGCAAACCGTTTGTCTATAAGTGCCATCTGGAATGAAACCTATAAGGCTATCGGCGACAGTATTGCGTTCAACGATATGCACGTATATAAAGACCCGAAAAGATCGGTTGAATTCCATTGTTATAAAGCGGCAGAAAATGAGAAAGACTGTTTTTGGTATTTTGACTCTATAGACTACTACTACAATGTATATGTAGATCCGTATACGGGTAAAATACTGGCTATTTATGATCAGGAAAAAGATTTCTTCAATGTGGTAAAAATGCTGCATTGGAGCCTGCTGATACATCACCCTTTAGGGCAACAGATTATCGGATGGTCTACCTTTATCTTTGTTATAATGCTAATTACAGGTATCATCCTTTGGTGGCCAAAGAACAAAGCAGCACGCAAGCAACGTTTTTGGTTTCAGTGGAAAGACTCAACTAAATGGAGAAGAAAGAACTACGACCTCCATAATATATTTGGCTTTTACATAGCAAGCATAGCCATTATTATTGCTTTTACAGGCATGGTTTGGGCTTTTACCTGGTTTCAGGCTGTAGTATATGTTGCCGGTTCGCAAAGCCTTACCCCTCCTGAGATCGTAGAAAAAGAATCTGTAATCAGCGATGGCAACAGGGACATAGCATTCGAAAAAGCTTTTGCTTACACTAATGCTAAATATAAAGATGCCGATGCCCTTAGTATTGGTAAACCTGCCGATACTGCCAAAACTGGGCATATTGAAGTTTATGTACAGCAATACCCGGGTAAATATTATGTATATCACCAGTTACAGTTTGATCAGTATAGCGGAAAGTTGCTGTATGAGAAAAACCACAGCGACAGGAATTTTGGCGAAAAGCTCATTAATGCCAATTACGATATTCATGTAGGTGCAATATTGGGCATTCCGGGCAAGATAATAGCTTTTATTGCCAGCTTTGTATGCATGCTATTGCCAATATCAGGCTTTTTGATATGGTGGGGCCGCAGAAACAAAAAAAAGGCTAAAACGTAAAATAAAAAAGGCTGTTAGTTTAAAACTAACAGCCTTTCTCAAATAATAAACAGTTATTACTATTTATTATTTACTACCACAGCTTCCTGAGACCATTTTTTAACTTCAGCAATCCTGCTGTTGTTATAATCTACTTCGTTTAGAACAGCTCCAGTCCAGAAGAACCATTTTCCGGTTTTTAGACCGTTAGTATATTCTCCTATAGATTGCTTTGTACCGTCTTCGTTATAAGCGGTCCAGTTTCCGTGTAGTTTACCGTCTTTGTATGTTCCCTCCTGTTTGATATTACCATTTTTGTAATAATAAACAGCTTTTACTATATTGTTCTCTACTGAGTAATCGTGATCTTTATTTTGTGCAGATAAAACACCTGCTGACAATAGTAATCCGGCAAATAATATCTTTTTCATTTCAATTTGTCTTTTAGGGTTATTGTAAATCTTTTAATCTCTTTACAAATTTATCGAATATAATTTACACAAACATTACATTTAGGTAACAATTTCGTAACATAACTAAAAACTTAACATTGGAAAATTCAAAAATCCTTGCAAAGTCTTTATTTTACTATACTTTACAGAGATAACCTAAAATCAACGTTTTATAAGAATTATACTTTTTTAGCCCATTAAAAAGACTTTCTGAGGCTAAAAAACAAAAAACCATCCGCCGTGGCAGACGGTTTGGTAACACTGAGTTAACATTAAATTTACATTAAAGTAACTTTTAGATTATTTTAAAAGAGAATCTAGCTGTGCCTGCAACGCAGTATCTGATGGTCTTAAAGCATCTGCATTTATAACCTTTCCATCGGGACCTATTAAGATAAACCTTGGAATTGAATCGATTCCATAAGCCAATATAAAATCAGAGCTCCAGTCTTTATCTGCAAAAAGCTGAACCCCTCCAAGTGACTTATCCTTTACCATTTTTTTCCATTTCTCATGATCTTTCGCTTTATCAATTGAGATGCTTACAAACGCTATATTTTTGTCATGGTACTTCTCTTCTACTTTCTGAAGAAAAGGTATTTCCTGACGGCAAGGTCCACACCACGTAGCCCAAACATCTATGTAAACATATTTGCCTTTAAAGTCTGCCAGGCTGGTGTTACCACCTTTAAAATTCTCATACGTAAATAAAGGCGAAGGCTGTCCTGTCATTTTCATCATCTTCGCAACCTGTTCACCCATTGCAGTCAATTCCTTACGATCGGCTTCCAGTTCCTTTGTCATGATACCTGCAAAAGATGCATCAAGCCCTGGATCTTTAAGCTGCTGTTCAGAACCACTTATAAAAGCATCGATTAAAGCTTTTTGGTCGGCTGCTTTTTCAGTTTTACTAAGTTTTTCATAAAGCACTTCTGTATCCAAAGCCTTTTTTGCCAGATAATTATTTTCTTTTTCACCTTTGCCTTTATACACAATAGATTCGTCAAACATTTTAGCATCCATTGTAAGCGCAAGGTCGAAACCATTTTTCAGGTACACTGTAGTACTTTCGGTTCCGTCATATAACTGATAAAAACCTGTTTCAGCAGCAAAAGAATCTTTAAAAGCCCCTTTGTTATCGGCTTTAAGTACTTTCTTAAAAGTCTTTGAACGTACCAATAGCGAGTCAGTATTTCTGTTTTGTATTTTGGCACTGAATTTTACTTCAGTCTGCGCATATGCTCCTGTTATAGCCAGCAGGAATAAAAATGCAATCTTTTTCATATTTTAAATATTGTTTTTAATCACAAATATAACTTTACTCAAGACACATATATTATAAAGTAAGTCTTTTTCTTTAAACAATAAAGCCACTTTACAGTGGCTTTATTGTTTTTACATAACGATGTTATTTTAATAAGTTATCAAGTTCTGCCTGAAGCGCAGGATCTGACGGTCTTTTAGCATCTGCATCAACAATTTTACCATCAGGACCAATAAGGATAAACCTTGGAATTGAATTAATACCATATGACTGTACAAACGTAGAGCTCCAGTCTTTATCTGCAAAAAGCTGTGTTCCGCCTAGTGCCTGGTCTGTTACCATCTTTTTCCATTTATCATGATCTGTAGCTTTATCAATAGATATACTTACAAACTCGATATTTTTACCGTGGTATTTTTCTTCGATCTGTTTCAGGAAAGGTATTTGCTGACGACAAGGACCACACCATGTAGCCCAAACATCTACATAAACATATTTACCTCTTAGATCTTCAAGTTTGGTTTTACCCCCTTTGGCATTTTCATAGTCAAATGATGCCGAAGCTAAACCTTTTAATTTTGATGATTTTTCAGCCTGAGCAGCCATAGCTTCCATTTGCTTACGTTGACCTGCAATTTGCTGCCCTAAACTGGTACGAAAACCTTCATCCAATGTTTTGTCCTGAAGCCCGGCATCTAATTTGGCCAGTAATTCATTTATAAGTTTAAACTGGGTCAATTGATCTGAAGTAGTTTCAAGTTTTTTACCCAAAGCCTCATTATCTACGGCCATTTTGGCAAGGAAATTATTTTCCTTCTCTCCTTTTCCTTTATAGGTAAGTGTCTCGTCAAATTTTTTTCCATCAACAATCATAGTCAGGTCATACCCGGGTTTAAGGTACAAGTTTGTCTGTTCTGTACCGTCAGAAAACTGGAAAAAACCGGCATCAGCAGTAAAAGAATCTGTAAAATTCCCTTTAGCATCTCCTTTAATCACTTTATTCACCTTCTGACTCCTTACTATCAGTGAGTCGCTGTTGCGGTTTACTATCTTGGCCGTAAATTTAATCGGCTCTGTTTGTGCATAAGCTCCTGCAATAGAAAACAGCAGCATCAACGCAATCTTTTTCATAGTTATTGATTTATTTCCCGTAAAAATAAACTTTATTCTGATACCATCGGCAGCTTTGTACATATAGCCCGTTAAAGGAATAAAAAAACGACAAACCTATCAATTATTACGTATTTATACTTAAATTGCTAATACCAACTTAAATAACAATCATATGACCCGATATATACTCTTATTATTACTTTGTGTTTCTCTGTTCATTTCGTGCGAGCAAACCACAACAACTGCCCATGTTGGTAATCGCTACACGCTGGAGTTGCCTAATCATTTTATAAGAACAGGAGATATTAATAAAGATGCATCGGTTCAATATGAGAATAAAGTCAAGAATATTTTTGTCATCGGGATTGACGAAACCAAGGATGACATTACCGCTAAAATTGCTGAAAAAAAATTGTCTGCAAAATACCCAACTACTCTCGAAGGTTATTCACACATAATTCTTGATGGCATGGAGACCTCTATTGCCAAAAAACAGCTCCCTCCTTTTGAAGAAACCAAAATTGGCGGACTCAAAGCCCGCATCATTTCGTTTGAAGGTGTTTCATCTGGCAACCGTGTATATTGGAAAATCGGCTTTATTGAAGGAGCCAATCGTTTTTACCAGATAATGGTGTGGACCGATGCCGAAAACCGAAACAGCTACGAGAAAGAAATGGCCGGTATAATTAACTCATTTAAAGAGACCGGAGGAAGATAAAAAGATAGTGTCATGTTTTTGTGCTTTGTAAACATTAGTTGCTAAATTTGCATTCGTAAAATTTTCAAGTAATGTATAGAAGCCATAATTGCGGTGAGCTTAACGCATCGCATATCAACCAGGAAGTAACTCTAGCCGGATGGGTACAAAAATCACGTAACAAAGGATTCCTTATATGGGTAGATCTTAGGGATCGTTACGGTATAACCCAGCTTATATTTGACGAAGCGCGTACTCAAAAAGAGGTTTTTGAAAAAGCTGCTACACTTGGCCGTGAATTTGTTATTCAGGTTAAAGGTACTATTATAGAGCGTGAGTCTAAAAATGCTGCTATGGCTACAGGAGATATTGAGATCCTGGTTAGTGAGCTTACTATACTTAACGCTGCTATCATCCCTCCTTTTACTATTGAGGACGAGACTGACGGCGGTGAAGATATCCGAATGAAATACCGTTACCTGGACATCCGTCGTAACCCGGTTAAGAACAGCCTTATGTTCCGTCACAAAGTGGCAATGGAAGTAAGAAACTACCTTTCTAACCAGGGATTCATCGAGGTAGAGACTCCGGTACTTATAAAATCGACTCCTGAAGGCGCACGTGACTTTGTTGTACCATCAAGGATGAACCCGGGGCAATTCTATGCTCTTCCGCAATCACCACAAACTTTTAAGCAGCTGCTAATGGTAGGCGGTATGGATAAATACTTCCAGATCGTTAAATGTTTCCGCGACGAAGATCTTCGTGCTGACCGTCAGCCTGAGTTTACACAGATTGACTGTGAGATGGCATTCGTAGAGCAGGAAGACATCATGGGTGTATTTGAAGGCCTTGCGAGCTACTTATTAAAAGAACTTAAAGGTATCGAAACAGGTAAATTCCCAAGAATGACCTATGCCGATGCCATGAGAAAATATGGTAACGACAAACCGGATATCCGTTTCGGGATGGAGTTTGGAGAACTAAACGAAGTAGCACAACACAAAGACTTTGCAGTATTCAACAGTTCAGAACTTGTTGTAGGTATTGCAGTTCCGGGTGCCGCTGCTTATACGCGTAAACAGATCGACGAGATTATCGAGTGGGTAAAACGCCCTCAGGTAGGTGCTACCGGTATGGTATATGCAAAATATGAAGCTGATGGTTCAATAAAATCGTCAGTTGATAAATTCTACGACCAGGAAGACCTTAAAAAATGGGCTGAGATTACTGGTGCTCAACCAGGCGACCTTATTTTAGTACTAAGCGGTGATGCACACAAAACACGTACACGCCTTAGCGCACTTCGTATGGAGCTTGCAATACGCCTTGGCCTGAGAAACCCTGAGGTATTCGCTCCGCTATGGGTTGTAGACTTCCCACTATTGGAATGGGACGAGGAAAGCGAGCGTTTCCACGCGATGCACCACCCGTTCACATCTCCAAAACCGGAAGATATGACACTTCTTGAAACAAACCCCGGTGATGTAAGGGCAAATGCTTATGACCTTGTACTTAACGGTAACGAAATAGGCGGTGGCTCTATCAGGATACATGATAAAGAAACACAGGCACTAATGTTTAAATACCTTGGCTTTACCGAAGAGCAGGCAAAAGCTCAGTTTGGCTTCCTTATGGACGCGTTCCAGTTTGGTGCGCCACCACACGGTGGTCTTGCTTTTGGTTTCGACAGGCTTGTTGCCATCCTTGGTGGCCAGGAAACCATTCGTGACTTTATCGCGTTCCCTAAAAACAATTCAGGACGTGATGTAATGATCGATGCTCCATCAACAATTGATGACGCACAGCTTACCGAACTAAGCATTAAATTAAATGTAGCAGAATAAACGTTTCATCATAAAACAAAAAAGCGGGTATCATTTGATATCCGCTTTTTTGTTTTTAAAGCTTTTCCTAATGGTAAAAGAATTACCACCTCTTATCCAGTTCCTCCCTGGTAATCATTTCATTCTTGTTCAAAGGCTCTTTGATAACTATAGCTCCTTTAACGATCTCAATATCCGTTAGGGAAATTTTATATTTATTATCCATATTAACCTCTATAATTAATCCCGGAAGACCCCAATAAAAAGAAGGCCCATCGCTTACCGGTATCGCTTCACAATACCAAGCATACACAGGAAAGGAGCGATTAAGGTATTTAGATGTCACGGCAGCAGTTGCTTTTTTACATTTATAGCCTTTTATTACAGCCGTTTCGCCGGTTAACTCCCAATTGAATTCTCTCAGTTTATCTTTGAGACTATATCCCCCTTCCGGATCAGAACATTCCTGCCTGAACACATTATTTCTGATATCCTTATAATAAGTATCCTCAACAGGAAGAATGACTTTATGTACCGATTGATATTTGACTCCATGTGTCTCCTTGTCAACCAGCTTCACAGATGATTTTTCGGATGAGATAATTTTGTAAATCGATTTACCGTCAGAATATTCAAAACTATGTAGAGAAGGCTTCAGTTCGCTTGGAACATCACTCTCATCCCCAATCATATTCAGAGTGGTTTTAGTGTAGGTAGCCCTAATGTTTTGAGCAATCGAAAAATTTGCAAACAACAATAGAATTATAATTAAGCTTTTTTTCATTCTTTCATATAGTAAGTTAGATTACAGATTATAAACGCTGTAAAGGTTTTCTTATTTTAATCAAACTTAATTTACCAAAAAAAATAAACCTTTCCCTATTTTTGTGCCACTTAAACCAAACCAATGAAAAAACTACACCTACTATTACTGCTCGCCTTACCCCTAATATCATCAGCTCAGGAAGAAATAAAATATGGCATTAATGCCGGCCCGACATTTTCAGCCATAAGAGGCGATGGCTATGCAAAAGATTTTGGCTATGCAACAGGTTATCTCGCCGGGATTACTATGGAGAAACCACTTAATCAAAGATTCTCCTTATGCGCGGCTATCAATTACGAAAACAAAAGGTCGACCAAAAAAACAAGCTACAACTATACCGAAACCATAATTGGTCCTGATGGCACAGGAATAGACCAGACTGTAACCGGAAGTTCTAAAATAACAACCTCACTGGATTATATATCGGTTCCAGTCACTATAAAATACTATCTTGATATTTATGAAAGTTATTACGTAACGGGAGGAGGTTTTATAGCTTATGCATTTAACGACAGTTACACAATTAAGGGTGATAAGCCCATGAATACTTATATTCAGGATTATAAAGCATTGGATTATGGCATAAGCCTTAGCTTCGGTACTAAATTCAAACTTACGAGATGGCAGTATCTCAATATTGAAGTTAGGGATAATTTTGGTGTCGCAAATATTACTTCTATAGACTCTGATAAAATCACCACGAACAGTATAAATCTTATAGCCAACTGGCAATTTACCCTGTAAATACAGACAGAGTATTACTGTAATTAAAAAACTTACAAATAAGCTAAATAGTTAAGAAAACAACATATTTATACTGATTAATGTGTATTTATATTAATTTTTTTAACATTTTTCTTTGATGTGTCAGAATAAATTTTATCTTTGAAACCATTATTAATTTTTTTTATTACAGAAATGCGAACAGGCAAAGTTAAATTTTTCATTGAGTCCAAAGGTTTTGGATTCATAACTGATGACGAAACAGGAAAGGATATTTTCGTTCATGCTACGGGCCTAAACACAGAGAATCTGCGCGAAGGAGACAAAGTGAGCTACGTTGAAGAAGAAGGAAAAAAAGGTAAAGTAGCCGCTCAGGTTGCATCGCTATAAGCTTAAAATATATTACCATATCACCTACCAATCAACCAACCGCCCTTAATAAGGGCGGTTTTTTTATTCAGAATCCCACATGGAATACTAGTTTTTTAGGTGTTTTTTTAAGAATTTGACAACCGAAAAAAATTTATAATATCAATTTTTCACATAGTGTTAAAATTTGTTAATTCGGTTTTTATTTAGAACCAATAAAAATTAAGGTTATATTCTTTTTCTATCACAAAAACGTTGAATTTGTTCAGCTATGACGTGTATATTTGTGAATTGTTTTATAAATTAAACACATAATATGCAGACAAATCAGGCGGATTATTTCCCAATTTTAATGCAAATCCTTCTTGCTGTTGGCTTTGTAGGCACTACAATTTTTGTATCGAGCCTGCTTGGCCCTAAAAGACATTCTGTAAACAAAGACAAAAACTTTGAGTGCGGTATAGAATCTGTTGGTAACGCCCGTATACCGTTTTCGGTAAAATACTTCCTTGTTGCCATCCTGTTCGTACTTTTTGACGTTGAAGTTATATTCATGTATCCATGGGCGGTTAATTTCCGCGAAATGGGCGTTGAAGGACTTATAAAAATGGGAATCTTTATGCTTCTTCTTGTGGTAGGTTTCTTCTACGTGATGAAGAAAAAAGGTTTGGAGTGGGAATAAATGAAGGAGAAAAAGGAAGATTAAAAAGTTCCTTATAATCAAAAACTTAAATTACAATGAGCAAGTCATCAGATATAAAAATGGTTGAAGCACCTGAAGGATATTCAGGAGAAGGCTTTTTTGCAACAAAACTGGATACCGTAGTAGGTATGGCGCGTGCTAACTCTATGTGGCCATTGCCTTTCGCTACTTCTTGCTGTGGTATCGAATTCATGGCTACAATGGCATCGCATTATGATGTGGCACGTTTTGGATCAGAGCGTATGAGTTTCTCTCCGCGTCAGGCCGATATGCTACTGGTAATGGGAACCATCGCTAAAAAAATGGCGCCTATCTTACGTCAGGTATACGAACAGATGGCTGAGCCACGCTGGGTTATCGCAGTAGGTGCATGTGCATCTTCAGGCGGTATTTTCGATACTTATTCTGTTCTTCAGGGAATTGACAAGGTGATACCGGTAGATGTTTACGTTCCGGGATGCCCGCCAAGACCAGAGCAAATTCTTGACGGTATCATGACACTTCAGGATATCGTAAGAAACGAATCGGTTAGACGAAGAAGCTCAGAAGAATACAAAGAACTATTAGCTTCTTATAATATTTCATAAGTTAAAAATGGCTTTAGAAACAACAGTTATACAGGATAAACTTACCGGCCAGTTTGGCGATAAGGTTTCTGATTTTATCCAGATCAAAGATATGTTCACTTTTGAAGTAGCTTCAGATTCTCTTTCTGAAGTTATGGGCTTTTTAAAGAATGACCCTCTGCTTCGTTTCAATTTCCTTACCGATGTATGTGGCGTGCACTACCCTGACAACGAAGTTGACAGGCAATTTGCTACGGTATACCATATGCACAACTGGTACGACAATGTAAGGATACGCTTTAAGTGCTACCTTAACGGTGAAAATCCGGAAGTAGCATCGGCAACTGAGCATTTTTTAAGTGCCAACTGGCAGGAACGCGAAACCTATGATTTCTTCGGAATCATATTTAAAGGGCACCCGCAACTGAAAAGAATCCTGAACATGGATGAGATGGTATCTTTCCCGATGCGTAAGGAATTCCCAATGGAAGATGGAGGAAGAACCGATAAGGACGACCGTTTCTTTGGACGTACTCCGGACAACTCGACTGTTAAATAATAAAGAACAAGGAAAAATTTTTATATAAAATGTCAGACCTGTTATTACCACCAGAGCATCGTTATGCCAAGATGATCGAACAGAAGCAGAATGAAGACGGCAGCGAGCTTTCAATACTAAACCTTGGGCCTACGCACCCTGCAACCCACGGTATTTTCCAGAATATCCTGCTTATGGATGGTGAGAGAATACTTGATGGCGAAGGTACTGTAGGTTATATTCACCGTGCTTTTGAGAAAATTGCCGAAAACAGGCCATTTTACCAAATAACACCACTTACCGACAGGATGAACTACTGCTCGGCTCCTATCAACAATATGGGTTGGTGGATGACACTTGAAAAAGCACTGGATATTGAAGTACCGAAAAGGGTACAGTACATGAGGGTAATTATCATGGAGCTGGCTCGTATCGCTGACCACATTATCTGTAACTCAGTATTGGGTGTAGATACGGGAGCGCTTACAGGTTTCCTTTACGTTTTCCAGTACAGGGAAAAAATATATGAGATCTATGAAGAGATTTGCGGTGCACGTCTTACTACTAACATGGGGAGAATTGGCGGTTTCGAAAGAGACTGGAGCCCTGCAGCCTTCAAAAAAATACATACTTTCTTAGAAGAATTCCCTGCCATATGGACAGAATTCGAAAACCTGCTTACCCGTAACAGGATTTTTATGGACCGTACCATCAATGTAGGTCCGATCTCTGCTGAAAAAGCAATGAGCTACGGATTTACAGGACCCAACCTTCGTGCAGCCGGTATTGACTATGATGTTCGCGTTATGCAGCCATACAGCTCATACGAAGATTTTGAATTTGATGTTCCTGTAGGTAAATCAGGAGATACTTATGACCGTTTCTGCGTTCGTAACGCAGAGGTTTGGGAAAGTTTAAAAATCATCCGCCAGGCACTTGATAAAATGCCTGAAGGACCATACCACGCGAACGTGCCTGATTATTACCTTCCTCCTAAAGAAGAAGTGTACACAAACATGGAGGCACTTATCTATCACTTTAAAATTGTAATGGGCGAAGTTCCTGTACCGAAGACCGAAGTATACCATCCGGTAGAGGGCGGTAACGGTGAGCTTGGCTTTTACCTTATAACTGACGGAAGCCGTACTGCTTACAGGCTACACTTCCGCAGGCCGTGTTTTATTTATTACCAGGCCTTTAACGACATGGTAAAAGGACAGATGTTGTCTGACGCCATTGCAACATTATCAAGCCTCAATGTTATTGCAGGCGAACTAGACGCTTAAGATTATGAAAATTTCACACGTAAAACAGGATATAAACATCACACCCGAGCTTCAGGCAAGGATTGATGAACTGATAAGCCACTACCCTGCTGACAAAAGAAAATCGGCATTGCTGCCGGTGCTTCATGAAGTACAGGATGCACATGACAACTGGCTGAGCATTGAGCTTCAGGATAAAGTTGCCGAAATCCTTAACATCAAACCGATTGAGGTATATGAGGTGGTATCATTTTATACCATGTACAACCAGCAGCCTATAGGCAAGTATATGTTTGAGTTTTGCAGGACTTCATGCTGCGCTATACGCGGAGCAGAAAACCTTATGGATTACACCTGCAACAAACTGGGCATTAAAGAAGGCGAAACCACTCCGGACGGTATGTTTACCGTGGTAGGTGTTGAGTGCCTTGGTGCCTGCGGATATGCCCCTATGCTTCAGCTGGGTGATTATTACAGAGAAAACCTGACAGAAGAGAAGATGGATGCGCTTATTGAAGAGTGCAAAAACGGACAGGTTAAATTACACTAATTAGAGACCATTACACCAAGTAACGATGGGACAGAAAATATTATTAGAACACGCAAACGTACCGGGGATAAAAACCTATGAAGTATACCGCCAGCATGGTGGGTACCGCTCTGTAGAGAAAGCGCTGAAAAGCATGACTCCGGACGAAGTGGTAGAAGAAGTAAAAACTTCAGGACTTAGAGGCCGTGGAGGAGCAGGTTTCCCTACCGGTATGAAATGGAGTTTCATAGATAAAAAATCAGGCAAGCCAAGACATCTGGTTTGTAATGCCGATGAGTCGGAGCCGGGAACGTTTAAAGACCGTTACCTTATGGAGTACATCCCTCACCTTTTGATTGAGGGTATGATCACTTCGAGTTACGCTCTTGGTGCTAACCTGTCATACATCTACATCCGTGGCGAGTATATGTGGGTTTTCCGCATATTAGAAAAAGCTATTAAAGAAGCTTATGCAGCAGGATGGTTAGGTAAAAACATTTTAGGTTCTGGTTTCGACCTGGATCTTCACGTTCACTGTGGTGCCGGTGCTTATATCTGTGGTGAGGAAACTGCACTTATCGAATCGCTTGAAGGTAAAAGAGGTAACCCAAGGATTAAGCCGCCATTCCCTGCGGTAAGCGGACTTTGGTCTAATCCAACTGTGGTAAACAACGTAGAGTCTATCGCTGTTGTGCCATGGATCGTAAACAACTCAGGAGAAGACTATGCTAAAATTGGTATAGGACGTTCTACTGGAACAAAATTGATATCAGCTTCAGGACACATTAAAAACCCTGGGGTTTATGAAATAGAATTAGGCCTTAGCGTAGATGAGTTTATGAACTCTGACGAATACTTAGGCGGTATGATGAATGACAGGCCATTAAAAGCATTAGTTCCCGGAGGTTCTTCGGTGCCAATCCTTCCTGCGCATCTTATCTATAAAAATGCTGAAGGCGGCGACCGATTGATGAGCTACGAATCACTTTCTGAAGGTGGTTTTGCTACAGGTTCGATGCTGGGTTCAGGTGGTTTCATCGTATATAACGACACTACCTGTATCGTAAGAAATACATGGAACTTTTCTCGTTTTTACCACCACGAAAGCTGCGGACAGTGTTCGCCATGTCGTGAAGGTACAGGATGGATGGAAAAAGTACTGCACCGTATCGAAAATGGTCACGGCCGTGAAGAAGATATCGAGCTGCTTTGGGATATTCAGCGTAAGATTGAAGGAAATACCATCTGCCCTCTTGGTGATGCAGCAGCATGGCCGGTGGCAGCAGCGATACGCCACTTCAGGGATGAGTTTGAATACCACGTTCGTTTCCCTGAAAAAATCAAGAACAGAGACCACTTTGTAGCTGAACCTTTTGAAAAAGTGAAGCATTTAGTGGCAAAACAAACAGTATAAGTTAAAAGTTATAAAGTTGAATGTTTAAAAGTTCTCTCGAAAGCCTGAAAGGCGACAAACTTTAAAACAGTATAGCATTCAACTTTCAAACATATAGAATAATGAAAGTAACAATAGACGGACAGGAAATAAACGTAGAACCGGGGACCACCATCCTCCAGGCTGCGCGAATGATAGGCGGCGAATCCGTGCCGCCGGCAATGTGCTACTATTCTAAACTTAAAGGAAGCGGTGGTAAATGCCGTTGCTGCCTTGTAGAAGTTTCTAAAGGTAGCGAGGCCGATCCAAGACCTATGCCTAAACTGGTAGCATCATGCGTTACCGGTGTTATGGATGGTATGGAGGTTAAAAGCATCACTTCTGAAAGGGTTGTTGATGCACGTAAATCGGTTACGGAATTCCTACTTATAAATCACCCGCTGGATTGCCCTATATGTGACCAGGCCGGAGAGTGTGACCTGCAAAACCTAAGCTTTAAGAACGGTTCTGCAAAAACACGCTTTGTTGAAGAGAAACGTACATTTGAACCTGAAAATATTGGTGACAATATTCAGCTTCACATGAATCGTTGTATCCTTTGCTACCGTTGTGTTATGACAGCTGACCAGCTTACGGATAACCGTGTTCACGGCGTTCTTAACCGTGGTGACCATTCACAAATCTCTACTGCTATCTCTAAAGCTATCAATAACGAATTCTCAGGAAACATGATCGATGTTTGCCCTGTAGGAGCGCTTACCGATAAGACTTTCCGATTCAAACAAAGGGTATGGTTCAACAAACCATACAATGCTCACAGGGATTGTGACAAATGCTGTGGTAAAACTACGCTTTGGATGTTTGGTGAGGAGATTCAAAGGGTTACTGCACGTAAAGATGAATACCACGAAGTGGAAGAGTTTATCTGTAACGAGTGCCGTTTTGACCACAAAGACACTAAAGACTGGGTAATTGAAGGTCCTCGTAAATTTGAAAAAGATTCTGTTATCAACCAGAACAACTATACAAGGAAACTTGATACTGTTACTATTGAGACAGAAAAACAGATACTTTTAGGCCGCGAACAGGACAGGAAGAAAATCAGTATGCCTGCCGTTCCGCTAAAAAAAGACGAAGTTCAGGTATTTAAAGAAGGAAATATATAACTATGGATCAGGCAATAATTATAGAAAAAGGCATTTTCATAGTGGTAATCTTCGCGATCACCATGCTTTTTGCCATGTATGAAACCCTTGCAGAACGTAAAATTGCTGCATGGCTTCAGGATCGTATAGGTCCGAACCGTGCCGGAAAAGGTGGGATCCTTCAGCCACTGGCCGATGGTTTGAAACTTTTCTCTAAAGAGGAGTTCATGCCTAATACGCCAAACAAATTCCTTTTCATAGTAGGCCCTGCCATATCTATGAGTACAGCCCTTATTACAAGTGCCGTTATTCCGTGGGGGGATAAGCTTCATATCTTCGGGCGTGATGTTATCCTTCAGGCTACTGATATTGATGTTGCCATGCTTTATGTATTTGGCGTACTATCTGTAGGTGTATACGGTATCATGATCGGTGGATGGGCTTCTAACAACAAATTCTCGCTGATGAGTGCCATGCGTGCTTCATCACAAATGATATCATACGAGGTTGCAATGGGTCTTTCACTTATTGCACTGGTAATGATGACAGGAACATTGAGCCTTCGCGACATGGCTTTACAACAGCACGGAATGAACTGGAACATTTTCTACCAGCCGGTAGGTTTCCTTATCTTCCTGGTTTGTTCGTTTGCCGAAACCAACCGTACTCCGTTTGACCTTGCAGAATGTGAGGCCGAGCTAATCGGTGGTTACCATACGGAGTATTCTTCAATGAGAATGGGCTTTTACCTGTTTGCTGAATATGCGAGTATGTTCATTTCTTCAACTATCCTTGCGGTATTGTACTTTGGTGCTTACAACTATCCGGGTATGGACTGGGTTGCTGAAAATGCAGGAGCTAATGTTTCAAACATCGTCGGAATATTCGTATTGTTTGCTAAAATATGTGCCTTCATATTCTTCTATATGTGGATACGCTGGACAATCCCAAGATTCCGTTACGATCAGCTTATGAGACTTGGATGGCAAATGCTTATTCCGCTTGCCATTGCAAACATTATCATTACGGGAATTGTAATCCTGTTAAGCGACGGAAAACTTTAATTAAGTACGAAAAGAACGCCTTAGGGCAAAAAGAAATACAAAATGTCAATAGAAACCATATCATTATCGGGAAGGAAAAAGGAGGTATCTAACAAAAAGATGACCTTTCTAGAGAGCCTTTACCTTGTAGCGATCTTCAAAGGTTTGATGATCACGATCCGACATTTATTCACCAGGAAGGTAACTATTAAGTATCCTGAACAAACAAGGGAACTTAGCCCTGTGTACCGCGGACAGCATATGCTGATGCGTGACGATGAAGGCCGTGAGCGTTGTACCGCCTGCGGACTATGTGCGCTGTCTTGTCCTGCCGAAGCGATTACTATGAAAGCTGAAGAAAGAAAACCGGACGAAATGCACCTGTACAGGGAAGAGAAATATGCTTCTATCTACGAGATAAACATGCTTCGTTGCATCTTCTGCGGACTGTGTGAAGAAGCTTGTCCTAAACAGGCAATTTACCTTACCAAATCAAGAGTTATGGTAAAATCGAACAGCGACAGGGAAGACTTTATTTATGGTAAAGACAAACTTGTAATGCCGCTTGATATGGCTATTAATAACACTAAACAAATGGCGAACTAAGATGCTTTTAACTATATTCTATATACTATCGGCCATTACATTAGCAACTGCGTTTTTAACTATTCTTAGTAAAAACCCAATTCACAGTGCTATTTACCTTGTATTATGTTTCTTCTCAATTGCCGGGCATTACCTTATGTTTAATGCGCAGTTTTTGGCAATAGTGCATATTATTGTTTACTCAGGTGCTATCATGATCCTGATGCTCTTTACGATAATGCTCATGAACCTTAATAAGGAAGACGAAAAAAACAAATCAATGCTAAGCAGGATTGCTGCTGTTGTATCATTCTGCCTTGTGGCATTTGTACTTTTAGCGACATTTATCAAAGCACAGCCAACGATAACCCAATATGCTGTTTCAGGTAAGGATTACCAATCTATTAAAGTACTTGGACAGGTATTACTTAACGAGTATATGCTGCCGTTTGAATTTGCGTCAGTACTGCTATTGGTTTCGATGATTGGTGCCGTATTGCTATCTAAAAAACAACACATCAACAACTAGTATGGAAAATATATTACAGGAAATAGGCATCGAAAACTACATTTACCTTTCTACACTACTGTTTTGTGTTGGTATATTCGGTGTGCTTTACAGACGAAATGCTATCGTAATGTTCATGTCAATAGAGATTATGCTTAATGCGGTTAACCTTTTGCTGGTAGCTTTTTCTACCTACCACCAGGATGCCACAGGACAGGTATTCGTATTCTTCTCTATGGCAGTAGCTGCAGCAGAAGTAGCTGTAGGTCTTGCTATACTTGTAGCAGTATACAGGAACCTGAACAACATTGACATTGATAATTTGAAAAATTTAAAAGGATAACGCCTGATGGATACAAATTTGGCTTTACTATTATTATTCGCCCCGTTTGCAGGTTTCTTGCTTAACGTTTTCTTTGGCAAAAAACTTGGCAAAGGTGCATCGGGCACATTAGGAACCCTTGCAGTAGCAACATCATTTGTTGTAACACTAACGTTCTTCTTACAGGTAATAAATACCGGAAAACCGGTAATGGTTGACCTGTTTGAATGGCTAACACTAGCTAACTTCAATGTAAACTTCGGTTTCCAATTAGACCAGCTTTCGCTACTATGGTTAATGTTTGTTACCGGTATCGGTACACTTATCCATGTATATTCTATAAGCTATATGCATGACGATGAGAACATGCACAAATTCTTCGCTTACCTTAACCTTTTCGTATTCTTTATGATTACGCTTGTAATGGGAAGCAACCTTCTTATAATGTTTATCGGCTGGGAAGGTGTTGGACTTTGTTCTTACCTGCTAATTGGTTTCTGGTACAAAAACCAAGACTACAATGATGCTGCGAAAAAAGCATTCATTATGAACCGTATTGGTGACTTAGGTTTCCTTATCGGTATCTTTATCATCGGATATTTATTCCACTCATTAGACTATACCACTATCGCTACTGCCCTTTCTTCCGGCGCAGAGGTAGATGCAACCTGGTTAAGCATTGCTGCATTATGCCTTTTCATAGGTGCTTGTGGTAAGAGTGCACAGTTGCCATTATACACATGGTTACCGGATGCGATGGCAGGACCTACACCGGTTTCAGCCCTTATTCACGCAGCTACGATGGTAACAGCCGGTATCTTCATGGTTACGAGAATGAACTTCCTGTTTAACCTAACACCTGATGTACAAACTGTAATTGCAGTGGTAGGAGCTATTACTTCACTAATTGCTGCAGCTATAGGCCTTGTTCAGAATGACATCAAAAAAGTGCTTGCTTACTCTACAGTATCGCAATTAGGACTAATGTTCCTTGCCCTTGGTCTTGGTGCTTATGAGATTGCTGTTTTCCACGTAATAACACACGCATTCTTTAAAGCATGTTTATTCCTTGGTTCAGGTTCTGTTATCCACGCGCTTCATGGCGAGCAGGATATGCGCAACATGGGCGGACTTAAAGGTGTAATGAAGATAACTTACATTACATTCCTTATCTCAACACTTGCTATCTCAGGATTACCTCCATTTTCAGGTTTCTTCTCTAAAGATGAGATCCTGATGACGGCTTTCCACCAAAATAAAGTGCTTTGGGTAATCGGATCGTTAGCGTCAATCATGACAGCTTTCTATATGTTCCGTTTACTATACCTCACTTTCTACAAAGACTTCAGAGGTACAGAAGAGCAAAAACACCATTTACACGAATCTCCGGGACTAATTACATTCCCTCTTATCGTTTTAGCAATTCTTGCTTTAGTTGGAGGAGTTATCAGCCTTCCGGGCAACAGCTGGCTAAATCATTATCTTGCGCCTGTTCTTGCTAAGCCGGCGCATCACCATGAACTTGACGGTACTGCATACATGCTTATGGGTATTGCTGTAGTAGGTGCGCTAATCGGTATCGGAGTAGCTTATTCAAAATACATCAGACAATCGGCTGTACCTGCACAGGATAGTGAGATTACAGGCTTTGCTAAAGTATTGTATAACAAATTTTATGTAGACGAGATTTACACTGCCATAATTGTAAACCCAATTTATGCAATCGGAAGTTTCTTCAGAGATGTTACCGAGGCAGCTTTTTCAGGCTTCATATTCGGTCTGGGCAAAGTGGCAAATATGCTGGGCAGCGAAGGAAAAACCCTTCAGACGGGAAGTATCGGCTTTTACCTTTTTGCATTCGTGCTGGGTATCTGCTCAATAGTAGTTTATATATTTTTGGCAAAATAATTCATAACTGATGGACATATCATTTGTACTTATTATCTTATTATTCGGGGCAGCAGCAAGTTACTTTGTAGGCGACAAATGGGCCTCTAAAGCAGCACTTATTTTCAGTACGGCTGCATTTGCTGCGACTGCTTACCTTACTTATAAATATACAGGGGGGGCCTCTGTTAGCTACATTAAAACGTGGGTTGAAAATCCTATGATCATTTTAGGATTCCAGGCAGATTCGCTATCGCTTACCATGCTTTTGCTAACTACAGCGCTTACCCCAATAATTATACTGGCAACCTTCAGAAATTCGATTAATAATTCAAGAACTTTTTATGCACTTATCCTTTTCATGGCATTTGCCATGGCAGGTACATTTGTAAGCGTTGATGGTTTTGTTTATTATATCTTCTGGGAACTTTCGCTAATTCCAATTTACTTTATTTCACTTCTGTGGGGTAATGGCGACTGGGAAAGCAGAAAAAAGGCTGTTGTAAAATTCTTTATCTACACATTTGCAGGTTCACTTTTCATGCTGGTAGCCTTTATATACCTGTATCAAAAAGGTGGAAACTTCCTGAACACAACGCTATACAGAGCTATATTAACTGACAAAGAACAGTTTTTTATATTCCTGGCATTCTTCTTAGCTTACGCTATAAAAATTCCAATCATACCTTTCCATACATGGCAGGCTAATGTATACCAAAAGTCACCTACCGCTGGTACCATGCTTTTATCGGGTATCATGCTTAAGATGGCTATTTACAGTATCATCAGATGGCAATTACCTATTGCCCCTAAACCTGCAACTGAATATATGTATGTTTTTGTTGGCCTTGGTATTGCCGGTGTTATATATGGATCCATCCTTGCACTGAAACAGACAGACATCAAAAAACTACTTGCTTATTCATCGCTTGCTCACGTAGGACTTATCGCTGCCGGTGCTTACACACTTACGCTTGATGGTATCCGTGGTGCTTTCCTTCAAATGCTTGCTCACGGTTTCGTAGTAGTAGGACTATTTTATGCTGCTGAGATTATTTCACGCAGGTATGCTACAGGAGAGATTAGCGAGATGGGGGGAATAAGAGTACAGACGCCTAAGTTTGCTTCAATGTTCATGATATTGGTACTGGCATCGGTAGCCATGCCGTTAACTTTTAACTTCATTGGAGAATTTGAATTGCTGTACAGTATGGCACAAACGCATATATGGTTTGCCGTAATTGCAGGAACAACAATTATACTGGGTGCTTTTTACATGCTAAAAATGTTCCAGCAGGTAATGCTTGGTGAGCAAAATGCTAAACCGTTTGCAGATGTTACTTTTGGCGAAGCTTTTGTTTTCATAGCAATTATTGCCGTATTGATATTCTTTGGTATCTATCCGAAACCAATTACCGAATTTATTACTCCGGAACTTGAGAGACTTGTTCGAATTATAAACAGATTTAATTAAGCCCGATATAAGATGTATACATTAATAGCTATTGCAGGATTAGGGATTATATGCCTTATAGCTGAGATTTTTAACTTAAGAAAGGCTATCGTTCCTATCACTATTTTGGGATTATTAGGATCGCTTGCGCTTACAGTGCCGGATTTTGGACATTACTACCGCTATTTTAACAGCATGGTGATCACCAATAATTTTTCGGCAGCATTTTCGTGCTTATTTATAATACTTACGATTTTCCTTATTGCACTTACTCCGGATTTTCACAAAGAGCATAAAGCCAAACTATCTGATTTTGTAGCCATAAAACTTTTCCTTTTAACGGGAGCTATTGCAATGGTATGTTTTGGAAACCTTGCGATGTTCTTCCTTGGAATCGAGATTCTTTCTATCGCACTTTATGTACTGGCAGCCAGCCAGCCTAAAAACCTGAAAAGTAACGAAGCAGGTATGAAATACTTCCTTATGGGAGCTTTTGCCTCAGGTTTCATTCTTTTTGGTATAGCACTTATTTATGGCGCAACAGGTTCATTTGACACTTCTGTTATCTATGGTAAGATTCTTGAAAACCAACCTATGCCCGCATGGTACTTTATCGGTATTGTAATGATGTCAATAGGTTTGTTATTCAAAATTGCAGCTGTTCCGTTCCATTTCTGGGCACCGGATGTATATGAAGGATCACCTGCACTTACAACAGCAACAATGAGCACACTAACAAAGGTTGCTGCCATTGCTGCCTTCTTTAAGCTTATGACAAGCCTGAACCTTACGGTTCCGGGTACTTATATTACAATAATAAGTATTGTTTCGATACTGTCTATGACAGTGGGTAACATTACCGCTTTAGTACAGACTAACGTAAAACGTATGCTTGCATTTTCGGGTATATCACATGCCGGATTCATGCTAATGGTATTCTTTAACCCTATCGAAACTCCTGCTACACTATTATACTATACTGCTGCTTATGCATTTGCAGGGATTGCTGCCTTTGCTGTTATCCTTTCTGTTTGTGGTGATAAAGGAAACGAAGAGGTATATAACTTTAACGGACTTGGAAAACGCAACCCTCTTATGGCTGCAGTATTAACGTGTTCGTTATTATCAATGGCTGGGATTCCTATTTTCTCAGGTTTCTTTGCTAAATTCTTCCTGTTCAACCAGGTTTTAAGCACAGGCCATGTGGCAATCGTTATCATAGCTATTCTTAACTCTATCGTGAGTGTTGGATACTACTTCAAACTGATTCTGGCCATGTATACTAAAGAAGCTACTTCTGAGGTTCAGCCTACACCGGTTATGTATACAATCGTAGCTGTACTTTCTATAGCTCTTAATATTGCTATGGGACTTCAGCCTGACTTTGTACTTGGGCTATTGAAAATATAAAACAAAAACTGACATAATGCTAAAAGGCCACCGTTTTACCCCGGTGGCCTTTTCTTTTATAACTAACCTGAATTAAATAGAAGTATATCCTCCGTCGGCAATAACATAACTGCCTGTGGTAAATGAGGATTTATCTGAACTCAGGAACAATACCAGCTCTGCAATCTCCTGAGGTGTACCCAGCCTTTTCATAGTACTCTTATCGGCAACTGCCTGCATCATATCTTTATTAAGATGATCTGTCAGCAGCGGAGTTTCGATATAACCCGGCCCAACAGCATTACAGCGGATATTTTTCTCGCCATATTCAGATGCAATATTTTTAGTAAGACCCACTACCCCATGCTTAGAAGCCGTATAAGCCGGACTGTTAGGGGCGGCCACAGTACCATGTATAGAAGCAATATTTACAATGCTTCCTCCTCCGTTCTTCATCATCTGTTCAATCTCATAACGACAGGCATAAAACACACCATTAAGGTTCAATGCAATTACCCTGTCCCATGCAGCAGGATCGTATTCTCCTGTTGGCGCTGCAGGTCCGCCCATACCGGCATTATTGCAGGCGATGTCCAATCTGCCGTATTTAGCAACAACGGCTTCAACCAGTTTTTTGTTCTCTTCGGCAACAGACGAATCAGCTTTAACAAAAAAAGCCTCTCCTCCGGCTTCCTGTATTGCTTTTACGGTAGCATTACCGTGTTCTTCGTTAATATCTGTGATTACTACTTTAGCTCCTTCGCGTGCATATGTTTCTGCAACTGCACGTCCTATACCCGATCCGGCACCTGATACTACAGCTACCTTATCTTTTAATAATGACATAATGTATGAATTTTAAAATGTATACTAAATTTACGAATAAAGCAGCCAAAAGCCTGTTACCCAGAGGTTACTTAACACTACTTTAACGAACCTGTACAGCATTTTAAAACATAGCAGAAATCAAAATTTACTGAAGTCAGGAAGCGTTAAATCTTCACCTCCTTTTTTATTCGGATCTAACAGGTTTTTATAGTCAATTCCCTGTAAAACACGTTTGGTATCTTTGGTTTCCCATTCGTATACCTTTTCATGTGATTCTTTTCTTTTATTAAGAATTGCCCTTTCAGAAGGGAGTTCGCTTAAAAACATTTTCCCACCAAACGGTTTAAATTTTTCATTGGATTCGCTAACAAAATAGTATTGAAAATTATCCCTGAATAGAACTTCTTCTTCGATTGTTTTCACCACATCTTCCACAGGCGCTTCTATTGTTTGATTATTGCTGCACGGATAACAAACTTCAAAGGCTTTATACATAGTGTCTCTGCCATTCATACCTACATTATGCACGGTGGCTTCCAGAATCACACCCGGCAAACCAAACAGCTTTAAAGGCCCATACGGCAATGGTATACTATCAGTATACCAAACGGTATATTTTGTACCCCTGAAAACAGTCGTAGCCTTCTTAACGTTGTATCCGGCAATCACTTTGGTTTTTTCAGACAGTTCCCATTTCATCTCTACCCAGTTATCCTTAACTACATAGGGCGGAAAACTGGCAAGTTTAAGCTGGTTATAGGTAATCTCTTTAGTTATGAAATTCCTATAGACCATAAACCCTTTTTCAGATGATGTCGGGCCGACATAACCTATTCCTGCCGAATCACCCATTAATTCACCTGTATTATGTTTTTCTTCCATGCCAAACCTTCCGGTAACAAAAACAGTTTCGCCAGAATTGAAATTGAGAAAAGCCGGAGCATCAACGTACTCCTGGCTAAAAGGAGAAACCTGTCTTGTAAAAATATACTTTACGTAACCTGACTGCAGGCTGTCCGCCACCTGCATGTCCTGTGCAATACCTTTAAAGGTCAAGCAGAAGAAAACTAAAAATATTATTTGTTTCATATAACCAAAATCTTACAAGATTAAAAATAACTAATTAACCAATACCGCTAACACCTCATCACGTTTTTAACAACAAATCAATCCGTTTTTGAACTAACTTTGTAGCATGTATGCCCTCGTAGACTGTAATAACTTTTATGTATCCTGTGAAAGGGTTTTCCAGCCGCAATGGCAGGGTAAACCTGTTGTGGTATTGTCTAACAACGACGGCTGCATCATTTCCCGAAGCGATGAGGCTAAAGCTATGGGCATACCTATGGGAGCCCCTGAATTTAAAGTAAGGGAACAGCTTAAAGCAGACAACGTAAAAGTATTCTCAAGCAACTATTCGCTCTATGGCGACCTTAGCGACCGTGTTTTTGGCATCCTGCGTACCTTTACCCCTAATGTCGAAGAATATAGCATAGATGAAGCATTTCTGGATTTTTATGGGGTTTCTATTGAAGACTATCATGCGTATGGCACCACAATGAAAAAGCGCATAATGAAATGGCTCAGTATACCGGTCTGTGTAGGCATCGCACCAACAAAAACCCTTGCCAAGGCTGCAAACCGCATTGCACGAAAATATCCCGACAGGACGCTGGGCACTTATGTTATCGACTCTGAAGAAAAACGTATAAAAGCACTAAAATGGCTTAAAATAGAGGATGTCTGGGGCATTGGGTACCGCACCGTAAAAAAGCTCAAAGCCCGTAATGTACTTACTGCTTATGATTTTGTACAGCCTCATATGGAGCAGTGGATACAAAATGAAATGGGCGTGGTAGGCAAACGCATTAAATGCGAACTTGAAGGCACACCTACCCTGGGCAGCGGTGAAGTTCCGGAAAAGAAAAAGAGCATTGCAACTACACGCAGTTTCCCTAAACAACTTACGGATTATGATCTTATCCGTGAACGCGTATCCACTTTTGCAACGGTTACAGCCGAGAAGTTACGCAAGCAAAACTCACTATGCCATACCATTATTGTAATGCTTGTTGCCGATAAGCACAGCATCAATAATCCAAAATACTATTACAGCAGATCGGTTACCCTGCCTTATGCCACAGCCTCTGCACTTACCATTAGCAATGCCGCGGTAGAACTGCTAAAAAATATGCTGGAAAATATTGACACCATAAAATTTAAAAAAGCCGGTGTAGTGGTTACGGAACTGATTCCTGACAATGCAAAACAGTTTAACATGTTCGATGACGAAGACCCAAGACACCAGGCCCTGATGAAGGCCATGGACAAAGTAAACACAAAACATGGCGGACGCAAAATACGACTGGCCACTCAGGCAAAAAAAACCTGGGATATGAACCAGAAAATGTTATCGCCCCGCTATACCACTGATATTAATGATATACTTGTAGTACAATGCCGATAAAGAAAAATCATATCCCTAAAGTTTCTGTACATCCACCCGATCTTGAGAGTGGTACGTCGCAGCCTTTTGTATCTCATGGGGTAAAGGCCGGTTTTCCATCTCCGGCACTGGATTTTATGGAATACAAGATTGATCTTAACAAAGTGGTATCAGACAGAAATCCCCTGGCTACCTTTTATATAAAAGTTGATGGAAACTCCATGACCGGAGCGGGTATAGATGATGGTGATATTTTAGTTACCGACCGTAGCCTTGAACCCGCCGACGGAAAAATAGCCGTTTGCCTTATTGATGGTGAATTTACGGTAAAGCGTTTAAAAATTGATACCGACTGCCTTTACCTTATGCCCGAAAATCCGGACTACCCTCCGGTAAAAGTTACCGAAGATAACCAGTTTGTTATCTGGGGTATAGTCACTTACATTATTAAGAAGGTAGGATAACCAAAAGTTAATGAGGTGTGACATCAGTACTTATGGTATGATTGTGGATATTTCTAACAGGGAACATTGATAAATTCCCGACCTTTATAGTTCCAAAAAACACACACAATTTTATGCAGGATACTCCTATCACCAAAACACAGCTTTTGGTCATGTCGGCTGCAGCAGGTATTTGCGTAGCCAATATTTATTACAACCAACCCATACTTAAAGACATAGCACACGATTTTAGCGTTAGCGAAAGCCACGCCGGAATTCTATCAGTGTTAGCGCAGGCAGGCTATGGACTTGGGCTTTTCTTCATCACCCCTCTTGGCGACAAGATAAACCGAAAGAAACTCATACTACTGCTTCAGTTAGTATTGGTTGGCACCTTAGTAGGTACAACCTTTGTTCAGAACTTTTTCTGGGTGAGTGTTTTCAGCCTTCTTATTGGTTTGCTAAGCGTAGCAGCACAGGTGATACTGCCGTTAGCTGCCAGTATGGATAGCGTGAACCGTGGGCGTAATGTAGGTATTATCATTACCGGTATACTTATAGGGATACTGGCCGCAAGGGTATTTAGCGGCCTTATTGCCGAATGGGCCAACTGGCGTTGGGTATATGGCATATCGTCTGTTATGGTAATGCTTGGCGCATTAACCTTCCAGTTTACTATTCCTGACCGAAAACAGGTTATGTTTGAAGGCAATTATATACAGCTTTTAGGATCAGCATTACAGCAGTTTAAACGTTTTGCCTTATTACGAAGAACGGCTCTTTTAGGCGGACTTGCCTTTGGTATCTTCTGTTCGTTCTGGACGACACTAACGTTTCACCTCAGCGGAGCACCTTTTAACTTTGGTACAGATATCATCGGACTATTTGGTATACTGGCTATAGGTGGTGCCATGATAGCCCCATTGGTAGGAAAACTGGCCGATAAAGGAAACCCTGCACGTTCGCAGGCAATTTCCATTGGCCTTGTACTTATCTCAATACTGCTTGTAATGATAATGCCCGAATCGGTAGTGGCATTCATCATTACGGTATTGCTGCTTGATGTAGGTGTACAGGCTACACAGGTAACCAATATTGCAACTATATATACCCTTGATGCCACTGCGCATAGCCGTATCAATACTGCTTATATGACCACTTATTTTATTGGTGGTGCACTGGGCACATTTGTAGGTATCCGTTGTTGGGACGCCGGAGGATGGCCTGTTGTTACATGGCAATTGCTGTTATGGTGTATTGCATGTTTAGTAATTGCGGTTTGGGGGTTGAGGAAAACATAATAGCCAACACTACAGGTTTTTAGCATTTTTTTAACAAAAATATAGCGACATATTTTTAATTTAGCTACTCATCCTCAATTACTAAAACTTTTATTATGAAAAAAATCTTATTCATGGCAATGGGATCCAAATTGGACTCCAATTGAAAATACACAACAAATTTTATGTTATGTAAAAAGGGGTGATGGAGGTAATACTTCTTACAACGTGAATACTAAACTTAGTTTAAATGCAGCAGGGGAATTTTCTCCCGAAACAACTATGACTGTAACTCATACAGGATCTGTAAGCAAATCCTATTTTAAAGGTAATAGAGAACTAGACAGAAGCCAAGTGCTGACTACAATTATTGGCGGATCAGAACCAGATAATGCAATATATACACATAATAATGCTATTATTATGTTCGAAGAATTGACAGATTTGAATATTTTTTTGAACATTATTATACTTTCCTAGGTGATTAATTAATATGGGGAGGGAATTTCCCCTACCCCTTACAATATGCTAAATACTTCAAAATTTTTATTAGTTATCTGTCTCTACAGTTTCGTATCACTATATTCTCAAGAAAAAAAATCATCTGTAAGCCTTACAGGTTATTATGTAGATTTTGATGATTATCTTTCAGGTTTTGGCTACAATATAGGATATCAATATAAACTTACTGGTTATTTATTACTTGAAGCATCATTAACACATGTAAGCGGAAGTGATTTTCCTAATGATTTTACATATAACACGGCCTCTAATAACAACGAAGATAAATGGTATACCAAAACAGCAATGACTACAGCTGGTACTAATCTTCATCTGACATTTGTAAACGAAGGTCATAACTATTTATCTTTCTACACCGGAATAGGGTGCCTTTGGCTTGATGGAACCGACTTTGTACAAATTAAAATTCCTGCATTTATAGATGGTCAGGATGTGACTATTGTGTCATCGGAAATGCTATCAAAAAAATCTTCGTACTTGTCCCGAACAATAGGATTAAGATATAAGTACAAATTAAATAATAATTTCAGTGTAGGGATTGATTTGAATATTACCCAAACCTTTAAAGGCAAAAATAATTACATATTACCCGATAACTTTAGAGCAATCGGCCTTACACTATCAAAATCGTTTTAAATCATATATGACTCAAAAAATCACTTTACTTTTATTATTTATTTCTGCTTTTTGTTTCTCTCAACAGGATACAACATTAAACCATAAATATAGAATCTATTTTGATACTGGCCTCTATAAAACATCATATCGCTATGCTGATAAACCTGGTATGTTCTTACAGGCTGGTACGGGCTTAAAACTCAACAAATACTTTTGGTTTAATTTCGACATTATTCACTATGAATCAAAAGGAGATTATGAAAATAATTTGTTTTCGACAACAACAACTGCAACTTCAGGATGGATGTTTATGCCAAATTTTTCAAAAGATTTTATTTTTTCACAAAAGCATCATTTAACAGCCTCACTTGGCTTTTTCTATTTAAGAGAATATTCAAGTAGACCTGAATTTGTATCTTACACAGATGGAACCCAAACTTATATTGATTTATATATGAGTAATCAAAAAGTTGACGATTTTGGTCTATTTTTAAGCGCTGCCTATAAGTACAAACTGAATAAAAATGTATTTATTGGTCTACAATTATCATCATATGTACAACTATATATCTCCCCAGAAGCTTTTATGATAGGCCCCTCACTAGAATTCAGACTCTAATAAAAAAGCCTCACTTTCGTGAGGCTTTTTCCATAAATCACAAGTGTGATTTGGATTAGAAACTTGGGGGAATCTAATATCGCTATATCTTAGTGTGTACCATTGGTACAAGGACAGTCGCTAATACCCTGGAAAATATCAAGACCAATGGTTACCATATGTGTTCCGTTGTTATAAGCTAACAGTTCGTTGGTAGTTACCTGGTACGAGTAGGCAAAATAAAAGTTATGGTACTTAAGCCCAACCATTGGGCCTATGTTTAACGGATCTCCAAACTGGTCATTCAGGAAACGGTAGTTGATACCCGCCCAGTAATAATTCTCATTATCCATATAACGGAACTTAAGGTTAAAGTCGGTACTCGACCTTCCATCAGCTTCAAAATAGTGGAAGTAAGCCGAAGGCTCAACTTCAAAATTACTGCTTCCTCTAAAAGTATAACCGGTATATACCTGATAGTTCCTTAATTTCTTAGGCTCATTGATCCCGTAAATGTCAATGTCTTTGTTTAGGATATTACCGGCAGTGAAGCTTGCATAAAAAGCGCCCTGGCGGTAAAGCGCCGACACATCGAAGTTGTGGTTTACTGTATAACGGTTGTTGTTAACCGAACCATCAGGAGTTTGCATGTCTTCAATATCAATCTTAAACTGGTTCATGTTATACGATAAACCTAGCGAAAGATACTGCTCATAGTAATCATCGAGAATAAGGTGGTGAGCATACGAAATCCTTCCACCATATTGTCTTGTATAACCATTCTTATCATTGTAAAGGAATATCCCTACCCCATCGTGAGCCGTTATCCTTGCGTCGGCAGCCAGCGACTGGTTATCGGGAGCATCTTTTAAACCTACCCACTGCGTAAGGCCATTGGCTCTTATTTTAACATAGTCCCCAATCCCGGCATAGGCAGGAGAAATAACAAATGGGTTGTCTGCCAGATATTGTGTAAATGTAGGTATGTTAAGCTCCTGTGCATTTACAAACGGGAAAGCTATGATTAGTACTAGCAGGGTAATTATTTTTTTCATTGTGTCCTTATGTTTTTGTCCAAATTGAAATTTTTAAATCAGGCCACGCCATGTAGTAAGCGTGGCCGTCATTAATTTTTATCTGTAAATAGTGAAGTGTCCTACAAAGCTTCTGTCGTCTGCATCTCCAAGTTTAACAAGGTACCAGTAATCTCCTGTTGGCATCGGATGTCCGTCATAAGTACCATCCCATTCCTGGCCTTGTCTTAGTGTAACAAGTTTACGTCCGTAACGGTCAAATATCTCCGACTTGATATCTGGGTAATTTTCAGTGTTACCCGGTGACCATGTATCGTTTTGTCCGTCTCCGTTCGGGCTAACCACATCCGGAAGTATTACATCAATAAACTCAACAGTTATATTAACTACTCGTGTACATCCTCTGGCATCGGTTACAGTTATTTCATAAGTACCGCTCGCATAGTATACAAATGTGTTTTTAGTACCCATGCTGTTACCGTCAAAAGTATACTGGTAAGGACCCTCGCCACCTACTACAATAGCTTTAACCTCGTTCAGTCCGCTTTCTGTTACTGATAATGCCAGATCCGGAACACTTGTAATATTGAATGATACAATATCCGTACATCCTGTTACTGTATTTACAACCTCTACTTCGTAGTTACCATCCTCCAGGTTAGTAAACACGTTTGATGTTTGCGTAGGGCTATTACCATCTTTAGGACCTACTATGTTATAGTTAAGTTCTGCCGGATTAATAGCGCTGTTAGTAACAATAGTAACCGTGTTCTGATCACAATTATAAACTACCTCTGCTCTTGCATCGATATCATCTGGAGAAATCAATACAACATCATGTGTAGCCGTACAGCCATTTGCATCCTGAATATATACAGTATATGTACCTCCGTCAAGGTTATCAAACAATGTCTGACCCGAAACAAACGGACCGTTAACATCAAGGCTGGTTGCATAAGGAGCGTTTCCACCCGCTATGGCAATCTCGAATGCCGCATCGTTATCGTCAACACAAGTCTCTGGAAGGTTCATCACGTCAGTAACCGTTATTACTGCCGGCTCGCCTATTGCAGGGAAGTTAGTAAAGTCTACATAACATCCGTACTGATCCTGTACCCTGATAGTATAAGTTCCGGCAGGTAATCCTGTAAACACAGGGTTGCTTGTCATTACATAATCCGGAGAGATTCCGTAGCTAAGTGAACCTGTACCTCCTGTTGCGACAACAGTTAGTGTACCATCGGCATTACCGTTACATGTTGCATCTACCGGTGTAACCGAAGTTACTGTGATAGGCACACGTGGCTGAACTGTAAATGCGAAGTCTTTTTGACATCCGTTAATATGTCTCACAGTATAAACATAGCTGCCTGGTGCAAGTTCCCATGTATGGTTAGGATCAAAATCCTGAATCAGCGTTCCTGTAGATGTCTCAAGTTTGTATTCCACATCGTTGATAATCGCATTAAGAGTGGCTGTTACCGTATTTACCGGTGCATTGTTTACACAGCTTAATACAGTCTGGATATTAGGAACAAGGTTTACACCTTTTTCTATAGTTACCTGAACTTTAGCATAACAACCATTAGCATCTCTTACATAAACATCATATGGTAATGCACGACCGTAAAGACCAGCGAAGTCAGGAGTTGCACCCGCATTGTATGGCTGGAAGTTAGCCGGAGAGTCTAGTGCCACATAATATGGAGGCACACCACCAGTAATCGACGTAATATCGATAGCACCATCGTGAGCATTCACACAGCTTTCATGCTGTCCTACTGCTGCTGCAATAACAAGTTGCTGAGCAGGTTCAGTTATGGTAATCCATACCGAAGTGTGACATCCCATAGCATCTTTAACATGAATCTCATAATCACCGGCTAAAAGGTCGGTAAATGTATTCGACGGGCCATAGAATGCTGTAGGCCATATATCCCATGTAATTGCATATTGAAGCGGACCTGTACCTCCTGTTGCATTAACTACAGCAGAACCAACATCCTGACCGTGACACGCAATATTAGTTACGGTTACATCAGCCGGAGTAAGGTTAATAGGTATTACCGGAGCAATTGTAAACGGTGCCGTTGTTCTCGAACATCCCTGAGTATGTACAACTGTTACAGTGTGTGGCACTGCAGGGTTAAGCTGCTGAACAAAAGTATTTGATGCCTGAGGTGCTCCTCCATCAAGTGAGTAGGTTACCTGACCTACAACCGATGGATCTACACTTACCACTACTGTTACCATATCACACTCCTGTGTTGTTGAAACAGTTGGATTAATCACTATACCCGTAAGTACTGTTGTTGTAGAAGAAACGGTACAACCGTTAGCATCGGTTACAACAATAGTATAGTTACCTCCACCAAGTCCGTTGAACACGATTGGTGTTCCCGCAGGTGCTGCAGGTACAGGTGTAGCTGCTCCCCCGTTAAGGCTTGCAGTATATGGTGCAGTACCACCCTGAGGCATTACTGTAATACTACCATTATTATCTCCTAAACACTGCTCATCAGTATGTGTTGTCGTAGCAGTTACTGCCGAAGCAGGCTGCGTAATTGTGAACGACTGTGTAGTTGTACAACCGTTAGCATCGGTTACCATTACGGTATAAGTACCGGCTGTAAGGCCTATAGCCGTAGCGGTAGTTTGTACAGGAGTTGTATTCCAGCTATAAGTATAGGCTCCTGTACCTCCTGTTACGTTTACTGTAGCCGAACCTGTTGCAGCAGCATAACAAAGAACATTTGTTTGTGCTCCTGCTGTAGCAGCAAGCGCTGCTGTAGGTTGTGTTATCGTGAACGACTGGGTAGTCGTACATCCGTTAGCATCGGTTATTGTTACTGTATATGTACCAGCTGTTAGGCCTGTAGCCGTAGCGGTAGTTTGTACCGGAGTTGTATTCCAGCTATAGCTATATGTTGGAGTACCTCCTGTTACATTTACCGTAGCTGAACCCGTAGCATTACCAAAACAAAGAACATTTGTTTGTGTACCACCTGTTGTAGCAGATAGTGGTGCCGCAGGCTGCGTAATGGTGAACGACTGCGTTGTCGTACAACCGTTAGCATCGGTTACCGTTACTGTATATGTACCTGCTGTAAGGCCGGTAGCAGTAGCAGTTGTCTGAACCGGAGTTGTATTCCAGCTATAAGTATAAGCTGCTGTACCTCCGGTTACGTTTACCGTAGCCGAACCTGTTGCATTACCATAACAAAGAACGTTTGTTTGTGCTCCTGCTGTAGCAGCAAGCGCTGCTGCTGGTTGTGTTATCGTGAACGACTGGGTAGTCGTACATCCGTTAGCATCGGTTATCGTTACCGTATATGTACCTGCTGTAAGGCCGGTAGCCGTAGCGGTAGTTTGTACCGGAGTAGTATTCCAGCTGTAGCTGTATGCTCCTGTACCACCCGTTACATTTACTGTAGCGTCACCTGTAGCATTACCATAACAAAGTACGTTTGTTTGGGTTCCTGCCGTTGCAACTAATGCTGCGGCAGGTTGTGTTATTGTGAACGACTGGGTAGTCATACATCCGTTAGCATCAGTTACTGTTACTGTATACGTCCCTGCTGTAAGGCCTGTAGCCGTAGCGGTAGTTTGTACCGGAGTAGTATCCCAGCTGTAGCTGTATGTTGGAGTACCTCCTGTTACATTTACCGTAGCTGAACCTGTAGCTGCACCAAAACAAAGAACATCTGTTTGGGTAGCACCGATAGCAGCTGATAGCGGTGCAGCAGGTTGTGTTATCGTAAACGACTGTGTAGTCATACATCCGTTAGCATCTGTTACAGTTACTGTATATGTTCCTGCTGTAAGGCCTGTAGCTGTAGCAGTTGTTTGTACCGGAGTAGTATCCCAGCTATAGCTGTATGTTGGAGTACCTCCCGTTACATTTACTGTTGCATCTCCTGTTGCATTACCATAACAAAGAACGTTTGTCTGAGTTCCTGCCGTTGCAACTAGTGCCGCAGCCGGCTCTGTAATGGTGAACGACTGTGTTGTTGTACAACCGTTATCATCAGTAACTGTTACTGTATACGTACCTGCTGTCAGTCCGGTAGCCGTAGCATTTGTCTGAACCGGTGTAGTATCCCAACTGTAAGTATAAGGCACTGTACCTCCGGTAACGTTTACGGTAGCATCTCCGGTAGCATCTCCGTAACAAAGGATGTTTGTCTGAGAGTCTGCTGTAGCCGCAAGCGGCGCAGCCGGTTCAGCAATAGTAGCTGTTACCTGAGTCTCACAACCAAGGTTGTCATCCATTATGCTCACTGCATAGTTACCTGCTGCAAGATCTGTAAACACTCCTGTAGCCTGGTAAGTACCAAAGACAAGCGGAAGAACATCTGCATCTGCAATAGCATAGCTAAGTGTTCCTGTACCGCCTGTTGCTGTTACAGTGATCTCTCCTGTAGCATCACCAAAACAGTTTACATCTGTTGTTGCTGTTACCGAAGCAGAAATAGCAATATATGTATCAATTACAAAATTATCTGTTTGTATACAGGTAAGGTTCGAAACCGGAACAATGTGTCTTGCATAAGCAACATAAGTACCCGGTGCAAGGCCAACATTTGTAAATATATTAGACGCCTGATAGTTAATACCATCTATAGAGTAGGTTACGTTAGCCGGATCTACTCCAGGAATAATAGTAATGGTAACATCGTTATTAGGCGAGTTAGCCACACATGTTGGTGTTACCGTAGCCTCAGGAGCCATATCTACTCCCGGTAGGATAGGCTGCTCCATAGGAGGGTTAAGGCTACATCCGTTCTGGTCTTTTACATATACTGTAGTAAGTCCTGAAGGTAGTCCTGTCAGCGTATATGAAGTACCCGTTACAGGAACATAAGTAATATCATCGGTACTGATCTCATAAGTACCTGTACCACCCATAAGTGATACCTCAATAATACCATCACCGGCACCAAGACATGCTTCATCCTGAACATAATCAATGGTAGCCTCAATCGGATCCGGTTGCGTGATCGTAATAGTCTCTAAATAGAAACAGCCATTCGCATCCTGAGTAAGTACATCATAAGTTCCTACTGTTAGCGGATAGAATACATTACTATCAAAGAACTGGTCAAGATTTGGCGAAATTGCATATTGCATAGGGGCAGTTCCTCCTGTTGTATTAACGGTTATACGTCCGTTAGTACTGTTAGGACCATCGAAACATAATATATTTTCAACAGTGAAAGTCACAACCAGCGGATCCGGCTCTGTAATATTTATTACTGGAGATGTAAGTTCACAATCGCCGCTGTTTACACGAACATAATATGCTCCTGCCCCAAGATCTTCAAATTCACCTGTAATATTAGGTCCTGCCACAACAGCGTTCGCTGCGTCTACAAGAGTATACTGATAGTTACCTAAACCACCTGTAGCCAGTGCAAGTATGTAAGCATTGTTTACACCGTTACAGTTAACTTCGGCAGCATCAAGGTTAAGGTCAATATTTAATGCCGGAACAGGATCGATAGTAACTTCATTTGTAAGTACTACATCACAACCGTTATTGTCTCTTACCTGGTACTGATATGTACCTGCTCCGTTAACCGGAATTGTAACTAAATAAGTACCACCTGCATTGTTTGAAGGGTTCCAGGTTGTACCACCGTCAGTACTAAACTCATACGGAGCTGTACCGCCTACACCTTCAATTGTAAGTTCGGCCCCTGTAAGACATGAAAGCTCATCTGTAAGCGAAAGTGTGCCTATCAGCTGATCCGGTTCTGTAATCGTTACAGTCGGAGTTTCAAATGGTCCACAGTTCCATCCGTCAATAACCGTTATGCTGTATGTTCCTGCGCCATTATTATTAAATATTGGGCTTAACTGAGCACCTGTGCTGCTCTCTATTGCAGTACCCGCAGCGTCGTAAGTATTAAGTATGTACTCATACGTACCCTGTCCGCCTGCTACTGTTATAGCTTCAATAGTTACAGTCTGGTCATCTTTACAAGCCACAGCTGTAGCTGAAGCCGAAATATTAGCCGTGATAGGGGCAATCGGAGCTAATGTAACTGTATCAACAGCATTATCACATCCGCTTGAATCCCTCACCGTAAGTTCATAATCTCCCGCAGGAAGACCTGTAAACTGGTTGTTTGTGGCAAATGCCTGAATAGTCGTAGATGTTGTTGTGTTTACCAGCTGGTATTCATATCCACCCCATCCACCTGTAGCAGATACGGTTATTTCACCCTGGTCGTTAGTACACTGAACGCTGCCTGTTTGTGTTGCAATTGCAGTAAGTACATCGGCAGGTGCATCAACATTTATAGCTGCTGAAACAGCATCACAGAAAGGAGTTCCTGTTGCTATAACCCTTACCGTAAGGTTGCCCGAAGGTACACCTGTAATAGTAAACGGATTCGCTACAGTTACATCACCACTTCCTGAAGCTACTATTGTAGTACCGTCAAGTACTTCATAGTTGTAAGCATCATTATAATTCTGAACATCTATAGTTATAGTACCTGTACTAGACCCCTGACAGTCTACCGGAGTAGATGCCGTAGCCTCAACTTCTATCAGGTCAAAATCATTAATAATATAAGGATCAGTAGTTATTTCACATCCTGTACCACGGTCGGTTACCCTAAATACATAAGTACCCGGTTCTGTAAGGTCAAAGTTCTGGCTGCTTACGCCAGCGCCCGGTTGTTCTATCTGGCTACCATCAGGAAGAAGCTCAAATGTGTAGTTGCCCGACCCACCTGTTACAGTAACTGTAACTGTTTCATCGTTATTACACGTTATTCCCATTCCCGGAACAAGAGTTACAACAGCATCCGTCATAACCGGAAGCGGATCGATAGTTACCGTTTCAGTAACCACACAACCATGAGCATCCATCAGGTATAATGTTACGGTCTGTTGTGCTCCTGTATCTGTAACATTAAAAGTATTATCCGGTGCATCGTTGTATACTGAACCATTTATACTGTATTTGTACGGAGCTGTTCCTGTAGTTGCAACTGCATCAAACGTAACTGTTGCAACAGTAGGTGTATTGTCTGCCGGATTACAAGCAGATGGTGTTACTACAATTCCAGGTACATCTATAGCCAGCTGAGAAGGCTCAACTATTGTTACTGTAATTTGTTCTGTACATCCTTTACCCGATGTTACATCAATAGTATAAGTATTTGCTGCTAAACCTGTAAACTGAGGTGTTGTTTGTGGCGTACCTCCGTTTAGCGAGTAAGTATAAGGAATATCAGTATTGGTAGCTGCTAAATAAACATTTATAACACCATCTGATTCGCCGTTACATGCTACATCTACCTGATCAAAAGTGATATCAGCCGGAAGGATCTCAATAGCATCCTCCAGTGTTACTGTAACTGTTTCATCACATAATGTAGTCGTATCGGTTATAGTTACCGTATATGTACCATGAGGAAGTGCTGTAAACAGCGGGCTTGGCTGAGCCGCCACATTAACAGGCCCTGCAAGCTCATAAGTATAGTTTCCTGAGCCACCATCGCCTTCTGCTTCAATCTCACCGTCATTATCAGCACATGCTGGCTGAACTGTAGGCTGTGCAGTTACGCTTAGAGGAGGATAAATAGTAACCGATACCGGTGCTATCATAGTACATCCGTTAGCATCCATAACCTGTACAGTGTGGTTACCGGAAGTCAGATCAGTATAGGTAAACGGAGCCGTTTGAGCTTCGAAAGCACCTCCGTCAAGGCTATAAGTATAACCACCTGCATTACCTGCCGTCTGGGTTACATCAATACTAAAGCCTCCTTCAGCAGCACTACACTGTATTCCCGGAGTAATTACTGCGGCAATTACCGGAGAAACATCTGTAGGCAATGTTATTGAGAAAGGTTTTATACAGTCGTTGGCATCTTTTACATATACAATGTAGTTACCACCTTCCGTATTAAATACCGGCGAAGCCTGTCCTGCCCATGTAGCTTCAGTAGGTGCAGGAGCCGCAGCTGCAAGCAGCTGGTATGAATATGGAGCTGTACCAAATGAAGCCGAAGCCATAATGATACCTGCATTAGTATCGCAATTGTCGTTTTTAGTTACTACAGCCGATGCTACAAGCATTGTTGCCGACTGGTTGATTTCAAAACTTGCCGATGACTGGCTACATCCTGCAACTGAACCATCAATTTCAGTATAAACGATTACGTAATCGCCAGGAGCCAAATCGCCAGGGATGCTAGTAACCGTAGTTGAAGTTCCTGTTGTAGGAATAGTAGCTGTTATACCTGTTGTAAGGTTTGAAGGAGACCTGAAAATCTCATATTTAACCTGGGTAGTCGTAGCGCTGTATCCGCTAAATGTAAATCCTACATTACCATCAGCTTCACCAAAACACGTTACGTTATTTGGTATAATCGTAGTTGTTGTAATTGTAGAGTTTGTAGGTATCGGGTAATCTGCCTGCTCAAAATAGTAACAATCGGTAGTAGTATCCCATACCACAAAAGTATACAGAACACCCGGTATAAGGTTATTGAATGTCGCTATTGTAGGAGTACCTGCATCTGCATCTTTATAGTCTGTAGCTACGTTAGCAACAAACGGCAGGCTGCTTTGCGTTAGTATTGCAAATTTATATGTACTACCAATGATAACTGCACCTACCTCTACAGTAGCTGTACCTCCGTTAACACAATCTACCGTTGAGCTAACATCAATATCAAGTGCATTTGGCGGAGATGCAATTACAATATTATTTATTGTAGAAGTACATCCGTTAGCATCCGTTACCTCGATGGTATAGATACCATAGTTTACAATCATGAATGTATATGGTGCACCGTTCATATTTGTCTGAACCGGAAGTACATCGCCAAAGTTATTACTTACAGTATAAGTATAAGGAGCGACACCACCTGTAACTCCGCCACCAAAACCTACTACGATCTGACCGTAAGCAATACCTCCCGGATTATTACATGAAATATCGGTTTTATCATAGTTAAAGGCAATCGGATCCGGCTCATCAATATATTCTGTATGTGTTACTGTACAGCCATTAGCATCAGTTACGGTAACCGAATAATTACCTTCCGGCAGTCCGCTTACCTGCGTACCGTAAGATGTTGAAGTGTCAGTGTTTGTAACCGCAATGGTATAAGGAGCAAGTCCTTTAGTATTATCAATATTTACAGTAAGGGCACCAGTACTGGCTCCGTTACATAAAATATCAGTAGTTGGCCCGAAAGCAAATTCAGGTTGTACCAATGGCGCTACTGTTCTTACAGGCGTTGTTACTGTACAACCCGCCGCATCAGTAATACGGAACTGGTAATTGCCCGCTGTAGCTGTGCTATATGTAAACGAACCTGTTACCGTTACCGGTGCAGCATATGTAGTACCTCCATCAGTTGTTACTTCATACGTATATGAAGCTTGTCCACCACCTATAGTCACTGCAATCTGAGCATCGGTTGGAGCCGGCACACAGGTAATTCCTTTTGTTAAAGATGTTGAAGCCGTAAGCTGAGCGTTTATTGTTCTGGTTACGGTTGTTGTGTTAGTACATCCGTTAGCATCCCTTACTGTAATAGTATGGGTACCCGCTGGAAGATTATTGTAAGTAGTACCATCAGCTGCTGTACCCGCAGCATAAGCTGCACCATTAAGGCTGAACTGGAATGGAGCTTTACCTGTTCCCGCAGTTACTTCAACAGTAATGAAAGATGAAGGAAGACAAAGATCTGAACCGGTAACTGTAAGTACCGGAGGCCCGTCTGCCTGAATAGTAAAGCTTGCTGTTGTTACAGTACATCCGTTACCATTTAGGTCGGTTACCGTGATTTCATATGTTCCAGGTGCAAGATTTGTAAACGTAGGTGAACTCTGAGGTGCACTTGGTGTTGTACTTGGGCTTGGGCCAGTAATAGTGTATATGTTACTACCCCATCCGCCTGTAACGTTAGCCGTTGCAGTTCCTGTTGCTACTGTACAGGTAGGCTGTAAAAGCGTAGTTGTAACCGCAAGAGCAGCAGAAGGTGCTGTAACTGTTACAGATGCTGAAGCCGTACAGTTTGTAACAGGATTTGTTACTGTTAGCGTATAAGTCCCTGCCGCAATGTTATTAAAGAATATTGGGTTTGAACTAGCTCCATTTACCGTACCCGGAGTGATTACCGTAGCTCCCGCAGATGAAGTTATCGTATAATTGTAGGTTGACCCAATACCACTTATATTAAAGCGTATTGCTCCTGTAGAAGTACCTATACAGGCAACTGGCTTCATCAAATAACCTATTACGCTTGCAGGTGTGATTGGATTTACAGTGAAGCTTCCTGTACGTGTACAGCCATAGCTATCTGTAACCAAAACACTGTATGTATTTGGTGCAAGGTTGTTAAATACACCTGTAGTATTTGAAGCAGCTGCCGAAGCCGGAGCTGTAATTGCATACGTAAATGAACCTGTACCACCTGTAGCGGTAAGTGTTACATTCGATGTTTGCGATGGACATGTTACTGGAGTCTGAGAAACATTTATCGCTGTAATTGCAGGTGGTGCAGTAACCGTTACCGATGCTGTCTGGAAAGTACATCCGTTAGCATCTTTAACCGTTACATGGTAAGTACCTGCTGCAATATTTGTAAATGTTTGAGACGTTCCAAATGTAGTACCATTTATGCTATACTCATAAGGTCCTGTACCACCCGAAGCGTTACCTACTGTAATAGTAGCATTTGTCACACAGGTTAACGGGGCTGTTATAGTTGGCGTTGGCGCTGTTACAGCTGTTGCCGGAACAAGCGTGAAAGTGCGTGGAATTCTACAAACATTAGTTGGTGTAGTTTGTATAACATCAACAGTATAAGTACCCGGTGCAAGGTTAACAAAACTACCGGTTGTACTAGGTGTTACTGTTCCAGAAGAATCTGTAAGTTCATAAGTAATACCCGATCCTGTAGCTGTTACGGTAATAGTACCATTGTTTTCTCCCAAACATTTAGGGTTAGTAAATGCAGTAGTAATGGTTGGCGTAATAGTAGTAATTGTAACGGCATTAGAGTTAACCGTACAGCCATTAGCATCTACCACTACAAATACATAAGTACCTGCATTGGCGGCAGTAACCTCATAAAGCCCATCAGAGAAATAAGGCTCTGCAGGATTGTATACAACTCCATCTTTGCTGTAAGCGGCAAAGCTATATGGTGCTTTACCACCTGTAGCCGTAATTCTTATTATCCCCGGATCACACGTTATACCTTGTTGTACAACTGCTGTAGCCTGAGGGTTGCTGTAATCGTTTATTGTTACTGTCCTTGTAAGAGTACATGTACCGTTGTTTACAACAGTAACAGTATAAGTACCCGGTGCAAGGTTATTAAACGTATAAGGATTGCTATTATTGATCCATGGCGAAGTTATCGTAGCAGGACCGGTAATAGTGTATTTGTATTGCTGGTTAGGATTTACAAACTGTAATCCAAGTGGCTGAATTGTTATACTTGCAGGATCAGTAGTGCTACATGTTTTATCAACAACTGTAATGGTAGCATCTAAAGTTGCATTGGTCATACCAAGGTTACCTATTGTAAACACACAGCCATCGGTAACACCTACCTGACGGATCTCTACATAATAAACACCATCTGCGTTTACGGTATACGTATCATTGGTTGAATATGCCTGAAGTATAGCACCGGTAGACTGGTTTCTAAACTGGTACTCATAACCCGCACCTACGTTTGTTACCTTAATTTCTCCCGGAGAGCCACATATCCTGCTCTTAATTACATACTGAGGATTTAGGTTGTTCTTATCTACATTAAAATAATAAACAGCCTGACAACCTAAGTTATCGATTACCAAACGGTATTCACCGGCGGCATTCGCAGTATAGCTGGTACCTGTCTGTAAAAGTGTCCAGCTTGATTCAGGACATGCATTGTGAGGACAGTTTGCAGGTAGTGCTGTATTACATGTAGCTGTGTTAAGCTTGTACCATCTTGCAGTACCTACTACAGATCCTGCAGATAATAAACGCTCATCATTAAGCCCACATAAAAATATATTAGTCATCACTATACCATTATTGGCACATACGGCAGTTTTATCTGCCTGAGCAATAAGTGGGTTTGGAGGAAGAACCGTAGACAAAACAACTGTAAAATGTTCTTCTATCCCAATACATGGTGCAGTCGGCGTATTAATTACATAATACTCTGCCGGAACATTAACGATTACCGATTGAGAGTTACCAATAGGAACGTCTCCTCCCGGATCTTTTCTGAACCATGCATAACCGGCATAACCGGCACCTGCAGTAAGCGTTAAAGTAGGTCCACAAAGTGTTACGGTACTTTGATACTGACATAATGAAACATCAGCAAGGAAGTTTACCGGCCCCGGTGCTGCATTACATGCAATAACAGAAACACTCGGGTCATCAGTAATTTGAGTTGTATTTTCTACACCTCTATAAGTACCATACGCCGAGTTTTGTATAATATTAGAACAATGGTCGGTAAACTCATTACAGTCACTCGCTACCCTAACTTTGATTCTTATGGTGTATTGCCCACCACCTTTTTTTATCTGGTTATTGTTAGAAACATTAAACAAGATCGTTCCCGGTGTTGGGAAAGTATAGGTCACTCCCGGAGGAAGCGGAAGCACTACCTCTTCAAAAACAGTATTGGCAGGTAATACATCACGAATTGTAAAGTTTTGTGCGTCATCATTACCATTATTCTGATAGGTAATATCATAATATAAAGATTCGCCCAAATCAAGCGGAGCCCCGGCAATATTGGTGCCCGCCATATTTTTTACAGTTTTGGTAAGAACAATTTTCGGTTCAATAACCTCAACCGAAAAAGTAGACAGGAAAGCACCATAACCGTCACCGCTCGTAGTTAATTTCAAAGCAGCTCCAGTAGTACCATTTGGTATTACGCTATTCTTATCCCCGTTTGCTTTTGGTGGATTCGGAATATCAAACATGTCCAGATCAAATCCGAGTGTATTGGTGCTGGCAGGATTCCGTGTGGTAACATACGCCGCATCCCTTGTAATAGTCGAGTTAAAGAAGTTATTTACAGGATTCAGAGCGTTTGACAATGCTGTCTCCGGAGCACTTGAAATATTTGCTTTTATGCTCAAACCATCACCTGTAGTATTTAAGTCACCCTCAAGTGCTCCGATACCAAAACGTGCCTTAACATCAAAAGGCGCAGGAAGTGTTGTAAATCCTGTTACATTGTAAGTTACGGTATTACTTGAACCAACTCCTGAATATCCGTCAAAAACAGACACAAATTTACTAGGAGTATTAGCATCACCATTCTCATAAATAATTACAAGAACCCATCCACCGGCACATCCTCCGTTTCTTTGACCTCTTGTAGCCCTTACGTTGGCAACAGTATATTCACCTTCGGGCTGCGCCAGTCCCTGTACAAGGCTGGTTACATCCTTATAACAAATAATAGGACAGTCTTTAAAAGAAGAATTCAACTGACCATTAGGGTTACCATTGTTATACCCAAAACCATCAAATATTGTAGTATCTGCGGTAAGGTTAGTATAAGTAGTAGCTAAAGGAAATTTTATTTTAACATCCCTAAAGTTATAACGTTGCGCATCTGTCGCACCATTACCCGGCGTAAAATTTTGCCCGCTGTTAGTACTCCTTTCAAAAGGATAAATAGAGGCCCAGTATAAACCTGCATAGGCCACACGATAACAGTTGCTCGTGGTAGGCCATACTAAATTGGCACTACTGGAACTGAATATTTCTCCGGGAGTAGATGTGGGGGCAACGTTAATATACTCCATCGTCTGGCCGTTATTATCACCTCCTGAGTTAAAAGCTGTGTTAGGATTTGGAGACCGGTTAAGTATATTGTTCCCCACAAATATAACGTCCCCCTTTATCCTCATGCTTCCACCCGGGAGCCTGGGAGCAAATGGAACGGCATTTTGTGCCATTACGCCCAGCGAAGATAAAAGCACTCCGAGAAGTACAACGATCCTAAGCTTTAAAAATGTAAAGTTACGCATTGGTTTTTTTTTGTTTTTAGTTGATTTTGGTATTCTTCTTTGGTAAATTCTTTCTTAATTATTGATGCTCATAATCCAGATGGAGTCAAAATAAGTATTGTCAACATTCGAATAATAAGAGATCAGGGCTTCTCTCCATGTAGCATGCTTTTTCAGGTATACATACCACATGTTGTTTTTAGGATTCAGGAATACTCCTGCTTTAATACCTCTCTCGCTCATTTTGTTTATAAACTTCTCTACGTTTTCCTGCGTAGAGTAAACATTAGCGATAATGTAATATCCGGAGTCCATCCCATCTACATTGGCCCTATTAACTTTTTTGATCGTTTCCCTGGGTTTAGAGGTCTTATCTGAGTAAAACTCTTTAATATCCTCCTCCGTTTTCAGGTTCTCGCTCTTTGGCTCCTCAGCTATGTTGGCCGGGGCATCCGTTGTCCTTTTTTGAGCATCTCTTTCATTTTGTAAGGTGTTAGATTTTTCTTTGGCTGCAATCTCTTCTTCCAGTTCAGGGTTAGGGTTATTGTCTACATGCACTATGTATACCCCTTTCCTTTTTCCGGAAGCTTTTTTCTTCTCCGATGCATTTGCTGCTTCGGTAAAAGATTTATGTTTTTCAATTTCTACCGTCTTATCACTGTCTTTGGCCTTCGCATCCTTAGAAACTACATAATAACCATCTTCGGCATGTTTTAGGTCTTCCAGTGTTTTTGGATCGGTTATCCTTTTATTCTGTCTTATATTTTTCAGTTCGATAGGCTTGTTTTCTCCGGCATTCTCTTTAGCCGCTTTCTCCCTCTTTGCATATTCCTTAAGGTTCTTCACCTTTTTGTCGAACTCAGCTTTTTTAATCTTATTCATAGAGTCTTCTTTAATAAGTGCATCCAGAAGGTGCATACTCTCAGGATCAAGATCCATTTTCAGCTTTTCAATTTCAGCTTTATTATCAAAATCAGCCTTAGCAATTTTCTCGGCGGCCTTGTCTCCTTTTTTTCCTGCCAGCTTTTCGGATAGTTCATCTGCAATGCTGTCTTTTAATGCAAGCGCTTCTTCACTTTCTTCGGCCAGACTATCTTTAAGTGCCGCTGCTTTTTCTAATTCAGCCAGCGTATCTTTAGGTTTTCCGGCTTTTTCCTTAAGCAGGTCTTTTCTTGCTACATCCCTGTCTTTTAAACAAAACACCATTGTTATCTCATGGGTCGGCCCAAGATTTACCAAGCCTTCTTTAGTGATTGTTTCATATGTATATCCCAATGAAAGCTTTTTGGTAAAGTGAAAACCAAGTCCTATTGCTATACCATAATAAGGATCAGTACCAGCCTGCGCCCACCCTATCCTTGGGACATTCATCAGTAACGAACCACCTACCCCAAAACCATCAAGTTCAGTATTTTTAGCACGTAGCATAACTCTGAACTCACTATCCTGAAACAGGTCTTTAAGAGCCATAGGGTGCGTATACATTACATGTCCTGAGAATGTTTTATTAGTATACTCTTCAGACATATCTGCCGATTTAAAATCATACTCAATCAGGTTTTCGGCATAAAAACCAAAATCAAACTGTTTGTACTGTACGTTAATACCCGGTTTGATACTTACAAGCGAATTATTTCGCATTGCCATTACCAGCGGATCAGGTTCAGCAGTAATAGTTCTGTTCTTATTAATCCCACTATTATAATAAGCTACATTAAAACCCAGGGTAACATCAAATTTTTGTTTGATTTTTACATTATACGCATAGTTGGCAACACCACCCCAACTGTTTATTACCCCAATGGTTTGCTGGAAAAGCCCGAAACCAAATCCGGCTCTTTCGGTAAATTTTCCGGTATAGGCCAACATATACACCTTAGGTGAATCGTCATACTGAACCCACTGGTTACGGTGGTAAAGCGATACATATCTGTTATCTTCTCTCACAAACGAAAATGCCGGGTTTAATAAAAACCTGTTGAATTTTAAATTGTTTTGCGGCTGCGGGCTAAATGTAAGTACAGGGGCATCCTGTGCATATAGCCCATTAAATGCGGTCAGAAAAACCAAAAGAAGTAAAGCAAAGTATTTTTTTATCATTCTTTATTTCACAATGGTTATCGAACCTCTTCTGGTTACTACATTCTTTTCCATGATCGTGTAATAATACACTGAACTTTTTCTTGACCATTCAAAATCTTCTTCCGGCCAATTATTATTATAATGCGTTTGCTTAAGTACAATGGTACCGTCTGTTCCATACACCACTACTTCTGTATCATCATTCAGGTATTTTAACGGAATAGCCCATTTATCATTGATACCATCGTTATTTGGCGAGATAAGGTTAGGAATGGCAATAAGTGTATTTTCAACAATTGATACAAAGAATGCCCTTGTAACCTCACACTCACCCACCACTACTTTCATTTCGTAGCTTCCCGGCTCTGTAATTACAATATGGTCATCATGTCCTATCACTACACCATTTTTGTACCATGTATATTCGTCTGCTCCGTAAGCCGTAACTGTCATGCTTGTTCCTTCAGGAAGATCTACTTCAGGACCAACGCTTATGGTTATCTGCTCCATGTCAAATGGTTCCAGAACCAATTCGTTAGAAGAAATGGTACAACCATTATAAATAACCTCAAGATGATACGTTCCTACTTCACTAACTGTAATAGACGAGTCAGTTCCTGTAAGGATACTGTTATCGTTACGATACCAGGTATACAGGTAATCGTGGTTAGTAACATTACTGTAAATGGTTACTTCGGTACCTTCTGTACAGAATATTTCGTCCATAGCTATAGTAACATTTTCAACAAATGCAAGCTGAATAGCAACCCCATTTGAAGTAACGATACCAAAATCAGGGATATTTACTTCAAGCGTATAGATACCTGTCTGAGTAGCCAGATATGTTATCTGTGTAGCACCCGGAATAATACCGCCGTCTTTATACCACTGGTAGGCATATCCAAAATTGTTATTAATAAGATCTACAATTCCTGTATCGGTAACAGCCTTAAATTCGGTAATAGAAAGGTTTACCTGTGTACTGATACAGCTTTGGTAATTCTGGTAACCAATGGTAAGTGCAAATCCTGAAGGGTTAGTAAGATCAAAAGTCACCTCTTTAGAAATGATACAATCCTGGTTTTGTGTTACTACTACTTTATATTCACCAGCCAGTGTCACTGTAACAGACGAAGTTGTTGCTCCTGCAATAACAGTTCCGTTTCTGTACCATACAAATGTTGGTTGTAATGCATCAGTAGTCACCGAAAGCACTTTGGTTTGACCCGGTATAATAATATCTGTAACTGCAGAAGTAGCTGTAAGGCTAAATGTGCTTTGTTCAATAGTTAGTGTGTTCGATGTAGTAGTACAACCTCCGGCAGTTACTTTTACCGAATAAGCTCCCGGTTCTGTAGCGATATAAACAGGATTTGTACCTGTACTAACCGAAGTACCGTCTTTAAACCATTCGTAAGTATACGACGGATCGGTAATATTGCTGGTAAAGGTTACCTGAGAACCTGCATCACATAATGTTCCTGATGAAGTTATGCTAACAGCTCCTGCGCCAAGGCCAAGTGCCACTGTAATATTATTTGATACAGCCGGTGCAAAATCAGGTATGGTAGCCTCTACCCTGTACACCCCGTTTTGCGAAGGGTTGTTTAATGTTAGCGTTGCCGATGTTGCGCCCGGTATTGCCACATTATCTTTATACCATTGATACTGGTATCCTATTGAAGCCACATTAATATTACCTGATGGCGTAAGCGCAATAAAATTAGATATGCTAAGTGTTACCGTGCTGCTTGTACATGCAGTATAAGAAGGTCCTGTAGCACTTGCCAGCTGGAAGCCTGTAGGGTAATTAAGCACAAATATCTTTTCCTGAGTAGCGGTACAGCCCGAAGTTTGAGTTACCACCACTTTATACGTTCCGTTTTGCGTTGCTGTAAGTGTTGCAGATGTTTCTGTAAGCAGCACATTATTTCTGTACCATGTATATGTAGGTGCAGCAGCATCGGTAGTTACGGTAATTATTTTTGTCTGACCCGGAAGGATAATATCTGTTGCAGGGCTTGTACTGTTTATTGCTATAACTGCAATCTGAAGTGTAACTGCATTCGACTGGTAAGTACAGCCGTTAAATGTTACTGTCTGATAATAACTACCTGCTGCCGAAGCTGTATATGACGACGCATTAGCTCCGGTTTCAGCCACCCCATCTTTGTACCACTGGTAGCTATAAGAAGGGTTTGTTGTATTCGATGTAAGTGCTACCGTCGATCCCTGGCATAAAGGCCCTGCTGCTGTAATAACAACCGGATCTATAGCGAGCTTAACAATTACTGTATTGGAGAATATTGGGCTAAACTGCGGTATGGTAACCTGTAGTTTATAATCTCCACTATCTGTCACACCATTCAGTGCCAGGGTAACCGAAGTAGCTCCTGCAATAGCAACATCATTTTTATACCACTGATATGAGTAACCCGGTACGTTTACAACAATATCTCCTGTAGGAGTTTGCGCTGTAAAGGCCGTAATAAGCATTGATGTAGAAGCACTCGTACATTGTGTATACGTTCCATCGGCAGCAACAGTGATCTGGAAGCCCAAAGGATACTGAAGCGTAAATATTTTTTGTTCAACTGCAGCACATCCTGCTGTTTGTGTTACCACTACTTTATAATCACCATCCTGCGTTGCGGTAATTGATGCTGAAGTTTCACCCGGTAACAGCACATTGTTCCTGTACCATTCATAAACCGGCAATACAGCGTCGGTAGTAACCGTAAGAGTTTTAGTAGCACCCGGAAGTATAGTATCTATAGTAGGGTTAGTACTACTTACAGTGATTCCTGAAACGATTACATTCAACACGTTTGACTGAGCTGTACAACTACCTGAAGTAACAACCAACTGATAATTGCCCGCCTCACTAACAGTATAGGTAGGAGCATTTACCCCGGCAACAGCTACACCGTCTTTAGACCACTGGTAAGTATAAGCCGCGTCAGTTATGTTTGATGACAATACAATCGTTGAACCCTCACAAAGCGTTCCACTCTTAACAATAGTAAGACCTCCGGTTGGTATTGCGATATTAACATTAATACTGTTGGAATTTACCGGGGCAAAATCAGGTACATTTACAACTACTTTATAACTTCCGTTTTGCGAAGCATTATTCAGGAACAGGGTTGATGCTGTAGCACCCGGAACAGGATTACTGCCCTTATACCACTGATAAGTATACCCAAGCGACGAAACGTTTACAGGTCCCGAAGGTGTTGTTGCTGTGAACGAACTTATACTCAATGTTACCGAGTTACTCACACATGGTGAGTAAGCCGCGTTGGTAGTAATGGTTAAGTTAAATCCTGACGGATAAGTAAGCACGAATGTTCTCTCGGCAGTAGCAGCACAACCTACGGTTTGTGTAACCACTACTTTATAAGTACCATCCTGTGTTGCGCTATAAGTAGCAGCGGTAGCTCCCGGTATAACCACGTTGTTTCTGTACCAAACGTATGCTGGCGAAACAGCGTCGGTAGTAACACTAAGTGTTTTAGGCTGACCCGGCATAATGATATCTGTAGCCGGATTGGTAGTATTTACAGTAATACCGGAAACTACCATGTTTATGGTATTAGACTGTACTGTACAGGTACCTCCGGTAACCACAAGATAGTATGAACCTGCTGTGTTAACGGTTATAGAAGGAGAAGTCTCTCCAGCTACAGTAACAGTATCTTTAAACCACTGATAAGTATATCCAGGATTAGTCACATTTGAAGTTATGGCAACGCTACCCCCTGCGCAAAGACCTGAAGCATTTGTTATCACTACGGCTTCGACAGCAAGATTGATCGTAACATTATTAGACACAATTACTCCAAAAGAAGGAACTGTAGCCTCAAGCCTGTAAGTACCGTTATCAGATGCACTGCTTACAATAAGCGATGCAGATGTTGCTCCTGGTACAGCCACGTTATTTTTATACCACTGATAAGCATAACCTAATCCCGCAACATTTACATTGCCTGAAGGCGTAGTAGCCGTAAACGCAGAAAGGCTTACAGTTGCTATAGTACTGCTACAAGCGGTATAAGCTCCATCTGCTGCAATCGAAAGATTGAGCCCTGAAGGGTAATTCAATACAAATGTACTTTCGGCAGTCGCAGCACAACCCACCGTTTGCGTTACCACTACTTTGTAAGTACCATCTTGTGTTGCACTATAACTGGCAGAAGTAGCACCCGAAATTACTACGTTATTTCTGTACCAAACATACGTTGGTGAAGCAGCATTTGTTGTTACATTTATTGTTTTAGGCTGTCCCGGAAGTATTACATCGGTAGCCGTTACATTAAGATTAATTGAAATTGTAGCTTCCTGAAGCGCAAACACAGGTGTTTGGGTTGTACATGTACCTCCCGTAACCACAACATGATAGTTGCCCAGTGTATTTGCAGTATAAGTAACCGCTGTTGCACCAGGAATCAACACTGTATCTTTATACCATTGGTAGGTATAGGTTGGGCTGTTTACGCTTGCCGATAAAACCACCGATGAGCCTGTACAGAATACAGCATTACCGGTAACGGTAATAGGCTCCATTGCCAGATTTATTACATAATCATTAGACGATACAGCAGGTACATTAGGTATGGTGGCAACAAGTTTATACGTTCCGTTTAGCGATGAGCTGTTTACCGTAAGGGTAGCCGCTGTTGCACCCGTTACCGGTACATTATTCCTGTACCACTGATAAGCATATCCCATAGATGCAACGTTTACGTTTCCTGATGGAGTTTGTGCTGTAAAGCTAGATATCACAAGAGTTGCCGTAGTACTTGTACAAGCGGTATAACCCGGTGCAGGTGCTATGGTAAGCGTAAATCCTGATGGATAATTAAGAACAAAAGTAGCTTCCTTAGTCGCGTTACATCCTATAGACTGTGTAACCACTACTTTATAAGTACCGTCCTGAGTTGCGGTATACGAAGCCGAAGTAGCCCCCGATATAGCCACATTATTTCTGTACCATGCATACTGAGGCCCATTAGCACTTGTAGTAACCGTAAGGGTTTTAGTCTGCCCCGGAATAATAACGTCAGTAGCAGGATTGGTGCTGCTTACTGTTATGCCGGTTACACTTACATGTATGGTGTTAGATTGTGTAGTACAGGTTCCTGACGTAATTCTCAGGTAATAATCACCCGCTGCATCGGCAGCCAGTGTAGATGTTGTTATTGCCGGTATTAAAATACCGTCTTTATACCACTGATATATAAAGGAAGCATCGGTAACATTAGAAGTAAGTGCTGCGATGGCACCTTCACAAATAGATGTAGGTCCGCTAATGGTAGCATTAGCAACACCAAGATTTACAGTAACTGCATTAGATTCCAGCTCCCCGTATCCCGGCATTGTTACTTTAAGTACATATGAACCATTATTTGCCGCATTATTTACAATTAGCTGACTGCTTGTAGCACCTGCCACTGCCGTACCGTTTCTAAACCATTGGTAGGCATAACCATAACTGTTACCTATAAGGTTAGTTGTAGTTGATCCCGAAATGGCATTAAAAACAGATATATTAAGTGTAGCCGATGTACTTGTACAAGACTGATAACCGGCTGCGGTCTGGATAGCCAGATCAAAGGTTTCAGGATAAGTAACTTCAAATGTAGCCACTTTAGTAATGTTACACGGAGTAGGTTCTGTCACCTCTACCTTATATGAACCTGCCTGAGTAGCATTGTAACTAATTTGTGTAGCACCATTAATAACCGCATTATTCCTGTACCATTTATAGACAGGACTCTGAGCGTCGTTTACCCCGGACAGGATAACCGTTTGGCCGGGAATGATTACCGACGCAGCAGGTGGATCCGGTGCTATGGAAAAATCTATAAGATCAAGGTCAATATCGTTAGTTATAAAAACACAGCCACCACCTGTTATCATAAGGTGGTAAATTCCATCAAGGGTTGCCTGATAGCTGGTTTGCGTAGCGCCCGGTATAACTGAATTATTTCGATACCATGTATATGTAAAAGAAGGATCGGTTACATCGCTGGTGAGGGTTTTTGTCCCTCCCGGACACAGCACATTGGTTCCGTCATTTGTGGTAATTTGTGGCGTGAGTACTGTTTGTACATTCACAGTAACAACGTTAGACTGCGAACTATATACGCAACTTCCATAATTTGTTACCGCATAATAACTACCGGCCTGTGTTACCGGAATAGAAGCTCCCGTCTGACCCGGTATTTCTACAAAGTCCTTATACCACTTATAAGTAAGCTGTGGATAGTACAAAGGAGAAGCCGGTGTACCTGTATTAGTAATAGCAAGGTTATAACTGTTGCCAGAGCACAGGTTTACAACACCCACATTATTATTAATGGCGAATGGCTGGTTATGCACTGCATAATAAGCAGGAAAAGCAACACTGGAACCACTAGTTTTTACCGGAGCAGAACTCCTTACCCTTATTTTATAGCTTTCACCATAAGCATTGGTAGGCATTGACACGTTTACAGTATAAGGCGGAGTTCCGTTTGGCACGGTCGCCAAAGTTACCGGAGCTGTAAAATTGCCGGCTGCATTAGAAAGCTCTACTGTAAACACATTCGCTGCAGTAAAACTGCCTGAGGTTACATTTACATTAAAAGAAACCTGAAAAGTGTTAAACGTAGATGAAGCACATGCCTGTGTAAACGCAAACTGAGGTGTAGTAATAGTCTGCGCGTTGGAATACACGCCAAAACCTAGCCATATAAAAAAGCTAAATATTAAATAAACTATTTGTTTTACTTTCTTCATTTCAGTAATTGATCATTGCACGAATATCAACTTTCGAGACTAAACCTATGTAAACAAATTCTTATCAAAAATTAAATTCGACAAAAGGAAATAAAAACACGACCAAATCATGAAGCATATTTACTTTATAAATCATTTTTTTACAAAACTTTAGAATTTAATTAACAGCAGCCATTTTTACTATTGTTACACATATAACAAAAACAGCATGTTTTTTGATTTATTTACATTTTTTCATCATCTCTGTTGTATTTTTTTATTTAAACTTTATACCAGATTCATGTTAAATTATTTAATATTTAAATAATCAACACCCCGAAAAATTGTAAGTTTTTTTAGCAAAGCGCATAAAAAGGTGAATTTTAACACTTATAATACGTCAAAACCGATTTTTTTATCAATACAGTTATTAACAATTACATATGTTGAAAATCAACGAATTAGACACTAAAACATGAAGAACCTGCAAAAAACCGGGGGATAATTTTTGGCAGAAAAGCTTTATACTAAGTTAACTTTTTTTATTAATTAATGAGAATTTTCCGCATAATTATTACTTAAGAAATTTTATTTGGAAATTAAATATGATATCGTGTCAAAAAAATAGTTTATAAAAATGTTAATAACTATTCTTACAAAAGCATACTAGGCGTAATTTGAATATTCAATAATACAGGCATAGTATTATGATAAGATGATTCAGGATCTCATTAGTTTGAATAAAACCTATTTCCTTATATAATAGAATGTTATACAACAAACCACACTAAACACTTCATTTTAATTTTAAATTTGAAACAAATAGGAACATATGGTTCGATTTTAATAAAAATTAAGGGTGTATACGGATTTTAACACGGAGTAGTTTTAAAATATCATACATTTGCACCCGATGAATAAAAAAGAATTACATATAACTAATATGTCACGGACAAAAAACCAGGCTATCAGCCGGATGGTGCGGTCTATCTAGTACCGCTTGTTTTTTGCCCGAATATTCACTTTTATTTATTTTTCTGAATTGAAATCACAATCCTTTTTTGGGAGTCCTGTACATACAGGCATAGTTATTATTGCTTCCCTTAATTTTCTTTTTAGTCCGCGGTCATTCCGGCCATAGGTCTGCATAGTTATTCCTGAACCGTTCCGTACGGTTCCCTCCCCGTTTTACACAATTGTTTTACAACTAATTATATTTTCTCAATGGATGTATCTATTGTGATAGCCCATGAAGGGCATTACAAATTTGCGCAGCAGATATGCGATACAATGGAAGCTTCGGCCATCATAAGGGGTACTGGCATTGCCAAAAGAAGCCCTGAATATATCATCAAAAAGATGGAAAACCGCGATGCCGTAATTGCAATCGCTAACGGAGAATTTGCAGGTTTTTGCTATATCGAGAGTTGGTCACACGGTAAGTTTGTGGCTAATTCCGGACTTATAGTACACCCCGACTTCCGTAACCTTGGCCTGGCCAAAAAAATAAAAGAACGCGTATTTGAGTATTCGCAGCAAAAGTTTCCGGGCGCGAAGATATTTGGTATAACTACCGGGCTGGCTGTTATGAAAATAAACAGTGAGCTTGGGTATAAGCCGGTGCCTTTTAGCGAACTGACCGACGATCCTACCTTTTGGAACGGATGTCGTGGCTGTACCAATTTTGATATCCTTGAACGTAAGGAATACAAAATGTGCCTGTGCACGGGCATGTTATATGACCCCAACGACAAGAAACAAAAAGAAGAGAAATACAATTTTAACCAAAAAGTGCTTAGCAGGCTTAAGAGCATTAAGCAAGCACTATTCCTGAAGAAAGAAAAAGTAGCATGAAAAAAGTAGTTTTAGCATACAGTGGAGGCCTTGACACCTCTTACTGCCTTAAATATTTAAAAAATGACCTTGGGTATGAAGTGCATACCCTGCTTATAAACACCGGAGGTTTTACCCCGGAGGAACTGACAAATATTGAAACAAGAGCCTATGAACTGGGCTCAGAACAGCATACAAATCTTGACATTATAGACAAGTATTATGAAAAAGCCATTAAATACCTGGTATTTGGCAATGTGCTTAAAAACAATACTTATCCACTTTCAGTAAGTGCTGAGAGGGTTTTCCAGGCATTGGAAACCGTTAGGCATGCAAAAAAACTAGGCGCAGATGCTATTGCTCACGGAAGCACCGGAGCAGGAAACGACCAAATACGTTTCGATCTTGTTTTTCAGACTATTGCTCCCGAAATGCAGATCATAACTCCTATCCGTGACCTGAAGCTAACCCGTCAGCAGGAGATGGAGTACCTTCAGCAGAATGGTGTAGAATATTCGTGGGAAAAAGCACAATACTCTATCAACAAGGGTATCTGGGGAACAAGCGTAGGAGGAAAAGAAACGCTTACGTCTGGTCAGCCGTTACCGGAAGAAGCCTATCCTTCTCCACTTACAAAAGCAGGACAGGAAAAAGTTACGCTTCACTTTGAGAAAGGAGAACTTGTTGGCCTTAACGGTACTTTTGAAAAACCGTCGCTTAACATCCAGAAGCTTGAAGAACTTGCTTCAGCTTATGCCATAGGCAGGGACATTCATGTAGGCGATACTATTATAGGTATTAAAGGGCGTGTAGGTTTTGAAGCTGCTGCTCCGCTCATTATTATCAAAGCACACCATCTGCTTGAAAAACACGTACTGGGCAAATGGCAGCAGTACTGGAAAGAGCAACTGGGCAACTGGTATGGAATGCTTTTTCACGAAGGCCAATACCTTGACCCCGTTATGAGAAACATAGAAACTTTCCTTACCGACACTCAAAAAACAGTAACCGGAACGGTAACCGTTTCCCTTAAACCTTATCATTTCTCGCTTGACGGTATAGCGTCGGAACACGACCTTATGAACAGCGGTTTTGGTCAGTACGGAGAGATTAACAACGCCTGGACAGCCGACGATGCCAAAGGGTTCATTAAGATTGTGGGCAACGCCCAGAATATTTATGCTCACGTAAATGCAGAAAGCTATGATTAAGGCGGGTGTCATTGGAGGATCGGGTTATACAGCTGGTGAACTGCTAAGGCTTTTGGCTTACCACCCTCAGGCAGAAATTGATTTTGTATACAGTACCACAAACGCCGGAAAACCGGTAACATCTGTGCATCAGGATTTGCTGGGAGAGGTGCACCTTAATTTTACAGACACCATAAACAGTAATGTAAATGTAGTGTTCCTATGCCTTGGCCATGGCCAGTCGAAAGCATTTTTAGCTGCAAATCCATTCTCTGTAAACACCCGAATAATTGATCTGGGTAATGATTTCAGACTCGAAAGCGATAGCCTGTTTGACGGAAAACAATTTGTTTACGGTTTACCTGAACTAAACAGAAAAGCTATTAAAAAAGCTAATTACATTGCCAATCCAGGGTGTTTTGCCACTACTATACAGCTGGCTCTTTTACCCTTGGCACAAAAGGGCTTATTGCAAAACGATGTGCACATAAATGCTACCACGGGAAGTACAGGTGCAGGAGTTCAGCCGTCGGCAACATCGCACCACCCGTGGCGTACCGGTAATATGTCGCACTACAAGGCTTTTGAGCACCAGCATGTGGGTGAGATCAACCAGAGCCTGAAGCAACTGCAAAGCGGTTTTGAAAGCGAGTTGCTATTTATTCCTAACAGAGGGGATTTTACGAGAGGCATATTTGCTACACTTTATACCCCGCTTACAACTGATTTTGAAGAAGTGCAACATATATATAAAGAGTACTATACCAATGAGCCGTTTGTAAATGTAACAACTGACAGCATAAACCTGAAACTGGCCGTACAGACCAACAAATGTTTTATCAGCCTGGAGCAAAAAGGAAAATACCTGCTGATAACGTCTGTAATAGACAACCTTGTAAAAGGAGCATCGGGACAGGCTATTGAGAACATGAACCTGATGTTTGGCCTTGAAGAAACTACAGGGCTGAAATTGAAACCAGCAGGGTTTTAACCACAAAAAAACAAAGAAAAATGAGCAATTTATTTGACGTATATCCAATATATAATATAACTCCGGTAAAAGCATTGGGGGCTAAAGTGTGGGACGATAAAGGACAGGAGTACCTGGACTTTTATGGTGGCCACGGCGTAATCTCGGCAGGACATTCGCACCCAGATTATGTAAAGGCCGTGAGCGAACAGGTAAGCAAAATAGGATTCTACTCTAACTCCATTGCTAATCCTGTACAGGAGGCACTGGCAACAAAACTGGTACAGCAATCGGGTTATCCTGATTACATGCTTTTCCTGTGCAACTCGGGAGCTGAGGCAAATGAAAATGCACTAAAACTGGCATCTTTTCACACACAGAAGAAAAAAGTAATCGCTTTTAAAAAAGCTTTTCACGGCAGAACGTCGGCAGCTGTTGCCGCTACAGATAATCCATCTATCGTAGCTCCGCTTAACGCAGGCCATGAGGTGGTTTTCCTTCCTCTTAATGATACAGCCTCATTTGATGCAGAAATCTCTAAAGGTGATATCTGCGCAGTAATTATTGAAGGCATACAGGGTGTAGGCGGACTTGATGAAGCCACTACCCTTTTCTTTAAACATATAGAAAAAGTCTGTAACACCAGTGGAACCGTATTAATTTTAGATGAAATACAAAGTGGTTATGGCCGTTCGGGCAAGTTCTTTGCACATCAGCACCACGACATAAAGCCGGACATTATCAGCCTTGCAAAAGGTATGGGCAACGGTTTTCCTATTGGTGGAATACTGATCTCTCCTAAGTTTAAAGCGTCTCACGGTTTGTTGGGCACTACTTTTGGCGGAAACCATTTGGCATCTGCGGCAGCATTATCAGTACTCGAGATTATCGAAAATGAGAACCTTATCGATAACGTAAAGGAGGTAAGCGCTTATTTTAAAGAATTGGCAAACCAGATTCCTGAAGTAAAAAATATAAAAGGGCGTGGCTTGATGCTGGGTCTTGAATTTGACTTTGAAGTGGGCGACCTAAGAAAGAAACTCATTTATAATGAGTACATCTTTACAGGCAATGCTTCGCAAAAGAACCTGCTGCGTATACTTCCACCACTATCGATAACAAAAGAAGATGTAGATGTGTTTTTTAAAGGATTTAAGAACGCTTTATCAGCTATTACTGTTGAAACAGTATAATTAATTCCCTACGGGAAATAAATCCAACATCCAATAATGAGCCTACCAACATCTATTCCCTAACGGGAAAATCAAGAAGTATAGATAATATAATGCATTAGTAGTATCGCGTAGCGATTTAATGTTGGTAGTAATGATAATGACGGAAAGAATGATTTCCCGTAGGGAATAAATAAAAATGAAAACAATGAAAAAATTCACTTCGGTTGATGATATTCAGGATCTTGACGAACTGATTTCATTGGCAACAAGCATAAAAGCGGCCCCCTTTGCCGATTCCGAAAAAGGGAAAAATAAAACACTTGGACTATTATTCTTTAACCCAAGCTTAAGGACAAGGCTAAGTACCCAGAAAGCAGCGCTTAACCTGGGTATGAATGCCATAGTAATGAACCTTAACACAGAAGGCTGGTCGTTAGAGTTTGAAGATGGAGCGGTTATGGATGGCAGCAGTGCCGAACATGTTAAAGAAGCTGCACAGGTAGTTTCGCAGTACTGCGATATCATAGCTATAAGAAGCTTCCCTACACTTACAGACAAGGAAAAAGACGAGGAAGAGTATGTTATAAATGCTTTTCTAAAATATGCGAATGTTCCGGTAATAAGCCTTGAGGGTTCTACCGAACACCCGCTTCAGGCTGTAGCCGATGCCCTTACGGTACAGGAATATAAAACCATTGCAAGGCCTAAAGTGGTACTTACATGGGCTCCGCATCCTAAAGCTTTACCCCATGCTGTGCCTAACTCGTTTGTAAAAGTGATGAAAAAGGCCGATGTAGACTTTGTGATTACGCATCCTGAAGGCTATAACCTGAATCCTGAATTTACTAAGGGAGTTACCATTACCCACAATCAGGATGAGGCTTTTGCCAATGCCGATTTTATCTATGCTAAAAACTGGAGCTCTTATGATGATTACGGGCAAATTCTCAGCAAAGACCCGTCATGGACTGTTACACCTGAGAAGATGACACTGACCAACAATGCGAAATTCATGCACTGCCTGCCGGTGAGAAGAAATATGATCGTGAGCGATGCTGTGCTTGACAGTGATGCATCTATAGTAATCCCGCAGGCGAATAACCGTACGTATGCCGCACAGGCAATACTTACCAAAATACTTGAAAATGAAAAATAAGCCACAGCTTACCGTTGTAAAAATAGGAGGCAATGTAATTGATGATGCTACAGCACTGGACAGCTTCCTTAAAGATTTTGCAGCTATAAAAGGCGCCAAAATACTGGTACATGGCGGCGGAAAACTGGCTACCCGAACTGCAGAAAGTCTGGGTATTAAAGCTGTTTTTCATGAGGGACGCAGAATTACCGATGCTCCTATGCTTGAAATAGCGGTAATGACCTATGCCGGATGGATAAACAAAAACATCGTGGCCAAATTACAGGCTCTGGGGGAAAATGCCATGGGCTTTACAGGAGCCGATGGCAACCTCATCCGTGCTAAAAAAAGAGAAAATACAACCATAGATTTCGGCCTCGTAGGCGATGTGATCTCGGTAAATACAGAATTGCTTAATGCCCTTTTAATTCAGGATATAGCTCCCGTTTTTTGTGCTGTAACACATGATGGAAACGGACAGCTCCTGAATACCAATGCAGATACCATTGCCAGTCCATTGGCAGTGGCCTGCACTGGTTATTATGATGTAAAACTGTTATACTGCTTTGAGAAAAAAGGAGTACTGCTTGATATAAACGATGAAGAATCGGTTATAAAAAGCCTTACTTTTGAGCGATACAGTGAACTTAGGGAACAGGGTGCCATACATAGTGGTATGCTGCCCAAACTCGAAAACTGTTTTGATGCCCTGAGTAAGGGTGTAACCCAAATAGGGATTGGCAGTCCGGCAATGATAACCGGAGAAACACATACCCTTATCACTTTATAACCAAAACATTTTATGGCCAATACATCCATACAGAAACTTACGCAGGAAGCCATTGCTTTGCTAAAACAACTCATAGCCACACCTTCATTTTCTTCAGAAGAACAGGATACGGCATTATTGATTGAAGCCTGGTTTGCGACTAATGCTATTCCTTTTAATCGCGAAAACAATAACATCTGGGCATTCAACAAGCACTATAACGAAGATCTGCCTACCCTACTATTGAATTCTCACCACGATACGGTTAAACCAAATCAGGGCTATACATTAGACCCTTTTGAACCTATCGTAAAAGAGGGTAAACTTTTCGGACTTGGAAGTAATGATGCAGGAGGCTGTCTGGTATCGCTTATGGCTACATTCACTTATTTTTATGACGCTGAAAACCTGCCTTACAACATTGTAATGGTAGCCTCAGCCGAGGAAGAAAGCAGTGGCCCTAACGGGCTTAACAGTGTATTAAAACATCTGCCTAATCTTGATTGCGCCATTGTGGGTGAGCCTACCGAAATGCAGCTCGCCATTGCCGAAAAAGGATTATTAGTGCTGGATGTTATTGTAGAAGGAACTCCGGGGCACGCTGCCCACCCTAACGACAATGTATCTATTTACAATGCTTTAGGCATAGTGGAATGGTTCCGTGATTACCGTTTTGAAAAAGTAAGTGAAGTATTGGGCCCCATGAAAATGACGGTTACAGGTATTAGCGCCGGCAAGCAGCATAATGTGATTCCTGCTGAATGCAATTTGGTTGTGGATGTCCGGGTAAATGACTGCTACTCTAATACAGAGGTATTAGAAATCATACAAAAAGAACTTGAAGGCAAAGCAACTGTAAAAGCACGTTCGCTGCACCTCAACTCTTCATCAATAGACAAAAATCACCCTATAGTACAGGCCGGTATTCAATTAGGAAGAACCACCTATGGTTCGCCAACATTGTCAGACCAGTCGGTATTATACTGCCAGTCGCTGAAGCTGGGGCCGGGCAGTTCGCCAAGGTCGCACACGGCAGATGAATTTATATATATTAACGAAATTGAAGAAGGAATAGAACTCTATACAACTATACTGAGTAAATTCCTGAAACAGTAAATACAACGAAAGCCTGGCTTTCGCATTAAAAGAATTACCATGAAACTTTGGGAAAAAGGAATACCTACCGATGTAAAGACTGATATGTTTACCGTAGGTAATGACCGTGAACTTGACCTGCTTCTTGCGGAATATGACGTAACAGGATCGATGGCCCATGCTAAAATGCTGGGCAGCGTTGGATTGCTTACCGAAGATGAAGTACAGGATCTTGTAATGGCACTTGAAGACATACTGACCGACATAAAAAAAGGCGACTTTACAATTGAGCAATCTTTTGAGGATGTTCACAGCAAGGTTGAATACCTGCTTATTGAAAAGCTTGGCGACACAGGAAAAAAAATACATACAGCACGTTCCAGGAACGATCAGGTTCTGGTAGACGTTCACCTGTTCCTTAAAGCTGAACTTATAGCCATAAAACAACAAACTAAAGAACTTTTTGACCTGTTGATGGCTAAGGCCGAAACGCATAAAGATGTTTTACTGCCGGGCTATACCCATTTTCAGGTAGCAATGCCATCATCGTTTGGCATGTGGTTTTCGGCTTATGCCGAAAGCCTTGTTGATGATGTTGTTATGCTTAATGCAGCCCTTAATGTAGTCGACCAGAATCCTTTGGGATCGGCAGCCGGGTATGGAAGTTCGTTCCCTATCAACAGAACATTCACTACTCAGGAACTGGGATTCAATACTTTGAAATATAATTCTGTTGCAGCCCAAATGAGCCGAGGAAAGGCCGAAAAAACAACTGCTTTTGCCATGGCTTCGGTAGCAGGAACACTCTCCAAACTGGCAATGGATATTTGCCTGTACCTAAGCCAAAACTTTAGTTTTATCAAGCTGCCACAGCACCTTACAACCGGAAGCAGTATTATGCCGCACAAGAAAAATCCGGATATTTTTGAGCTGATAAGAGGGAAATGCAACAAAATACAGGCTTTACCTTATGAACTCACACTTATAACCAACAATTTACCAAGTGGTTATCATCGTGATATGCAGCTATTAAAGGAAGGCTTGTTCCCGGCATTGCAAAACCTGAAATCATGTCTGGAGATGGCTATTTTCAGCATTAAGGAGATTGAACCGAACAACGACATTCTCGACGACAAAAAATATGACTATCTCTTTACTGTAGATGCCCTAAACGAATTAGTTTCCGGCGGAGTACCATTCAGGGATGCCTATAAAATTGTGGGGGAACAGGTAGAAAACAATTCTTTTGTCTCTCCAAAAGCCACTAAACACTCTCACGAAGGAAGTATTAACAATTTGTGCCTAAATGAAATACAGGCAAAAATGAATACCGCCTTTGAGCTTTAACAATGAACATTCTGTTTTTTGAGTAAGAAATAAACGCATGAACTAAAATCAGGTATTTTTACCTGTTTTTTATCAAAACACATGTTATAGATTTGCCGGTATCCCAACCAACCATTTTTAAATGCAAGGTTAGACCATCCGTAAAATCCAATTACATAATTACTAATAAGCTTCCTTCCGGAAGCTTATTTTTTTTCTATCCTATTACTAAACAATTCAGATAACCCTCAATCTGAAACAAAGCTACCTCATCCATAAAAATTTAATTTTTGTGATACCCAAAAGAATAAAATGTGTTGCGTTTTATAATTTGATACATGAAACAAAGGCAAAAAAAATACAACCATTCTAAAAAACTTATCTTTATGTAGCTGTTTATTTGCCATTTACCAACAATTATACGTTACAACCATGAAACAAACCAAACTCCTGACCTTGTTCTTATTTATTGTTTCTGCCCAAACCTTTGCACAGGTATATACCGATAAGGTAGTAGGTAAAAAAAATGAAGCCCTTATCGACAGCCTTCAAACCAGCGAGTACCCTTATGTTTTGCCAATATGGGGAGAAAAAGCAACTAAAAAAAGATTTCAGTTGCCCTACTCTGCCGGAGTATCTGTCAACTACTTTTGGTCGAAGTCGGATCTGCTCATAGAAAACCTTAGAGTTGGCTTTAACAATGGGCCTATGTTCAATCTGGACGAAGTAGTTCGCTTTAATGATGCTAACGCCACTGCTGCCGCCATAACTGTAAGGCCGGATGTATGGCTTTTGCCATTTCTTAACGTATATGGGATTTTTGGAAAGTCACACCTGGAAACTAATATTGGTGCGGGCATCTGGGTTCCTGATGGTAACAATAACTGGAGTGAAGTAGCTAATTTTAAAACCAAGGCCAATTTTGACGCGGTAAGCATGGGGCTGGGAATAACCCCAACAATAGGCGTTGCCGGAGGTTGGTTTGCCCTTGACATGAATATGATGTGGACAGATATACCTGAGCTGGACAAACCTGCTTTTAGCTATGTCTTTGGCCCCCGCTTTGGAAAAAGCTTTAAACTGAACAAACCTGAAAGCAATATAGCTGTTTGGGTAGGCGCCTTCAGGGTACATATCAATGGGCAAACTACAGGTAATATAAAACTATCCGATATTTTTTCGCTTGATAATGCACAGGAAAAAGTAGACAACGGTCTGGAAGCCGTAGCACAAAAGCAGGAATCGGTAGACACTTGGTGGGAAGGATTAACACCAATACAGCAGGCAAATCCTGCTAACATTGCCAAACATGCAGCTGCTAACAGAGCGCTGGAAACTGCCGGTAACTTCCTTAATGGCCTGGACGGTGCTTTAAGCACAGCAAGCAGTTCGACAGTTCAATATGGCTTACATAAATCACCTAAAGACATGTGGAATTTTATTGTAGGGAGCCAATACCAGTTTAACAGGCATTATATGTTTAGGGCCGAAGTGGGTTTCTTAGGCAGCCGAACACAGGTTTTGGGTAGCCTACAATATCGTTTTGGTCTGTAATAAATACTTTTATGAAGAAAAAACTACTTCTGATCATTGCTCTCTCGGGATTTTATACCGCCCACTCCCAAATACTCATTTCGTTGATATTTGGCGACAAGCTTAATTCGGAATATATTGAGTTTGGCCTGGAAGGAGGGGCTAACTTTTCATATCTGGCGAATCTGGATGACACAAAAATGAATTCCGGATTTAATCTTGGTTTTTATTTTGATTTCCTGATGAAGAAAAACCCCAAGTGGATGATAAATACAGGAGTAGTGGTAAAATCGCCAATGGGAGCCAAAGATCTTGATGTTTACTCTTTAAACAACGAAACACTTGATACCTCGTTTGAAGGTGGGCATGTAAACCGTGAACTTCGCTATTTCAATATTCTGGTATTATTAAAATACCGATTTAAGAACAATATTTACTTTAAAGCGGGACCCGAGCTTGGTGTCCGCGCCAAAGCTTTTGATATGTTCACAAAAGAAATAGACGGACAGGAACTAACCTACAAACACAAGATTAAAGACGAAGTTAACTTTTTAGACGCAGGCTTTACAGTAGGAACCGGCTACCATTTAATGAAAGGCCACGGAATGAACATCGGCGTTACCTACTATATGGGCCTGGTACCGGTAATGAAAGGCGACGGTCCTGACATTTACAACCGTTCCTTATATCTGAATGTGGGTATTCCGATAGGTAAGGGAAAAGCCGAACGAAAAGCGGCAGAGAAAAAAGCAGCAGAAATTGAGGGAATACAAACCCCATAGTACGAACTTTTCTGTAAGTTTTAAATAGGTTATATTTGCGGATATTACCTATCTATTACTCATGAAAAAGATTTTTTTATCCCTTTTACTCTTATTGAATTTATGTGCCTTAACGGCTCAAACCAGAAAGGATTTTACCGGTTGGGGAGCTGTTTTTGCTTCTTATAAGCTTAACGATAAGTTGAGCATTCACTTTGATGCCCAACTAAGAAGCTCAGACGAATGGGAAAAATTCCAAAGCGTGTTGTTGCGTCCGGGACTTAACTATAATATAAACAGCAAGAGTATTGCAACTGTGGGTTATGCTTACATAGACACACAAAGAAGTAAGGATGGTATCGCTGGATGGATTCCTGAACACCGCATCTGGCAGCAATACATTTACAAGCAAGGCTTTAACCTTGATGGACGCAATACATCATTACAGCATCGTTTACGTTTGGAGGAACGCTTTGTAGGTATGGGTGTCGTTGAAAACAACCAACTTATACGTGATGATTTTGAGTTTGCCTTAAGGCTGCGCTACTTTGCCCGTATGATTATGCCGCTGCAAAAAACTGATAACTTTACAAAAGGCGCTTTTGTAGCCTTTCAGGATGAGCTACTTTTTAATATACAGAACAACGATAAGATAACTAACGGTAAAGTTTTTGACCAAAACAGGGCTTATGTAGCTTTAGGATGGCGTTTCTCCTCTAAATTTGACCTTGAAGCCGGTTACATGAACCAATATGTAGTAGGCAGAAGCCTTGATGTTTCCAATAGTATTATTCAGCTGGCGGGGTACGTGAGGATGTAATTTGGTTATTTGTTGATGGGGTTATTTGACAACACATCGTTTACGCAACCTTTACGCTCGTGACATATAAAATTTAACATTATGACTGAATTAGCAGACAGGGTTTTTAGAATATGGGTATGTACAATAAGTCATCACATCCTTATTCTCAGGAGTCCGATGAAATTTCCAGATCAGGACGATTTTGATGAAAATCATACCTGTAATATCGACATTGAATTTGATTCAGTCACCTATCTCGACATCCCGTGGACTATGAGCAACATAGAAATAAGGCAACTTATTGAAGCCATACCCGAAAAATTCGCACACTATAAAGGATATGAAAAAGTCTTTGAATTCAAATGTAACGAAGGCATCTATTATATTGTTGCCAATAGTTACAAGATTGGCACAAACACCTGGATAAATGAAAACAGGGTTTTTAATATGAGATTAGAATATGACAGCATAATAAAAACATCAGATCATTAATCGACACCTCCCGGCACTAACATCACACTCCCGGTCACAAACTTACGTGCAAACAAGTAATTTCCTATATTTGGTTTATCAAACAAAACCAACAAATGAAAAACCTAAACGAACTAAACGACCTGGAATTATTACAGGAATCAAAAAAACTTAAAACGGCAGCGGTAATCAATGCGGTACTTGTTGGGTTCCTGTTTGGAATCGTATTTTACAGTGTAATGAAGAATACCTGGGGCTTTCTTACAATTATCCCTTTATTTTTAGCCTATAAGCTAATTAATAATTCCAAATACAAGAACAAAGAAGTAGAAGCTCTTTTAAAAGAACGTAAGCTTAAATAACCAATAAAGGCGACCTGATGGTCGCCTTTATTGGTGTTGGTTAAAAAAGCCGTAATCATTATACAATACCGCTGTGTTGCTGACCGGTTTCCGCAAAATGCGCCGGCGTAGGTTGTATTTCATGTACGAACGGGCGGAAAGCACATGAACCCTTTACAGCCTCCTCAGCAGCCTGACAGCCCGTCATCTACGTTTCTGCAAAAGATTACGGCTTGTGGTATTTCAAAAGTACCAAATAGCACAATGCCCTAACGGTAAAGAAATGCTAAGCTTGTTATAATTTATCTTAAAAAAGCAGCAGTATTAATCCTCGTTTAACGGGATAGAGAAACCTACAGCCACTGCTCCCGAGAACTGCTCTACACTATTATGGTAGTAATAAGTGAATTTAACCTCTGTACCATGTCTCTTACCTATTGCCAGTCCCAATGTAAAAGGAATATGAACCAATGCGCCACTCTTTTTGATATGGACAAATTGCGTAGATGTCTCAAAAGAACCTAAAGACATCCCTACCCCTGTTTCCAGGAAAGGCGCAACATAAGGTATTGGTGCTGCAATTCGCACTTTTCCTCCAATCAGGAAAGCATTTGATTTGATATATTCTTTTACACCCGGGGCTACTTCTACAGTTTCCGATTCGCCCGATGCAATGATAAGTCCGGCATATGGCCTTACAGCAAACCAGGTGCGTGGCGCCCAGACATACTCGCCCTGCGCATAAAAGCCACTACCTGTTACATCTGCCTCGTCATAGGGAGCGACCAAACCAATCCCCGCAGAAACATTAATGAATTCACCCTTTTTAGGCTGGGCATACGCCAAATTAGAAAATAAACCTGCTAAAAGAAGGATAAGAGAAAAATAAAGTTTGTTCATTTTAAGTGTATTAAGGCCGCAAACTTAATATTAATCTTCGAGATTAATTCCTACATTTTATTTTCTATTCTTGTATTAAATGTTAAAAAATAATTTTAAATTATATTATTTGTTAGATATTTATTTTTTTAGTGATAAATATTAATATGTTTGCTAATTTTAACAAGTTTTAATCTATAAATAGAATTTATTAGCCAATAATTAAACCACTACATCAATTAATAATAACAACCATAAATATGAATCGAAAAATTACCCAATTAAGGAATAAACTAACCAAGGCCGGAGCATTCATGCTTTGCCTGGCAGGTTTACAAGCTGAAGCTCAGGAAACAGTAACCGTTTATGATGGTGTATTGTTTTATGACGGATATGCCACCTTTTTAACCGACGCTGAACTATATGAACCTATCCCTACCGACATACACAGGTTTACCAATGCCAAGTATTCAAAAAAACTTAGTGATGAGCAGCTGGATGCCATAGGCAACACCCTGCAGCTAAACATAACTCTTGAAGCCGCCTGTGACAACTATGACCGTCTTGGCCACATCTCACTAGCCTTTGTTCCTAAGGGATCGGAGACCTATGTGCAGGCTGAAGTACAACGCATAGAGATGGCACGTATTATCACTCCTTTTATGAATAAGAACGTCTCTCCAAGTAATGTCCCTTATACTTTTAAACTTGACAATGTTGCTTCGATACTTTCGGACACCGCTCTTCGGGAAGAGTACGATATGTGGTTAGAAGTTGAACTATTTGGAACAACAAGTGCAGGACAAACACAGATTCCGGGATGTTCAGGCCGTAAAGATACTTTTAGGGCTACAATTGAATTTGAGACCACTGAAGATCCTTCAATAATTTATGAAAATGAATTATTCTTTAAACCTGTACTGGGTAAAGTAAACTTCAACAATTATAATGCTACTGATGTACCCGGTGAAACCACCAAGCTAATCAATTTCACACTGGATACGGAAGTACAAAACCTGAAACTATTCCTTATTACTTCTAACCACGGTGCTAATGAAAATGGCGAAGAGTATATTCGCCGTCAGCATTATGTATATCTAAACAACAACCTTATCTATGCCTATGCTCCCGGAGGAAAATCATGTGAACCATACCGTCAGTTCAACACTCAGGGCAATGGTATTTACAATGCTACAGTAAAACCTCAGCGCGGATGGATTTACTGGAACAACTGGTGTCCGGGAGATAAAATCCCTGTACATGAAGTAGACCTTGGTACACTGCCGGCAGGAACATATACCGTAAAAGTTGATGTTCCTGACGCAGTATTTAATGCCGGTCAGGGTAACTTCCCTATCTCAGCTTATTTAGAAAACAGAGGTAGTGGCAATACCGCTATGTGTGCCATGCCTTATCAGTTAACAGGCACGTCACCAGCTAGCGGAATTAACGCTAACTGGAATCAGTTGGGCAATATCGACGAATGGGAAGTACTTTACGGAAAAATCTATAACGCTCAGGGACAAACAACCAATGCTGTTTTAGCTGAAGAGAACTACGCTACTTTTAGCGGCGATTCTCAAGGATTGATCACTGAAAACCTTTCTTCTCAGGAAGTATATCAAATTTTTGTTCGCTCTAAATGCAGTGAAGAAGTTAACAGCCCCTGGTCATTGCCTTATTACAGACAAACAACAGTACTAGCTTTATCACAAAACGCAATAACACCATTTATGTACTACCCTAACCCGGTTGAGAATAACCTTTTCCTGGTAGCAGGCGACCGTGAAATGAGCAATGTCTCGGTTTATGACATGAACGGAAGACTGGTTATGCAAAAAGAACTTAGCGGTGTTGATGCCATGGTAAACATGGAAAACCTTACTACAGGCGTTTACCTTCTTAAAGTAACGGTTGAAGGCGAAACACAAACCTATAAATTCCAAAAGAAATAACCCCCACTTATATAAACCAACCTAAACCAATAAAGGCAGCCTTGCGGCTGCCTTTATTATTTAATAACCTTAAATCAGGTGTTTTTACGCTGTTTTTTTTAGGTAGTACTTCGTTATTTTACCCTTACACCAAACTAGTATTAACCTTACACCTAAAAACTATGTATTACATTATTCTAATTGTGCTTAGCGGACTCATTATCTGGATTTCAATGAATTCCAATATGCTCCGCAATACGGTATTTAATGATCAGAATTTTCAAAAAATAGCGGTTAAATCTAAAAACAGAAGTCCAAAACCAGCGTATAGTCTTGGACGTACTCAATTGGCTTTCTGGACCGTGATTGTAGTAAGTTCCTTTATATACCTGCTTATATCTCAATCGGTCTATCCTGATATTCAGGTTCCCGTACTGGACACTGTTAATCTTACATTAATAAGCATCGCCGCAGGTACAACACTGGTATCTAAAGCTATCGATATTAGCCAGAATAACAATCAGGGAGAAACCATTCCGCAACAGGACTATCCTTCAGAAGGTTTCTTTATCGACATCATTTCAGATGAAACAGGAGTAAGCATTCATAGGCTGCAAAACGTGATATGGACAGTGGTCGTTGGTGGTATCTATATCGTGTTTGTATCCGGCCATACTACGCTACCTGACGACATGACACTTACTCCAAACCTGCTTACGCTTATGGGTATCAGCACAACCGCCTATCTGGGGCTAAAGCTAAGTGAGAATAAAAGTCCGGTTGTTAATGACACTATGACTAACGAGAGTTTAAACGATAGCAACACTGCCTCTGTACAACAGCCAACACCACAAACATTTGTTCAACCAACACCACAATCAACACCGGCAGTAGTTCCAGTAACACCCGTGCAACCTACGGTAGTTACTCCTGCCCAAACAGTTATCCCTACCGATACACCTATAATAAATAATACCCCTCCGGAAACAGCAACTGTTACTCAACCGGCAGCAGTAACTGCCCCAACAGACACAGCTCCCGTACCAGAGGAAAAAGCATAAAATAAAAAAGGAAGCTATTAAGCTTCCTTTTTTGTACCTGGAGTGGGAATCGAACCCACACACCTAAGTACACGAGTTTGAGTCGTGCGCGTCTACCAATTCCGCCATCCAGGCTTGTTGATTGTGGTGTCAATCTGTACCAAAACAGCAACAATATTCCTGTTTTGTGGGTGCAAATGTAAAAATAAATATTTAATTTCTATGAAAATACATTGAAATTTCCTTTTAGAGTCAAATTAAATTTCTAAATTTGCACCCTCGTATATAGGTCTAAAGACTAACTAACTACAAAACAACAAATTAAAATGTCATACAACGAGCCCGAAGCAAAGATATTTGCATGTTCTCAAAGTGTGTACCTGGCCGAGAAAATAGCCAAAAGCTATGGTATGGAGCTGGGTAAGGTTACGTTCTCAACGTATAGTGATGGCGAATTTCAGCCTTCATTTGAAGAATCAATCAGAGGATTAAGGGTTTTCCTTATCTGTTCTACATTCCCTAGTTCAGACAACCTGATGGAACTGCTTCTTATGATTGATGCTGCAAAAAGAGCATCGGCAAGACACATCACTGCTGTTATCCCTTACTTCGGTTGGGCAAGACAGGACAGAAAAGACAAACCAAGAGTTCCGATAGGAGCTAAACTTGTAGCTAAATTGTTAGAGTCGGCTGGTGCGACAAGGATCATGACAATGGACCTTCACGCAGACCAGATTCAGGGCTTCTTCGAAAAACCGGTAGATCACCTTTTTGCTTCTACGGTATTCGTTCCTTACGTTAAGAGCCTTAACCTTGAGAACCTTACTATCGCATCTCCTGACATGGGTGGATCGAAAAGGGCTTATGCTTACTCTAAATTCTTAGGGTCTGACGTGGTTATCTGTTACAAACAACGTAAAGAAGCTAACAAGATCGAGACGATGGAACTTATCGGTGAAGTTACCGGAAAGAACATCATCCTTGTTGACGACATGATTGATACGGGAGGTACGCTTGCAAAAGCTGCTGAACTAATGATGGAAAAAGGTGCGCTTAGCGTAAGAGCTATCTGTACTCACCCTATACTATCAGGTGGTGCTTATGAGAAAATTGAAAACTCCGCACTTACCGAACTAATCGTTACAGACAGTATCCCTCTTAAGAAGGAAACGTCTAAAATTAAAGTTCTTACTTGTGCCGACCTGTTTGCAGATGTTATGCACATGGTACAGAACAACACTTCCATCAGCGGGAAGTTTATCGTGTAATTTATTTTTATTAACTATATAATTATTTCAAATGAAATCAATTACGATCAAAGGATCTGAAAGAGAAAGCGTGGGTAAGGCGGCAACGCGTGCGGCACGTAATGCTGGAATGGTTCCTTGCGTGTTATACGGAGGAAATCAGCCAGTACATTTTACTGCAGAAGACATGGCATTTAAAGGCCTTGTTTACACTCCAAACGTACACACTGTAGTAATTGACCTAGGTGGAAAAACTTACAACGCTATCCTTCAGGATATCCAGTTCCACCCGGTATCTGACAAAATCCTTCACATCGATTTCTATGAGCTTGATGCTGCAAAAGAAATCACTATGGAGGTTCCTGTTAAAGTTGTTGGTAACTCTAAAGGAGTTATGGCAGGTGGTGTTTTACGTCTTAACCAACGTAAACTTAAAGTTAGAGCTTTACCTGCTAACCTACCTGACTTTATCGAGGCAGATATCACTGAACTTGAAATGGGTAACAAGCTTTATATCACTAAGCTTCCAACAAACAACTACAAACTTCTTCAGCCAGACAACACTGTTGTAGCTCAGGTGAGAATTTCACGTGCTGCTATGAAAGCTGCTCAGGAAGCTGCAAAAGCTGCAAAAGCTCCAGCAAAAGGAAAGAAAAAATAATTTTATTATTTCCACATACAGAAAGCGCTTCCAAAAGGAGCGCTTTTTTTGTGACCGGATCTTGGATTCAAGAGTATTCAAATCGTCTAACAATCGAACTGTCAAAGAATCGAATAACCAAATCAACAAATAATCTTATTTTTGCCTCATGAAATGGTTAACCTCCCTTTTTAGCAAAAGAGAAGAAAAAGAAGATACAGACCCCATGAAGAAATACCTCATCGTAGGCCTTGGCAACATAGGCGCAGAATATGTAAATACCCGCCACAACATAGGCTTTAAGATAGTAGACCGTATTGCACAACAGGAAGGCGCTTCATTTGAAACCGCTAAGCTTGGTGCTATGGCTAAAGTAAGTGTAAAAGGACGTACACTTTTCCTTCTTAAGCCAAACACCTACATGAACCTTAGTGGTAAGGCTATTAAATACTGGCTGGATCAGGAAAAGATTCCGCTTGAAAACCTTTTGGTAATTACCGACGATCTCAATCTGCCCTTCGGAACCATCCGTATTAAAGGCAAAGGAAGCGACGGAGGCCATAACGGACTGAAAAGCACCCAACAATTGCTAAATACTGCCGATTATGCCCGTTTCCGTTTCGGTATCAGCGACGATTTTAAAAAAGGCAAACAGGTGGACTATGTACTTGGCGAATGGGATGCCGAAGAAACAGCAAAACTTTCGGAAAGGCTTGATATGTCGTCCGAAGCAGTAAAGTCTTTCGCTCTTGCCGGACTTGCCAATACCATGAGCAACTTCAACGGAAAGTAAACATAAAGTTTCAAAGCCCCAAAGTTCCAAAGTAACTGAGTGAAGCTCCTACATTTCCTTTAGAGAGACCCGATAGCTATCGGGAAGGTCAAGGCCTAAACATAACAAAAGAGGGACGCGAAAGCGTCCCTCTTGTCCCTCTTTTGTTATTCTATAATTATCTTTTTGGTGACCGTACTATCGCCATCCTGAATGCTTACCAGATAAATTCCGGCTGCAGCATTATTTAATGATACTGACTGCTCGATAAGACCTGTATTAGCATAAGCATTGGCAAAAAGCTGTCTGCCTCTTATATCATATACAGCTATCTTAACATCATTTCCTGTAAGCGAATTGAATCGAACCATAAAATCACCTTTATTAGGGTTTGGTGTTACCGTTACCCCTGCTAAAGCATTTTCATTCAAACCAGTAACCGGCGGCTCTTCAACACTACAAATATTCAGGCTCCAGCTTACCAGCTCTCCGCCTTCAAATACAACATCATCATTAACTGTAAGCGTCCATGTTCCTTCAGGTGATTGCCCATTAAAAGCACTCAACGTTTGAAGTGGTGCAATAAAACCAGACACAACAGGGTTTGTTCCACATACTAATGCATTTCCATTATCATCAAAAGTAGCATCAACATTATCAAAATCACCTGCACAAACATTCTGGAAAAGCGTTATCTGAGTTCCCTCCGGACTCGTAAGTTTTACCGTAAGATCGTTCACTCTTGTGTGGTTAATCTTCAGTCCTACTGTTACCTTAGCGATATCTCCCGTTCCTGTAGCCGATAGTGTTGAAGTTACTGTTCCTGCATCCGGAAGTACAACAGGCACATTTACAGGCGCAAAGTTACTGCATATTGCTGCACTGGTAGTAAAGCTGAAAGCCTCGCTTGTCGTTCCTGAACAAGTCGCGCTTAACGGCTGAACCCTCCAGAAATAAGTACTTTCACTATTTAAAGCGATGGTATAACTTGTAGCGGTTAATGACTCATTAGCTACAACTGTTTCAAATTCAGCATCTGTAGCTACCTCAAGCTGATATGACGTTGCTCCTGCAACTGCCGCCCACTCAAGCTGAACATTACTTACTACATCTACGGCATTATTAGCCGGAGAAGTAAGTACTACCGAGTCAAAGTTAGTATTAATAACATCTAGATAAAGACTTGCAGCTTTAGTTACTGAACCTGATGCAGCTGTTACCGTCATAGAATACAGACCCGGAACAACTGATTGCGGTACAGTCACCGTTACTGTAACATTACCCGATGCTGTTATGCTATCAGGGCTGAAACTTACTGTAGAACCTTCAGGATTACCCGTAACAGTAAAAGTTGTAGCGTCCGAAAATCCTGATAGTGCCTGATAAGAAAGTTCAAAAGTAACCTCGCTACCTTTACACGCAGGCTTATTTTGCTCTCCGTTTACAGAAATTGCCATTGTAGACGATGCCGAAGTAACTGCAAAATTTGTATTAGAAAGATCGTAGAATATATGATTGTAACCTCTTACCATAATTCTTTTGTTAGTACCATTTCCAACCGGAACTGTTATTATCTCACTACCGTCATTTGGCACTTTAGCAGCCAAAACTACAGGATAAGTCTGTCCCCCGTTGTTAGACATCAGTATATCTACATACTCGGCATTGATACCATTAGCAGTAGTTCCCGCAACGTTCCAAGTAACTGTCTGGTTGCTTCCTGCCTGCCATGATACATTCGTATTTGGCGAAGTCACTAAAAATGGCCCAGCCACACCCGATACCGTTATCTGAGTATCATCATAAGCGGTTTGTCCGCCCTCAACATTATTATCTCTTGCGGTAACCATAAAGTTGTAGGTACGCGCCACATCAGAGATTACTTCCCAGGTAGGGTAAAGATTATTGCTAAGCACAGAATTTAACGCAGGCATATAACGCTCCGGAGAATTCTGTGGAGCAATAGAACGGAAGTTAGGCCCTTCAGTTGAAGTTGATACCGGAGGCTGAACCGTCATTTCAAGGTCCATTTGCTCCCACGAATAAGTAAGTGCGTCATTATCTGCATCAGTACCGGTTGCCTTCAGTATGAAAGGAGTACTTTTCGGAATTGTATAATTAAGCCCTGCATCTACCACAGGTGCTGCATTTCCGGTTTCAGTATTTACCGAACAGTCACCCCATCCTTTTATGAAATCAGTAATCTCTTCTATGCTAATCCTATGGAAATAGGCATCTGAATGATCCTGAACACTTGGAAAACATACTCCTGCATAACCCATAATTGTGCTTCCGCTACCTGTTTCATAAGCTGTGCTTTCGTTTACATTGCCATCGCATTCATTATTAAACGTATGGTTACCACCAAACTGGTGTCCCATCTCGTGCGCAACAAAATCAATATCATACGGATCACCCACCGGAGCCGGCAATCCTGTAATACCTCTTGCCTTACTGTTAGAACATGGCGACCATAGCTGCGCTACACCTCCACCACCTGTACTCACTACGTGGCCAATATCATAGCTATCGAAACCTACAGCCCCATCAATAACACCCTGACTCTGGTTAAGTAGCGCGTTATTGGTATTGTTGTTGTCAAAATTATCAGATGTAATAAATATAAGCTGGTCGTTATCATCTATTAACTGTAACGTAACCGCAAAATCTTTTTCATATACACTGTTTACCCTTGTAATAGTAACCACCATGGCAGCAAGTACAGCCTCTGTCTGCTGAGCTATCGTACCTCCGGTAAGCGCCGCCGCCTGGATATGGAATGCCGCATACTCGATAGTACAAGCCATTGCCAGTCTGTATGTGCGTAGCTGACCATCAGTAGCCGTTACACTAAATGGCACGGTTTCTAAATTCTTGGTTTTCTTTTTAGAAGTAGTCTCGGTAACTCCGCAATGGAAAGTCCTTGGCTCAACAGATGCTCTTTTATAAGAGATACTAGTGAGTCCATCTTTAGTATAAGGATCGGTATAGGCAGTACCTTCGTTAGTAGATAACATTGTATGCAATCCGTAGCGTGTAACACTAAGACGGATTACTTCGGCAGGGTTATCAATACCCTGACCTACATATGATTTCATATCAGGATATTTTGCAGCAAGACCAGGCTGCATAACCGGAGCTTCAAACATTTTAAAGCTTTTAAGCTCACCATTTCCGTCAGGAAATTGTATAATTACACCTGAAGCCACTTTTCCGCCTCTCATTGGCGCATTCGCCAGTTGCGATTTTAGCAATGGAAGATTAAGCTGATACAAATGGTATTCCGAAGGAACGGAAGCTCTGTCTGACAAATCCGTTGGAGATATGTTTTTACCCTCGGTTCTGCTCCAAAGCGCATTTTGCGCATAGGCACCGGTCATAAATACAACCGAGACCATGACAATTAGTAAATATTTTTTCATAAATTTTTCTTTTTATAGAAGCACGAAGATAAGAATTTACACAACGCAACAAAATTTTAACATTATGACATAGTTATTATTATGCCTTTTTTACTTATAAATTTTCAGTTTATACTATATTTCGTACTTTTAAGCTATGAAAAAATCAATCATTACCGCTGGAGCTATAGCCTTTATTCTGTTTTCCTGCTCTACAGGAAAGAACACCATACAATCGTTTGACAATGCTACTATTACCAATAATTGTACTGAAAATTACGATTGTACGTTTGAAGTCCAAAAAGACAAAAGCCTTGTGGTTAAGACCGATGATACCGGGCATAACTACTTTAATGTAATTGATACGCCCGGCAAGACAGTATTAAAATATTCATACAAGAGTATCACCGACCCAAGGATACAGGACGCCGGTTATACAGAAACAATAACTTTTGAAATTGACAACTCTACAAAAGATTTAAATCTTACTGGCAAGGACATCCGAAAAACAAAAATGGTATTGAACATTGCCTGTTTTTGCAAAGGCAAAGCCGGAGTCAGAAAAATTGAAGAAGGAACACTGACTTTTAAAAACAATAAACTTCATATAGAAATCCCTGAACTGGTAGAGGGGCAGGTAACGAGGGTTGTAGATGTGGTGGTGAGGTAGATTTTTGGATTGTTAGATCTTTTGAAACTTCTGATGATGCGGATTTACTTATAAAAAAACATTAATTACTTATAATGGAACAGATACTATTATCATTTATAGTTATTCTATTTTTTAATTTAAAAATATATGGTCAGGATCAATTTAGAATAGTAACAATTGATTCATTAGAAAATTATTATTGCATCAAAATTCAAAAAGTAGATACTAAAAAAACTACTCTGATTTATTCCAGCATGAACAAGTATTACAGAGGAAACGAAATAATCAAAGTAGGAGGTATATATAAATTTTCATTTGTGTATAAGTATAAAATATCAAAACCTGAATTAAGATACGATTCCTCGATGCGTGAAACTGTCGCAACACAGCAGACAACATTTAAAAAAAATAAAAAAAATAAAACCTATTCCGCAGAAGAATTGGAAGGGATGTATTACGTAAATGACTTAAGATAACTCCCCCTGACGCGAGCGTCACGCTTGTACCAATAATAAACAAAACGGCATCAGTCATTGCGAACCCGTCTGATGGCAAAGGCAGGGAAGGATGACGAAGCAATCTATTAGATTGCCACGCTCCGTTGCACTTCGCTCGCAATGACGGACTACATGCATCATCGGACTTCCGACTTCGGACTTCGGACCATCTCATCTAAAAAAATCCATAACGAAGTAATTTAATTGGATACAGATAGTTAAATTTGCCGAACATATTTGAGCGGTTTGAAAATTTTCAATTCAATACAGGAGTTTACCCCAACTACCAAGACAATCGTTACACTGGGTACTTTTGACGGCGTGCACAAAGGCCACAAAAGCATACTGGAAAAACTGACCAACAGCAGCAAACAATCAGGCTGTGAGAGCGTTGTGCTTACATTTTTCCCGCATCCGCGAATGGTTTTGCAGCAAAACAGCGACCTGAAGTTACTGAACACTATGGACGAAAAGGCTGCCCTTCTTGAAAAAGAAGGCATTGACAACCTTATCATCCATCCGTTCGACATAGCCTTTTCAAGGCTCACCGCCGAAGAATTTGTTAGGGATGTATTGGTTGAAGGACTCAACATTGCCAAAATAATCATTGGTCACGACCACCGTTTTGGACGCAATCGTACCGCAAATATCGACGACCTTATCCGATTTGGGGAAGAATATGGCTTTGAAGTTGAGAAAATATCAGCACTTGCCATAGACGAGGTATCGGTAAGCTCTACCAAAATTCGCCACGCCCTGAACGAAGGACATATTGATGTTGCCAATAGCTACCTAGGTTATCCTTATTTCATCAACGGAACCGTAGTGGAAGGCAAACAATTAGGGCGCACCATAGGGTTCCCTACGGCTAACATCCAACCTACCGAAAGCTATAAACTTATTCCTGCTAATGGCGTTTATGTAGTATCATCAGAATTGGACGGGAAGACCGTTCACGGCATGATGAACATTGGCACCCGTCCTACTGTAAACGGCACAGGAACTACGATAGAAGTACATTACCTCAACTTTAACGAAGACCTGTATGGTAAACCTCTTAAAGTAAGCTTTCACCACAGGCTTCGCAACGAGGTAAAGTTCGAATCGTTTGATGCCCTAAAACTACAAATTGAAAAAGACAGGCTTGACACCATCGCCTGGTTTGAAAAACAGAACTCATGAAACAGCGCCTGTTCCTCCAAATAGATAACGCCCCGTTAATTATTTTCAGGATCTTCTTAGGTTTCCTGTTGGCCTGCGAAACCTTTGGCGCCATACTTACCGGCTGGGTTAAAAGCAATCTTGCAGACCCTACTTATACTTTTTCACATATTGGCATGGAATGGTTGCAACCACTTCCGGGCTATGGCATGTATTTTTATTTTGCCGCTATGGGTATTCTGGGCCTTCTCGTAATGGTAGGTTATAAATACCGATGGTCAATTGGGCTGTATACCCTGCTGTGGGCCGGAGTCTACTTTATGCAAAAGACATCATACAATAACCACTATTACCTGTTACTATTGGTGTGCCTTATGATGTTTTTCCTTCCGGCAAACCGATACGCTTCCATAGACGCTAAGCAAAACCCATCAATAAAAAAACTTACCATGCCAGCCTGGTGCTCGTGGGTAATGATCCTACAGGTTACTATTGTATATTTTTATGCTACACTGGCCAAATTTTACCCCGGTTGGTTAAGCGGAACGTTTGTATATAACCTGCTTAACAATTCTGTAAGCAATCCAACGCTGAATGATATAATGACGCAAAAGTGGTTTTATCTCTTTATTACTTATGCAGGTATGGCTTTTGACCTGTTGGTAGTACCACTAATGCTTTTTAAACGCACGCGTACCATTGCTTTTGTTGCTTCGCTGATTTTTCACATCTTTAATTCGATTACGTTACAAATAGGCATTTTCCCGTTTTTTGCCCTTAGTTTTGCAGTTTTCTTTTATCCGCCCGACACTATTAGGAAACTCTTCTTTAAAAAGAAACCTTTTGCCGAAGATGCCGGAAAACCTACTAATGAAAACAAAAGCATACTGCTGTTCTTTTTTGTTCCCTATCTTATCCTTCAGCTGTTGCTACCGTTAAGACACTATCTTATTAAAGGCGATGTGCTGCTTACCGAAGAAGGCCACCGTTTAAGCTGGCGCATGATGCTGCGCAGTCGTGGCGGTTATACCACATTTAAAATAATAGATAAAAAAACAGGTGAAAAACTGCACTTTGACACACACCGGGCTTTTACTCACAAGCAGATAAGCAGTATGGAAACCAAGCCCGACATGATATGGCAAACGGCACAATACATCCATAAGTATTTTGAAAAACAGGGCACCGATGTAGCGGTTTATGCCAATACAAGCGTAAACATAAATGGAGGGCCATACGTCACTCTTATTGATCCTACTGTAGACCTTGCAGCCGCAAAATGGGACTATTTTTTCCATTGCGACTGGATACTGCTTCCTAAAATTAAATAAAACGCAACAGATAAAACTATATCCTAATTTTATCATAATTGTTTTATTAAATATTTATTAATCTTCATTCACTTCTCCCATTTTATGCCTAACTTCGGGTATAAATACATGAGAAACTGTACAGTTCATTAAAATGTGTTTTTAGCCCACCATTGGGCTATGTGTTAACTGAAATAAGAACCAAAAAAACAAAAACTATGAACTTTTCAAGAATAGCACTTAACGGCTTTTTAATTTTTGTGGGCATCGCATTGTTTTTCCTGCTTATGGAGATGGTAGGCTTATCAAATCAGATTTATCTTAGGTTGGTAAACTTCATTTTTGTGATATGGGGAGTAAACAAGACCATAAAATCAAACTACCATGAGCACATCTATGGTTATTTTACTAATCTTACTTCCGGAATATTTACGGCAATCATCAGTTTAGTACTGGGCATATTCAGTTTTATTGCCTATATCGAATACAAAGGAGCAAGCCACGGTGGTGCTAACGAATACCTGCAAAACTATGCTGCAGCCTATATTTTTGGTGGTGGTGAACCGTCATTATATCAGTTCGTATCGGCACTAACTATAGAAGGCTTAGCCGCTTCGATTATAGTGTCTTTCGCACTTATGCAGTACTGGAAAGATAAAGTAGAAAAAATCAATAAGGTAGATGACCTTGCCCATAATCAGCATTAATCTTTGAAGATATTTCTGTACATAACAGGAATTTGCTACTTTTGGCGCAATTTAATTTACCAATATGAATACAAAAAGGCACGACTGGACTAAAGAAGAAATTATAGCCTTATATAATAAACCGATGATGGACCTTCTATACGAAGCAGCATCGGTACACAGGGTAAACCATGACCCTAACGTGGTACAGGTTTCAACGTTACTATCAATTAAAACCGGAGGTTGCCCTGAAGATTGCGGATACTGCCCTCAGGCTGCCCGTTACCATACAGGTGTAGAAGGCAACGACCTTATGGGTGTACAGCAGGTAAAAGCACAGGCGCTTCGTGCGAAAGCAAGCGGATCGTCGCGTGTATGTATGGGTGCTGCATGGAGAAACGTAAAAGACGGACCTGAGTTCGATCAGGTACTGGAAATGGTAAGAACCATCAACAAACTTGACATGGAAGTTTGCTGTACGCTGGGTATGATCACCGAGAATCAGGCTAAACGTCTTGCTGAAGCGGGTCTTTATGCATACAACCACAACCTCGACACATCTGAAGAATACTATAAAGAAGTTATTTCTACACGTGGGTATGAAGACCGTCTTCAAACCATTGATAACGTAAGAAAAACGAATGTTACCGTATGTAGCGGTGGAATTATAGGAATGGGAGAAAGTGTTGAAGACAGAGCAGGAATGCTTGTTGCACTTGCTTCACTTAACCCTCAACCGGAATCAGTGCCTATCAATGCACTGGTAGCAGTAGAAGGCACTCCAATGGAAAACGAAAAACCTGTTGAGATTTGGGAAATGATCCGTATGGTTGCTACAACACGTATTGTAATGCCGGATACTCAGGTAAGGCTATCAGCAGGACGTACACAAATGAGCCGCGAGGGTCAGGCAATGTGCTTCTTTGCAGGTGCTAACTCAATTTTTGCAGGAGACAAGCTACTTACAACCCCTAACCCGGATGTAAACGAAGACATGAAAATGTTTGAGATGCTCGGACTGACTCCACAAAAACCATTTACAAAGATATCTCAGCCTAAAACCGTTGAAGCTGAAGACTCTCAATATGCTCCGCTTGGCGAAAAACCTAAATGGTCACGCCCGGGACACACAATTGAGCGTAACCTTGAAGCTTCAGGTAAAAAAGCTTAATTTTAAACAATTCATAAAAGCTCCTTAATACAGTTAAGGAGCTTTTTTATTTGAAACCTTATTACTTATCTTTGGATTCATCAATCAAATCCAAATGAGAATTCTTTTTAACCGGAAGCATACCGGTACGGTATATATACTACTGTTGCTTTTTTCATTCTTCCCTGCAAAAGCGCAGAACCTTGAGTATTGCGATTCGCTCGTGGTTAAAGGTATAGATGCCATGTGGAAAAAAGAACATGTAAAATCGCTTGAACTACTTACTAAAGCCCGAACTATAGCCGAAAGAAAACAATGGCACCGCCAGTTTTTTTTAGCTACCAATAATATCGGGGCCAATTATTTCGAGATGCTCGATTATGGTGAAGCGCTGGATTATTACCTGGAAGCATATAATACTGCCCTTAAACATCTGGATCCAACATCTGAAATGGTAGTTTTAAACAATATTGCTATCTTATACTCCAAAGAAGACAATAATGAAAAGGCGCGCGAGTATTTTAAAAAAGCCTATGATATTGCTAAAGAAAACAAAGATGCTATAAAGATAGGCCTGTATGCCATGAATCTGGGTAGTGCCTATAATGCCTCAAAGGATGCAGAGACAGCACGAAAGTATATTTTGGAGTCAATCCCGTATTTAAAAAACGACCCCAACCTGTATGCCATGAGCCAGGTAACCCTGGTACAGAATGACCTTATATCAGGCAATGTCTCTGAAGCACGAAAAAGAGCGCAGAACCTATATGAAACCCTCCCTAACAAAAACTTTAATAACATTGGACTCCAATTACAGCTTGTCATAATCGAGGCATACATTAAAGAAGGCATCTATCCACTGGCTGAAGCCGAAGCAAAAGATTTATTAAGAAAAACCAAAAGTCCTGAAACAAGGAAAATTATTTTTGATTTCCTTTCCCAGACCTATGTAAAAACAAAACGTTTTGAACAGGCTCTGCAATACAAGGACTCCGTAATAAAAGCCGAGAAAGAACTAGAAAGTATAAAAAACGGACGCCTTTATGAAAATAATAAGGTAAAATTCGAGATTAGCGAATACCGAAAGCAAATTGCTGATAATGAAGCAAAACTCAAACATGAAAGAAGGCTGTTTTATACTGCAATAGGATTTTTGGCTGCATTTGCCATAATCATTGCGCTTATTGTTCGAAATATGCTTAGCCGCCATAAACAAAAAAAGATTATCGCAGAGCATAACGAACGTGTAATTGCCCTCGAGCTTGAAAAAGAGAAATCGGAACATGAACAGAAAGAAACCGCTGCACTTTTAGAAGAAGAACGCCTTAAGAACGAACTTGAAATAAGGAATCGTAAGCTGTCCGCTAAAGCATTGTATCTATCCGGCAGGAACCAGCTTATTAACGAAGTGATAAATACACTTTCTTCTTCTCCCGAAATAGCTAAAAACAAAACGCTTTCTGTTCAGATAAAAACACTTGAAAACCATCTTAAATCAGATGACGAGTGGGATAGCTTTATCACACACTTCGAAGAAGTGAATCATGGTTTTATAAACCGTCTTAAAACAGACCACCCAACCCTGACTGCAAATGACATACGTTTCATATCATACGTATACATGAATCTTAGCAATAAGGAAATAGCATCTATGCTTAATATTACAGCTGAAGCTTGCCGAAAACGTAAAGAACGCATCAGTGCAAAAATGGAACTGCCGGAAAACACTACGCTATTTGACTACCTGTCTTCATTGTAAAATTTGTAAGTAAAACATTGTGCGTAATTTAGAATTAGTTAAAATTTAACTATTCGTTAAACCTTCTAAATCTGCGCGAGTCTAATTAGTATGTTGCTGCTGCCTGATATACTGAAGACAGCAGCAACAAATGTCTTAAAAGGCTACTAACTAAACTAACTTACATTACCAAATGAAGAAATTATACCTGGCAGCATTATTAGCTCTTGGCGGCCTTGCAGACGCTATAGCCCAGCAGGATCCGCACTACACACAGTACATGTACAACATGAACGTGATTAACCCTGCGTATGCGGGTTCAAAAGAAAACCTGTCGTTTGGGTTATTATACCGTAAACAATGGGTTGACATTGAAGATTCACCAACGACTATGACCTTTTCGGGGAGCAGCCCTGTGGGCAAGAACGTAGGTTTGGGACTATCGGTAATCAATGACAAGATTGGTCCTGTAGAGGAAACCAACGCTTACGCGGATTTCTCGTACACGCTTAACCTTGGAGGCGAGCACCGTTTGGCCTTAGGTCTTAAAGCGGGAGCTACTTTCCACAAAGTGGGTTTATATAGCGATATCGGAAACGGTCACGTTCCTAATCCTGAAGACCCTGCATTCTCAGAAGATATCAGCAGAACTTACTTCAATGTTGGAGCAGGATTCTTTTACTACACCAACAAATACTACCTTGCCTTCTCGGTGCCAAACATGCTGAAGAGCAAGCACCTTGATTATACACCAGCAGGAGGTGGAGATGAACAGCATTTCGGTTCTGAGACATCCCACTACTTCTTAACGGGAGGTTATGTATTCCAGCTGAACGATAACCTGAAGATGAAACCATCATTCATGTTAAAATCGGCATTTAATGTTTCTCCATCTATTGATGGATCATTAAACTTCTTATTCTTTGAGCGTTTTGAGATAGGCGCTACTTACAGATTAGACGATAGCTTTGGCGGTATGGTAAACTATGCCATTACACCAAACCTAAGGATAGGTTATGCCTATGACCATATCGTATCAGACCTGAATGTTACAACTCCTGCATCGCACGAGGTAATGTTACTGTTTGACCTGAACTTCCCTAAAAAAGTATCACGTTCACCACGTTATTTCTAATAGCATAAGCCATTTTAACCATGAAAAAGATATACATCTCTCTTAGCCTGCTTATGGCAATGACCGTGGCGGCACAAAATAAAGATACTGAAACAGCAGATAAACTATACGCAAAATTCGAATACCTTGATGCTGCAAAAGCCTATGAAAAACTGGCTGCAAAAGGTAAAGACGCTTATATATACAAACAGATAGCCGACAGCTACTACAACCTTTTTAATGCTCAGGAAGCATCTAAATGGTATGCTAAGCTTATTGAAATAAAACAGCAGGATGCCGAAACCTACTATCGTTATGCACAAATGCTTAAGGTAGAAGGCAAATATGAGGAGGCTAACAAACAGATGCAAAAGTTTGCTTCACTTGCTCCTCAGGATCAAAGGGCTGTAGAGTTTAAGCAGGACCCTGATTATCTGCCAAAGCTAAAATCGCAAACAAAGCTTTATGACGAAAAGAAACTGGACATAAATGACCCTAAGTATGCTGATTTTGGTGGTTTTGTTACAGACGACAATACATTTTATTTTGCGTCTACCCGTAACACTGCACGAAGAAAATATGGCAGGAACGAAGAGCCTTATATGGACATTTATACTGCTACCTATAACAACGGCAGCTTTAGCGAACCTGAACCTTTATCAGACCTGAACACGCAATGGCATGATGGTCCTGCTACCGTTACCGGTGATGGAAACACCATGTATTTTGCCAGCGAAAGTTGGAAAGAAGGCAGCTTTGAAAAAGATACTCCGGGACAGCGAACAGGACTTATTTACCTGTTTGTAGCTACAAAAGAAAACGGTAAATGGGGCAATGTAAAAGCTGTACCATTTAACGACAAAAAATATTCAACGGGTAACCCATCGGTTAGCAAAGACGGAAAGACACTTTACTTTGCTTCAAACAGACAGGGCTCCATGGGTGGCAGCACCGATATATGGAAAGTTAGCGTACTAGGCAATAACACCTATAGCAAACCTGAAAATCTTGGAGCAAAAGTAAACACTGAAGGCCGCGAGAATTTCCCATTCATCACTGATGACAATAAACTTTTCTTTGCCTCAGAAGGCAGAAAAGGTTTTGGCGGTATGGATATCTTTATGATTGACCTTAACAAAGGTACCGAGGCCATTAATTTAGGCCTACCGGTAAACTCTCCAAAAGACGATTTTGCCTTTACATTTAACGACACCAAAAATGTTGGTTTCTTTTCGAGCAACAAGGCCGGAAAAGACAACCTGTACCTGGCTACTCCTATATGTGGCGTAGAAGCTATTGTAACTGTTAAAGATGCCAAAACAGGAAAAATACTTGGTGGTGCTACAGTTGCCATTCTTGACGATAGAAACAACGTGATACAAACCACTACTGCTGACGCAAATGGTATAGCATCATATAGCGTAGACTGCGACAGGGCTTATGTAATACAGGCCTCAAAAGATGGCTACCTGCAAAACACTTTCCCGATTTCGAAATCAAGAGAACGCAAAGTAAACATTACAGCAGACCTTACTCCGGTTGATGTGCTTATTGTAGGCAACGAAGTAAAACTGAAAGATATTTACTTTGAATACAACAAAAGTAACATTACTCCTGAAGGTGCTGCAGAACTTGACAAGCTTGTATCGTTAATGAAGTCAATGCCAAATATGGTTATTATGGCAAAAGCACACACTGACAGCAGAGGTAGTGCAGAATACAACATGGCGCTATCTGACCGAAGAGCAAAAGCTATGGCACAATATGTTATCTCTAAAGGTATTGATTCATCAAGGCTTTCAGGAAAAGGCTATGGCGAAAGTGAACCTAAAGTGAACTGTGGTGAAAACTGCACAGAAGAGCAGCATGCACTAAACAGAAGAATCGAATTTATTATCGTAAAGAAATAAATATATAAATGCAACTATTATTGATAAGCGGCCTTGGGAAGGGCTGCTTTTTTTTATTTTCATTTTAGTTAATAAAATTTTAAGAATTAGAGCTTTACAATTACATAACGCTTTAGTAATTTTGTTTAGCTAAAAACCCTATCCGATGCCGTTAGATCTCACCGAAATTGAACGTGTAAAGACAATTACCAAAGAGGACTTTTATAACAACTACGTAAAGAAGCAAAAACCACTTGTAATAGAGAAACTTACAGAAGACTGGCCTGCTTATGAAAAATGGAAGCTTGATTATATAAAAGACATAGCCGGCGAAAAAACAGTACCGCTTTATGATGATCGTCCGGTATCGCACAAAGATGGTTTTAATGAGGCCCATGCAAAAATGAAAATGGCCGACTACATAGATTTACTACAGTCTAAACCTACCAATTACAGGATATTTTTATACAACCTGATGAAGGAGGTGCCTTCGCTAAAAAATGATTTTAAATGGCCCGATATAGGCCTGAAGCTTGTTAAGCAGTTGCCCATGCTTTTCTTTGGCGGAGAAGGGTCACGTGTATTTATACATTATGACATTGATTTCTCAAACATACTGCATTTTCATTTTCACGGAAAGAAACGCTGTATATTGTTTGCTCCCGACCAGACACCTTACCTGTATAAAGTGCCTCATGCACTGATATCGCGTGAAGATATTGATTTTGATAATCCTGACATGGAAAAATGGCCGGCGCTTAAATATGCCAAAGGACTTGTAGCCGATCTTGAACATGGAGAGATGCTTTACATGCCCGAAGGCTACTGGCACTATATGAAATATGTAACTCCGGGATTCTCTATGAGTTTAAGGGCATTTCCCCGCAAGGTGAGTAATCTTGGAAAAGCCGTTTACAATATTACCTTCATGAGATACTTTGATAACGTAATGCGAAAGTTTAAAGGGCAGGCATGGATAGATTATAAAAACAAACAGGCAATAGTAAACACTCACAAAAAACTCAACTTACCGGTATAACAAAAGAAGCCCATTATGTAATGGGCTTTTGTTTTAACTTTGCCCTTATAATCAGGCAAAGGCATGCAAAAATCGTATACAGTAGAAGAAGCCAAGAGAAAAATGGAGCATTATTGCGCCTATCAGGAGCGTTGCCATGACGAGGTAGTGCTAAAACTGAAAAGCCTGAATATGATACCGCAGGCCATAGATGTTATTATGGTGCACCTGCTTGACAATAACTATTTGAACGAAGAACGTTTTGCCTGTAGTTTTGCCCGTGGAAAATTCAGGATAAAACACTGGGGAAAGCGCCGCATTACCAATGAGCTAAAAGCCCGAAACATTTCCCGCTACAACATAGAACGCGCTCTTAAAGAAATTCCCGAAGGTGAATATCTTGATGCATTCCATGAATTGGCCGACAAACAATGGGAAATTACACTTGAAAGCAATATTCAGAAGAAAAAAAAGAAAGTAATGGATTATTTACTACGAAAAGGTTATGAAAGTAATCTCGTACAAGAAAAAATTTATGCTTTTGAATAACGTTTTTTAAAACCTACACAACACAAAATCCATAAAATTTTGTTAAATTGGTTGTGCCCAATTTTCTTAATTGAAAACCAAATACCGTAAACTATGGTAAAAAAACTACACCTTATTTTTTTATTAATAACCGGGTTATCTTATGGCCAGGAGTACAATTTTAAAGCCGCTGATGCCAATGCCCGTAAACTGTTAAACTCTAATCCTGCAGCTGCGAAGGCAATTATAAAAAAAACACTTGCTCAGGAAGACCTCCACGATACCATATACGGTAATACCTATAACCTATACGGAATTTATTACGGGATGACAGGCAAACCTGACTCTACCATATTTTATACCAAAAAGGCGATAACATACCTGAATGATTACCCAAAAATAAAGGTGAAAAGCCTAATGAACCTGGCTATAGGCTACCGAAACAAAGGGGAATATACTACATCTATAAAACTTCTCAAAGAGGCTGCAACAATTCAAAAAAAGCAGAAAAACAATTTAGGCCTTGCAATTGCTTATGGTGAACTTGCAACAAATTACAATTATACAACAGACTACGAAAACTCCTTATCGTATCTTACTAAAGCTATAGAGCTGCTTAAGAATACAAACCACAAAAAAGAACTTATCGTTATAAAGCAAAAGCTTGCGGGCACCTATATTGCCAAAGAGAATTTTGCTTTTGCCATAGATCTTTACAAGGAATGTGCGGCATTTTTTAAAGAAACAGGAGCTAAACACAACTATTATCTTACTGAGATTAACCTTGGCGAGGCTTTTACCCATGTTAAAAAATATACTGAGGCCCGAAATGCACTGGAAACAGCAAGAAAAGGATTGCAGGAGCTTGGCGATGAAGAAAATTTAGGAGTAACGGCTTTTAGAATGGCCGGGCTTGAATCGGAGATCGGAAATATATCAAAAGCGACCTTGGAATTTGAAAAAGCACTTACACTTTTAAAAGAATCCGGTTCGAAAAGAATTATAAATATGGGGGGAACTTACATAAATTTCCTGAACAAACACAATAAAGCTAAAGAAGCTCTTAGAGTAATAACCCTAATTGAGGCTACTAAAAAATTTAAGAACGCCGGTAATCAGGAACAGTTAACTTACCAAAATGCCATTGCCGAAACTTATAAAGCGACTAACAACGATAAAGAAGCTATTAAAGCCTACCAGAATACGATTATAATAATGGACTCTATTGCAAGTGCTAAAAAACGCGTAGCCATAGAAGAAATACAGGCAAAATTTCAAACGGAGCTACAACGTGAAAAAAATCTTGCTCTTGAAACAAATAACAGAATTCTTCAGAAGCAGATGCAGGCTGAAAAAACAACTATGGTATTCTACATCGTAATAAGCATTGCGCTAATTCTGCTGATTCTCCTTTTTCTCCGTGGATACTGGCTTAGGAACCGATTACAGCAGGAAGAGCTAAAAACCATTGAGACAGAAAAGAATCTTATCGAACAACAGCATAAGCACGAACAGGAACTCACTTATTCTCAAAAGAACATTATTGACGAGAAGCAACGGGAACTTACATCTACAGCCCTGAGGATGGCAAACTACCAGGATAACATAAGTGAGATCATTGCAAAATGTAACAGTAATGCTTCGCTCAGCGTGAATGACATTAAGAAAGAACTGCAACTACTTATGAAACAGAAAGATTACTGGAAACAGTTTGAAACCCGTTTCAACACCCTGCATCCTGAATTTGGCAATCAGCTTACTGCAAAATTCCCTAAACTCACTAAAAACGATATAGAGTTTTGCTCACTGCTAAAACTAAACCTCTCAAATAAAGAGATTGCATCATTGCTACAGATATCACACGAAAGCGCGATTACAAAAAAATACCGGATTAAGAAAAAAATGGAGATTAACGACGACGCCGAATTTGAAAAACTTCTTATGGAAATCTGATATGATAAAACAATTAACTCTATTAATATGCTTCCTTTCCTTCTTTGGACATTCTGGTCGCGCTCAGCAAAACAACTTCAATTACAAGGCAGTTGAAGCAAAAATAAGAAAGCACATCTACTCATCGGCAGATAGTACAAAATACTATATTAATTATGCCCTTAGCCAAAAAACATTACCTGACAGCATTAGGGGAGCGGTTTATAATATCTATGGTATTTATTACGGGAATATGGGGAAAACCGATTCCTCTATCTATTATTATAAAAAGGCAATAGCACAATTAAAGAATTATCCTAAGATAAAAACTATGCCATTGATGAACATTGCTGTTGCCTATCGTAACAAAGGGGAATATGACACTTCTTTTCAGATCCTTAATGAAGCGCTGGAACTTAGCAAGAAATTAAACATGAAGGTTTTTGAGGCATCAGTATACAGCCACATGGCTTCTAACTACCAGTTTACACTGGAATATGAAAAATCTATCGAGTGCCTTTTAAAAGGCATAGCCATCGTTAAAAAAGAAGAAGACAAAAGCAGTTTGGTAAACATGAACCAAAAACTGGCCAACACCTATATGAAGATGCGCAATTTTACTTTTGCAAAAGATCTTTACAAAGAATGCCTCGCTATATTTAAAGCTAATAATGATAAAGGCAACCATGCCCTTACCCTTATAAATTATGCTGAATGTGTTATTCATCTTGATGAAGTAGAAGAGGCTAAACGCAGCCTGAGAGAAGCCCTGATTGAGCTACAGGACATAAAAAATGAAGAGCATATGGCTGTTGCCTATTCTAAACTGGCCAATATAGCTGCTTATGAGCAAAAACATAATGTCGCGCATACGAATTACACCAATGCCTTAGCAATCTTCCTGAAAGGGAATTCGATGAATACCGTTGTTATTGGAGCTGAATTTATAGAATACCTGAATAGACAAAAAAAATATGACGAAGCCCTAAAAGTAATTGATGCCGTAAAAAAATCAACTATGTTTAGCAAGGCAAACTCCGAAGACAGGCTTCGTTTTGATGTTGCTACAGCTGAAACAAATAAAAATACTAACAATCATAAAGAAGCTGCTGAAGGACTTGAAGAGGCAATAAAACTTAAAGATTCCATAGCCCGTACTGACAACAATGAAGCTATAAATGAACTTCAGGCGCGTCTTCAAAAAGAACTGCAACAGGAAAAAAGTCGTATATTAAGTAAAAGGAATAATTCGCTGCAACAGGAAAAGGACGCAAAAAACAAGCTAACATTTCTTTATGTTTTTGCCAGCATATTTTTTATTATAATTGTATTGCTGTTCTTACGTAGTCTATGGCTTAAAAACAGACTGCAGAACGAAGCCCTCCGCCATCTAAACGCCGAAAAAAACCTGGCAATGCAACAACAGGAGTATGAGCATGAATTTGCCAATTCACAGAAAGAAATTATTGCCGAAAAACAAAGAGAGCTAACATCAACAGCATTAAGGCTTGCCAATTACCAGGATAATATTAATGAGATTATTGAAAAATGCGACAATGGACAAATTAAAGATACTGCTCAGCTGAAAAAAGACCTTACAACTTTGTTAAAGCAAAAGGATTACTGGAAACAGTTTGAAACCCGTTTTAATAACCTGCATCCGGATTTTGCCCATTCACTTGCCTCTCAGTACTCAAAACTTACAAAAAACGACATTGAGTTTTGTTCATTGCTCAAACTAAACCTGTCAAATAAAGAGATTGCCACGCTTTTACAGATTTCACACGAAAGCACTATCACTAAAAAATACAGGATAAAAAAGAAAATGGAAATCAATGATGATTCAGAATTTGAAAAGATACTTATGGAAATTTAGTCAAACAGTCCTCTGTCTGACTCTTCTATCAGTATCTATCAAAGTATCATCACAGGAAAAACGCTGCAGTTATCAAAATTTTTGGTTCAAGGCTGATTACAAAAATCTCCTTCATGCCGAAAAGGAAAAAAACAAACATGAAACCATTCTCAAAACCAAAGGGCTTCATGACACTGTATATGCTAAGGCGCAAAATGTAATCGGTATATACTATGACTATGCAGGCTACCCTGAAAAAGCACTCGCTTGTTTTAGCAAAGCAATAACACTGCTTAAAAAATATCCTCAAAAACAAATTGCTCCGATGGTAAATAGTGCCACCGAGAATAATATTTTAGGCAATTTTGAACTCGCCCTCAAATGGAGTAACAAAGCTTATAAACTGAACAAAAAGTTCAACAATCCTATTTATCAGGCTCATATTTATCATTCAATTGCGGCTTCATACCTTTACAAGGGTAACATCGAGATAGCTACCCAGTATCTACTTAAGGGCATAAAAATACTCGAAGCCAAAAATGACAAATGCTATATATGGCAATTAAAGATAACCCTCGCCGGCACTTACCTCCAAAGCAACAACTATAGGTTTGCAGCCGATTTACTTGAAGATTATCTTACTAAGAACAAAGCAGACAGCGACAGCAAAGTCTATATAATTGCAACTGTTAATTATACCGAGAACTTAATAGCTCTCGATCAAACCAATAATGCCTATACTATATTAAACAATATCATTCCTTCTGCAAAGAAGTCTGGCGACAAAGAGCTTGAAGCTGTTATATATGCCAAAATTGCTAACATTGAAGACCTGCGTGGAAACAAAGAGAAAGCTTTACTTCAGTATGCAAATGCATACCAAATGCTTTCTGAAAAAAAATCGAAATATACCATGCTTATTTTTAGCAACTATATAACAGTATTGAACGAGACAAAAAAATACAAAGAAGCTATAAAACTCATAAATGAATTTAGGAATTCACCCGCCTATGTTAAAAGTCACACCCATGAAAGATATGAGTATGAGCGTTCTATAGCTGAGATATATACTGAAACAGCTAACTGGAAGGAAAGTTCTAAAGCTTTTGAAAGAGCAATGTTAATGTGTGACACGTTACGAATGCATGAAAACGGCTCAGGTCTTAATGCCATGCAGGCAAAATTTCAGACTGATTTTCAGAGAGAAAAAAATGAAATATTAAAAAACAATAATGAAGCCTTAAAGAAAAGAGTTCAGGCCGAACGTAGGTTAACATATATGTATATAATCGCCAGTCTGTCTCTAATTGTGTTCATTCTTTTTATACTCAGAGGTTCTCGCCTGAGAGCCCGACTTCAAAAAGAAGCATTAAAATCAGTAGAAAAAGAACGGAATTATCTGGAACAGCAACATATCCTGGAACAGGAGCTGAGTAACTCACAAAAACAGATGATTGATGAAAAGCAACGCGAAGCAACCTCGATGGCACTACAAATGGCAAATTATTATGATAGTCTCAATTCGATAATTGAAAAGCTGGATAACGCCCCTCTTACAAAAACAACTGAAATAAGAAAAGAACTGAAACAAATTGCACAGCAAAAAAATTATTGGAAAGAATTTGAGATTCGTTTTAAAAATGCAAACCCGGATTTTGAAAACAGCATCATTGAAAAATATCCAATGCTAACAAAAAACGACATTCAGTTTTGTTCACTTCTTAAACTTAATTTATCCTATAAAGAAATTGCATCGCTTTTACAGATATCATATGAAAGCACAGTAACAAAAAAATACCGAATCAAGAAAAAAATGGGTATTAGTGAAGACGATGAATTTGAAAGAATACTTTCACGACTGTAAGCTGATCGAATTTTACTTACAGGATGTATGTATGCATATATTCGACGTATTTTTCTGCTTATGTCTATGCATTTCATCTGTTATTTTTCCACATAATCCGTAACACATTGATTTACAGTAGTTATTTTTGACGCAAATTTTGTTCTGTCTATACTTTGTCTATTAAGTTCTTGATGATGATTCCGTTTTTTCACCGTTACTTTGCTTCAGAATCGATCGGGTTTTTTCCTTACAATCTATCACCCTTTTATTTCTGACCACAAACTAAAAAATATACTTGAGCAGCCTATGACAATATAGCAGAACCAAAATAATTTAAATGCCATCCGCCCCCAATGGCATACTGTTTCTAAGCAGTACTATAAAATGAGCCCCCCGTTTTATAGTATTTTTTGATCCGATTACAGAGAGTAATCTCTGATGTGAAGGTTGATTTTTGCCCCCAAAAAGCTTCCTCAAAAATATTTACTATCTTTGCATTATTAATCTCTTAAAAGAGATTCTAAGACATACTGATTTATTGCTTATTTAATAAAAAGTTATCCCCCCAATGACTACTTTATTCAACGAGCAAAATAGAATTGCAAACAAACTATTCTATTTACTCATACTATTACCTCTTGCGGCTTTTCCGCACAAAATTACACCTCCACAGGGTGCAATACTATATTGCAACAATGAAACTACATGGAATGGTAGCAGTTGGAGTAATGGCGAACCTGAAGCAGGGAAAGATGCTATATTTACTGCCAACTATACTTTTACCGCTGGTACATTTACTGCATGCTCTATAAACGTGCTTCAGGGTGCTAATGTAAACTTTGCCCAGCATACTAATGCAATAATAACTCATAATGTTCATGTGGCGGTAAGCGGCCGGCTAACCTTTGAAAGCGGCGCTAATCTTATACAAACTGAAGGTCAGGAAAACTCAGGAGACGTTATCATAAAAAGGAATTCGTCTAAAATTGTAAAAGAAGCTTATACCATCTGGTCTTCACCGGTAGCAGAACAAAAGCTTCTTGGCTTTTCACCGGAAACATTGCCAAACCGTTTTTATACTTATAATACGGCAAATAATATTTATGCCAATATAACATCTCCGGCAACAACACCTTTTGATGTTGCAAAAGGTTACCTTATACGCAGCGGAGAAAACCATCCTTTGACACCAACTATTTGGGAAGGTAAGTTTGAAGGCACACCGAATACTGGTGATATTACGGTACCTCTTGATTACTTAAGCGACACTAAGTCATATAACACTATAGGTAACCCATACCCTTCTCCAATAAGCATCCAAAAGTTTTTCGAAGCAAATGCTGAAGCCATCAATGGAACAATTTGGCTATGGAGAAAAACTAATGACCCGGCAAAATCAAGCTATGAAACAATTACTAAGCTTGGCTACCAGTCTAATTCTGCGTATGACCCTGACAACAATACTATCCAGGATCCTTACAGCCTGCATGAAGAAGGCGTACTGAATACTGCACAGGGTTTTATGGTAAAGGCTTCGGCTGCATCGCAAAACATTGTATTCAACAATGCAATGAGATTACCATTATGCTCTACGGTATTTTTCCGTACACCAGCACCAAAAGACAATGGTCAGGATGAAATCAGCCGTTTATGGCTTAATGTAACCGCACAAAACATCTTTTCGCAGGTTTTGATAGGCTATACCGCAGAAACATCTGAGGGATACGATTCAGGTTATGACGGTGAAGCAATTATGGATGGCAAAACAACGCTTTATAGCATTGCAGATAACAAAAAGCTTTCTATCCAGGCACGCTCACAATTTAATGACAATGACATTGTAACTCTTGGCTTTAAAACTGAAACAGCAGGAACATTTACCTTTGCACTTGACCATGTTGATGGATTATTTATGCAAGGCCAACACATATATCTGGTTGACAAGAATAATAACACTGTAAACGATATTACCGGTCAGGGATATACATTTACATCGGAAGCAGGAACTTTTGAAGACCGCTTTACAGTAGTGTTCACAGAAACTTCCCTGGGTATTGAAACTCCTCAGCAAACCCAAACCACAGCAATCATTTACAGTAATAACCATAGCGTTCATGTACAATCTACAGAAGAGATATCATCAGTAGTTATATATGATCTTTTGGGTAGAATAATTTTTACTACGGATGTAAACAATACTTCTTTCAGCACCGATTACATCAATACCACAGCACCGGTAATTGTGAAGATAACAATGAATGATGGAGCTGTTTTGACAAAAAAAATACTGGTTCAGTAACCACAATAATATTGCCTATAGGCAAACCCGCTTCAAACGGGTTTTAAGAGAATTATAATTGAGTAAGGTCTTTTATAATTATTTAGTAAATTTTTTAGTTGGATAAGCCCCGTTAGTTTTTACTAACGGGGTTTGGTTTTTTTAATGAGATAAGATTTAAATCTTCAGCAGGTTAGACAAATTCTTGCTAATTTTTTTTTAGCTCACTGAAATATTAACCTCTAATCGTTTTGAAAAATGAAAATTATCCCTATATTTGAATCAATTGATATCTAATATTTAATTATTCAGAGAGAGACATGAAAAATTGATAAAAAAAATTTTAAAGCTCTTTAAATACTTATATATCAATATATTTGCAAAAAATAAACAAGACAGTTCTTTATTTTTAAGATATTTATAAAATAAATAAAATATTTACCTCAGGGTATAACAGTAATTATGGGCTTGTCTCATAATGTTTTAGTAATTTTTTAGTTGGATGCGGAATCCCGGGGTAGTAGCCGGGATTCTATTTTTTACACAACTACCAAATTACTTTGATATCAACACACTAACGGCATTTCCTCCAAAACCTACGGCATTTACCAGTATTTTTTTCAGTGGCCTGTCCTGTATTTGCGGATTTGCATAAGGAACTCCTATAAATCTATTGTTTTGCAGCATCTGAACAGCAAATTCAAGGCTAAGCAGTCCCGATGCCCCAAAAGTGTGCCCTATCTTCCATTTATTAGTAGTAAGCAGCGGAAGTTTATCTCCAAAAAGCTGTTGTATAGCCGCATATTCAGAAGTATCACCTTTAATAGTTCCCGGAGCATGCATTACAATAGCGTCAATTTCTTCAAGAGGCGTATCTTTCAATGCCATTAGCATCGATTTTTGCATACACTCAGCATCATCCGATATAGAAACACTATGTTTTAGCACCTCGGTAGCATAACCGATACCTTCTATAACAGCGATGGCGTTAGCTGCTTTACCTGCAACAAGACAAGCCGATGCAGCACCTTCACCCAATACCATTGTATTTTGCTTCTTATTAAAATCAAAAGCCCTGCACGGATATTCTCCGCCGGCAGTACTGTATATTTTCATGGCCTGCATCTGGGCAATGGTAAATGGCGTTAACGGCGCTTCACTGCCTCCCACCAGAAATTTATCGGCCATTCCGGCACGAAGCCATGCCACACCATTTAAAAGCGCATGCAAAGCCGTAGAACAGGTAATAGAATGTGAAATTTCAGGCCCGGTACTCTTAAGATCCTGTGCTACCCAACTGGAAATATTACCTAACGTCGTGGCTGGTGATGCCTGTACATTTGTTTTCCCATTTTTAAGAAAATCGCCATGATGTTTTTCAAACAAGTCGGTAGCGCCTCGTGAAGAACCAACGTTTATCCCAAAAACATCCCCCTCTGTCCAGCCAGCCTGGGCAACAGCCATCCTTGAAGCAAGCATAGAATATAAAACCGAATTATCAAGAGAAGCATATTTAGCATCTTCTGTCTTAAGGTCTTCAACAAGCTTAGCCTGTAATGCCGTTAAGGCAACCGCAGGAACTGTTTTATCGGCTGATTTAAAATCCCGGATTAAGGTATTGGTATTGCAATAATTTTCCCAAACAACTTCGGAAGATGTCCCAAGCGGAGAAAAAGAAGCAATGGATAGTATGGAAACAGGTGTAGACAAGGTATTCTAATATTTTTGCAAAAATACTGTAAAACGCAGAATAAGCCACGAATTACACTAATTAAACAAATTCTATGATTATTGTAGTAAAACTATAAAATCGTCTCTAAGGCCTCTTCAACAATGCCATAAACTGTATCTAGCTGCTCATCATTTATGATGTAAGGCGGCAGTATGTAAACCACTTTATCTACCGGTCGCAGGATAACACCCTTACTAATAAAGAAATCATACAACCTGTTTCTGAAGCTACCGTAGTATGACTCACTTTCACGCTCAATTTCAAGCGCAAAAATAACGCCCAGCACCCTTGCTGTTTTTACCCTTGGATGCTTTTCCATCTTATCCTTAAAATCAAGATGTTTTTTATTGATGCGCAACAAATTTTGCTGCATTTTATCCTGCTGAAGCAGGTCCAGGCTCGCTAAAGCTGCTGCACAACCTGTTGGGTTAGCAGTAAAGGTATGACCATGAAATAATGCCTTATTTACATCATCGTTGTAAAAACCATCATACAACTCTTGTGAAAAGGAAGTGATCGCCATAGGTATGGTTCCTCCCGTTAATGCCTTAGAAAGGCACATCATGTCAGGCTGGGCAGTAAGATAATCACAGGCAAAGTTTTTTCCGGTTTTTCCAAAGCCCGTCATTACTTCATCGGCAATGGTAAAAATGCCTCCCGTTTTAGAAATCGCAACAAGATTATCTAATGCTTCCGGCGCATACATTACCATGCCCGCTGCACCCTGAACCAAAGGTTCAAAAATAAAACCAGCGTACTCGTTGGTCGCTGCAAGTGCTTTCAGTGCCGAATAGCTCTCCTCTTCCCTGCCCTTTACCGGCACAGGAATGCGAACTACCTCTATTAGCGAACCACGGAAAGCTTCGGTAAAGAAAGAGATACCGCTGGCAGCCATAGCAGCAAAAGTATCTCCGTGAAAGGCATCTTCAAACGCTATGATTTTAGTACGCTTCTCTCCCTTATTATAATAATACTGCAAAGCAACCTTAATGGCAATCTCAACGGCAGTCGATCCATTATCTGAAAAGAAAAGCTTCTTTTGGTTAGATGGTAATATCTCCATCAGCCTTTCTGAAAGCAATACGGCAGGCTCGTGAGTAAATCCACCAAAAAGCACATGCTCCAATGAGGTAAGCTGTTTGTAAATAGCATCGGCAATATAACGGTTGCTGTGCCCATAAGGATTTACCCACCATGAAGCAATAGCATCAATGTATTCTTTACCATTTTCATCCCAAAGCAAGACCCCTTCGCCTTTTGTTATGCCAATAGGTTTCGCAGCTGTTTTATGTTGTGTATACGGATGCCATAAGTACTGGCTGTCGCGTTCTGTTAGCCCCCTAACCCCCAAAGGGGGAATTTGCTCATTACTTCCCATAATTATAATTTCAATAAGGTATCACGGAATGCATCAGCATAATCCGCAATTACATTTTGGTCAAAATAAGGTTCGTTCTCAATACGCCCTATCATTTTCAACCCCGTTTTTTTAAGTATTATATCTTCAGTAGACGGCATTGCATCACCATTAAAAACAATCCCTGCAATAGCAATATTGCGCTGTTTCAAAGCTTCAATTGTCAGCAGTGTATGGTTGATGCTGCCAAGATAATGTCGGGAAACCACAACCACTTTATAATCCGGTTGAATAAGATCGGCAATCGTATCCGTATCATTCAACGGAACAAACAGCCCTCCTGCCCCTTCAATGACCAGATGGTTTTTGGTTTTCGGTTCTTTTATTTCTGTAAGATCAATAGTTACTCCATCAATCGCTGCCGCAAGGTGCGGACTGGCAGGTGTATTAAGCAGATAGCTGTTAGGGAAGAACTGTGTCTTTTCGTTAGATATGTAGCGTTTTACTTTATGTGTATCAGAATTATCGGCATCTCCGGCCTGTACGGGTTTCCAGTAATCAGCCTCTAAAGCTTCGGTTATTATGGCAGAGGCAATAGTCTTACCTACATCGGTACCTATACCTGTTATAAATAGTTTCATTTAATTTCAAATTCGTTATTGCAATTGCTGCATCGGTAAGTATATTTTGTATATACTGGCATTCCTCCAGCTATGAGGAATCCAAAAAGGAATGCAAACAAAGACTTCTTCTCTTTTACAGTAGTACCTACATCTACTTTATCGCTATTGCATTTAGGACAAACTATAGCCTGTCCTTTATCATCTACTGAATAGCGGCTAATCTCAGAAAGTACAGCCGTAGCTTTATTTAAGTCTTCACTCCTAACATAAAGCTTTACTCCACCTATGGCGTTACTCACCAAAGGATCGGTGTCTATTGTAAAATTGTCGGTCATAAAAACCTCAATCCCTTCCGATTCAAGTTTTCCCTTTATGATGATAGCTTCAGAAGTATACTGGTAGCTACCAATTTTCGCAAACTCTTTTTCCATTTTACAAACTTACTAAATGATTCTACTCTATTTTAAGCTAATTATCAACCGAGTAATTTTACCAAAACATCAACACAATTTTAATATAATATTATCAGTCAAGGGTTTAATAATTTCTAATTTTGATAGGAAAAGTTTGAAAATTAACACATTTTCTCAGGATATGGAAACCTTACGCGTACCCAACTACATAAAAACTGTTTACATAGCACTGCTTATCATTATTATTATCTTTTTTATGATAATGGCTAAAAAACTGTTAGTACCCCTTCTTGTTTCGGGTTATATTGCCATGCTGCTAACCTCGTCATGCAATGCGCTCGAACGCCGCAAGATTCCACGTTCCATAAGTGCTGCCATTTGCCTTTTAACCTTTATTGCCGTTATAGGAGGCATTGTATTTTTCATCTACATGCAGGTTCGTGGTTTTATGGACGACCTTGGTGGCGGACTTAATGAAAAAATCAACCATTTTGTAATAACTGCCAACAAATGGAGTACAGATCATTTTGGTTTTGACCTTGGAATGCCAAATGGCTTTGAGATGAAGAAGGCGGTAGAGATCGTTCAGCCGGAAAACACTAAGCCAACCCAAATGATCATTAAAACCCTGGGAACTCTTTCTGATATACTTTTACTGCCGGTATTTATCTTTTTCCTGCTCATTTACCGCGACCACCTCGCTGTTTTTGTCACTAAAGTATTCAGTAAACAGGACAACAATTTCCTGTTGGAAAAGCTCACTTCTATCCGCAAGATAGTGCATGCCTATATAGCAGGAGCCGGAAAAGTAATGCTGATATTAGCGGTGGTAAATACCGGAGTGCTGTTTGCCCTTGGCATTAAGCACGCTATCTTTTTTGGAGTGCTTGCAGGTATGCTCAATATAGTACCTTATCTGGGACCTTCACTAGGGGTTATATTGCCTTTTACCTTCGCCCTGATGACTAAAGACAGCCTGTTTTACCCTGTGGCAGTTGCAGTATCATTTATTTTCATTCAATTGCTGGAAGGTGCTTTCCTGACTCCAAAAATTACAGGAAGTAATGTAAACCTCAATGCGCTTATTACTTTTATCGGATTATTAGTTGGTGGTGCTATTTGGGGAGTTACAGGTATGATACTTATTATCCCTACCATAGCCATACTAAAAAAACTGTTTGAGTTAAGCCCCGACACTCAGCCGTATGCTTATCTGTTTGGCGAGGAAGATAGTGACTGGTTTAAAAAACGCGAGCGAAGAACAGCTAAAGCCCAGGTCGAAAAAGCCAAAAGCAAGGCAACTGACGCTAAAGTAAAAAAAATCATGAAGAAAGGTGAGCAGTAAGAAGCTCTAAAACCTGAATTACCTGTTCTCTAGTAGTATAACTATGCAGGCAAAAACGCAGTCGCTCCTGCCCTTCGGGTACTGTAGGCGAAAGTATAGGCTTAACACCAAAGCCTTCCTGCTGTAAGACTAACGCTACATTCTTTACCTTTTCATTACCGGGCACTACTACACAATGTATGGCAGAGTCACTGTAGATAAAGCTTTTCAGCTTTAGGCGTTCTACTTCCGACCTGAAAAAACTGACGCTATTTTTTAGCGATTTTTGTCTTTCAGGGTTATTTGCCATAAAATCGTAGGCAGTAATAATTGTTGCCAGCGAATGCGGCGGTAAAGCGGTGGTATAGATAAAACTTCGGGCAAAATTCAGCAGGTACTCCCTTAGCTGCGAACAACCTAATATTGCTGCTCCGTGACAACCTAACCCCTTACCAAAAGTCATTACCCGTGCAAAAACCTTATCCTTCAAACCTAGCGACTGTATCAGGCCCTCACCTTTTGCGCCAAAAACTCCAAGCGCATGGGCTTCATCCACAATAAGGTTAGCCTTGTACTTTTCGGACATCGCTATCATTGCCGTTAAATCGGGGCTATCACCATCCATCGAGAAAACCGACTCGGTTACTATGTACAATTCACCCATATTCCCTTCACCTGTAAACTTCTCAAGCAGCCTCTCCAGATCAGAGAGGTCATTGTGTGCAAACTTGTAAGCTTTTGCTAATGACAATCGCATACCATCACGAATAGAGGCATGGATGTACTCATCATACAGGACAATATCGCCCTTTTGCGGTACAGACGAAAATAGTCCCACATTAGCGTCATAACCCGAATTGAAAATAAGTGCACTTTCGGCTTTATGATAATTGCAAATCGTTTCTTCAGCCTTAGCATACAGACTGTGATTACCCGATATAAGCCGTGAGCCGGTAGCCCCGTTTACAGCAATGCGATTATCCAGAAGGTAATGGTGTGCTGCGTTAAATATCTCAGACGATCCGGCAAACCCGAGGTAATCATTCGACGAAAAGTCGACACTGTTATCAGTCTCGGTAAGTTTTCGCAGTGCATTGCCTGCTTTACGCTGCAACAACTTTTCGGATAATGATGTAGGTAATTGTTTCATCTGCTTTTATTATATTTATACCGCAACCAATTAATCATTTTATGAAAAAAACTTTACTCACAATGCTATGCGGCATTGCTTTACTCAATGGTTATGCTCAGGAAACATTTCCGCGACCTAATGGAGGCGAATATGTATTTAATCCCAACAAAGTTAGTTGTGTTACCGAAAGTGAGCGTATAAGCATTCAGGAAATTTTAGAAAAAAAGAAAGATTTACTGAAAAAGACTTTAAAAAACATCAAAAAAGACAACCCTTTGCCTCCTTCATTTATCTGGCCGGTAAGACAGACCGAAGGTTTTGGCTACAACTCGGTATGGGGGATATCCAATTATGTAGACCACAGCAGCTCTTCTGACCTTATTGATTTTAACTGCGGTAACAGGACGTATGACGGGCACATGGGAACCGACATCTATCTTTGGCCTTTTTCATGGAAGATGATGGATGAAGAACAGGCAGAAGTAATTGCAGCCGAAGACGGAATCATAATCTTCAAGGACGATGGGCATTTTGACCAAAGCTGTGTTATGGGCGGAGGAAGCTGGAATGCAATCTATTTACTTCATGAAGACGGAAGCATTTCGTGGTACGGACACATGAAAAGTGCTACGCTAACCTCTAAAGATGTTGGGGACAGCGTTGAAAAAGGAGAGTTTTTAGGCAAAGTGGGAAGCTCCGGAAACTCTACCGGGCCACACCTGCACTTTGAGGTTTATGATGCCGAAGGAGCACTGATAGATCCTTTTACAGGCAATTGTAACAGCCTGAATACATCTTCATGGTGGGAAACCCAACAGGGCTATACAGAACCCAATGTTAACGCAGTGCTTACCCATACTGCACCTCCTGCTTTTAATGATTGTCCTGAAATTGAATCGGCAAATATCAGTACTACTTTTGCATCAGGCGATACCGTTTATGCTGCCATATATATGAGAGATCAGGAGCCGGACACAACCATAAACCTGAGAATACGAAGACCAAATGGAACACTGGCCGGCAATTGGGCTTTCACTTTTGATACGTATTATTCTTCATCTTACTGGTACTGGCTTATTAGCCCTAATATGGATGGTGTTTGGACATGGGAAGCCGAATACAACGGAGAAACCGTTGCGCAAACCTTTACCGTAGGTACACTTGGCACTAATGAGAATAGCCTTTCAGCACTTTCAGTTTATCCTAACCCCACAACAGGACTTGTTGCACTGGAAGGCAGCACTAATGTATCTGAAGTGACCATTACCGATGCCCTGGGGAAAATTATAGCAATAGAAAAAAATCCTGATGGCATAAAACAGGCCGATCTTAGCGCACTTGCTCAGGGAGTGTACTTCCTGACCATGACTGCCGAAAACAATAAGTCGAGAACCGTAAAGATAGTACGCCAATAACATACTATACACCGAATAAAAAATCCTTTTGGGCATACTGCTTAAAAGGATTTTTTTTATGTTTTTCAGATATTAATTATTGTTTATCGATAATTTATTTATATTTGCATTGATTAAGCAATAAACCAAATAATCCATGACACAATTACGCACTTTAAAATTCCTTGTCCAAATACTATTTGCACTTTCACTTATTGTGATGTTCTTTTTAATACCCTTTATGGTATTATCCATTGTGATGCCGGAGAGCATTCCTTTTAAGATTGATGGCGAAATGGCAAAAGACATTTCTGTAGCCTCTAAGTTGACTCTGTTCATAGTCATCGCAGGTTTTGCCTGCTTTTTATATGCGCTTTATATTTTCAAACAGATCCTGATCCTGTTCGAAAAAAAGAAAGTATTTGACACTTCCGTAATAACCTACTTTAAAAAAATAGGCCGTATCATATATGGGGGTGGTTTGTTACTAATCATTGGCTCAGTTTCATTCAGACTAACACAAGGAGAAGCAGCAATTGACTTAGATTTTATAATAGATTTAATCTTCATATTCGCCTTGGGATTGTTCTTCGAGGTTTTATCAGGCGTATTCCAATGGGCAAAGAATCTCAAAGAAGAAAACGACTTAACCGTATAATCATGAAACATCACCTAAACATCATTATCCTTGCCCTGCGCGCCGTTATAACTTTTGCTGCAGGCATGATTCTTTATTACATTGGGTATGCTTACCTGTTTATTTCAAATGATGAGACTGCCCTGATAAAAGATTTCTTTTACGATTATTTCACTCCCATAACCTCTGCCGTGCCTGACGTTAACAACAAATGGTTTGCGATTGCATTTTGCGTTGTCTATTCTGCACTGCTGGTTTATGCTATTGTGGGCGTAACCCGCTTATGCAATTGCCTTATAAGCATTAGAAAAGGAAAAATGTTTTACCATACCCAGGGGAATGAATTTCGCAGAGCAGGGAGTACATTTATCATTTTTGCAAAGTCAAGATACATTTTATTCTGCACTACGGCAGTATTGTATTTTGATGTTACTATATTCTTCCGACAGTTGCCCTCATTCCTGCTATTATACCTTTTAGGGAAACTGATATTACTGCTGGCCCACATAACCGAAAAAGGCGAATTTATTCAGGAAGAAAACGAACTAACGATATAACCATGAAACAGAAAAACAGACTGGCTTCAAGGCTTTATATTATAACAACCGCTATATTTATAATTGCTGTACTATTTAGTATCCATATTATAATGTGTGATATTTTTGTCAAACCACCTTCCTCATTAGTCTCTTTCCCTAATCATAATTATGGCTATTCAGTCCCTGTAAAAATCCAACTGAACCAGCCCGGTGACAGCACAATTACGTATCATAATGCTGACAGAAGTAAAAGTGGGCAGATTGGTGTGACAAAACATTCCGACACCGAAACACGCCAAATGTTTAACAATATCCTTAAAGACACAACATATAGCAAAACCCTAACGATAGATTCGTTAACCATGCATGATGGAAATAAATTCATCAATAAAGAATTCGACAATATTGCCTTTCTGAAAGCAGAAGGATATATTATACTAAAACCAAAGGATCTTAAGCTTACGCTTTTGCTTGCTACAAAAAACTATCTATTACTTTTTACCATCCTTTTTGTATTATGGTCGTCCAGTATGTTCTTCAGGGCTTTAACGAAAGATTTCTCATTCAGCTATGCTGTATCTCGTCGTCTATGGATTGTTGGCAATGCCATATTGTGTTATCAGGTAATCAACTGGATATTGTGCCTTATAATACAAAACTATTATGAATACATAAAAGTAGAATCACTACAGCCCGGAATAAGAAATCCTATTGAAATGTATAAGCTATATCCTGATACCGAATTCAACATTGGCCTTATCATCCTTTCGCTGGCGCTCATCGTTATCAGCAGACTTTTAGACTACGGAAACGATTTACAGGAAGAAAACGAACTAACGATATAACCATGCCTATTATCATTAACCTTGACGTAATGCTCGCTAAACGGAAAATGCGTTCTAACGAGCTGGCCGATAAAGTAGGCATAACTACAGCCAACCTCTCCATCCTTAAAACCGGTAAGGCGAAAGCCATCCGGTTTTCGACGTTAGAAGCCATTTGTGAAGTGCTGCAATGCCAGCCCGGCGATATTATGGAGTATATTGCGGAAAACGAACCTAATAAACTATGATCTTCGTAATCATCTTAACTTTTTGCGTTTTAGGATTTGGGGCTTTATACTCCATAGCAGAAAAGAAATTCAAACTACAACTGGTTATAGTTACATTTATGTATCTCTTTTATATTTACCTATGGTATGACAGATATTATATGATTACCAATGTAAAAGCAGCATGGATAGGTTATGACCTATTCATATACACTATACTTACCACACCTCTTTACCTTATATTTCATAGTATTGCATTGTTTAACGCAAAAGGCATTGAAAACCGAAAAATAGCATATCTGAATATTACAGGAATAGTTTTATGTATTGCACATGTAATTTTAGTAGCTGCAAATATTTAAAATCAATAACATCTTTCAGCATTACAACTCCACCCATTTTTTATCACCAGGCACACTGGAATCAAGGAAATCGGCATTTAATTTTACAGCGATGTGCTTTGCCATTTCATAGGCCGGAGCAAGTTCCTGATTACTATAAATAGTAAAGTGCTTAGAGGTATTATACCATACATTCACATCATAGGTAATACCTGATGAATCAGTTTGTCCGTCTCCATCACCGTCTTTACTCCATGATTGTCTGAAAACACACACATATTCTACATTAGGCAGGCTTTCCCATTTACCAAAGCGAAACATCCCTACCGACATTTCTTTCTTGAACCTGCTGTTAATCAAATCAAGGCATACATTATTAACCACTGAGAACCGGACTCCTGCAAGAAATAAAAAAAGAGATAGTTTTAGTGTGGAAACAGACCCTTTAACATCATCACCGTGGGTATAGAACAACCCTAAAATAAAGAAACCTATAGCCACTATTGCTCCCGTAAAACATAATCCAGCTATAGCAACTTGCCAGAAAGGTCTCCTGCCCTCGCTAATAATAATGTCCGAATTGTTTTCCATACCACAATATTAACAAAAAAAGCCCCACACAATGCATAGGGCTTCTAATTTATATTTCTTGGAGATGAACAACTACTGCTCTTCTTTTTTCTCTAGTAACATTAAACGCATCATTTTCTGTTTACTTTTACATAATGTCTCCTCAGTAATATTATAAAGCTTATTATTCCGTATTTTAAGCTGAAGATCTTCCCTCGAAGCGTCAGTATAGTTCAAAATAAGAGTTTTACCTTTAACCTTCCATCTTCCAGGATAATCTTTCTTTTTTATACTATAAACAAAAGTACTGTCGTTGTCGATTTTTAGCTTTATATAATCGTCAAAATCATACAAAAATTCAAAATATCCTTTCGAATACATTAAACTTAATGTTTCCATACTTGATGGTCCCCTGCTCGTATAAATACCCACAACTGTTTTAGAGGTTGAGCATCCTGTTGCAACTATAAGCAGTGTGAAAAATAAAAGTATACGGTTTGTCATGCCTCAAACCTACAAAATAAACTCATCATCCCATTAAGTATTTTTACCTGTTATAACAAAAAAAGCCCTACACAAAGTATAGGGCTTCTAATTTATATTTCATGGAGGATTAACCTACCAGGATAATAATTTTGTTGTCTTTAAGTTCCAGCGTTCCTGAAGTTATTGGCAAAAGGAATTTCTGGTCTTTTTCTGACTTGATGAACTTCTCTGAAAAATCAGTAGTCGTTTTAAAGTCAGCAACTGCGATCTTGATGTTACCTTCAGCCAGTATCGAAACGATATTAGCGTGGTGGTTTAACATCTGGAATTCACCATCTACACCCGGAACAGTTACCGAAGTAACGTTTCCTTTAAATAAATGTCCTTCCGGAGATACTATTTCTAATGATAACATAGTTTTAGTTTTGAGTTGCGGGTTGCGGGTTTCGAGTTATAGGTGACGTTAAGCCAACCCGGAACACTGAACCCGGAACACTGAACTAGTTTATGCTTCAGCTAACATTTTCTGACCTGCCTCGATAACGTCCTCGATAGTACCTTTAAGGTTGAAGGCCGCCTCAGGAAGGTGGTCAAGCTCACCGTCAATGATCATGTTGAATCCTTTGATAGTGTCTTTAATATCTACAAGAACACCAGGGATACCTGTAAACTGCTCAGCAACGTGGAACGGCTGAGAAAGGAAACGCTGAACACGACGAGCGCGTGATACTGCTAATTTATCCTCTTCTGAAAGCTCTTCCATACCAAGGATGGCGATGATATCCTGAAGTTGTTTGTATTTCTGAAGTATTTCTTTTACTCTTTGTGTACAGTTGTAGTGCTCATCACCAAGGATTTGCGGAGTAAGGATTCTTGAAGTTGAATCAAGAGGGTCAACCGCAGGGTAGATACCAAGCTCAGCAATTTTACGAGAAAGTACCGTTGTAGCATCAAGGTGGGCAAAGGTTGTAGCCGGTGCCGGGTCAGTTAAGTCATCCGCAGGTACATATACCGCCTGAACTGAAGTAATTGAACCTTTTTTAGTTGAAGTAATACGCTCCTGCATCGCACCCATCTCAGTTGCAAGTGTAGGCTGGTAACCTACCGCAGATGGCATACGGCCAAGTAGTGCAGATACCTCAGAACCTGCCTGTGTAAAACGGAAGATGTTGTCTACGAAGAAAAGTACGTCTTTTCCTTGTGCCTCACCAGCTCCGTCACGGAAGTACTCAGCGATTGTAAGACCTGAAAGTGCAACACGTGCACGAGCTCCAGGTGGCTCATTCATCTGACCGAATACGAATGTAGCTTTAGACTGGCGCATACCAGGCTTGTCTACTTTTGTAAGGTCCCAACCACCATTCTCCATAGAGTGCATAAAGTCATCACCATATTTGATGATACCAGACTCAAGCATCTCACGAAGAAGGTCATTTCCTTCACGTGTTCTTTCACCTACTCCTGCGAATACAGAAAGACCACCGTGACCTTTTGCGATATTGTTGATCAACTCCTGGATAAGTACTGTTTTACCAACACCCGCACCACCGAAAAGACCAATTTTACCACCTTTTGCATAAGGCTCGATAAGGTCGATTACTTTGATACCTGTGAAAAGTACTTCTGATGAAGTTGATAGATCTTCGAATTTTGGAGCCGAACGGTGAATTGGTAAACCGTTAGCGCCGTCTTTTGGTAAATCACCAAGACCGTCAATAGCGTCTCCAATAACATTAAACAAACGTCCGTAGATGTCTCCTCCGATTGGCATTTGGATAGGAGCTCCTGTACCGGTAACTTCCTGACCTCTGCTTAAACCGTCAGTAGAGTCCATCGAGATAGTACGAACAGTATCTTCACCAATGTGAGACTGTACTTCAAGTACTAATTTTGAACCATCTTTTTTAGTGATCTCTAATGAATCATAGATCTTAGGAAGCTCAGCATTTTGGGTGTTAAACACCACGTCTACTACCGGCCCGATGATCTGTGCAACTTTTCCTATTACTTTAGACATTGCTTATGTATTTATTAAACAGCTATTTACGTTTTACGAAAAAACCTAATTTTTCGAGTGCAAAGATAGTTTTTTCTACTTGAATTATGCAACCCTAGAAATGCATTTTTTTCAATAAAAAAGCGGATTTTTAAAAATCCGCTTCTAAATGTGCGTTAAGCACTTAACCGTATTGATGAATTCATACACCTAAGCGAAAGCTTCTCTTAAAACGAACTGCAGTATTATCATAAATAGCACACCTTAATATATAACAAATAAAAGAAGGCTGTCTTTTCAGACAAGCCCTCTTCAACTCTCGAATATATTTCCTGAATATTTAAGGGGAAATCTCTTCTAAATCAGCAATATTATTTATTGATGTAAATCCATCCTGTTTTGTTGCTTCCGTCGCCATTCTCGATACTGTAGAAGTATGTACCGTCAGGTAACTCATTACCGCTGTTGTCCTGGCCATGCCACTGGGGGGTATAGCCCAACCCATGCTCAAATACTTTTTTACCATAACGGTTAAAGATCACAACACTCTTAACTCCTGTACCTGTAAGGTCAAGGTTATCATTCATGCCATCTCCGTTCGGTGAGATACCGCGCTGAACATCACACATGATATTGTATATCTCATACATGATTTCAGATGAGCAGTCGCCCGATGTAATCGTTACCGTAAAGGTTAACGGAAGTTCTTCCGAAGCATTTGCAACTGCATAGGCTGTAAGGTTAAGTCCTGCGTCGGTGCCTACCGTAGCTCCCGATTCGTCTTTCCATACATAGCTTGCTGCTTCAGCATCAAACGAGCCGTTTACAGCGGTAACAAACACCCAGCTGTTATTGTCCCTGCATTCCTGAGACACTTCTGCCTCAAGGCCTCCTGCGATGGTAAGCGTAAAGCTGTGTGAGCCTCCTGCATTACATGTGTCAGCATCTGCCTCAATAGTATAAACAACTGTATAGGTACCCGGTGTGCTATTAGCTACATTAATCTCTCCTGTTGTGGCATTTATAACCAAACCTGTAGTAGAGGTAAATGTGCCTCCTGCGGTAAAGTCTGCTACTGTATCAGGGAACGCATTGGCACTGCCATTGCAATAACTCTCTTCATAACTGAATGTAGTCACCGGCGTTACTCCTGCTACAAGCTCTATCGTAGCCGTAAAGGTTCCGCCATCAATACACTGCGTAGCATCAGCTGTTATGGTGTACACGATATCGTGGGTGCCCTCTGTTGCCGTTGTAAGATCTATAGCTCCTGTTGCAGCATCAACTGTCAGGGTTGATGAACTGAACGATCCGCCTCTTGTAAACAGAGCATCCAGTGTTGGTTCCAGTGTAGCAGCTGAGTTGATACAGCTTGGTGTCGGGTAACTAAATGCTGTTACCGGTGCTGCAAGCGCATTGACAACTACACTTACCGTTGTGCTGCCTGCCTCAAGGCAACCTGTGGACTTACAAAATAATCATTGTTATTATTCTGGAATGTACTTGTTAGTATCGTTGCCGATTGTGTTAAATACGACCAGGTAACCGCATCATTATTAGCATCTATGGCAGTCCAGCAGGGAGCCGGAGCAGATGCCGTAGCCGTTGCAAAATCCTGAGAATATGGCGTATTAAAAGTAGTACACTGTGTAGTAAATTTATAGGCTGTGCTCCAGTTACCCGGAACACCTCCGCATACCGTACGAACATAAAGATCATATGCTGTACCTGCAGCAAGACCTGTATTGATAAAGTTATCTATGTTAGTAGTAGTTTGGGTTCCGGTAGAAGAAGCTGTTGGCGCTGCCGATCCCGAAGTCTGAACCCTGTACTCCCATGTATTGTAAAGATTCCCCGGATTATCCCACGAAAATCTAACACTATTTTGCAATAAGTTTTTATACTTAAAAACTGCCGGTGGAGCACAAGCTTCTGTCTTAACCGTCAGCGTAAATATAATACCTGCGTTAGCAACTAACGATGAAGAAACAACTATAATATAGGTTTGCCCCGCCTGTACATAAAGGTTAGGAATAGACTTAGGAGTTGCCGCTGCAGAGGTATTATTACCTCCTAAACATTGTACACCTACATTAGAACATCCTTCATAAACAAACACCCCGGTTATATGGTTAAAACCGTTTTGCCCACTATTGGCAGTAGTCATGTTTGTAACAGTAATTACACCATTCTGGGTTGGTGTGTATGAAAAGAAAGCTTTAGCACCATTAAGGTAATTTGCCGTTAGTGATGGAGAAAGACAACTTGAGCCCTGATTCGCATAAGTTACAGATGCATTCTGGAAGTTACTTAGGTTGTTCGTGTAAGTGTATGTTGTTCCGTTTGCAGGAATAATGATAGGATTTGAACAAGCCGACCCCAATAGTGCCGTTGTAAATGTAGTGCCCGAGGTCGTTATCCAGGCACTGCTGGATTGTGAACAAATGGCTTTCACATAAGCCTTATAAGCGGTACCACCTGTCAAACCCGTAGCAGGATAGGAAAATGAAGTGCCTGCACCTGTTACAACAGAACCTACTGCCGAAGCTCCCGGAGCAGCTAAAGAGGCATCCTGAACAATAACCTGAAACTGGGTAGCCGTTGGATGAGTCCAGTTTATTGTTGCTCCTGTTATAGAAATTGCAGAAGCTGTAATTGTAGTTGCCACAACAGGATTACAAACCTGTGCCGTTTGGAGGTTAACATTGTCTATAAACCAGGTATCAGCATTAGGCGTTGCCGCATTTTGGTTATTAACCAATACAAATGCAACATAAATATTAAGTCCCTGAATGGTGGGCGGAATAGGAATTACCTTTTCTTCATAAACATTACCATTACTTAGCTGTGCTTCTGTATATGATGCAAGTGTAGTAGTATAACTTGTTATATCGGTAGGGAGTGCGGTAGAAACACGAACCTCATAAACATTACCATAATCAGTAGTACTTGATTGCTTTGTAAAAAAACGAAGCTCACTGTTAGTAGGCACATTTATTTGTGGCGTGATTAGAAAATATCTTGCAGTGTTTCCGTTTCCGATATTTTCCGCTGAGGGGTCAATAAAGGCCGCCCCGGCACTTCCCAGATAACCATCCGGAGAGGTAGTGTAAGCTGTTGTCCCAACACCATTGTTTGCCTGAGCCCATGTGACTGGTATACCGGTATCAAAGTTTTGAGTAGCCAACTGCCCGTAGCCAACCGTTGAAATGAAACTTAAAAGCAACAACAGGCAAAGTCGTCCTATAGTGCCTTTAAGATTCAAAAAACGACCGACACCAAAGCCAAAGCCGGGCGAAATGTCTAATAATTTTTGATTCATAGTTTAATAGTTTAATTTAGTTAACTATCAAACATACGAATAATTCGACAGAATAATTCTACCCATATATAATAAGCCTTTCCAAAAAGGCGAATTTTAAAAGACAAAAATTAAAATTAAACCCCTAATTACAAACATATTAACCTTTAAGGAACCTGTTTTTAAAAGACAAGCATCTATAATAACCATCAGAAGCAGGCAAATGAGCTGATTTTAAGATTTTTTTTAATAAAATTCTCATTGTCAGAGTCATGATTTTTATCTCTTAGGATAAAAACAAGACTCCAGCATTGTATAGATTTCAGGGTGTTTAGTCTGCAATAAGTCGGGACGCTCAAAAAAATATTCGGATACCACAGCAAAGAATTCAGCCTGTTTTGTTCCTGCATATTTTCGTATATCCGATTCATCATCGTTAATTTCTTCCATGGTTTTGTGCATTAAATCTACCCATGGAATTACATACTGATGCCCTAAAAGTAACTCAGGAATGCCATCGGTAGCGCCATCCATTTTATCGATCAGATGTACAAATTCATGAATACCTGTGTTATTTTTATCGCTAGTATTATCAAAACCGGCATAGAGCGCCTTTCTGCTCAGTATCATTTTCTTTTCAAACCTTCCGCTGCCTACCAGCCCTCCTATATTGCGGTCTTTATCAGAATTGGCAAACTGCATATCTTCATCAAAATAATCCGGGTACAGTAAAACACCTGTAAGGTTAAAATAGTGCCATTCGGCAAAGCCAAAGACAGGTATTACTGCACTTGAAGCAATTAATAGCTTATCCAGATCGTTAATTTCAAGACCAACCCCATCGATATAAGTTTCACCTAAAAACTGAAGGATACGCTCGCGGAATTCAGGCTGTTTTTCTTCAGGCAGGTCATGGTAAAAGCGCACATGCTCCTGCAACAGGGTTTCCCACTCCGTCGGAAACGTTTTTACCGTTTTGGGTTTAGATGTATAATAAAAGTAAAAGCCGACAATTACAGCAATTACAAGGAAAATGGCAAAAAACATAAGTTTTGATTTAAAATTAAAGATAAGAAGGAAATTGAATAAATAAAAAAGCGGCTAAGTTACCTTAACCGCTTTTTCAATTTTATATTTTCAATGATTATTCTACCGTAACCGACTTCGCCAGGTTTCTTGGCTGGTCTACGTTACACTCTCTCATTACCGCAATATGGTAAGAAAGTAATTGTAGTGGTATTGTAGTCAATAGTGGCGATAAAGCATCAGAAGTTGCCGGAATCTCGATTACGTGATCCGCTAGGGCTTTTACCTGAGTATCGCCTTTAGTTACCACAGCAATAATTTTTCCGCTTCTCGATTTTATCTCCTGTATGTTACTTACAATCTTATCGTAGTGCTCCTGTTGCGGTGCGATAATGAATACCGGCATATGCTCATCAATAAGTGCGATAGGTCCGTGTTTCATCTCAGCCGCAGGATAACCTTCCGCATGAATGTATGATATTTCTTTTAGTTTAAGAGCTCCCTCAAGTGCTACCGGGAAGTTATAACCTCTACCCAGATAAAGTGCGTTAGGCGCATCCTTATACACGGCTGCAATAGTCTGTGCTACAAGGTTAGTCTCTAAAGCTTCGGCGACTTTTTCAGGGATAAGTTCCAGTTCCTGCAGGTATCTGTGGAAGTCTGAATTATTCATGGTTCCCTTAGCCTGTGCTAAACGGAGTGCAATAAGCGTAAGCACTGTAATTTGTGTAGTAAATGCTTTGGTAGAAGCCACACCAATTTCAGGACCTGCGTGAGTATAAGCACCTGCATGTGTTTCACGAGAGATTGAAGAACCTACCACATTACACACACCAAATACAAATGCTCCCTGCTCTTTAGCCAGTTTTATAGCCGCAAGGGTATCAGCTGTCTCGCCTGACTGCGAAATTGCGATAACTACATCCGTTGGCCTGATGATAGGGTTTCTGTATCGGAATTCCGATGCATACTCAACTTCTACAGGAATACGTGCAAATTCTTCAAAAATATACTCAGCTACAAGACCCGCGTGCCATGAAGTACCACAGGCAATGATAAGTATCCTGTCAGCATTAAGGAACTTCTGAAGGTTATCTTCAATACCTGCCATTTTAATAAGTCCTTCATTGGCATGAAGCCTTCCGCGATATGTATCTTTAATAACACTTGGCTGCTCATAGATCTCTTTAAGCATAAAGTGGTCATAACCTCCTTTTTCAATCTGCTCAAGGTTCATTTGAAGCTCCTGAATATAAGGATCAACTAAAGTATCGTCTTTAATCTTCCTTATCTTAAGAGGTTTATGCAGTCTTATAATTGCCATTTCCTCATCTTCAAGGTAAATAGCATTTGAAGTATACTCAATAAATGGTGAAGCATCAGATGCTACAAAGAACTCGTCTTTACCAACACCAATTGCCAATGGGCTACCCAAACGGGCAGCAACAATCTCATTTGGTCTTTCTTTGTCGAATACAGCAATAGCATAAGCACCTACCACCTGGTTAAGCGCCACCTGAACGGCTTTACCAAGCTTAAGATTATCCTGCTTCTTAACTTCTTCAATAAGGTTTACCAATACTTCGGTATCTGTATCCGAATGGAATACGTATCCTCTGTTGATAAGCTCTTTTTTAAGTGGCTCATAATTCTCGATAATACCATTGTGAACAATCACAAGGTTACCAGAATTAGAAACATGCGGATGTGAATTCACATCATTAGGCACACCATGTGTAGCCCAACGTGTATGCCCTATACCAATAGAACCATTTAATGATATTTCTTTCTCTGCCCTTGCTTCAAGGTCAGATACTTTTCCTTTCGTTTTTGAAAGTTTAAGGTCGGTACCGTCATAAAGAACAACACCGGCACTGTCATACCCTCTGTACTCAAGTCTTTTAAGACCTTTTATGATTACAGGATAGGCCTCTCTATGACCTATGTAGCCTACAATTCCACACATAACGTTTATTCTTTAGGTTTGCTATAATAAATTTCAAGCTTAACACCATTTTTTTCACTTCCGTTACCATCCGCAGGAACATTGCTTCCATATAGTTTAGTTCCCAACAAATTTTGCACAGAAGAATAAGGAACATCTTTAACCTGGATATCTCCCTCAGTAAAAGGTGTTTTAAGCTTATAATTGGTTATAATATTAATGTTATCAGTAACGACAAGACCTAGCTTAACATTGGTCGAATCGCCTTTAATAATGTTTTTGATATGATTGGTAAGTCTTATTTTATAAGCTATCCTTCCATCGCTAAGGGTATCGATGATACCTCCAAAATTATATTTATCCAATTTAGGGTTACTCTGATAAGTAGTCGCATCCATCGAATAGTCAATTATAGGTTTCCTGTTTTTAAGGTCATACAAGTATAAACGCCATGGAGCAACAACGTTTCTACTAGCATTTCCACCCATTCCGTTCTCAGCATTATTATCCACATAAAAAACAAGATTAGCCTCGTTTATAAGAACATTGTTACCCGCACCCTTTCCAATAGTTTGTATAAGCTCATTGATTTTAGCATCATTTAAGCTAACAACAGCCATTGATCCGGCACCACCTTTTAAATACAATCTGTCATCTCCTAATGTAACATCGGAGTTAGATACAGCAGTATTAAAATCAGTATTATATGTATTATCAAAAAAGTTTATAGTATTCCCTTTAAGGTTAAAGGTAACTGTTTTTCTGATAAGCCCTTTTTCAAGATCAGGTCCGGCAGTTGTACCTGAAGTCAGCGCTTCATAATCACGCATTTTAACCGTAATGGTTCCCGAAGCAAAATCAGGGATATTCATTACAGCCTTATCAAGTTGTTCAACTTTAAAGTAAAGCCCCCTGAAATAATTTTTAAAGACAGTATTATTAATAAGGTTTCCTCTGTTAGCCTGGCTAAAGAACAATTCATTAAACCTCGCTGGGTCAAACTGAATATATAACCCCGGTTTTTTTCTTTCAACCACCTTATCAGTAACATTTCCGTCATCACCGGTTACTTTAGCGTCAATTCGCACTTCTTTTAGGCTAAATGTAGTATCTCCTTCGAACAATGGCTGACCTACAACCATGTTCTCTACCATAGCTTTGTCATCAGAGAAGTAACGCTGCGTATTATCAGTCGCTCCCGGATCAGTATCTCTTAAGTAATAACCATTTTGATATATCTTAAGATTGAACTTAGCTTCAGGATCGCCAAAAATATAAGTATTCAGACTATTCCCCCATTCATAAATCGTCTCCCCGTCTTCGCCCGCTTCCTTTGCAGTCGTATAATAAGGAATATATAAATATACTGAATCTACAACCGGTTCATAAAGTGTTGGGTTTTCAGAAGCCATTACCACCTGGGTAACAAAATTTGAAACGGTTTTACCAAAAACAGGATTATCATAAACCCCAAGCTGGTTCTGTGTCATGTTATTTGCCTGAACTGCACCTGTTGGTCTGTCATAAGCAACAACACTTACCTCTTCTCTTTCCATATCACTATGGATGTCGCCATCGATAACATCTGCCCCTAAAAGATTAAAGTCGTCGTCACACGACACAAAAAGCACAACACTAAACGCCGTTAAAGCAAATACGAGTTTCTTTAGAAATGAACTATTCGTCATTATATTTTTTTTAGATTTACTATAAAACCTGATTTCTATAGAAATTAGTATACGCCTCTGCAAATTTATCTTTGCCTACATACGGAAGGAATGGTTTTCCTGAAGCTTCAACAAACTTCACTAATTCATCAGAAAGGTTTTCAGACGCTATGATAACACCATCAGAATGTGCTATCGAAGCCTTCATAACATTATTATAATCAGGAACTTCAAGCATCTTCACATCGCTTTCAGGCACATTGTCAAACAATACTTTTTTAAGCATATCGTTATCCAGAGTACCGTCAAAAGATTGTCCGTATACCGATGTTACAATTTTTGTATCAGCAAAAAGTGCTTCGTTCTTATAATAATGCTTCATGTATACCGGAAGCATACCTGCAAGCCATCCATGTACGTGGATGATATCCGGCACCCAATTCAGTTTTTTTACTGTTTCGACTACCCCTTTTGCAAAAAAGATAGCTCTTTCATCATTATCCGGGTATAATACTCCGTCTTCATCGCTGAAAGTCGCTTTCCTCTTAAAGTATTCGTCGTTATCTATAAAATAAACCTGTATTCTCTCTTTAGGGATTGAAGCCACTTTTATTATCAGGGGCATATCCATATCGTTTACCACCAAATTCATCCCTGATAATCGGATTACCTCATGCAATTGATGCCTTCTCTCATTAATATTACCATACCTCGGCATGAATATTCTTATCTGTCCGCCTTGATCATTGATCATTTTCGGTACATCATATGACATTAAAGAAACTTCATTCTCAGCCAAATAAGGCACTACTTCAGATGATACATACAATATCCTCTTATCCTCCATGTTAAAACTTATATAATTTCTAAAGGTGTTAAAACACGCAAAATTAAACAATTTTGCGCATTTTATAACTATTATATTAATTTTGCTTCGAATATAATATACTACTAATGCTCATTTTCAACAAAAAAGCTGATTTAACTACATTTTTATCAGACTACAAAAACAAAAGATCGACCATAGGTTTTGTACCTACAATGGGTGCCTTGCATAAAGGGCATCTCTCGTTATTAGAGAAGTCGGTAAGCGAAAACGACATTACCGTAATCAGCATTTTTGTAAACCCTACCCAGTTCAACAACCCCGAAGATCTGGAAAAATACCCAAGGACACTGGAAGCTGATGCCGAAAAAGTAAAAACGGTAAGTGACAAGATTCTGATTTTCGCCCCATCGGTAGATGAAATGTATGAAGGCAATATTGTTTCAGGTCATTTTTCGTTTGATGGACTTGAAAATCAAATGGAAGGCGCACACCGCCCAGGGCATTTTGATGGCGTAGGCACTATTGTAAAAAAACTTTTTGAGATTGTAACTCCTGATAATGCCTACTTTGGCGAGAAAGATTTTCAGCAATTACAAATTGTAAAAAAGATGGTTGAAAAAGAAGCAATGCCAATAAATATTATTGGTTGCCCCATCAGCCGCGAACCGAATGGTCTTGCCATGAGTTCAAGAAACCAAAGGTTATCTGACGAGGATAAAGAGAAAGCTGCATTTATATACAAAATACTTCAGGAAGCAAAGCAACTATTTGGCAACAATAGCATTGAAGATGTAAAAAAACATATTTACGATGCTTTTGAAGCACGTCCTGAATTTAAAATGGACTATTTTGAGATTACTGCTGAAGACGATCTTATCCCTGCCAACATTAAAGAAAACAAGGCTTACAGGGGTTTTATTGCAGTTTTTTTAAGCAATGTTAGGTTAATTGACAATATATCATTAAATTGATTACCTTTGCGCCATGCAAATTCAAGTTGTAAAGTCCAAGCTTCACCGTGTTACGGTGACTGGAGCTGATTTAAATTACATAGGCAGTATTACCATAGACGAAGCGTTAATGGAAGCAGCCAATATTATTGAAGGTGAAAAAGTTTCTATCGTAAACATCAACAATGGTGAGCGTCTCGAAACTTATGCGATTAAAGGTAACAGGAACAGTGGCGACATAACGTTAAATGGTCCTGCGGCAAGAAAAGTACAGCGTGGTGATATTATTATCATCATATCTTACGGTATCATGGATTTTGAAGAAGCCAAGAGCTTTAAGCCTACATTGGTTTTCCCTAACGAAAAAGACAATTCCCTTACCTAGGTTTGAACAAGAAATTAAGCAAAATTTTAAGTATACTACTCCCACTTTCAGTGGGAGTTTTTTTAGTTATATATACTTATAACCAGTTTACACCTGCTCAGTTTGAGGAGATAAAAGGGTATTTTAAAAATGCCGACTATACCTACATCTATCTTTCCATGCTGATTGGCCTTTCGGGTCATATTGCCCGTGCTTACCGCTGGAAATATACGCTTAACCATATAGGATACACCAGCCCATTCATGGTGCGTTTCAGTGCAGTATGTGTTACCTATCTGATGAACATGACCGTTCCGCGAAGTGGCGAAGTAAGCCGTGCATTGGTACTAAAACGCTACAGCGATGTACCCTTCGATAAAGGCCTTGGCACTATTATTAGCGAACGCGTGGTAGACTTGTTCCTGTTATTGTTTTGCGTAGCCGGAACTGTTATACTTCAGTTTGGCACACTTAAAGAATACCTTACCCAAACCATTCCTTATCAAAATCTAATTGTATACGGCATTTGTTGTGTTGCCCTTATGGGAGGAGCTATCCTTTTTTATATGTACAGCAAAAACAAATGGCTGCTGAAACTTAAGGAAAAGATATCCGGACTTATGGAAGGTGTTTTGAGCGTAGCCAAAATGCCTAATAAATGGCCTTTTATGTTCCTTTCGGTTTATATATGGTTTAGCTATGTGTTAATGTTCTACATTACCATTTTTGCCATACCTGAAACGGCACAACTTAGTTTTGGCGTAGTATGTGTGGGCTTCGTTATAGGCAGTCTTGCCGTAACCTTTAGTAACGGCGGATTTGGAGTTTACCCGGCAGCCCTTGCAGGAGTACTCGGACTGTATGCCATACCTAAAGAAGCAGGAACTGCATTCGGATGGCTTACCTGGGCTTCACAAACCGGGCTGATAGTTTGTCTTGGAGCACTCGCATTTTTAGTGTTGCCTTTACTTTATAAACGCAAATAATTGTTACCTTGCTTGGCGTTTCTACTAAAAAACACGTAAAGCAATGAAAAACAAAACCTTACTCTTTTTCTTACTTTTTACAACTGCCTTATTTGCACAAAAAAAGGTTAATGAAGACATCCCTTCGGAAAAACTTAAAGTAAACAGACAAATTACCGTGGTTACTCCGGCATCGTATGATTCTCCGGCTAACAAGAATAAAAAATATCCACTTTTGGTACTGCTTGATGGTGATTACCTTGTAGACCCATTTTCCGGTATGCTGTCGTATACCGAGTACTGGAATGACCTTCCGGAAGTTATCATAGTAGGTATTAACCAAAACAGAAACAACGAGCGCAAGACCGACTGCCATGTTGAAAAAGAAACGGGACTTCCAGATGAATTCAGCGAAAAATTCTTCGACTTCATTGTTACAGAAATGATGCCGTATGTTGAGAAAAAATACCGCATCTCTCCGTTCAAGATTATTGCAGGCCATGACCTTACTGCCGGCTATATTAACTTCTTCCTGTATAAGGAAAATCCATTATTTAACGCCTATATTGCCCTAAGCCCTGAGCTTCCTAAAGAAATGGAAGAAGATCTTGCAGGAAGGCTTGCCGACATTAAAACACCTATATATTATTATCTGGCAACTGCGGATGGCGATGTGGCAAAAATGCAAAAGAAAATCAAAACGCTTGACGAGAATATTAAAAAAGCACCAAGCCCTACGCTTAAGTATTATTTTGATGATATAAAGAATGCCTCGCATTACTCACTGGTTCCTTTTGCAATTCCTGAAGCTATGTATCATATCTTCTCTATATACCAGCCTATCACTTCTACCGAATATCAGGAAAAGATAGTTACACTTAAATCCGGTTATGTTGATTACCTGACTAAAAAATATGATGTAATCCAGAAAGACCTTGGTGTAAAAATTCCGGTACGTCTTAACGACTTTAGAGCCATTGAGGCTGCTATCCTTAAAAATGGCGCGTATGAGGAACTGAAATTACTATCCGATGTTGCTTCTAAAAACTATCCTAAAACAACCTTTGCCGAATACTACACAGGTTTGTATTATGAGAAAATGGGAGAAAACAAAAAAGCTGTTAATGCTTATATGAAAGGTTATGGCTATAGCGAAGTAGGCGAATATACCAAAGACATGATGCTTGAAAAAGCGGATAATCTTAAATAAAAGTTGCTGAGTGACTAAGTTACAAAGTAGCTAAGTTTAAAAAACTTTATCCTTTATAGATATCATTGAAAGTTAAAATTTCACTGTAGAGACGTTGCAATGCAACGTCTCTCTCTTTTAACCAAATAAACAAACCACATAATTTTAACTTTAAAACTTCTGTCTTTTCATTATTTTTGAGAACCAAAAAAACATAAGATCATTTCATGGCCAAACTAAAAACGACCTTCTTCTGCCAAAACTGCGGCACACAGTATGCCAAATGGCAGGGACAATGTAATTCCTGCAAGCAATGGAACACCATTGTAGAGGAAATTATCCAGAAGGAAGAAAAACAGGCATGGAAGCCAAGCACAGGTGAAGTAAAAAGAGCTGCAAAACCACTACGCATAAACGAAATTGATTCGGCTGCTGAGATCAGGCTTGATACCGGTGATGCCGAACTGAACCGTGTATTAGGCGGCGGACTGGTACCGGGATCGCTTACCCTTTTAGGTGGTGAACCCGGCATTGGTAAAAGTACGCTCCTGTTGCAAATTTCGTTAAAGCTGCCCTTCCGAACGCTTTATGTATCGGGTGAAGAAAGCCAGAAACAGATAAAGATGCGTGCCGAAAGGATTACGCCTGCTGCCGACAACTGCTACATACTTACCGAAACCAAAACCCAGAATATATTTAAGCAGATAGAGGCTATTGACCCCGAAGTGCTTATTATTGACTCTATACAAACCCTGCATACCGATTTTATAGAATCATCGGCGGGGAGCATTTCGCAAATACGCGAAACAACAGCCGAGCTTATCAAGTTTGCTAAAGAGACCAATGTTCCGGTAATACTGATAGGCCACATAACCAAAGATGGCAGCATTGCAGGGCCTAAGATACTGGAACACATGGTAGACACTGTACTTCAGTTTGAAGGTGACAGAAACCATGTATACCGCATACTACGCTCACTAAAAAACCGTTTTGGGTCTACCGCCGAATTAGGCATTTATGAAATGTTGGGTACAGGATTAAGGGAAGTGTCAAACCCATCAGAGATATTGATTTCCCACAAAGAGGAAGAGCTAAGCGGAACCGCCATTGCAACCACTATGGAGGGTATGCGACCACTTATGGTTGAGATACAGGCACTGGTAAGCACCGCAGTATATGGTACACCCCAGCGTTCTACTACCGGATACAATGCAAAAAGGCTGAACATGATACTGGCGGTTCTTGAAAAAAGAGCCGGTTTCAGGCTGGGTGCCAAAGACGTTTTCCTGAACATAACAGGAGGCATAAATGTAGACGACCCCGCTATAGACCTTGCTGTTGTAGCGGCAATACTGTCTTCTAACGAAGATATTCCGGTAAATAAAGATTTTTGTTTTGCCGGCGAGATTGGCTTATCAGGCGAGATACGTCCGGTAAACAGGGTAGAACAGCGCATACTGGAAGCCGAAAAGTTAGGATTTTCAACTATTTTTGTTTCCAAATACAATAAGATATCATTAAAAAATACACTGATCGAAGTGAAACTCGTAGCCAAGATAGAAGATGTGGCAGGCTATCTGTTCGGTTAAGTAATTATACAGAATGCGAAAAAACAGAATTAAAAAAATAGCCCTTTGGGCAATCGGAATAATTGTAGTACTCATCATCGTTTCAGGAGTGCTTTTCTTTGCTTTCAGGAACTCTATCCTGCAAAAAGCAATAACAAAAGTTTCCGGCAAAATGAATACTGAGTACAATAGTACCTTTACCGTAAAAGAGGCTTCTTTTCATGGACTTTCGGGTATTGAGATGAAGGAGATAGTACTCGCTCCAAAAAATGCCGATACTCTTTTAAGTGTAAAAGAACTTAAAACAAGCATTAACCTGATGCACCTTCTTACGGGTGATATACAACTGGGAATCCTGGAGATGAAAAACGGCTTTATTCAGCTTGTAAAGAACGAAAACGGTAAGAACTTTGACGCTTTCCTGAAGAAAAAAAACAAAGACGAAGAAGAGGATAATACTGACGGTCCCGACTATGCATCACGTGCCTACAGGCTACTGAACAAAGCGCTAAACCTTGTCCCTACTGATATGGTGCTCACTAACCTGAACCTTCGTCTTGACGACATGGGCAGAAAGGTTACGCTCCATCTTAAAGAACTTAAACTTGCCGACAAACAACTGGAATCTACCATTGGAGTTACCGCAAAAGACATTGCCCAAAACTGGAAAGTAAAAGGTTTTGCTGACCCAAGGAACAAACAGGCCGATCTGGACTTCTTTAATACCGATGGTACACAAATACAGATCCCTTACCTTAACGAACGTTACGGACTAACATCGGGCTTTGATGCCATCCACCTCAATTTGGATGATATAGATATGAGCCTTGGGAAACTACACATAGACGGTTATGCTTCCATTAAGAATTTCATGATCAACCACAAGCGAATCGCTAATCAGGATGTGATAATAGACAATGCCCGTTTTGACTACCGCTTCCTTTTAGGATCTGATTTTATTGCCCTGGACAGCACCTCAACGATGCAGCTGAACAAAATAAAAGTACACCCTTTCCTGAAATACAGCGTAGAGGAAGATACCATTTATGAAATGAAGGCCCGAATTCCAAAAATGGCTGCTCAGGATTTTATAGTATCATTACCTAAGGGACTTTTTACCAACTTTGAAGGTATGGAGGCCGAAGGCAGTTTTAGCTACAACCTTGACTTTTTGTACAATAAGAACAAACCCAAAGAACTGGTATTTGACAGCAGCCTGAAAAAAGATGGATTTAAGATCATTAAATATGGTGCTGCCGACCTCGCCAAACTTAATACTGCATTTACCTACAGGGCTATTGACAATGGCAGGATACAACGTGCCATTCCTTTGACAGTTGATAATCCATATTATACTCCAATGGAACAGATATCGCCTTTCCTTCGCAAAGCGGTACTTACCTGTGAAGACCCTTCTTTCTTCAGCCATAGCGGCTTTATCAACGAAGCGTTCAAGCAGTCTATCATCAAGAACATAAAAACAAGGAAATTCTCTCGCGGAGCGAGTACCATAAGTATGCAGCTTGTTAAGAATGTATTCCTTACCCGTGAAAAAACACTTTCGCGAAAACTGGAAGAGATCCTTTTGGTTTATATACTGGAAAACAACCGTATTGCCAGCAAAGAGCGTATGCTTGAGGTATATTTCAACATTATCGAATGGGGTCCTGATGTATATGGCATAGGCGAAGCATCATCTTATTATTTCCAAAAAAGCCCAAGCCAGCTTACACTTGATGAGTGTATTTATCTGGCAAGCATTATCCCGAGGCCAAAAGGATTTATGTGGCAGTTTAACGACGAAGGCAAACTGAAGCCTTTTGCCGTGAAGCATAACGACTACATAAAGAAACTGATGTTGCGACGTGGCCTTGTAACCGCTGAAGACACCATTGCCCAAACCGGGCAGATAGACGTTACCGGACGCGCCCGTTCACGCATAAAAATTAAAGAAGCCAATCCGTTTGAGAATGACACCACCGGAGTAAAGGACTTTTTTATGAATCTTTCTAAGGAGATTTTTTAAGAAAAAGAGACGTATAATTTAACCACAAGGATCACTAAATAAACCACAAAGAACACAAAGCTTTGTGCCCCGGCATCGGGGTTTGTGAAACCCTTGTGCCCTTTGTGGTTAAAATTATCCGAAAATTTACGCACCTGTCCCAACCTTTTAAGCAAAAAAATAATCTATAGTAGTAAAGACAAACTTTATGAAAAAGATATTCCTTCTGCTTTTTTTGGCAACAGCCACTGCATTTGCCCAAAAACCAATATTTACTTCTGCAAAAGTAAAAGCCGCCACTGTTTATTTTAATTCGGCTGAAATTTCGCAATCTGCAGCCGTAACGCTTCCCGCAGGTACATCGGAAGTAGTAATTAAGAACGTAGCCAACTATCTGTTGGAAAACACGCTTCAGGTGGGTGTTCCTTCTAATGTTACGATACTATCGTCACAATTCACCAATAATTATATCTCAGAATTTGAACCCGATGAGAACTCCCCTGCCCTTAAAAAAGTGCGCGACAGTATAAAACTGGTTGAAGAGCAAATTGCACTTGTGTACAACCAGAAAACATCGGAACAAAAAACACTCGAACTGCTCGATAAGAACAACCAGGTATACGGGCAGCAGTCAGGTCTTAGCGTTACCGAACTGATGAAAATGGTAGATTACTATAAAACCAAACGTACCGAAACGGCCAACACCATTAATACTCTCACTGCGAAAGAACAGAAGCTTAACGAAAAACTGACTGATCTAAAAAGCAAACTGGAGGTAAACATAAGTAAAGAAGAAAAAATATCTACCGGGAAACTGGTATTGCAGATAATGAGTGAAACCCCACTCAGCACCCAATTAGATATCAGTTACCTTACACAGGGCGCTTCGTGGCAGCCATTCTACGATTTAAGAGCTAACGACATCACCTCACCTATCAATATGTTGTATAAAGCTCAGGTAGTGCAACAAACAGGTATAGACTGGAAAAAAGTAAAGCTTACCCTGTCTAGCGGCATGCCCAACCAGAGCAGCTTTGCACCCGAGCTAAGCCCATGGTTTTTGAGGTTTGAAAACCGTCAATATGATTCCTTAGCTTATGGTAACACAAATAATGTAGCTATAAGAGGTGCTGCCAGTCAGGAATTATCCGATGTTGTTGTTGAAGCCTACAGAACAACTACAAAAGCAAAATCTAACGTCGCAGCAACTATAACTGAACATCAAATGAACGTATCATTTGATATAGATTTGCCCTATGATATTGCCTCCAACGGCAAACAGCACAGTGTAACCCTGAAAGAGATAAAGCTACCTGCTACCTACAGGCATTTTTCAGTTCCGAAGCTTGAGCAGGAAGCTTTCCTGTTGGCTGAGATAAGCGACTATGCCAAATACAATATGCTAAGAGGCGAAGCCAACATCATTTTTGAAGGCATGTACATCGGTAAAACGCAGATCAATCCATCTCAGACTGCCGATACGCTGAACCTGAGTATGGGCAGGGATAAAAAGATCTCTGTAAAACGTGAAACCGTTGCCGAGAAATCGAGCACCAAATTCCTTTCTTCAGGAAAAGAACAGGTTTTCACCTATGATATCATCATCAGAAATAACAAGAAGGAAGCTGCAAAACTTACCCTCAAAGACCAATATCCTGTAAGCACCGATAAAGAAATCGAGGTAGAGCTACTACAAAGTGACAGCGCTAAAGTGGACAAAGAAACCGGCATACTTACATGGGAAATGAGCCTTAAACCCACTGAAACTAAAAAAGTGAGGATAAGCTATAAAGTAAAATCTCCAAAGAGCAAAACATTAGCTAACTTATAATATTTTGTTAACCAATGGATTAATTGCATATTTTGTAGTAAATTTAGTATATAAAACCAATTAATTCACTGCTATGAAAACAAAATTATTCTTGCTGTCCCTGTTTATAACGGGACTAGCTCAGGCTCAGGTGATAGAACTTGAGCTTTTTGCCAGCGGTCTTGACAGGCCTGCCGAAATTGTAAATGCCGGTGATTCACGCCTTTTTGTGGTAGAGCAAACCGGGAGAATTCAGATACTGAATGCTAATGGTTCAGTAAATACTACTCCTTTCCTAAACCTGAGTACTATGGTGAGCGGAGGAGGTGAGCAGGGATTACTCGGCCTCGCCTTTCACCCCGATTATGAAACCAACGGCTACTTTTTTGTAAATTATACCGACCTGAATGGCGATACGGTTGTAGCTCGTTACACCCGTAGCAGCACCGATGAAAACGTGGCTGATGCAACTTCAGCAATAGTATTGCTTACCATCGACCAGCCGTATGACAATCATAATGGAGGCTGTTTGCGATTTGGACCCGACGGTTATCTGTACATTGCTACAGGTGATGGTGGTAACGGCGGCGATCCCGGCAACAGGGCTCAGAATAAAGATGAGCTGTTGGGTAAAATCCTGCGCCTTAATGTAGATGCGGCATCACCTTATATTCCTGAAACAAACCCTTATGTAGGCATTGAAGGCGCTGACGAAGTTTGGGCACTCGGATTACGCAACCCATGGAAATTTTCGTTTAATGACGGTAATATCTGGATTGCCGATGTGGGACAGGAAAATATTGAAGAAATTGACAAAGTTGTTGCTACAGCCGCCGGCGTAAACTATGGCTGGAAATGTTTTGAAGGTACTGCCGTATATAGTACTGACAATTGCTCATTAGTAGAAATGTATACACAACCTGTTGCGGAATATGTACACGAAGGAAGCTCGCGATGCTCTATAACCGGGGGTTATGTTTATACCGGAACCATGTATCCTAACTTGCAGGGTAAATACTTTTTTGCAGATTACTGTACCGGTGAAATAGGAATGGTAGATGGAAGTACACTAAGCTGGTTAGGTGACTTTAGCCCAAACATTACCACCTTTGGTGAAGATATGAATGGCGAATTGTATGTAGGTGGAAGCGGTAGCGTATATAAGATAAAAGATACCACTGTAGGACTGAATGAATTTGCTGACAGTGCTTTTTCACTTTACCCTAACCCGGCTAAAAATGATGTTACCATCACACTTAAAGATGGTTCAGATTCAGGACTTGCTTCTGTATTTAATGTTAGCGGACAACTGGTACTGCAAGAACATCTTAACAGTGGTGACACAAAAATTAATACATCGCAATTACAGGCAGGCGTATATATGCTGAAACTACAGGTTGCCGGAAACGGTTATAATACAAAACTGGTGATTAACTAAATAATGGTAATCCAATTAAAAAGGCCGTATACAGATAGTATACGGCCTTTTGTTGTTTTATAAAAATCTTAAATCTCGTTAAGCATTTTGTTTAGCTCATCCAATTTTGGCGTAAGGATGATCTCAATCCTTCTGTTTTTCGATTTACCTTCAGTAGTATCATTGCCTGCTATTGGAGCATATTCGCTACGTCCTGCGGCTGTAAGATTTCTGGGATTTACCTCTTTGTTCTCTTTCAGGATGTGAACAATGGCTGTAGCACGTTTGGTAGAAAGATCCCAGTTATCAGCAATATCACCTCCGCCCTTGTAGGCAACATTATCCGTATGTCCTTCAATAAGTACTGTGATATCAGGATTTGCTGCCAATACCTTACCTACTTCAGTTACCGCTTTTTTACCTTCAGAACCTACTGTCCAGCTACCTGAACCAAACAATAGCTTGTTCTCCATAGAAACGTATACTTTTCCGTTTTTCTGCTCTACGGTAAGACCTTTACCTTCAAATCCGTTAAGCGCTTTGGAAAGGGTTTCTTTCAGTTTTTTTAGCCCTGCCTCCTGAGCAGCGATCATACCTTCAAGCTCGTCTACACGCTGTGAACGTTCGTCAAGTTCAGACTTCAGCATATTTAACCTGGCCTGTTCTGCAGCAAGTGCTTTTTGTTTTGCTTCAAGTTCAGCTAGAAGCTCACGGTTTTTCTTGCTCATATTGGCATTAGCCTCTCCGCTCGATTTTTCAAGATCGTTGTATGAGGATTGCATTTTGTCAAGCCCCGACTTGGTAGATGCATAATCTTTAGAAAGTCTATCCCTTTCGGCAATTAGCTTATCCAGTTGTGCCTGCAGGTCTTTTGACTTGTTATCAAGCTCATTCCTATCTTTAGTCAGTGTAGCATTTTCATCTGACAGTGTACGGTTTTCCTTTTTAAGGTCGGCATATTTGGTTTCCAGGTCGGTATACACCTTTTTAGAAACACAGCTCGTCATCAGTGCGAGTGCCAGCACTGCTGCCGAAATAGTTTTCATCTTCATCTTTTATATATGTTTTATTGGTAATCTAATCAAACTCCACCACTATCGGGCAGTGATCGCTATGTTTGGCTTCAGGCAAGATAACCGCACGGGTAAGGCGTTCACGCATAGGCTCGGTAGCAAGCGCATAATCAATACGCCAACCTTTGTTATTGCCACGGGCACCAGCGCGGTAGCTCCACCAGCTGTAGTTATGCGGTTCTTTATTAAAATGACGGAACGTATCAACAAATCCGCTCTTCATAAAGGCATCAAGCCACGCTCTTTCTTCCGGAAGGAAACCTGAGACCTTTGCATTACGAATGGGATCATGAATGTCTATGGCCTCATGACAAATGTTGTAATCGCCACAGATGATAAGATTCGGAATCTCTTTTCTCAGGTTATCTACATATACCCTGAAATCATCCATGTATTTGAATTTATGATCCAATCGGTCTATATTTGTTCCCGACGGCAGGTAAAGGCTCATTACCGAGAAAGTATCAAAATCAAGCCTTAGGTTACGGCCTTCAAAGTCCATGTGTTCTATTCCGGTACCATATACCACATTGTTCGGCTTATGCTTAGAAAATATGGCTACACCGCTATATCCCTTTTTTTGTGCCGAAAACCAGTAGTGGTATGGATATCCTGCTTCTTCAATTTCATGTATTGCCACCTGATCGTGGGTTGCTTTGATTTCCTGTAGACAGATGATATCCGGGTCGGCCTGTTTTAACCAGTCCATAAACCCTTTAGTAAAAGCGGCGCGGATGCCGTTTACATTGTAAGAAATAATTCTCATTGCAAATAGTTTGGTTCCCAAAAATAACCAAAAAACCAAACAAATAGAATAAGCTTCCGTTAATAACACATAACTAGCTATATACTAACAAAATACACTTGATTTTTAATATAATCATTAAAAAAGACAATCATCCTTAACGTTTCGCTATAATTATTATCTTTGTTTTTCGTCCGAAACACAAATGTAGATGAGTTTAGTTACAGCTAAAGAAGTTGCAAAAGCAATAAAGACTGACAAATACGGGTTTTTAGGAACTTTTTCAGGCTGGCTTCTGATGAAGATCTTAAAGATCTCAACCCTTAATAAAATATACGACAGGAACAAGCATCTTAGCGATCTTGAATTCCTGAATGCCATACTTGATGAATTCCAGATAAAATTTGAAATTCCGGAAGAAGACCTTAAGCGATTGCCCAAGACCGGACCTTACATTACTGTTTCCAACCATCCACTGGGTGGAATTGACGGGATACTACTACTAAAGTTAATGGTTGAAAAAGACCCTGACTTTAAGATAATCGCAAACTTTTTATTACACCGAATAGAGCCCCTTAAACCTTATGTAATGCCGGTTAATCCTTTTGAAAACCACAAGGATGCCAAATCAAGTGTTACGGGGATTAAGGATGCGCTTCGCCACCTTAGCGATGGCAAGCCTTTAGGAATTTTCCCTGCAGGTGAGGTTTCTACCTACAAAGACGACAAGCTTGTTGTAGATAAACCGTGGGAAGAAGGTGCTATGCGACTTATCAAAAAGGCAAAAGTACCTGTAGTTCCTATCTACTTTCATGCTAAGAACAGCAGACTGTTCTATTTTCTTTCTAAACTGAGTGATACATTGCGCACTGCTAAGCTGCCATCAGAGCTTCTTACACAAAAAGACCGTGTCATTAAAGTAAGGATAGGCAAACCTATTTCGGTAGCTGAACAGGAAGAACACGAAACACTTGAGGCTTACACAGAATTCATCAGGATAAAAACCTATATGCTTGCCAATCCTTTTGAAAAGGAAACCAAGCTTATAGATACTGCAAACCTGAATCTTACCAAGATTACTTCAAGAGGACCAAAAGATATTGCTACACCTGCGCATCTGGATAAGATTATGGGTGAAGTAGCCGCGCTTAGAAAAGGCGATTACCGACTGCTGCAAAGTAAAAACTATGAGGTTTTCTTTGTATCTGCCGATAAGATCCCAAACATACTGCACGAGATAGGGCGCCTTCGCGAAATTACATTCCGTGAAGTGGGAGAAGGGACAAACGAATCACTTGACCTTGACCAGTACGACAAGTACTATCATCATATGTTCCTTTGGGACGAAGACACTAAACAAATTGCCGGAGCCTACCGCATGGGACTTGGGTCGGAGATATATAAAAAATATGGTATTGACGGATTCTATCTGCATGACCTGTTTCGCTTTGAACCGGAACTGTATGACATGATGAGTAAGTCTATCGAGATGGGTCGCGCCTTTATCGTAAAAGAATACCAGCAAAAACCGATGCCACTATTCCTGTTATGGAAAGGCATCGTACACACTACCCTTCGTTACCCGGAACATAAATTCCTTATTGGTGGGGTGAGTATCAGTAACCAGTTCTCTGACTTCTCTAAATCGCTGATGATTGAGTTTATGAAGTCGCATTATTACGACCCATACATCGCTCAGTACATACACCCTAAAAAAGAATACAAGGTAAAACTGAAAGATGCCGATAAAGACTTTGTATTTAACGAAGCTGAAGCCGACCTGAACAAATTCGACAAGTTCATTGAAGAGGTAGAACCGGGTAACCTGCGCCTGCCGGTACTTATTAAAAAATACATTAAGCAAAACGCAAGAGTTATTGCATTCAATGTCGACCCGCTATTCAACAACGCTATTGATGGGTTGATGTATATTCGTATAGCCGACCTGCCGGAAAGTACCGTAAGACCTGTTATGGAAGAATTTCAGGCCGAACTGGAACGCAAGCTTGCCGAAAAAGGCGAAGAACATTTGTAAGATTAACATACTTAACAATACTAAAAATCTCCTCACATCAATAAGGGGATTTCTTTTTACATCTATCGGCAAGAAATGATATTTTAAATCCTATATGTTATTTTCTTTGCCGATATCGGCAAAAAATGCTATTATTAAATCCATTTATAGCTATATTTGCCGATAACGGCATATTTATAAACAATGGGATATATTTCTGTAAGTGAGTTCGCAGGAAAACACAACAAATCCGAGAGAACCATCCGCAACTATTGCGCAACCGGAAAGATTAAAGGTGCATTCCTTACCGGAAAAACCTGGAATATTCCGGAAGATGCCGCATTGCCTGAAAAGAACACTAAAAAATCCGCTGGTAATGTCTTACTCAATCAGCTTAAAGAGCAAAAGGATATGAAACTTAAAGGAGGAATCTATCACCGTACTCAAATAGATCTTACTTACAATTCAAATCGTATTGAAGGTAGCAAACTGACCCAGGACCAAACGCGCTATATATTTGAGACCAATACTATAGGAGCCTCAAAAGAAATTCTTAATGTTGACGACATTATTGAAACCAGCAACCACTTTCGTTGTATTGATATTATCATTGAAAATGCTACAAAGAAACTTACGCAATCATTCATAAAAGAATTGCATTTGATGCTTAAATCGGGAACATCTGACAGCCGAAAAGACTGGTTTAATATAGGCGATTATAAAAAATTGCCTAATGAGGTTGGAGGAAATCAAACCTGCCCTCCGGAAATGGTTCCTGATAAAATGAAAGAGCTATTAGACGAATACAATCGTATTGAAAAAAAAACCTTTGAAGATATTGTTTCTTTTCATTATCAATTTGAGATTATACATCCATTTCAGGATGGTAACGGGCGTGTAGGACGTCTGATAATGTTTAAGGAATGCCTTGCCAACAATACTGTTCCATTCATTATAGATGAAGACCTAAAGCTTTATTATTACAGGGGCCTACAGGAATGGAACAATATAAGAGAATACTTATTAGACACCTGCTTAACAGCCCAGGATAATTATAAACTAGTCCTCGACTATTTTAAGATTAACTATTAGACACCTCTCTATAAAAACACCCTATCATTAGGCTCCCATAATTCTATCTTGTTGCCTTCAGGATCTATTATCCATCCGAACTTGCCATAGTCGTATGCCTGAGGCTCATCAACAATAGTAACGCCTTCTTTTTTTAACTTTGATAAAAGACCATCAAGGTCATGTACCCTGAAATTTTGCATAAATTGTTTTTCAGATGGCGCAAAATAGGTTGTATCAGCAGCAAAAGGCGACCATTGTGTTGAGGCATCGTTACCATTTTTATCTTTCCACCAAAAGGTACAGCCATAATCATCGGTATTTAGTCCCAGGTGTTTTTTATACCAGTCCTTCAATTCGGCAGGATTATCCGACTTAAAGAAAAGCCCACCTACCCCTGTTACACCCGGCAGTTGTTTTTCGCTTTCGGCAGTGCCAAAATAAATCGCCTTTATCTTGTCAACAATCACCTGTGCCAGCCTTTCGTGGCTTTCAAATGTCCAGCCCGCAATATGTGGTGACAGCAATACATTATCAGAATCTAACAGGTATTGAAATGCTTCCGGAATACCACCGTCGGTAAACAGGTGTTCAAACGACAGTTTCTCATATTCTAACACATCCAGTGCAGCCCCTAATACTTTCCCCGACTTAAGTGCATCGGCAAGGTCCTGTGTTACTACACTTTTTCCACGGGCTGTGTTTACCAGCCAAAAGGGTTTTGCAAAAGCATTTATAAAATCAGCATTTACCATTTTGTTGGTTTCCGGCGTCCACGGTGTATGCAGGCTCAGTACATCAGCTTTTTGCTGTAGTTCTTCCAGAGAAACCTGTTTCGCATTTGCGTCACCTACCATTGGCTGAATATCATAACACAGCACTTCCACATCAAAACCTCTTAATTTTTTGGCAAAGGATTTTCCCATATTACCATAGCCAATAATACCTACTGTTTTTCCGTCCAGCTCATGGCCTCTGTTCCCCTCACGAATCCAGTGTCCGTCGCGTATCTGCCTGTCGGCCCTGTTCAGGTTATTGAATAATGATAATAACATACCCAATGCCTGCTCACCTACGGCGTTACGGTTTCCCTCGGGTGCAGCAATAAGGTGGATACCTTTACTTTCGGCATAATCACAGTCAATACTTTCCAATCCTGCCCCTACACGAGCAATAAATTGCAAATTGGTAGCAGCATCCAAAAACTTTTTGTCAATATCAAAACGGCTACGGATAATAATACCGTTGTATCCTGCAATCTTTGCTTCAATCTCTTCTTTAGACGATTTATAGTCGGCATGGTTTTCAAAACCGGCGGCTTCCAGCTGATTCCAAAGTATAGGATTATTGCTGTCGATGTGAAGGATTTTTACGTTTTGGGTCTCTGGTTTCGGATTCATTGTTCAGGGTGTATAGTCTCCCACAAAGTTACGTAAAGGATATTGATATCCTGCAAGGTCTTTGAGACCTTGTAGGTATACTCAGACTTACCATTAAACCTACAAGGTTTTGGAAACCTTGCAGGTTAACATACTCTACAACAAAATATTTCGTTGTAAGATAAATCACTACTTTATTAAACCAAACCAACTAACAATGAAATATTTACTCTGCTTACTCCTATTCAGTAGTCTGTGTTGTGCCCAGGATTTTCAGAATTACACCAAAGTCACCGTATGCCGACTGGTAAATTCTGATGCCACTGGTCCATGCAGCATTGAATATTATGCAAAGAAACTAAAACGCACCGGACACTACATTCAGGCGATGGAATCGTATAACGACACCTTGGTCTACAATTTGCTTAAACTAAAAGCAGATGCTAAAACATGGCCTACCGAAACCTGCAACTGCGGACAGGAACCCGACCCAGGTGAAAAACCTTTGGTAACCGGTATGTTCATTGTGGAAGTAAACAGTTTTAAGGACACGATATTTACCACTGTGAATCAAAAAGGAATATTTTTCCCTGACGAGAAACTACAATATGTGGCTCCCGAAAATAATATTCGTTTGGCTTTTACAAAAGATGTGGATGATTTCTTTAAAAGGGATTTTGCTACCGAGATTGAAGCCTGGAAAATGGATATTATTTCTGCCAAAGACATTACTTACATGAAGAAAAACATGTACGGACTAACACGTCGGGAATTCGAAAAGAACATTTCTTATTTCAACATGGTATCTACCGACAGTACTTATTTTAATGGAAAATTCATGAAGGTGGAAAAAATCTATCGCATAGGTGATATGGAATTTTATTTTGAAGGTAAGGAGCAAAAGCTAAATAAGATCAACATCTTCAACACAACAAAAAAACAATATTACAGTCCCACTACGGTCATTGTTATTGATGGTGTAAAGATTGGGGATAGCGAAGAGGTACTCTGCAATAAATATGACAATTCTACCCTACTGAAACATTGGGATGCGCCACTGGTAGCCATCAATAACTATTACACCTATGAGATAAAACTCAATAACGAGGAGGGCGTGGTACGCTATGCCATTCGTAATGGCAATATTTATGAAATATCCATTGGTTTTTGGTATCCCGCAATAAAGGATAAAAAGGACGTTGTTAAAAAGGCGAGATAATATTTAAAACCCAAGTATCGCTTTAGCAATAGAAAAGTAAATAAGGATACCGCAAATATCATTACTTGTAGTAATGAATGGCCCTGTAGCCAAAGCAGGATCGACACCTACTTTATTAAGCAAAATAGGCACAAAGGTTCCTATAAGTGACGCAATAACGATTACAGAAACCAATGATACACTAACGGTAAGACCAACCTCATAGCTTACATCAAGCAGGAAATGGCTCCCTAAGATAAGTATCAATGCCAGGATGGATCCGTTTAAAAGCGTAAGCAATACCTCTTTTACAAGTCGGCTAAAAAGTGATCCGCTAATGCTGTTGTTGGCAAGACCCTGCACAATGATCGCAGATGACTGTACGCCCACATTGCCTGCCATTGCAGCAATAAGCGGGGTAAAGAAAAATAACTCTCCATGGTTTTTCATTGCAGGTTCAAAAATACCCATCACTTTTACGGTTACAAAACCACCAAGCAATGCCAGTATCAGCCAAGGCAAACGCGCTCTTGTAAGTTCAAGGATGCTATCATCCGCCTCAACGTCCTGAGAGATACCCGCCGCTAACTGGTAATCCTTATCGGCCTCTTCCTTAATAACGTCTACGATGTCGTCAATGGTAATACGCCCTACAAGTCGGCCCAGTTCATCAACAACCGGTATGGCCTCAAGGTCATACTTCTGCATGATACGGGCTACCTCAACATCGGGGGTAGTAACTTTTACATAATCAACTTTAGGGATGTACACCTCACTGATAGGTGTCTTGGTAGAGGTAACCAAAAGGTCTTTTAGCGAAAGCCTGCCTTTCAGCCTGCCTTCATCGTCTACCACATAAATGGAGTGCACACGCTGAACGTTCTCTGCCTGAACACGCATTTCACGTACGCAGGTAAGCACGTTCCAGTTCTCGTTTACCTTTACAAGCTCTTTACCCATAAGACCCCCTGCGGTATCTTCGTCATAACGAAGAAGTTCCACAATATCTTTGGCGTGCTCGGCATCAACAAGTTCCTGGATTACTTCGCCTTTCTTATCCTCCGGAAGTTCGGCGATAATGTCGGCAGCATCATCCGTACTAAGCTCATCAAGCTCTTCGGCAATTTCCTTAGGCGAAAGGTCTTTTAATATTTTTTCACGGACTTCCTCATCCAGCTCAAGCAGTATCTCTGCTGTTTTTTCACTGTCAAGGATATGGAAAAGGTAGCTGGCTTCACTGCTGTCCAGCTCGCCCATAATTTCGGCTATATCAGCAAAGTGAATATCCTCGAGTAATGCAACTAATTGCTCTTCACGGTTTTCACTTATATACTGCTCTATCTGAGCAATAAAATCCTTGCTGATTTTAAACTCCATTCGCCGCTATTTTTTGGGTAAGTTCTATGAATTGCTCCACCGAAAGCTGTTCCGGACGGAGGTCAAAGATACTATCTTCCTTTAAACTTTCGGTTAAGATATATGTTTTTAGACTGTTTCTAAGTGTTTTTCTGCGTTGGTTAAAAGCGGCTTTTACAACAGAGAAGAATAGCTTCTCATCTACAGGCAGATGGAAGTTTTCCTTACGGATTAACCTCAACACTCCCGACTTAACTTTTGGTGGTGGATTAAATACATGCTCTGATACGGTAAACAGGTATTCGGCATCATAAAATGCCTGCACCAGTACCGACAGGATACCGTAAGTTTTGCTGCCTTTCTTTTCGCAAATGCGTTCTGCCACTTCCTTTTGGAACATACCTGAGAATTCAGGAATCCTCTCACGAAGTTCCAGTGCACGAAAAACGATTTGCGATGAAATATTATACGGGAAATTACCAATGATAGCCAAAGGCTCATTGCCAAAATCTTTAGTGATATTGTATCTCAGGAAATCTTCAGAGATAATATGCCCGTGCAGTTTTGGGTAATGCGCATTAAGATATTCTACCGATTCGGTATCGATCTCAATCACATAGGTTTCTATGTCCTTATCCAAAAGGTATTTGGTAAGCACCCCCATACCGGGGCCTATTTCAAGTACTTTTTTGTAACCGTTAAGGGTTAGCGTATCGGCTATATCCTTTGCTATGCTCTCATCTTTAAGGAAATGCTGCCCAAGATGTTTTTTGGCTTTTACTTTATCCATATCATTATAGCCTTTGCGGCAGCTTAATTCTGTTCTAAACCGTAAATTCTTTCAGCACTTCAAGCTCTGTCCTAAAAGCAAGCATCTTGTCGCCAAAAAGAGAAATCCCTTCCTGTCTTAACTTTGGAGCATCCTCAGTCAGGTAAGATTCCAGTTTTTTGGCATCCTCCGCAAAGTATTGTGTTGAATAAGTGCTTCCGCCCATTTCCTCAACAATAAGTACTCTTACAAAAGTCGCTTTTACAAATTTACCTGTTGCCAATACTTCAGGAATATGCCTTTCAGTCATCCACAACAACCATTTGTCGTGAACGCTGTCGTCTATATTTATAGTTACGTTGTATATAATCATCGTGATGCGGTTATTCGGTGATTTGGTTATTTGAACAAATAACCTGTTGCAAAGGTACGATTAATTAACTATTCGTGTCGCCTCTAAGCTGCCTGAATTGTTTTCGGGCCTCTACAAAGTAGATACTGTCCTGATGTTCAAAGATGATCTTCTCATACAGCGGCTTTGCTTTTTCAGGATCGTTTAGTTTTTTATTGTAGATCTCGGCCGAGAAGAACAGCGCCTCATCCACATAAATACCTTCTTTGTATTTATCGATCACCTGCTGGTAGTTTTGCAATGCAAGGTCATACTGTCCTTTGCTTTCGTATATTTCGCCAAGGCGGATGTGGGTTACATCTTTTATACTCTCTGTATTATCCTTTTCAATAAGATCTTTAAATACGGCAAGTGCCTCATCTTTTTTGTTTTGGTATAGCTTAAAGTCGGCTTTAGCAAATTTCTTAAGTGCAGTCTGTGTACTGTCTTCAACAGTATTATCAAGGATTAGCAGGAACAGCTCCAGCGCGTCATTGGCAATAAGCTGTGACGATGACGACTTAAGTACCGTAAGCTGTTTTTGCGCCCATTCAAAATCGCCTTTAAAATAACTTGTACGTGCTACCTTAAAACTTGCTTCGTGACCAACAGCATCATTTTTAAGATCTTCTTCTATCTGGGCATAATAAATGATCGCCTGATTGAATTTTTCATCAAGCAAAAGAATATCCGACAACTTCATTTTTACCTCAGCGGTCTGGTAACGGTTTAACTGAAGGCCTAATGCTGTATTCAGCGTCTGTGTAGCCGCTTTGGTATCCTTCAGGTAAAAACCCTCAAAATCGGCTTTTTGCAATTGCAGCTTAAGCGAATAAGGCGTAGTTCCATATTGCACCAAAAGAGAATCGATGCGCTGTTTGATCGATGGATAATCCTTAGGTTGTGCAATGGCAATATCCATTTCCAGCAAATCAAATTCGGCACTCATCTTTATCGATGGCTCGTCTGTGTTTTCCATAACAAATGCCAGTATCTCGCGGGCAGCTGCATCTTCGTGCTCATCTTTGGCAAGACGCCCAAGATTTACAATATTCAGAAACATATCCGGATTACGTTTAAAGATGGCTTTTTCCTGAATAAAGGCTTTGCCATATTCTTTTTGCTGCACAAAATACCAGCTCAAAAACTGGTTCCAAAAAATATCCTGTGTCTTTTGGGTGTTCAACAATAAAGCTTTGCGGAGCGATGCATTAAAAGTATCGCTGCCCTCTTCGTTCATAAAACGCGACAACTGGTTTTGCACCACTACCAGGCTCTGCTGATTGTTATAGGCATACGAAAGCAATTTATCGATCATCTGCTCGGTATTACCTAGCTGACCCTGTATAAGTGCCAGCTGGTAATCAAAATTCATGCTCTTGTTTATGGAAGTCGCCGTATCATAGGCTTTTATAGCATATTCCAGTAATACCTTTTGTTCGAAGGCATTGGCTACAGAATAGGCATACGATGGATTATCGGCTACAGCTTTAATGGCAAGATTATAATTCTTCTCTGCCTTGCCCATATCCTTTTGTAGCTGGTAGTTATAACCCAACTCTACATATAGCTGTGGCTGATTGGTACGCTCAATCTTTTCCTTAAGATACTTTTCGGCCTCCTGATATTTTTGAAGCTGCTGCTGGCAGGCTACGATCTTCTGAATGAAAAACGTATTCCCCGGCTGTTTCTTTTCAAGGTCCTGATAGGTAGCAAGCGCTTTTTCAAATTCTCCTTTTTCAAAGTAATTAAAAGCCAGCTGCTCGTTTTGCGCAAATACCGCAACCGAACAGAACAAGGCTATTATGGCAACTATTTTTTTCATAAATTAAAGAAATCAATCTGCCCGGATTTGTCAAGATCCTGCAGCGTGATAAATTTATCGATTTTAATCTTTTTCCAAACTGTTTTGGGGTTGTTTTCCCCGTCAGCAAACATATTTCCCCAGTTTGTCTCCGATTTTTTCTTGGTCAGGAAGTTAATGCTGGTCAGGCTCTCCTCTCCTGAACTCCTGCTGAATTCAGAATGATCATATCCTATAAGCACAAACTCACCATCCTGCCATCGCAGCTTAAAACATTCGTTTGTAACTCCATAACTACCGCAACTTAACCAGTAATGAAAGCTGACTGAAAGCACTCCGTTTTTTATTTCCATCCCACCCGATTTCATAAACGGGTCTTCAAGACAGGACGATTCAGCATCATTTTGCGAAGGGATAAAGTTCCTGTTAAGCCCTGCAAGTTGGTATCCTTTTTCTTCTTTAAAAAGAATCAGCAAATACCTTGGATTAATATTTAATATAGGCGCGCCCAGAAATTCATTCTCTATAAAATTCTCTTTATTGGTATCCTCGATAACTATTGCAATATCGTCAGCCTTATCCTTATTAAGGTCACCTGTTTTACTGGTAATAATCTTCCATCCATCCGGTACAAAAGCAAGCATATCTTTACCATAATCGGTTATTTGTACCTCCTCCTGGGAAAAAAGCAGAGAAGAGCCCAACAATAACAGTATGCTAAATAGCTTTTTCATTTATGGAAACCTTTTAAATACAAAACGCGGATAACACCTTTTTAGCATTACCCGCATTCGGTATAAACAAATATATTAATTTATTACTTGAGTCCGCAAAACTTTGTCACTTTGCGACTCAGTAACTAAAAGTAACTAATCAATAATATCAAATCCTGTATACTTTCTTAACACTTCCGGTATTACGATACCTTCAGGCGTCTGGTAGTTTTCAAGGATTCCTGCAAGTACTCTTGGCAATGCCAGTGAGCTTCCGTTAAGCGTGTGTGCCAGTTGATTTTTACCCTCTTTGTCACGGAAACGAAGCTTAAGTCTGTTCGACTGGAACGTTTCGAAGTTAGACACCGAACTGATCTCTAACCAACGGTCCTGAGCTGTAGAGAACACCTCAAAGTCATATGTAAGCGCCGAAGCAAAGCCCATATCACCACCACAAAGGCGAAGTACCCTGTATGGCAATCCAAGCTCGTCAAGTATTGTTTTTACGTGATCTACCATCCCGTCAAGGGCAGCATAAGAGTTCTCCGGTTTTTCAACGCGAACAATCTCTACTTTGTCAAACTGGTGCAGGCGGTTCAGTCCGCGTACGTGCGCACCATACGAACCTGCTTCCCTACGGAAACATGGTGTGTAACCTGTACATAATACAGGAAGGTCTTTTTCCTCGATGATAACATCACGGAAAAGGTTGGTTACCGGCACCTCAGCTGTTGGGATAAGGTAAAGGTCATCTAGACCTACGTGGTACATCTGTCCTTCTTTATCAGGAAGCTGTCCTGTCCCATAACCTGAAGCCTCATTTACAAGGTGTGGCACCTGGTATTCTTTATAACCTGCATCGGTATTCTTGTCTAAGAAATACGTAATAAGCGCACGCTGCAATCTTGCTCCTTTTCCTTTGTAAACCGGGAAACCTGCTCCTGTAATTTTTACACCCAACTCAAAGTCGATGATGTCATATTTTTTTGCCAGTTCCCAGTGTGGCAAAGCACCTTCAAACAATGTTGGGATATCACCCTGACGGTATACCTCAAGATTTTCTTCAGGGGTTTTTCCTTCCGGAACGATATCGGCAGGAGTGTTTGGCAGTTTGTAAAGTGCCTGAGTAAGCTCTTCACTCACTGTAGCAAGCGTTTCGCTTAGTTCTTTACTCTTATCTTTGTATTGTGTAGTCTTTTCTTTAAGCAGGGTAGCTTTAGCCTTTTCACCTGCTTTCATCAGTTCGCCAATGTCTTTGGACAGTTTGTTGGATTCAGATAAAATGGTGTCAAGTTCCACCTGAGTGTGCCTTCTTTTCTCGTCAAGTGCAATCACTTCGTCAACAAGTGCTGTGGCATCAAAATTTCTTTTGCCAAGCGCCTGTATCACTTTTTCTCTGTTTTCCCTAATAAATACTGTCTGTAACATGATACTGTTTTTTAATAAAGTGGAGCAAATTTAATGAATTGTTTTAACCAACCCATTAAACTTTTTAATTGAGGCGAAAATAGGAATTTTTATTTCAAATTTTGGCTTAAATCCTGCATATTTCAACCATTAAGCCATACCTAAAAACAGTTTTCTCATTACATTTGAAAAAAACTTTGCTATGAGCCGAATTTTTACCCCCATACTTCTCAGTCTTTTAGGCTTTGCTTCCGTATTTGCGCAAAGTACAGAGGACATTGCTGAAGCCGAAAGGAAATCGGGGCACAACCTGATGACATTTTCAGCCAATGCCCATACCGGAAATTATGATGTGGTATATCATAAGCTCGATCTGGCTGCCGACCCAACCGTGCATTTCATCAGCGGCACCGTAACTACCGATTTCATAGCTAAAGAAGACATGACCGAAGTAGTATTCGACCTGGCTTTTGAACTTGTTGTTTCTCAGGTTCAGCAAAATGGCAACAATCTGGCTTTTGCCCAAAATGAAAATGACGAACTGGTTATAACACTCCCTGCAACGCTGGCTGCAGGCAATCAGGCAAGGGTTGAAATAACCTATTCGGGAGCACCTCCTACCGAAAACGAAGCATTTGTAATAGGAACACATTCCGGAGCGCCTGTACTATGGACATTATCCGAACCCTATGGTGCCAAAGACTGGTGGCCCTGCAAACAGGATCTTATTGACAAAATAGACAGCCTTGATGTATATATAACAGCCCCCGCAGAATATGTTGCCGTGTCTAATGGCGTGGAAATTCCCGAAGCCGGAAATGGCACTATCACCAAGACTACCCATTTCAGGCATCAATACCCTATTCCGGCCTATCTTGTAGCGATAGCCATAAGCAATTACGGTATTTTTACCCAGCAGGCTGGAACTGCACCTAACAATTTCCCTATCGTAAATTATCTCTACCCCGAATCTCAGACGCAAAACGAACAAAACCTTGCTGTTACAATACCAATAATGGATTTTTACGAGCAGACATTTGAAACCTATCCTTTTCACAATGAAAAGTACGGCCATGCCCAGTGCGGTTTTGGCGGAGGTATGGAACACACCACAGTATCCTTTATGGGAAGCTTTGGGCGCAACCTTATTGCCCACGAACTGGCACACCAGTGGTTTGGCGACAAGATTACCTGCGGCTCATGGAAAGACATCTGGCTTAACGAAGGATTTGCCACCTACCTTTCGGGTATGGTGATAGAACATCTTGATGGCAATGAAGCCTTTAGAAACTGGAAGCTAAGCAACGTTGCCAATATTACTTCTCTTCCGGATGGAAATGTTTACCTTACCGATAATGATACAATAGATTCTAACAGAATCTTTAGTAGCAGACTTACTTATAACAAAGGGGCAATGGTACTGAATATGCTACGTGTAAAACTGAGTGACCCTGTTTTCTTTCAGGCCTTAAAAGCCTATTTAGCCGATACCGATCTGGCTTATGCCTACGCCAAAACACCCCAGTTGCAGGCACATCTTGAAGCCGCTTCAGGACTTGACCTGACCGAGTTCTTTAACGACTGGATATACAATCAGGGCTATCCTGTTTATACTATAACCGTTGACAATATTGAAAGTGGAAAAGCCCAGGTTACTATCAGCCAACAACAGTCACATGAGTCCGTTTCCTTTTTTGAGATGGGAGTCCCTATAAGACTTTTAGGACCGGAAGGAGAAGTTCAGGATTATGTACTCGAAAACACTGCCAACAATCAGGATTTTATTATTGATGTTCCTTTCACAGCTACCCAGGCAATTTTTGACCCAAAAAGTGATATCATCAGCAGGAATAGTACGATTACAGTAACAGGTGATTACTTTACGCCTTACCTGTATCCCAGCCCTGCAAACACACTGCTTACAGCAGCTTTAGCTGATGGCGTTATCGCAAAAGAGGCTATTATCTACAACACTTTAGGACAAAGAGTACTGGAAACCAACGGTGCTTCATCCTGGGATGTTTCAGGTTTTGCTACCGGTGTTTATTTTATGACATTGCATACTAACACCGGTACTACCGAACTGAAATTTTTAAAGAATTAAGGCACCCATATCAGTCTTGTCATAGCGCTAAGCCCGTGGTTGCTTCGCTCAGTTGCAGGGACTCCAACAGCAAGTCCAAGACTAACCCTGTCAGAGAACTGCACCTTAGCCTGTGGCCTGAATACTATAGATGGTTTTTCTTCTGAAAATTCCATATTGGTTTCTAATCCTACAAAGTTACCATTGGTAAAAACATAGTGCAGGTTAACATTTACTTCGGCAGAAGTATTCCATTCATTAGTTTCAAATTTCTGTTCGATAAGCGGACCCGTATATAAGAGCGTATGAATATGAGGTGTCAGTCTTTTGGCAGCAATAAAAATGGGATTGTACAATGTGCCTTCAAACAATTTGCCTTTATGGCTCAGGTCAGAAAAGCAGGAAAGCTCAAATTCCTGGATGTAGCCTACCGCCATTGATGTTTGGTATTTTTCTGAAACCCAAAATGTATATTGGGTTGCAACCTTCAGTCCTTCCAACCGGTTTTCGGGCATATCAAAACTACCGCTGTCATCGCGTTGCTGACCCTGGCATATCTCAAACGGAACCTCAACTTCCAATCCAAGCCTGTCGGCAACAGCAAACTCATATTCGGCAAAACCGGTGTAAGAAGTATAATTCTTCTCATCGGCCATCCCAAAACCCACATTTATCTCTTTTTCTCCCTTTCGCGCACCCAAATCACGGATAAGGTCAATATACAAAGGTTCGGCGTGGTGCAGTTTTAGTGGTTTCGTGGGGGGCGGAACAGCACTATCTTTAGCTTGTTGTGCATTCGCAGAAAAGAAAACAAAAATCAGTAGTATAATGGCAATGGCGTTCTTCATAATTCAATCCTTTGCTGTCAAAACTATTGGCACAAATAGGAAAGAATTAGGAAAAACAGGGTTTTAAGGAAACTTTAGGATTAGCCCTCGGCAGTAATAGCCTTTACTTTATAGACCAAAAAAGCAATTAGAAACCCGAATGCTCCAATGATGGCAAAAGATATACGCAGGCTGGTGGCATGTGCCACGTGACCTATTACCGGAGGCCCCAGCATAAACCCAAGGAAGCTGACACTCGACACGGTTTGCAGGGCAATACTCGGTTCCATACCCGGCCTGCGGCCTGCAATGCTGTATACACTTGGCACTACGGTACTCACCCCAAGGCCAACCATCATAAAGGCCAACGTTGCCGGAACAATATAAGGCAGCAGTACGGCAGTATACAAACCTATGGATATAAAGCAGCCGCTGATGATAAGCATTTTTTTACGGCCAATTTTACGCACTACAATATCGCCCATAAAACGGCCCGTTGCCATCATGGCCATGAATGAGGCATAACCCAATACGCCAAGAGGCCCGTCGACTTTAATGACATCGGTAAAATATACCCCGCTCCAGTCGAACATAATACCCTCGCTGAGCATACAACAAAAAGACATAGCCCCAAGCCATAACAAAACCGTATCAGGCTTACTGAAACGTTTCTTTTTCTCTTTGGGCGCTGCCATGCGTTTGGCTTTTATAAGGTATTTGTAATTAAAGAAGATCACTCCCCAAAGCATTACCCCTACAATGATGAAATGCAGGTAAGGTTCCACCTTAAAGCCTTTCATCAGGATGCCAATCAGAGCTCCGGTAAATCCGGCAGTGCTCCATGCTCCGTGAAAAGACGACATTACAGGACGGCGGAAAACACCTTCAGTAAGTATTCCCTGTGTATTAACAGAGATATTGGTAAGGTTACTGGATATACCGAAGAAGAATAAAGCAAGTGACAATTGCCACTGATCCTGTGAAAGGCCAAGCAGCATAAGTGCCGCAATGTAAAAGCTAAGTCCGAAAACTGCAGTGCGGTGACTGCCATATTTAACAGCAATCCTGCCGGAGAAGGCCATCATGCACATTTGCCCCACAGGGATGCAGAACAATATGGTACCCAGATCGCCTTCGCTAAGATTTAAGGCTCTCTTTATATCCGGGATGCGGCTCGCCCAGGTAGCAAAATTAAGCCCCATAGAAAAGTAAAACAGTGTAACCGCCCAGCGTATCCTGTTAAGGTACGACGCCTTTACATCCTTATACCCCTTGCGGTAGGCAATTGGGCTATCAGGTTGTGGGGTACTGTTTTTAACTTCTACGTTCATGCTGCAAAATTACACAGCCTGACTGATAATTGGTTAAGAGGAGAATAAATTTGTTTAGATTTGTTTTGTGACTAAAAGCACGAGGAGACGCTTATGCCAGCAAAAGGGGAAGATACGTTTTACTTTATATTTGCTATAAAGTAGATTTTCGAAACATTTATTAGCATTCCAGAAATGAAATTTATACTATTTAATCTATTAGCTATATCAATGCTCTCAATTCCTTTACGTATAAATAAGAATAGTGAAGATGACAAAATCCTTTGGAGTTCGACAAAAAGATTAAAATGGGATGATTTTAAAGGCATGGCAAATGACACTTTAGATACTCATGTAGCACAGACGCAAGGTTCCATAGAAATTGTTAGAACTGAGATATACAAAAATATTCCAAAGATAACTTTACACTGTTATTTCATAAAAAGCCTATCATGGACTAAAGTCGACGATATTGAAACATTAAATCATGAACAATTACATTTTGATATTTACGAACTTTTTACGCGAAAAATCAGGAAGGCTTTTAATGAACTCAATCGAAAAAATATATCTGACATTAATGAGTACCAAAAAGTATATAACCTATATATTGAAAAATGTAATGCCTTTAACGAATTATATGACCATGAGGTCTATTTTAACGAGAAAAAACAATTAATGTGGAATTTAAAAATTGAACAGGAACTTAAAAAACTAAAAGATTTCGAATATATTGATATTTAACCAATCTGACCCCCCTCTGGCGCTAGCGTCACTCTCGTGCCTAATCAAGCTATCAGTTTCCTCCTCCCGAAATCGCAACGCCATCTTTCACCGCAGTTTCTAGAATATCAAAATTAATGTCCTTTAGCTTTTTAAAGTTAATGCAATAGCCCGTTACTTTTGCTTTTCCTAACTTTTCTCCATAGCTATCCGGGAGGTGCTTTTTATCGGGTATACCCATAATGTAAACGGAAATCCCGGTAGTTTTCGCACTGATGCCTACCTGGTAAAATGGCCTGCTTGTACCGTCTTTATAATTTATAGTATATTCCCCATAGCCTATATTTGGGTTCGTAACAACTTTACCATCGTCGTTCGTGCCATCCAGAAACCATAGTTTGGCATCGGGTAATATGCTGAGCATAAACCGATGCAATTCCTGTATCTCGTTTTGTTGCATTTCGGGCAGGGAGGCAATGTAAGCTGATATTTGTTCTTCTGTGGTCATGATGGTAATTACTGTTGTTTGTATGCTTCCGGGTTAACGCATTTTGGCAGTTGCTCTCCTTTCAGTCCGGCAAGCAAGTTAGCAACCACCAGCTCCATCATGGCATCGCGGGTTTCTTTCACAGCCGATCCGATATGCGGCAATACCGAAACATTGGGCATATTGAGCAGAGGGTTGTCTATAGGCATAGGTTCAGGATTGGTAACGTCCAGTCCGGCACCCCAAATGGTTTTGTTATCGAGCGCAGCTTTTAGGTCGGTTTCGTTATGGATTCCGCCACGGGCAACATTTACAAAAATGGCATTAGGTTTCATTTTGGCAAAGGCCGATGCATTGAAAACTTCTTTGGTTTCGGGCGTAAGGTTAGCGTGAACGGAAATAATATCACTTTGACTTAACAGTTCATCAAAAGAAACCTTTTTAGCACCAAGTTCCTTCTCTGCTTTTTCGTTAGTGCTTCGATTATGATAAAGGATATCCATCCCGAAAGCATTTTTGCTTCGTTTAGCCATCTCATAACCGATACTGCCCAAGCCAAAGACGCCAAGTGTTTTTCCTTCAATATCTATCCCTAAAAGCTCGTTTGTATCTCCATACGATTTCCATTCGCCTTTAAGTGCTCTTTTATGATGAAAGAACGCTTTGCGCGATGTGGCAAGCATTAGCAAAAAAGCGGCATCGGCAGTGGCTTTGCTAAGAACATCGGGCGTATGCCCTATGGCAATACCCAATTTTGTAGCAGCGTCAATATCTATATTGTCATACCCTACAGAGTGCAGCGATACCACTTTGAGGTTTTTACATTGCTGTAATATGTCGGCAGTTATTTTCATGCCGGCCATAAGCATTATGCCGTCGGCTTCCTGAGCGTAGGTTATAAACTCATCCGGCGTCAGTTCCCTTTGACCAAGCCATTCGGTTACTATAATGCCATCATCCTGCAGTTTCTGAAAAACCTTTTCCGGCAATGCCCTGTTTGTGAATACTTTCATTTTAGCTATAGTATTAATTACCATGCACTTTCAGACGTAAGGAAATGCAACTGGTCTGCAGTGATTGCCAAATCCGGGGCTTTAATGATACTGTCTAACTGTGTGGTACTTGTAGCGCTTACTATTGGCGCTGTAACTGACGGGCGGTTGATAAGCCATGCCAAAGCCACCGTAGCCGGAGTACTGTTCAGTTCAGCAGCCACTTCATCCAGGGCAGCAAGTATTTTAAAACCGCGTTCGTCAAGGTATTTGGCTACACCTCCGCCGCGCTGGCTTTTGTTCAGGTCGGCTTCAGAACGGTATTTCCCGGTAAGGAATCCGCTTGCAAGCGAATAATAGTTAAGCACTCCAAGGTTGTTGCCAAGACATAAGGGCTCTAAACCATTTTCGAAGACTTCGCGCTCGTACAGGTTATAGTGAGGCTGAAAGGTTTGATAAGCCGGAAGATTATTGGTAACAGCAATATCCAGCGACTGTTTAAGTCTTTCGGGAGTAAGATTAGAAGCACCAATGTGGCGCACTTTACCTTCTTTTATCAGTTGGGCATAAGCTTCAAGTGTTTCCTCTATGGGTGTGGTTTCGTCGTCCCAGTGTGTTTGGTAAAGGTCGATGTAATCGGTTTGTAATCGTTTAAGGGAATCCTCAACCGCTTTGAGAATATATTTTTTTGAAAGATCTCTTTTGCCGCTGCCCATATCACTTCCTACTTTGGTTGCAATAATAAGTTTCTCACGATTACCTTGTTTTTTCATCCAGTTACCAATGATCGTTTCCGACTCACCTCCCTCATTACCCGCAGCCCAACGTGAATAAACATCAGCAGTATCAATAAAGTTAAATCCTGCACCGATAAAGGCATCGAGTATCTCAAAAGATTTCTTTTCATCAATTGTCCACCCAAAAACATTCCCTCCAAATGTTACGGGATATACATAAAGTTCTGTGTTTCCAAGTTGTCTTTTTTCCATAGCTATTTATAGTTGAATGATTTTTTTCTGCTCACTGCTGGCATAGGCAGCATCAATAACTTTCATGGTTTTAATACCATCTTCGGCAGTAACGGGTTCCGTTTTATTTTCGGCAATAGCCTCATATACGCCATCAAACAATGCATAGTAATTACCTTGTAATGTTGGGATATTTTTGCGAACTACCTCTCCGTTTATTTCGGTATGCAGCAAACCTTCTTTTTCGGCAGCTTCAGTACCCCAGTCGGTGCGGTTAGGTTTTGCTCCGGTTTTTAGCACATCTTCCTGAATGTCGCCGCGCTGTTTTAAAAATGTCCCTTTTTTACCATGAACTATGTAGGCAGGAATGGCTTCACGCACAAAAAAGCCTGCTTTAAGCCTCACTCTTTTGTCCGGATAGTACAAGGAAATATCAAACCAGTCATCTACCAGCGAATTTTCACGGGTAATCCTCACATCACCATGAACTGCCTCGGGATAACCGAAAAGGTACAATGCCTGATCTATGATATGCGGCCCTAAATCTTTCAGCACACCTGCACCTGCATTAGCGGTTTCCTTATGTATTTTTGGGCTCAGTAGCGGATTGTATCTGTCAAAATGAAATTCGGCTTCTACAATGTCACCTAATAAGTTTTGGTCAACCACCTGTTTTACGGTCATAAAGTCGCTGTCCCAACGGCGGTTTTGGTACACCGTAAGCTTCAGTCCTTTTTCTTTAGCAATGGCATTAAGTTCTTCGGCTTCGGCAGCTGTTGTGGTAAAGGCTTTCTCTACTAAAGCGTGTTTTCCGGCTAAAAGTGCCTTTTTGGCATATTCATAATGGGTTTCTACCGGTGTGTTTACCACTACCAGTTCTATATCATCTGCTAATAATTCTTCTAAGGAAGCATAGCTTTTTACGTTAGGATAATCGGTTTGTATAAGTTTCTTACTGCGCTCCCACGAGCCGGTAAGTTCAAATCCGTCGTGCAATTCCAGAAATGGCGCATGAAACACCTGTCCTGACATCCCGTAAGAAAGCAATGCTGTTTTTATCTTTTTCATGGTATAAATCGTATTACTAAACAAAAGTAAGGTTAAATTTACCTTTCCGTATTGAAACAGCGGGCATAACTTTTGATTATTAACAGATATTTAAACACAAACCTCTTGATTAAAATAGCGCACGGTAGATAGAAAATGCTATTTTTGTGCGTTTATAAAAGGAAATTAAAACTTTAGAATGGATACACTTGTACAGATTGCCCAGTTGGTTCTCATGTTGTCAATACTTGTAATACTGCATGAATTTGGGCATTACATCACCGCAAAAATGTTTAAGGTAAGGGTAGAGAAATTTTACCTTTTTATGGATGCGGGCTTTGCGCTTTTCAAGAAAAAAATTGGTGAAACAGAATGGGGTATCGGATGGCTGCCTATTGGTGGTTATGTAAAGCTTTCAGGTATGATAGACGAGAGCATGGATACCGAGCAAATGAAAAGCGAGCCAAAACCGTGGGAATTCCGTTCTAAGCCGGCATGGCAGCGCCTTATCATAATGATGGGTGGTATTATAGTAAATATCCTTTTGGCGTGGTTTATCTATACCGTTGTTTACTCTACATACGGAAAAAAATATGTGTCTACCGAAATGGTACAGCGCGACGGACTTGCCTTTGGTGAAACGGGACTTAATGTTGGTTTTAAAAACGGCGACAAGATCGTTAGCGTAGACGGTAAATACCAGGAGCGTTTTGACAGGATGATATTAGACGTGCTTCTGGGCGATGACATCAAAATTCAGCGTGACGGAAAGGTTATGGACCTTAAGCTTACCGACGAAAACAAAAAAGAGATACTTGATAAAGAAGGAAGGGATTTTATGAATCCGATGGTTAATGCTACCGTGGTAGATTCTTTCCCGAAACAATCCTTTGCTGCAGATGCGGGGCTTATGATTGGCGATACTATCGTTGGCGTAAACGGAAAGCCGCTTATGTACAGGGCACAGGTATCAGAGCAGGCGTTTAAAAACAAAGGCGGATCTATTACCCTTGATATAAAAAGAAACGGGGCTCCGTTACAGATAAAAACAAAAGTTGACAAAGAAGAAGGAACCATAGGAGTGTTCCATAATATTGTAGGTAATCCGGAATATACCGTTACGGAGCATTACAATTTCTTTACAGCGATACCTAAGGCTATGGAAGAATCATACTTCCTGCTTGTTTATAATGTAAAACAATTTAAGCTTATCCTTCGTCCTTCAACAGGTGCTTATAAGCACGTAAAAAGTGTTGTGGGTATTGCGAGCAATATGCCGACTACATGGAATTGGGAGTTTTTCTGGAAGTTTACCGCGCTTTTTTCAATCGGACTGGCGTTCATGAACGTGCTTCCGATCCCGGGTCTTGACGGTGGTCATGCCCTGTTTACCATTGCCGAAATGGTTACCGGAAAAAAATTAAGCGATAAAGCGGCAAGTGTAGTGCAAACAGTAGGTATGGTTATTTTACTAAGTCTCATGGTATTAACTTTCGGTAAAGATATTTATGATATTATCGCGAAAAAATTCTTTTAAAATTTTTCTGTTTTTGTTTGCAGAAACTAAAAATGGTTATATATTTGCACCGCAATAAAGGCAATACGCCAGTAAGCACAACGGTCTTTAAAACATCAAGTAATTAAAATCCGAAAGGGTTTAACCAAAATTACGAAACAATATACAGTTTCCTCCTTAGCTCAGTTGGTTAGAGCATCTGACTGTTAATCAGAGGGTCCTTGGTTCGAGCCCAAGAGGGGGAGCTTTCAAAAGCCACGCAATGCGTGGCTTTTTTCATTTATATACTTTATGAATTATACT